>CAZKYO010000021.1:0-8141 GCA_964557115.1 uncultured Gemmatimonadaceae bacterium
GCGGCTACCATCTCGATGCCGGCCTGCTCTGGGGGATGACCGAACGGATCCTCACGCCGGTGATCGCCCGGTGGCGTGCGCTGGGATCCTGAGGGTCGTCCCGCAACCAATCGGCGGTGTCGCGCGTCTGTTCCTCGACCCCAACACCACGAGGCGGGAATGAAGCGTCAGGGCACGATTGTCGTGTGGCTCTTGTCCGTCGCGTGCGGCACGACCGGGGCCGGCGGGGCGATCTCGACAGCGATCGACTCCACCGGCGACTCGGTCATCGTCACGATCCGGGGCGACGTCCCCGCCGCCGACGTCCGGCACCTCGTGCCCGAGGTCGTGATCGCTCCCGGCATCGACGACACCACCCTCTTCACCAGCGTGTGGGAGTTCGACGTCGACGACGCCGGGCGCTTCTGGGTCTACGACAACGGCTCGAACAGCATCTTCCAGTTCGCCCCGGACGGCGCGCTGATTCGCCGGATCGGTCGGGAGGGCGCCGGCCCGGGCGAATTCCGGCAGGACGGCGGGATGGTCACCCTGCCCGGCGACGGCCTGGCGGTCTGGGATTCGAGGAACTCGCGGATCACGGAGCTCGACAGCACCGGCCGATTCATGGCCTCGCGCCCGCTGCCGGGTGGCTTCAGCAGCAACGACGGCCTCTATTCCGACCGGAGCGGAGCGCTCTACCTCCGGCGTCCCGTCACCGAGCCGCGCGAAGGGGAGATCCTCGGCCGGATGGGGCTGGTGCCGGTCGGACCCAACGGGGAGTTCACCGATTCGCTCGCGCCACCCGACCTCCCGGTGCCGCGCCAGGTGTATCTGGCGGAGCAGGAGGGGAACCGGTCGTCGACGAGCAGTCGCTACGCCCCCAACTATTACTGGGGCTGGTTGCCGAGCGGCGAGTTCGTGGCGGCACACGGGGGTGAGTACCGGATGGTGATCGCCCGTCGCACAGGGAGGTCGATCGTCGTGCAGCGAGTGACCGGCGCCGTTCCCGTCGACCCCGAGGAGCGGTCGATCGAGGAGCAGTCGATCACCTACAACATGCGGCAGACCGAACCGGGATGGAGCTGGCGCGGCCCGCCGCTGCCGACCGAGAAGGCGCCGATGGTCGGCCTCGCGACCGATCGCGACGGCCGGATCTGGGCCCAGGTCGCCATGCCCTCGGAACGGATCCCGGAGGCCGAGTTGCCGGTGCAGCGGGACTCCCTGCAGCCAGTCATCCGGCATCGGATGCCGGTGGCCTACGAGGTCTTCACCGCCTCGGGCGAATTCCTTGGCCGGGTGGAATTCCCGGCCCGCGCCCGCTTCATCGACGCCAGTGGCGACAATGTGTGGATCCTCGGCCGCGACGAGAACGACGTTCCCGCCGTGGGGCGGTATCGGCTCGTTCCCGGCCTCGGTGCGGACATGGGCGCCGCGGGCGCGCTGCCGCAATAAGACGGCAGCGACCGGCTGCAACCCTGGCTCGGATCCCCGCGTCGAAGCGGCACTGCCTTCGAGCGGGGACACCGATGCATCCACGCACGTCAGCCATCGCATGCGCGCTCGTGCTCGCGGCATGCCGCGGCAACGGCGCCCATCGGGGCGTGACCGTCGCGATCGACAGCGCCGCCGACACCATCCGGGTGACTGTCGCCGGCGAGGTCCCCCAGCGCGCAGTGCGCCACCTCGTGGCGGAGGTCTCGATCGCTCCCGCCGTGGACGATACCTCCCTGTTCGCCCGGGTTCGCGAGTTTGACGTCGATGCCCGCGGCCGTTTCTGGGTGTTCGACGACGGATCGCAATCGATCCTTCTCTTCGGCGCGGATGGCGAGTTCATCCGGCGCATCGGGCGCGAGGGCGCCGGCCCCGGTGAGTTCCGGCGCAACGCCGGCATGGTGATCCTGCCAGGCGACGGGCTGGCCGAATGGGACTCGCGGAACTCGCGCATCTCCCGGTTCGACAGCACCGGCCGCTACCTGGACGCGATGCCGCTACCCGGCGGCTTCAACACTCCCAACGGCATCCGGATCGACGATGCCGGGCGGCTCTACCTGGTCCGACCGCTCTCGGCGCCGAGAACAGGCGAGATCTTCGGCCGCATTGGGTTGATCCGCCTTGGCCACGAGGGTCACTTCCTGGACTCACTCCTGCCGCCCGACCTCGACGTTCCGCGGATGCGCTACATCGCCCGGCATGACAGCAGCACGATGGCGACATCGTCGCGGTACGCCCCCACGTATCTGTGGACCTGGCTCCGCCACGGCGCCTTCGTCGCGGGGGATGGATCGGCGTACCGCCTGGTGATCGCGGACGGTCGGGGACGCCCGACCGTCATCCGTCGGGAGCTGGACCCGGTGCCGGTGCCGGAGGCGGAGCGGGTCCAGGAAGCGGCACTGATCCGCTACGAGCTGCGCCGGACCGATCCCGGCTGGCAGTGGGACGGCCCGCCGCTGCCACGATGGAAGGCCCCGCTGGTTGGCCTCGAGGCCGACCGCACCGGCCGGATCTGGGCCCAGGTGGCCTCAGCCTCCGTCGCGCTTCGCGATGAGGAACTCCGGACCCCGCGCGACGCGCTCGATCCGTTGGTCCACTTCGGGATGCCGGTCGTGTACGAGGTCTTCGCACCGGATGGCGCCTTCGAGGGTCGCATCGCCTTCCCGCCGCGGGTGAGCTTCGTCGAGGCCGACGGAGACCTGGTCTGGGGCCTCGCCCGGGACGACAACGACTTGCCGGCCGTCACGCGCTACCGGATCACCCCGGGGCTCGGCGGCGACTGAGGCGCAGCGACCAGCGCGGAAGGGGCGGCCCCGGTCGGGGGTCGCCCCTTGACTTTGTGGACGGCTGCAAGAAATGTTTAGCCGTGACTAAATTTCTCGCACCTGACCTGACCCGCTCGGTCGAGGACTACCTCAAGACGGTCTACCATCTCACCGAGGCGACCGGCGGCGTCGCCTCGACCACGGCGATCGCCGAGGCGCTGGCGCTCTCGGCGCCGTCGGTGAGCGGCATGGTCAAGCGGCTCGCCGAGCAGGGATTGCTCCGCCACGAGCCCTATCGCGGCGTGTCGCTGACCGCCCGGGGTCGGCGGCTCGCCCTGCGCGTGCTGCGGCGCCATCGCCTGATCGAGAGCTACCTCGTCGCCCGACTTGGCTACACGTGGGACACCGTCCACGACGAGGCCGAGCGCCTCGAGCACGCCGTGAGCGACGACCTGGTCGCCCGCATGGCGGAGGCGCTCGGACACCCGCGCTTCGATCCGCATGGCGACCCGATCCCGACGGCCGAGGGCGAGATCGAGGTGCGGCGCACGGTGCCGCTGTCCGGCGTCGGGGCGGGCGAGACGGTGACGATCGTCCGGGTGGACACCGATGCGGGGGATCGACTTCGCTGGCTCGCCGATCGCGGCCTGGTGCCGGGCACGGCGGTCACGGTACTCGAACACCAGCCGTTCGACGGCCCGCTCACCGTCCGTCGAGGCCGGCTGCGTCAGGTGGTGGGGCGCGAGCTGGCCTCGCAGCTGCTCTGCCAGGCCACGGGGGCCGCATGAGGTGGCAGCTGCCGCGCGCCGCCGAGGCGACCCTGCCCGCCGTGGCCGAGCCGGGCTGGCGCTTCCCGCGCCGCCGGCCGACCCTGCCGGAATCCTACCGGACGCTGCCGATCTCCCGGAACGCGCCGTGGTGGCGCAAGCTCCTCGCCTTCGCCGGCCCTGGCTACCTGGTGGCGGTGGGCTACATGGACCCGGGCAACTGGGCGACCGACCTCGCCGGCGGCGCGCAGTTCGGGTACACGCTGCTCAGCGTGATCCTGCTGTCGAACCTGATGGCGATGCTGCTCCAGGCCCTCACGGTCCGCCTCGGCGTCGTCACCGGGCGCGACCTCGCGCAGGCCTGTCGCGACCACTTCTCCCGGCCGGTGTCGTTCGTCCTCTGGATCCTCTGCGAGGTCGCGATCGCCGCCTGCGACCTGGCCGAGGTGATCGGCTCGGCGATCGCGCTCAACCTGCTCTTCGGCATCCCGCTCCTCTGGGGCGTGATGATCACCGCGGTGGACGTGCTGCTGATCCTGCTGCTGCAGCATCGCGGCTTCCGCTGGCTCGAGGCGTTCGTGATCGCCCTGGTGGTGGTGATCGGCGGCTGCTTCGCGGTCGAGATGCTGCTCTCGCGCCCCGAGGTCGGCCCGATGCTCCGGGGACTCGTCCCGTCGACCCAGGTGGTCACCAACCCGGCGATGCTCTACATCGCGATCGGCATCCTCGGCGCGACGGTGATGCCGCACAACCTCTACCTGCACTCGGCCGTGGTCCAGGTGCGGCACATGGGCGACACGCCGGCCGACAAGCGCGAGACGATCAAGTACGCCACGATCGACTCGACCGTGGCGCTCTGCCTCGCCTTCCTCATCAACGCCGCGATCCTGATCCTCTCCGCGGCGACCTTCCACGGCACCGGCTACGAAGGCGTCGCCGACATCAACGACGCGCATCGGCTGCTCACCCCGCTCCTGGGCACCACGCTCGCCAGCGGACTCTTCGCGGTGGCCCTGCTCGCCTCGGGACAGAACAGCACGATCACCGGGACGCTCGCCGGCCAGGTCGTGATGGAGGGCTTCCTCGACATCCGGCTCCCGGCCTGGCTGCGACGCCTGATCACCCGCCTCATCGCGATCGTCCCCGCGGTGATCGTCACGGCGATCTACGGCGAGCGCGGGACCGGCGCGCTGCTGATCCTCTCGCAGGTGGTCCTGTCGCTCCAGCTCTCCTTCGCCGTGGTGCCGCTGGTCTGGTTCACCTCCTCGCGCGCCAAGATGGGCGAGTTCGTCAACGGCCGCGTGCTCGCCACGACGGCCTGGGTCGTCACCGTCCTGATCGCGGGACTCAACCTCTGGCTGCTGGTCGGCACCTTCCGCGAGTGGCTCCGCTGAACCCTGCGTCGCGTGTGCTCGCGCTGTTGTTCGCGGTCGCCCCGGGAACCCTCGCGGCCCAGGGGGCACTCGAGGCCGACCGCCCCGACTTCACCGAGGCGGCCAGCGTCGTCGGTGTCCGTCGGGTGCAGGTGGAGGCAGGCTACGCGGTCGAACCTGCCGCCGATCTCGACGGCGCCGCGCTGGAGGTGCTCCTCCGGGTGGGGCTCGGCCGGCGGGTCGAGGCCAGGCTTGGCTGGCTTGATGCGCACCGCGGCTCCATCGGGGCCAAGGTGCGGCTCGCCGGCGGGACCGATCGCGGCCTCGCCATGCTGGCCGGTGCCAGCGTCCCGCGCGACCGGTCTGCCGCCAACCAGCGCGTCACGCCAGCGCTGCAGCTGACCGGCAGCCGCTCATTCGGGGCGGTCATGATCGGTGCGATGTCAGGGATCGCCCTCGAGGGCGAGGAGGCCGAGACCCGGTTCATGCAGACTGTCGTGGTGGCGGCCGAGCTCGCCGGTGGGCTGTCGGGATTCGCGGAGTATTTCGCGGGGTTCGGTGGATCGGCGGCCGCCGAGCATCTCGGGCACGCCGGCCTGGCCCTGGCGGTGCTCCCCGACCTCCAGTTGGACCTGCATGCGGCGCTTCCCCTGGGGGACGCCGGCTCGGGATTGGTCGGCGGCGGGGTGGCGTTCCGATTCCGCTTTCCGTGATCTGCCGGGACTGGCGCGCGCCGCGTCGGGGTACTGCCCGGCTCCCGGAACGCAGTAGATTGCCTGCTTCCCTCGACCTCGCGCGAGCCGAATGGCCGACGACATCCTCGACCGACTGACCGCCGCCCTAGCCGATCGGTACCGCATCGAGCGGCGCGTCGGCCAGGGCGGCATGGCCTCGGTCTACCTGGCCGAGGACCTCAAGCACCACCGGCGGGTCGCGATCAAGGTGCTGCGGCCGGAGCTGTCGGCGGCGCTGGGCGTCGAGCGCTTCCTGCGCGAGATCGAGCTCGCCGCGAAGCTCCAGCACCCCCACATCGTCCCGGTGTACGACTCGGGCAGCGCCGACGGCCTGCTCTACTACGTCATGCCGTTCGTCGAGGGGGAGTCGCTCCGCGACCTGATGCGCCGCGAGGGGCGGGTCCCGCTCGCGCGGGCCGCCGCGATCATCCGCGAGGCCGCCAGCGGACTCTCCTACGCCCACGGCCACGGGATCGTGCACCGCGACGTGAAGCCCGAGAACATCATGCTGTCGGGCGGGCACGCGGTGGTGGCCGACTTCGGCATCGCCCGGGCCCTCGACCTCTCGAAGCCGACCGACGCCTCGCTCACCGGCGCCGGGATCGCGATCGGGACGCCGGCGTACATGAGCCCCGAGCAGGCGACGGCCGATGCGGTCGATGCGCGGAGCGACCAGTACGCGCTGGCGTGCGTCTTCTACGAACTGGTGACCGGCAAGCAGGCGTTCAGCGGCCCGACGATGCAGGCGATGCTGACGTCGATGCTGACCGGTCCGCGGCCGCGCCTCTCGACCGTCGTCGAGGGGGTCCCGCCGGCCATCGACGGCGCCACGCAGCGGGCGCTCGCGACCGACCCGACCCAGCGCTTCGCCACGATCACCGAGTTCGCCGACGCGGTCGCCGAGGAGAGCACCGGCGCAGCGCGGGCGACCCGCGAGAGCCGTCGGTGGAAGCGGCTGGCGATCCTGCTCCCCCTCCTGGTCGCCGCGATCGGCGCCGCCTGGATCCTCTTCTTCGCCGGGCCGCGTCGCGTCGTGGTCAGCGGCGCCGAGGCGATCGCCGTCGTGCCGTTCACGACGAGCGGGGCCGGCCTGGAGGGCATCGGGGAGGGGATGGTCGACCTGATCTCCGCCAACCTCGATGGCGTCGGCCCGATCCGCACCGTCGAGCCGCGCACCGCGATCCGCGAGTGGCAGCGGCGGGTCCACGGCGAGGCCGGCGGCCTCGAGGATGCGCTCGCCGTGGCGCGGAGCACCAAGGCGGCCTCGGTGCTCACCGGCAGCATCGTCGCGACCGGCGGCACCGCCCGGATCACGGCCGAATTGTTCGACGTCAACGGCACGTCGCTCGCGCGCGCGACGCGGGACGGGCCGGCCGACTCGGTGCTCGCGCTGGCCGACGGGCTCTCGCTCGAGCTGCTGCGGAACATCTGGCGATCCCGCGAGCCGCTGCCCTCGGCCAACGCCTCGGCGATCACCTCGGGCTCGATGCCCGCGATCCGGGCCTACCTGCGCGGCGAGCGCTACCACCGGCAGGGCGCGTGGGACTCGGCGCAGGTCGCCTTCGAGGAGGCGGTCCGCGATGACTCGACCTTCGCCCTCGCCTGGTACCGGCTGGCCAACACGCTGGGATGGAAGGGATTGTACCAGAGCCAGCAGGCGCTTGTCGCGTCGGCGAACGCGGTGCGCTACTCCGACTCGCTGCCGCCCAGGATGCGGTCGCTCCTGGTCGCCTACGACCTGTTCTCCCACGGCGATTACGCGGCCGTCGACTCGGCCCGCGCCTACCTGCGGCAGTATCCCGACGACGCCGACGGGTGGTACCTGCTGGGCGAAAGCCAGTACCACGGGCGTGGCTACCGGCCGCTCCCGCCCGAGCAGCTGCGGGAGCCGTTCGATCGGGTGCTCGCCATCGACTCGTCCCTGGCGCCGGCGGCCATCCATCCGATGGAGCTGGCGCTCGAGACGCGGGACACCGCGCTCCTCCGGCGGTACGAGGACGTCTTCCGTTCCGCGGGCTCGACCGGCGAGCTGGCCCGGGCGGGCGAGGCGCGGCTCGCCCTGCGCGGCGACACCACGGCGTTCATCGACCTGACCCGGAGCGCCATCGGCAGCGGCGTGGCGGTGGCCGCGGTGCGGGGCCTGCTGTCGGCGCCCGAGGGCGACGGCGGCGAGGTGCTCGCCGTGGCCGGTGCGGTCGCGCGCAATGCGCCGAGCGATCCTCAGGGGTTCCAGCTTCGCGCCCTCGCGGGCCTGATGACGCAGGCGCTCGGCCAGCGCGACTCGGCGCTCAGGATCGTGCAGGGCATGGCGCAGAACGGCGGCGACCTCACCAACTACATCCGTCTCTACCCGATGTTCGTCGGCTTCGCGGACCGCGCGCTGCTGACCCGCTACGACTCGTTGTTCAATCGCGCGCCCCCCAACCAGTTCTCGGCGGTCTGGCGGGCGCTTGTCGCCCTCGACCTCGGCGACGCGGCGCGCGCCCAGGAGATCGTGCGGCGCGTGTACGCGCGCCCCGACACGATCCAGCG
>CAZKYO010000021.1:8241-55045 GCA_964557115.1 uncultured Gemmatimonadaceae bacterium
CGCGCGCCCAGGAGATCGTGCGGCGCGTGTACGCGCGCCCCGACACGATCCAGCGATTCATCAACGGGGCGCTGCTCGGGATCGACGGACTCGCAACCGTCGCGCGCGGCGACACCGCCCGCGGGCTCGCCCTCGCCGACAGCGGACTCCGCCTCGTCGGCGCGGCCGGCGGGTCGTCGTTCATCGCGCCGATCCAGCTGCGACTCGCGCTGGCGCAGGTTGGCCGGCCGGGCACGCGGGGGGCCGGGATCAACCGGCTCCGCTTCGGATTCCCGAGCGCCCCGGAGATCTTTCCGGCGACGCAGTTCTACCTCGGCAAGGCCTACGAGGCCGCCGGACGGCCCGACTCCGCCGCGATGGCGTACGGCCAGTTCCTGCGACTCTGGGCCCATGCCGACACCAGCTACCAGTCGATCGTCGAGGATGCCCGCACCGGCCTGGCACGGGTGACCGGCGAGGGCGGCGGTGGCGCAGCCGTGGGTGGGGAGAAACAGGATGGTTGAGGACGCGGCGTTCGCCGCCAGGGCACGCGAACTGATCGACGGCTTCGCCCGCGGCTGGACCAAGGGTCGGGTCGACGACATGACTGCAATCTTCCACGAGCAGGCGATCTTCCTCGAGACGCCGTTCAGCGCCCCGCTCCAGGGGCGCGACGCGATCCGCGGCTGGGCGAGCGACATCCCCTACCACCAGTCCGAGGCCCAGTTCACGACCGGCGAGGCCTTCATCGTCGGCCCCTGGTTCTCGACCGAGTTCAAGCTGGTGTTCCGCCGCCGCAAGACGGGCGAATGGGTCGATGCCCGCGGCGCCCTCTTCGCCGAGACCGATGGCGAGCTCGTCACCGAGCTGCGCATGTACTGGCACCGGTGGAACGGCGGGCGGGAAACCTCCAAGGCCTGATCCCGGATTGGGTCGCGAGTGTCCGCAGGGTGGGACACCTGGCCCGGACCCAATATTGCAAGTCGTTGTCCTGCAACGATGTAGCCTTGGCACGG
This sequence comes from uncultured Gemmatimonadaceae bacterium, assembly GCA_964557115.1. Classification (GTDB taxonomy): domain Bacteria; phylum Gemmatimonadota; class Gemmatimonadetes; order Gemmatimonadales; family GWC2-71-9; genus Palsa-1233. The sequence goes on from CAZKYO010000021.1 coordinate 9,237, forward strand.
AACTGGATGCATATGGGGGCATCCAGATGCAGTGCGCCAGACCCGTGTCGCCGGAGGATCCATGCTCGCCGCCCTCACCACCCTCGCCACCCTCGCCGTCGCCGGCCCCACCGGATCCGTTGGCGATCCGATCCGGATCAACCTGAACGGCGGTGGGGACTACCAGCCGGGTGATGCCGTGAAGGCACAGGTCCAGGTGGCCGAGGACGGCTACCTGATCGTCTTCCGCGTCGACGGCGACGGCTTCGTCCGCGTGCTCTTCCCGCTCGACCCCGATCTCGACGCCTTCGTGCGCGGCGGTCGGCGATACGAGCTGCGCGGCCGCGGCGACCACCAGAGCTTCCTCGCCGACGACCGCGGCGGAACCGGACTGATTCTCGCCGCCGTGGCGCGCGAACCGTACAACCTCGCCGCCTTCGTGGCCGGTGACCACTGGGACTATGAGCGGCTCCGGCTCGAGGATCCGCTCGGAGACGCCGAGGCGCAGCTGCTCGGCATCCTTCGCCAGATGACCGACAACGGCCGGTTCGACTATGACGTGGTCGGGTACCGCGTGTGGGGTCCCGGCTTCGAGTCCACGACGCCGACGATCGTCGCCGGCGGCGGCTGGTACGACCCCTCGTGGGGAATCGGCCTGCACCTGGGCAGCGGCTGGTACGACCCGTGGTACGATCCGTGGTACTACGGCTCGTATTACCGGACGCGCTGGAACGGGTTCTGGGGCTGGGATCCGTTCTGGGGGACGCCGTACCGCCCGGTCACCGTGGTGAACACGTATCCCAGGAACGTCCGACCGAACCCGGTCTACGGCACGCGGTCGCGGCCACGCCAGCCGGTGATCGGCGGCGGGGCGTCGACGGCATCGCGGCCGACGGAACCGGCGTACCGGCCCCCGACGCGGCAGGCCGACGACGGCAACAGCCGGACCCGCGCGCGGGATGATGGTCGCTCGAGTGGCGGCACGGCGTCGCCCAGCCCGTCCACCTCGCGAGGCGGGACGGCCAGCCCGAGTCGGCCGGCCACGAGCGCGCCGGATCGCTCGCGCGCCCGTCGGCCGAACAACGAGACGGTCACGCGACCGATTGCCCCGGCAGTCGAGCGGCGGCAGGCGGAGACGCGGCCGGTCTACCGTCCGCCCAGCATGCCGACGCGCTCGTCGTCGCCGGCGCCGTCACGGGTCGAGCCCAGGAGCATCCCGGCCTCGAGCCCGCCGCCGCGGGTGGAGCGGAGCGCACCGCCGTCGTCGTCGCCGGCGGGGAAGCCCTCGGAGAGCAGCCCGCGGTCGCGCGGTCGGCCGGACAACTAGGGGATCAGCGGGATCGCCTCGAAGGCACCGCGCTCAGGCGCGGTGCCTTCGTGCGTAGTCGAGGCCCCAGTCCATCAACTCGGCGCTGCGCAGCCCCACGCGCATCGCCGCATCGATCGCGGCCTGCTCGTCCATGCCGCGGTCGTTGATGAAGTAGGGGATCAACGCGCCGCCGACACGGTTGGCGCTGGCGCAGTGGAGCATCGTCGGGGTGTCGGCGAATTCGCGCAGGGCGGCGAGGACCGCCTCGAGCGACGCGTCGTCGAGCGCGCCGACGTTCACGGGGATGTTGCGGTAGGTGATCCCCAGTCGGTCGAGCGCCGCCGGCTCGTCGAACGGGCGGGACTCCATCGGGTCGCGCAGGTCGATCACGGCCCGGATGCCGGCCGCGTGCGCCGCGGCAAACTGGTCGGCCGAGGGCTGGCCGCAGGTCACGAGCCAGGGAAGGGGCTGGGCCGCGTTCGGCGCTCCCGCGATCGCTTCTCTCAGGGACATGCCGCGCTCCATCGGGTCGGGGACGAGAATATAGGGCGAGGCCGGGTAGATTAGGGAATGCGCCCGGTCACGGTGGCCCTCTGTCAATTCCGCCCGGCGAAGGGACGGCCGGCGGAGAACCTCGCCCGTCTCGAGGCGGTCTTCCGGACCCTCGCGGCGGCGCCGGAACCGCCCGACCTCCTCGTGCTTCCCGAGGCGATCCTCACCGGATACTTCCTCGAGGGCGGGGTGCGCGAGCATGCGCGCACCGCCGAGGCGCTCTTCGAGGACCTCGCGGCGGCCCACGCCCGCGCGGCGGCGCCACCGGTCGAGGTCTGCCTCGGCTTCTACGAAGTCTGGGACGACCGCCTCCACAACGCGGCGCTCTGGGCGGCCCTCGGCGGCAGCGATGCCGGCATCCGGCACGTGCACCGCAAGGTCTTCCTGCCCACCTACGGGGTGTTCGACGAGGAGCGCTTCGTCGAGGCCGGCCGCGACGTGCGCGCCTTCGACACGCGATTCGGTCGCGCCGCGGTCCTGGTGTGCGAGGACGCCTGGCACGCGCTGATGCCGACGATCGCCGCCGTGGACGGTGCCCAGTTGATCGCGGTCGTCTCCGCGAGTCCGGCCCGCGGACTGGTGCCGGATCCGGTCCACCCGGGGCAGCCGGGGTCGCTGGCGCGCTGGGAGCGCCTCGCGCGCGAGACCGCCGGCGAACACGGCGTGTTCGTCGCGATGAGCCAGCTGGTCGGCTTCGAGGGCGGCAAGGGGTTCCCCGGCGGCTCGCTCCTCGCCGGTCCCGACGGCGACGTGGTGGTGCGGGCGCCGCTCTTCGAGGACGCCGTCGTCCAGCAGACGGTCGATCTCGACGAGATCGCCCGGATCCGCGCCCAGGCGCCGTTGCTTGCCGACCTCGAGGTGAAGCTCCCCCACCTGATCGAGTCGCTCTCCCGGGCCAGGCTGCGGGCGCTCGCCGACGATGACGGCGACGCGGCGCCCACCGGTTCCCCCGCCCGGATCCACGGCGCGCGTCACGCCCACGTCCCGGCCGCCCCGTTGTCGCGCCTCGAGATCGATCCCGAACTCACCCGACGCTGGCTCACCGAATTCATCCGCGACGAGGTGACCCGGCGGCGCGGCTTCGAGCGCGCGATCCTCGGGCTGTCCGGCGGGGTCGACTCCGCCGTCGTCGCGTGGCTGGCGGCCGAGGCGCTGGGCCGCGATCGGGTGGTCGCCGTGCGGATGCCGCATCGGTTGTCGAGTCCCGCGTCGCTCGAACACGCCCGGCTGGTCACTGATGCGCTCGGCATCGAGGAGCGGACCGTGGACATCACGGCGGCGGTGGACGGCTACGCCGCGGCCTGCGGCGCGCCGCCGACGCCGGCGCGGCTCGGCAACGTGATGGCGCGGATGCGGATGATCACCCTGTTCGACCTCTCCGCCGCGCTCGGGGCGCTGCCGATCGGCACCGGCAACAAGAGCGAGCGGCTGCTGGGCTACTTCACCTGGCACGCCGACGACTCGCCGCCGATCAATCCGATCGGCGACCTTTTCAAGACCCAGGTCTGGGCGCTCGCACGCCACCTCGGCGTGCCCGCGGCGATCGTCGACAAGCCGGCGAGCGCCGACCTGATCGCGGACCAGACCGACGAGGCCGACTTCGGGATCAGCTACGCCCGGGCCGACGGGATCCTCGACCTGATCCTCCAAGGCCACGGCCCCGCGGCGATCAAGGCCGCCGGATTCGGGGACGGCGAGATCGCCCTGGTCCGCGGCCGGCTCGACGGCACCCACTGGAAGCGGCGGGGCCCCAGCACCGCGATGCTCTCCGGCACGGCGATCGGCGAGTACTACCTCCGACCCGTGGATTACTGAACCGCGTTGCGAGCTCCGCACCCACTCCCTCCGGGAACGTCGCATGACACCTGAGTCCCGTCCGATGTCCTACTCGCGCGGCGAGATCTCGACGCTGGTGATGCCGCACATGGCGAACATCCTCGGCGACCTGTTCGGCGGGCAGATCATGGCGATGGTCGACCAGGCGGCGGCGATCGCCGCGATCCGGCACGCGGCCGGGCCGGCGGTCACCGCGTCGATCCACCGGGTGGACTTCCGCGAGCGGATCTCGATGGGATCGCTGGTCACCTGCATGGCGCAGGTGGACTATGTCGGCAACTCCTCGATGGACATCACGGTCGAGGTGCACTCGGAGAAGCCGAGCACCGGCGAGCGCCGGCTGACCCACACGGCGAAGGTCGTCTTCGTGGCGATCGACGACTACGGCCGCCCCAAGCGGGTGCCCCGACTCGTGCCGGAAACCGACGCGGAGCGCGAGCGCTACGCGGCCGCCGAGTCGTACCGGCGGGAGCAGCGCCCCGCGTGAGCGCGCCGCGCGTCGTCGTGGTCATGGGTGGCGGCGGCGCGAAGGCCGCGGCCCACCTCGGGGCCGCGATCGCACTTCGGGAGGCCGGCATCGCACCGGTCCGGTGGATCGGCGCCTCGATGGGCTCGGTCATCGCGGCGGCGATGGCCGCCGGCACCGACCCCGCCGCGCTGCTCGAGCGGTTCGGGACGCTCACCAATCGCGACGTGCTGGTGCGCGAGCGATTCGCGCTGCTCAAGGGGATCTGGGCGCCGGCGCTCTTCCGGAGCGCCCCGCTCCGCCGGCTGATCGACGAGCTGCTCCCGGCGCGGCGCTTCGACGCCCTCGCCACGCCGTGCACCGTCACGGCCGTCGAGCGGGACACCGGTCGGCTGGTTGCCTTCGGCGCCGACGGCGAGGATGCGGCGCTGCACGACGCCGTGGCGGCCTCCTGCGCGCTGCCGCCCTACTTCCGCGCGGTGACGGTCAACGGTCGCGCATTCTACGATGGCGGGCTGCGCGCGCCGCTGCCGCTCGGCGCGGCCGAGCGGGTGCCGTGCGACCTGGTGATCGCGATCGACGTCGGTCCCGGCTTCGACGAGGTCGGCGAGCGGGTGATCACCCCGCCGCCGTTCCTGGCGGCGGCCGACACCGCGATCGGGTGGCTGATGGCCGGCACGACGGAGTTGCTGCGCGAGCGCTGGGCGGCGCGAGGAGACCTGCCGCCGCTTCGCTACGTGCGGCCGGTCAGCGACCGCGGGGCGACGTTCGCGGTGGGCCGGATCGCCGAGTACGGGCGGGCCGGTGCACGCGCGATGCGCGACGCGCTGCGCGAGGTCGCGTGACGATCGCCCCGCGGAGGTTCACGCCCGAGGGAGCCAACGCGACCCTGCCGCTGGTCGGCCGCATCGTCGCCGATCTGCTGCGGCTGCACCCCGCGTGGCGCGCCGCCGTGACGTCCTACGAGCTGGCGCAGGCCGACGCCGACGCGAGCGGCGAGTCGCCGGCGGCCCAGGCCGCCCGTCTCGAGGTCGCCACGCTCGCGGCCGAGATCGAGGGGTGTCTCGGCGAGCTGGACCAGGTCGGCTGCCACTTTCGCGACTTCGAGCTGGGCCTGGTCGACTTCCCGGCCCGGCTGGACGACCGCGACGTGCACCTCTGCTGGCAGCATGGTGAGCCCGCGGTGGCCCATTGGCACGAGGTCGATGCCGGGTTCGCCGGGCGGCAGCCGCTCCCCGGTGCCTTCTCTTCCCAGGAGAGTCGATGAACGCGTTCTGGCGGTTCGCCCACTACGTCTCGTACGTCGCCTGGATCGGCGGCGGCCTCGCCGCGCTCGTCGCGGGGGCGCAGATGCGGCGCCTCGACCGCGCGTTCTGGGGCGGCATCGCCGAAGTCCAGGGCGCGCTCTACCGCATGCTGGTGGGTCCCGGGGCGATGGTGAGCGTCGCGTCGGGCGTGTTGCTGACCCTCGGCATGTACGGCAAGCTCTCCACCAGCGTCGGGTCTTGGCTCGGGACGATGCAGGGGGTCGGCGTCCTCGCGGCGCTCGTCACGTTGCTGGGTGCGATGCCGGCGGCCTCGCGCCTCGCGCGGCTGGAGCCGACCGGCGAGACCGCGGCGGCCTTCGACCGCGCGGCCGGTCGGCTCGCCACGACCGGCGCGATCGGCACCGTGCTCGCCCTCGTCGCGCTGCTGGCCAGCGCGCTCTATCGCGGATGAGCCTCAGCCGACGCGACCTGCTTGCCCTCGCCGCCTGCCTGCCGGGGTTCACCGCGCTTCCGGGCGCGGTCCGCCTCGCCGCACCGGCCGGCCCGCGACCGCGCCGTCCCGCCGAGGACGACGAGGACGCCTGGGAACGGCTCGCGGCCGAGTTCGTGATCGACGGCATCCACCTCAACACCGGCACCTACGGCGCCTGCCCGATCCCGGTGCTCGAGGCGACGATCCATCACCTGCGCGCCTTCGAGCGGATCACGACGCAGGAGCATCCGGATCTCGACCGCCTGCATGCGGGACTCGAGGAGCTCCTCGGCGCGTGGCCGGGCTCGGTCGCGATCGTGCGGAACACCACCGAGGCGATGAACGTGGTCGCCAACGGGATCGGCCTCGGCGTCGGTGACGAGATCCTCACGACCACCCACGAGCACATCGGCGGACGCTGCTGCTGGGAGCTGCAGGCCGCGCGCCACGGGGCGGTCCTCCGCCAGTTCGACCCGATCCTCGACCCGGTCGACGACGCCCAGATGCTCGACGCGTGGCTCTCGCGGATCACGCCGCGCACCCGGGTCTTGTCGATCTCGCACGTCCATTTCACGACCGGCCTGATCGAGCCGGTGGCGGCACTGGTTCGCGCCGCCCGCGAGCGCGGCATCGTCTCGGTGATCGACGGCGCCCATCCGCCGGGGATGCTGGCGCTCGACCTCCGCGCCATCGACGCCGACTACTACGCCTCCTCGCCCCACAAGTGGCTGCTCGCCCCCAAGGGCACCGGCCTGCTCGTCACCCGGCCGGATCGCGTCGCGGGCACATGGCCGCTCGTCGCGTCGGGTGACTGGCAGGCGGAGGACCATCGCCGCTTCGAGCACGTCGGCACCAGCAACGAGTCGCTCGTCGCCGGGCTCGCGGCCGCGCTCGCGTTCCAGCAGGCGATCGGGCGGGAGGCGATCGAGGCGCGCAGTCGATCCCTCGCCACCCGCCTCGACGCGATGCTGGCGGAGCTCCCCGGGGTGCGCATCGTCTCGCCACGCCGGCCGGCGCATCGCTCCGCCATGGTCGCCTTCACGGTGGACGGCCTCCCCGCGCAGGAGCTGCAGGGCATCCTCGGGCGCGAGAAGATCCGGACGCGTCGCATCGCCGAGTTCGGGCTCGAGTACCTGCGGCTCAGCACGCACTTCTTCGTGCTGCCGGCGCAGCTCGAGAAGACGGTGACGCTGATCGGGAAGGCGATCGCCGAACGGCGGTGACCGCCATCCGGGTCGTCGGCTACCGGGTATCTTTCGCGCGGGCCCCGGCGCCGGTGCGGCAGACCGGCCGGACCGGGCACTCGCCGCAGCGCATCACGCGTGCGGTGCAGACGAGGGCGCCGAGTTCCATGAGCGCCTGGTTGGTCGTCCACGCGTCGGTGCCGGCCCGGCGGAGCAATGCCCGCGCGGTGCGCTCGAGGGTGCGACCGGCCGCGGCCGACCGCGGCAGCCGCGGGTGGAAGGCCCGGCGGAGCACCCGCTCGACGTTGGTGTCGATCGCGGGCTCGGGGAGCTCGAAGGCGAACGAAGCCACGGCTCCGGCGGTATACGCTCCGATCCCGGGCAGGGCCCGGAGTGCTGCGGCGGAGCGGGGCAGGACGGGGTCGGGGCGGGCGGCCACCTCGCGGGCGAGTCGGTGGAGGTTCACGGCCCGCCGATAGTACCCGAGTCCCGCCCACGCCTCCCGGACCCGGTGCGGCCGGGCGGCGGCGAGCCGCTCGAGGGTGGGGAAGCGCGCGAGGAAGCGGGGCCAGTACTCGGTCACGCGGCTCACCTGGGTCTGCTGGAGCATGACCTCGGAGACGAGGACCTGGTACGGATCGCGGGTGCGCCGCCAGGGCAGGTCGCGACCGTGCCGCCGGAACCAGGCGAGCAGCCGCCGCTTGAACCGCCGCCGGCGGGTCGCGTCATCGGGGATGGACTTGGCCTTCACCGCCGCCCAAGATAGGGGTCGAATGCACCAGCGTCGAGGAGCCCGGCATCGATGAGCACCGCGATCGCGAGGGCCCAGCACCGGATCGGCCGGGTGGTGATCGACGCGCTGGCGCACGTCGGCCGCTTCGCGGCGCTCGTGGTCGAGATGGCGCGCGGGGCCGGCGAGGTGCGGATCTGGTTCCCGCGCACGCTGGTGGAGTGCTTCAACATCGGGGCCGGCTCCCTCTTCATCGTGATCCTCATCTCGTCGTTCGCCGGGATGGTCACGGCGCTGCAGACCGGCTACCAGTTCACCGGGAACATCCCGATCTACGTCGTTGGTTCGCTGGTGACCCAGTCGGTGATCCTGGAGCTGGGGCCGGTGCTCGTGGGCCTCATCCTCGCCGGCCGGATCGGGGCGCGTTACGCCGCCGAGCTCGGCACGATGCGGGTCACCGAGCAGATCGACGCGCTGGAGTCGCTGGGGCGCAGTCCGAGCAGCCACCTGCTGATCCCGCGCGTGCTGGCGTGCGTCGTGATGATCCCGGTGCTCGTCATCTTCGCCGACCTGGTCGGCGTGCTCTCGGGATGGATCGGCTCCAAGGCCGCGCTGCCGGTGACCAACGCCGACTTCGCCTACGGCGCCCGCGTGTACTGGCGGCCCTTCGACGGCTGGTACTCCGTGATCAAGGGCTTCTTCTTCGCCGCGGCGATCGGGCTGGTGTCGTGCTACATGGGCTACACCACCAAGCAGGGGGCCGAGGGCGTCGGCCGTTCGACGACCGGGGCGGTGGTCTCCGCCTCGGTGCTGATCCTGCTGCTCGACACCGTCCTCGCCAAGCTGCTGCTCAACCCGTGATCGAGCTCACCGACGTCGCCAAGCGCTTCGGCGCCCAGGTCGTCCTCGACGGCGTCACCCTCACGGTGCGCGACGGCGAGACGATGGCGCTGCTGGGCCCCTCGGGCACCGGCAAGAGCGTGCTCCTCAAGTGCATCATCGGGCTGATCCGCCCGGACCGCGGCCGGGTGGTCGTCGACGGGCAGGACGTGGCCGCGCTGCGGCGCCAGGAGCTCTCGGCGCTGCGCAGCACGATTGGCTACGTCTTCCAGAACGGCGCGCTGTTCGACTCGATGAACGTCTTCGAGAACATCCGCCTCGGCCTCACCCGCGAGGAGCAGTTCAAGAACCTCGCCTTCGCCGAGCAGCGCGTGGCGGAGTGCCTCGCGCTGGTGAACCTCCCGCCGGAGACCGCGCGCAAGATGCCGTCCGAGCTCTCCGGCGGGATGCGCAAGCGCGTCGGCATCGCGCGCGCGGTGGCGGGGCACCCCAAGTACGTGCTGTATGACGAGCCGACCTCGGGGCTCGACCCGGTGAACAGCGACATCATCGACGCGCTGGTCAAGCGCCTCGACACCGAGCTCGGCGTCACCAGCATCATGGTGACCCACGACGTCCGCGGCGCGTTCCGCACGGCCGACCGGATCGCCTTGCTGACCGGCGGGCGCATCGCGGAGATCGGGACGCCGGCCGAGTTCCATGCCTCCACCAATCCCGAGGTGCGCGCGTTCCTCGAGCGCGACTTCGACCCGGACGATCACCTGATCGGGGCTCCACGATGAACTCCTACTATCGCGAGGCCACCGTCGGCCTCCTCGTCGTGCTGGCGACCGCGATCTTCCTCGGCGGCGCCCTGTGGCTGCGCGGGCGCTCGATCACGGGCGGCGCCGACGCGCGGGTCCACTTCGTCGACATCGGCTCGCTGAAGGAGGGCTCGCCGGTGCGCACCAGCGGCGCCCAGATCGGGCGGGTCGAGAAGATCGCGTTCAACGGCGTCGGCGACATCGACGTGGACCTGACCTTCGACGTCCCCAACCTGCGCCCGACCACCACGGCCACCGCGACGATCCGCTCGGTCGGCATGCTGGGCGACCAGGAGCTGGTGTGGGACCCCGGCAAGGGCGACCCGCTCCCCGCCGGCGCGACGATCCAGGGGACCATCGCGAGCGGCCTCTTCGACAAGGGGGCCGAGCTGGCCGACCAGGCGTCGAGCACGATGGCCGCGCTCAACCGGATGCTCGACACCTCGCTGATCATCGACCTCCGGCAGACGCTGCGCACCTCGGAACGCCTGATGGCCTATCTCGGGGACCGCCGCGAGGGCCCCACCGCCGAGGTCAACGCGACCCTCCGCCAGCTCCAGTCGGTGACGGCGCGCCTCGACACCGCGATCGTGGCGCTCGACGCCCCGCGGCTCTCCGCGCGCCTCGACACCACCCTGGTCACCGCCGACCGGATGGCCGGCCGGCTGTCCAGCATGAGCGCGCGCCTCGACACCCTGCTGCTGCGCATCCATCGCGGCGAGGGGACCCTCGGCAAGCTGATGTCGGACACGCTGCTCTACACCGACCTCCAGGGGACGCTGCGCTCGACCCGGGCGATGCTCGACTCGCTGGCGAAGCACCCGGAGCGGCTGGGGATCACGGTCCGCGTCTTCTGAGAACGGAGGGCCGAGAACCGGGAACCGAGGGTCGCGGGATGCCCTCGCTCCGTTCCCGGTTCTCGACCCTCGGTTCTCGCTTCTCTTAGATTCCAGCCATCCGACCTCCTGGAGTCCCGATGGCCGACATCCGCGAGCACATCCACGCGATCCTCGAGGCGCTCGGGGAGGATCCCGCCCGCAGCGGCCTCCTCAAGACGCCCGAGCGGGTCGAGCAGGCGCTCCGGTTCCTGACGCGCGGCTATGCCCAGGACGCGACCCGGGTCATCGGCGACGCGATGTTCGCCGAGCCGCACGACAACATGGTCGTGGTCCGCGACATCGAGTTCTACTCGCTGTGCGAGCACCACATGCTGCCGTTCTTCGGCAAGGCCCACGTCGCCTACATCCCCGACGGGCGCATCGTCGGGCTGTCCAAGATGGCGCGGGTGGTGGAGGTGTTCGCCCGGCGGCTGCAGGTGCAGGAGCGGATGACGGACCAGATCGCCGACGCGCTGGTGGAGACGCTCGCCCCGCGCGGCGTCGGCGTGGTGCTCGAGGCCGCGCACTTCTGCATGATGATGCGCGGGGTCGAGAAGCAGGACTCCAAGACGATCACCTCGGCGCTCCGCGGCGCCTTCCGCGACGACGGCCGCACCCGCGAGGAGTTCCTCCGGCTGGTCCACAACGGGGCGCGATGATCCGGCTGACCTTCCTCGGCACCGGGGCCGCGGTCCCCTCGGTGGAGCGCAACGTCGCGGGGCTGATGCTCGAGCGCGAGGGCGAGGCGTTCCTGTTCGACTGCGGCGAGGGGACCCAGCGGCAGATGATGCGCTACGCCGCGGGCTTCACGGTCGCCGACGTCTTCATCACGCACTACCATGCCGACCACACCCTCGGCCTCCCCGGCCTGCTGCGCACCATGGGGCTGCAGGGCCGCACCGCACCGATCCGGCTGCACGGGCCGCCGGGCGCGACGCGGCATCTCGGCGTCCTGGTCGAGCTCGGGATGGAGCGCCCCAAGTTCCCGGTCGAGGTGATCGAGCTCCGGCCGGGTGACCGGGTCGAGCGCGACGACTTCGCGATCGTGGCGGGCGAGGCACAGCACAAGGGGCAGGCGCTCTGCTACGCGCTCGTCGAGCACGAGCGCCTCGGGCGGTTCGATCCCGACCGCGCCCGCGCCCTCGGCGTGCCCGAAGGCCCGATGTGGGGGCGCATCCACCGCGGCGAGGCGGTGACCCTCGGCGACGGGCGGGTCGTGACGCCCGCGGAGCTCGTCGGGGCGCCGCGGCGCGGGCGACGGGTGACCCTGAGCGGCGACTCCGCCCCGGCCCCCGGCGTCGCCGAACTGGCCGCCGGCGCCGACCTGCTGGTGCACGAGGCGACCTTCGGCGACGACGAGGCCGACCGGGCCCGCGAGACCCGCCACGCGACGGCGCGGCAGGCGGCCGAGCTCGCGCTCGTTGCCGGGGTGCGCCGCCTGGTCCTCACCCACATCTCGGCGCGCTACTCCCGCGAGGCGCCGGAGCTGCTCGCCGAGGCGCGGGCGATCTTCCCCGAGACCTCGATCGCGAAGGACGGGATGGTGGTGGAGGTGGGGTTCGAAGAAGGCGGATGACGCAGAACGGAGGACGGAGAACGGAGGACAGAGGTCGGAGTGCGGTGTTGAAGCTCCGTTCCCTGTTCTCCGTTCGCTGTTCTCCGTCCTCACTCCTCCGTCATCCGTCCTCCATTTTCCTCACGTACGCCGGCACGTCGAACTTCTTCCGCGCCGCGTTGGTGCTCATGTAGCGCACCGTGCCGAACACCGGACGGCGGAAGAAGGGGCGGTCGAAGCGCCCGAAGCACCAGAGGATGCCGCCGTAACTGTTGGGATCGCGACCGTCCAGGGCGTACTTGTTGTTGAGGTGCTCGAGGATGCGGAGCGCGCGGCCGGCGTCCTCGGTCCAGCCGATCACCGACTTGCCCCACAGCATCCGCAGGTAGTTGTGCATCCAGCCGTCGCGCAGGTAGGCGCGCTGGCAGGCGTTCCAGAGCTCGTCGTCGGTCTCGCCCCGCTCCAGCTCCTCGTCGCTGTAGATGGCGCCGCGCGCGTCGCCCTCGTGCTCGGCCAGCTCGGCGCGGGCCCAGTCGGGGATCGCCTCGAGGGTGCGATGGCGTGGCTGGAGCCGGCAGAAGTTGAACGCCAGTTCGCGCCACACCAGCATCTCGTCGACGAACTTCTGCCACGAGGCGTCGGGCCCCGCCTCGCGCGCCGCGAGCAGCACCTCCTGCGGCGAGAGGTGCCCGAAGTGGAGGAACGGCGAGAGCTTCGAGGTGCAGTCGACGTTCGGGTCGTCGCGCTCGAGGTAGCGTGGCAGCCCCTGCGCGAGCCACCACGCGAGCCGCCGCCTCGCGGACACGGTGCCGCCGGTCCACCCGCGGGCCGGCGGCACGCCGTGGTCGATCGCGCAGCAGGCGACGAGCGGTGCCACGTCCGCGCCCGGTTCCACGGGCTCGAACGGCCACTCGATCGCGCCGCGGTGCACAGGCTCCAGGTCGCCGACCGGGTGGAGCCAGTCGTCGAGGCGCCCCATCAGCTCGGGGCGGATCCAGCGCGCGGCGCTGTGGCTCTTGGCGATGAGCTTCGCCGGGATCACGGTGGCCGAATCGACCGCGACGACCGGGACGTCGACCTTCTCGCGCAGGCGCTTGAGCTGCCGCGGCATGATGAAGGTCGGGAACCAGTCGGTCACGACCAGGCGGCTGCGCCCCGCGAGCGCCACCAGTGGCGACGGGGCGTCGCCGGCCCCGGCCGCTCCCCGCACGTCGAGGTAGAAGCCGTAGGCGATGCCGCGGGCCCGGAACGCCGCGGCGAGATCGTGCACGCCCTCGAGGATGAAGGTGTGCAGCCGGTCGCTCGCCCACGGATAGTCGTGCCGCAATCCGTGGTACACCGCCACCGGCACCCCGAGCGCGTTCGCCTGCTCGATCGCGAAGTTGAGCGCCTGGTTGTCGTGGGCCCGGTGGGTGACCTGCATCCAGTAGAGGACGAAGTCGCCCGAGGATGCCGGACGTGCCGCCGCGTCGCCGGTTGGCAGCCAGAGGCGGGAGGGGTCGACGGGGAGGGGGGTCGGCATCCGTGAATGGTTAATGGTGAATGGTGAATGGGAAACCCATCGTCAGGTCCGTCGTTGCAGCCCCCAGATCAACCTCCCACTTCGATCGGCCAACCCGATCGCACCTCTTGCGGTCGCGGGTGCGATGGCTCCAGCCTCGACGAGGAAGGAAAGAACCTCGAGTGTCTCCAAAGCCGATCCGTTCGCCACACGTAGATGGAACCTCCAGCGGGGGCCTGGTCGCCACCGGTACCCTTCGGCAACGTTCAACTGGACCGAGAGGGAGGAACGGCGGAGCTGACCCCACGCCGCGGCGGCTGGCGGCGACCAGTTCTCTGTCGCGATTCTATACACTTCCAGGGCAAGGTGGTTCGCGACCTGCCACGCCAGGAGGCTCGTGTGATCTCGCATCAGGCAAACCTCTAGGTCCCGGCATCTGGCGTCGGTGGCCGGTGACCGCAGAGGGTGGCCTCCCGGCGCACCCCATTCACCATTCACCATTCACCGCCTGCCCGGGCCGCTTGCCGCGTCCCCATCCGATCCTTATCTTGCCGCCCTCATCGCGGGGCTGTAGCTCAGTTGGGAGAGCGCTGCAATCGCACTGCAGAGGTCAGGGGTTCGACTCCCCTCAGCTCCACTCGCCCGCGCCGGATCCGGCGCGGGCATTCTTTTTGCCCCCTCCCGGGGGCATGGAAGGTCGGCTTCGCACCCTCACCTCGTCCGCCTCGGCGCTCCGGCTCGTCCGGTCGCAGCCGGGGGCGGACCACGGGGCGCCCGCCGCCCCCCGGTCGGACGCTTCGCTCCAGGTGGAGCGGGCCGGGGGACGCGCGGGCGCCACCAGCGCCATCGGTGCCGATGGCCGACGCGACCTCCAGGGGACCAAGGTCGACGAGCTTCGTCGCGAGCCGGTGAGTGACGGGGTGCGCCTCGCCGACGTGGTGGGCGCGCTCTCCTACTCCCTCGACATCACCGAAGGCCAGCCGGCCGGACACGCGGTCCGCACGACCCTGATCGGGATGCGGATCGGCCACGTCCTCGGCCTGGCCGACGACCAGAAGAGCGCCCTGTTCTACGCGCTGCTGCTCAAGGACCTGGGCTGCTCGAGCAACTCGGCGCGACTGGCGCAGCTCTTCGGGGCCGACGACCGCCTGCTCAAGTACGCCCACAAGCTCACCGACTGGACCGCCGGCAACGACGCCGCGCGCTACGCCTTCAAGTACTCGCTCCCGGGGAAGTCGCGGCTTGCCCGCGCCTGGCACACGCTGATGCTCGGCACCCGGAACAAGGGGTCGGGGCGCGAGATGATCGCGACGCGCTGCGAGCGCGGCGCCGACATCGCCCGGATGCTCGACCTGCCGCGCGGGAGCGCCGACGCCATCCACGGCCTCGACGAACACTGGGACGGCAACGGGATGCCGCACGGCATCCGCGGCTCCGGGATCCCGATGCTGGCGAGGATCATCGGCCTCGCGCAGACGGTCGAGGTGTTTGCGCACACGTTCGACGTGCGCACCGCCTATGACATGGCCCACGCCCGGCGCGGCCGCTGGTTCGACCCGGTGCTCGTCGACTGCCTCGACGCGTTCAGCATGGACGCCGAGTTCTGGGGCTCGCTCCAGGGCGCCGACTCGCTCGCCGCGCTCCGCGGCCTCGAGCCAGACGACCGCGTGGTGCTCGCCGACGAGGACCGCCTCGACACCGTGGCGGAGGCGTTCGCCAAGGTGATCGACGCCAAGAGCCCGTTCACGGCGCGGCACTCGCAGAACGTCGCGTTCCTCGCGGTCCGGACCGGGCACGAGCTGGGCATGTCGCGCCGCGAGCTCAAGACGCTGCGCCGTGCCGCGCTGCTCCACGACGTCGGCAAGCTCGGCGTCAGCAACACGATCCTCGACAAGCCCGCCGCACTCGATCCGGTCGAGTACGAGGTGATGCGGCAGCACACGACCCACACCTTCGAGATCCTCAAGCGGGTGCACCGCTTCCGCCAGTTCGCCGCGACCGCCGCCGCACACCACGAGCGGCTCGACGGCACCGGCTACCACCTCGGCCTGCGCGACCACGAGCTCGGACCCGCGGCGCGGGTGCTCGCGGTGGCCGACGTGTGCGAGGCCCTCTCGGCCACCCGTCCCTACCGCCGGGCGATGCCGATCGATGCGGTGATCGCCCGGCTCGAGGAACTGGTGGCCGCCGGCCACCTCTGTCCGCAGGCGACCGAGGCACTCACCGGCTGGTTCCAGGGCGTCCCGGGCGAGTCCGCGGACGAGGCAGGCGGCGAGGAAAGCGCCGGCCGGGCGGCCTGAGGCGGCCCGAAAACCGATTGCGCCGGGCGGCCTCCCTCACTAGCTTGGCCGGTCCGGAGGGGCGACCCTCCCGCACTGCCCCTTGGTGTAACTGGCAACACGCCTGACTCTGGATCAGGAGAGTCCTGGTTCGATCCCAGGAGGGGCAACTCTAGTCATCACATGCACTTCCGTGCAGACCAATCCCCGCGCGCCGGCCTCGGTTCGCGGGGATCTTGGCGTGTGGCCCTCGCACCGTCCGACGGTTCACGGCGTCGGACAGCCACCCTCACCGGGCACCACGAGTCGCTCGAGCAATCCTCCGTAGCGGAGCGAGTCGGCTGCTCCAGGGACGGTTGCCTCGGCGAGGAGGGTGAGCGCCGCGGCCGTCACGTAGTGGAATTCCCGCCCTGGCTCCGCCGCCGCCGTGTCCTGTGGGGCCCAGAGACGCGCGACGAGCGCGGCGCGGATCACCTCGCGCGGATCGCGGTCGAGCAACCCGAGTGCCCGGCCGACTCGCAACGAGGTCACGATCGCCGGCCCCTCCTCCGCCTCGCGCACCTGGGCGAGCGAGTCGAGCATCGGCTGGTCGGCGAACAGCGTGCGTCGGGCGCACCGATACCGCCGCAGTGCGGCCGCGCGGTCGCCCGGGCTCGCGGCCGCGAGCGCGTCGGCGAGGGCGGAACGCGCGGTCGTCCGGAGCTGCGCCGTTGCCGCGGATTCCGTCGTCGCAGCCTCGCCGGTGAACGCTCGTGCCGCCCGCGACAGCAGGCGGGCTGGAATGCGATGGCCGGCGTCGATGTAGGCGTGGTGGAACCATTCATGGATGGCGAGGATCGCCGTGGCCGCCACGGTGTCCCGCGCGCCGTAGGCGTCGGAGACCAATTGGATCGTCAGGAGGGTGTCGACGCTCTCGCGTCGTTGCCGCAGCAGGGAGTCGCACGCCGATGGCGTGATGGCGAGGTCGCCGAGAAACGAACGATCCTCGTCCTCCGGATCGAGCGCCACGCCCGCGTCCGACCCGACCGGGACCGCGAGGCGGCCCACCGGACGGCAGCCGTCCTCGAAGTGGAGGACCAGTCCCGGCCCCAGGTGATCGACATACGGACGGAAGGCCGTGTCGCTCACGGCCGCGAGGTGTCGACCGACCTCGGTGACGATCTCGGTCGCCGTCGCGATCCCTGGATCGGGCGCCGGCGTGGTGCAGGCGACAAGGCAGGTCCCCGCGAGGAGCGCGAGGCAGCGGGCAGGGCGATGTGGCGCGCGGGCGAGCATCTGAAGACGACCCTCGATCGGCGGGGTGGCGCAATGTACACGATGCGGATCCGCCGCCGGCGAATCCCGGGTCCGGTGGCCGGCGTAGGGGCCGCGACCCAAACGGAGCCAACCATGATCCGGTCCACCACGCTCGTCGCAGCCCTGCTCCTCGCCGCTCCCCTCTCCGCCCAGTCGCTCGCGGTCGTCCACAAGGATGCCTCGACCGTCGGCGTGTACGACGTGGCCACCGGTGCCGCGCTTGCGACGCTGCCCACCGGCGAGGGGCCGCACGAGGTGGCGATCTCCGGCGACGGCCGGCTTGCGGTGGTGACCGACTACGGCCCGCAAGGTCCGGGGGGCACGACGCTCACGGTCGTCGACCTGGAACGCGGCGCGCTGCATCGCACGATCGAGCTTCCGTATCGTCGCCCGCACGGCGCCAAGTTCCTCCCCGACCACGAGACCGTCGCGGTCACCGCCGAGCGCGACGGAAAGGTGGTGCTCGTCAACGCACGGAGCGGGGACGTGACCGGCGAATTCGCGACGGGGCAGCGACTCAGCCACATGGTCGCCCTCGCCCGCGACGGCCGGACCGCCTACACGGCCAACATCGCCGACGGGTCGCTGTCGATCGTGCCGCTCGACGGGACCGCCCCGCGGGTCGTCCCCGTCGGCACCCAGACCGAGGCGATCAACCTCTCACCGGACGGTCGCACCGCCTGGGTCGGGAGCAACAACACCGGCAAGGTCTTCGTCGTGGACGTGGTGGCCGGCGCGGTGATCGACTCGGTCCAGACCCCCGGCTTCCCGTATCGCATCGACTTCACCCCCGACGGTGCGCTCGCGATCGTGACCAATCCCGAGCAGGACGAGATCCGGCTGATCGACGCCAGCACCCGCGCCATCCGGCGCGTGATCCCGCTCGAGGGCGGCGGGGCACAGCCCTTCGGCATCGCGGTGGCACCCGACGGACGGCGGATGTGGGTGACGCTGCGCGGCAGCGGAGAGGTGGCGGAGATCGGGCTGCCGGATGGCCGCGTGGTGCGCCGCTTCCCGACCGGCGCCGGAACCGGACCCGATGGGATCGGGTACATCCCCTGACTCGGGGGGAACCGCGGCAGTCGGTTCCGTGTTGACGTGGTGCGGATGCGGCGGGGAGGCGCGCATGGCGGTCAGCGATGGTTTCCGGGACTTCGTGCTCGAGCAGCTCGAGCCGCTGGTCCCAGGGGTGCGGGCCCGGAACATGTTCGGCGGGGTGAGTCTCGCCGCGCGGTCCGGGACGTTCGCGCTGATCGACGACGACGTGCTGTACCTCAAGGGCGACACGACCAACCGCGAGGCGTTCGAGGAGGCCGGGTGGCCGGCGTTCCGGCCGTTCGGTCCGGAGGGGAGCACCATGGGCTACTTTGCGGTACCCGGCGACCTCCTCGACCTCCCCGACGAGCTGGCGCCATGGCTCGACCTGGCGCTCGAGGCCGCAGGCCGCGCGACCCGGAACCGACGGCCCAGGCGCAAGGCCTGACGAGGAACCCCATGCAACTCGATGGCATCCACCACATCTCCTGCATCACGGGAGATGCGCGGACGAACCTTGACTTCTACTCGCGGGTGCTCGGGCTGCGGCTGGTCGCGAAGTCGGTCAACCAGGACGATCCGACGATCTATCATCTCTTCTACGCCGACTACGAGGGCTCGCCCGGCGCGGACCTGACCTTCTTCGAGTATCCCGGCGCGCTGCCGGGCCGCGCCGGCGCGGGGATGGTCCACCGGATCGCCTTCCGCGTGGCCGGCGAGGCCGCCTTCGACTTCTGGGACGCGCGACTCTCGATCGAGGGGGTGGCCGTGCGCCGGGAGGAGGGCGAACTCCGGTTCGAGGATCCCGAGGGACTCGCTCTCGCGCTGGTGATCGACCGAAGCGGCGATGCGCCGCTCCGGGGGCGCCATCCGGAGATCCCGCCCGAGCACGACCTGCTCGGCTTCGATCACGTCGTCGCCTATGGGAGCCGGCTCGACGGGACCGCCCAGGTGCTCGAGCGCGTGCTCGGCGCGGCACGGCTCGCGGACGGGACCTGGCAGCTCGCCGGGGCCGCGCGGCACGGCTGGATCCGTTACGAGCCGCCGCCGGCCCACCGGGGCCAGCCCGGGGGCGGGACGGTGCACCACGTCGCCTGGGCGACCGAGCCGACCGAGCACGAGGCGTGGCTCGAGCGGTTGCACGAGGGCGGCGTCCATTCCACGCCGGTGATCGACCGGCACTACTTTCGGTCGATCTACTTCCGCGAGCCGAGCGGCGTGCTGTACGAGCTCGCGACGAAGGGACCGGGCTTCACGGTGGACGACCCGCTCGAGTCGCTCGGGCGAAGGATCATCCTGCCGCCCCGCTTCGAGCCGCAGCGCGCCGAGATCGAGGAGCGGCTCACGCCGCTGCCCGACGTCGCCCGCGGTTGATCGCACCACTCCAGGAACGGGAAGCACATGACCGCCACGCTTGAACTCGTCGCGATCGCTGGCTCGCTGCGCCACGGCTCCTACAACCGCGCGCTGCTCGAGGCGCTGCCCACGCTCTCGCCCCCCGACGTGCGCTACACGGTACTGGACTGGTCGGCGGTGCCGGTCTTCAACCAGGATCTCGAGGCCGACGGGCTGCCGTCCGTCGTGCTCGGGCTGCAGCGCGCCATCCGCGCCTCCGACGGTCTCGTGATCGCGACGCCCGAGTACAACCATGGCGTCCCGGGGCCGCTGAAGAACCTGATCGACTGGCTCTCGCGCGGGCCGATGCCGCACGGCCTGTACGGCGTGCCGACTGCGATCCTCGGCGCCTCGGACGGCCAGTTCGGCACCACCCGTTCGCAGGCGATGCTGCGCCAGACGCTCGCGGCGCTCAACGCGCCGACGATGCCGTTCCCGCAGGTGCTGGTGAGCTTCGCCCACGAGCGCGTCGGCGCGGGCGGCCTCCAGCACGAGGGCACGGAGAAGGTGATCCGGAACTGGGCGACGCACGTCGAGGCGTGGATGCGGCGCTTCCCGAAGGCGGAGCGATGACGGTGACGACGCCGGCCGAACCGTTCACGCGGGCGTCGCTGCTCCTCGGCCCCCTGCTCGAGGCCTACGGCTTCCGGCTCGTCGCGCGCGAGTATGCCGAGGCCCCGGAGGGGACCGCGATCGCGGAGTACCTCAGGGGGCAGGTCGCGCTCCGCCTGGTGTGGGAGGGCGAGGAGCGCGCCCTGTGGATCGAGGCGGCGCGCGCGACCGCGGGGACCGTGATCTCGCGCTGGATCGACATCGAGTGGGTGGTGGCCGGCGAGCGACAGGAGCTCGATCGGGCGGTCGACGACGCCCGTCTCGACCGGCTCGCCGCGGCCCTCGCGGCCTTCCTCTCCGCACCGGCGCACTGAGCGCGACCCGGGCCTCGACTTGGGCATCCTCGGGGCGGTGTGCCAACCGTCCCCGGAATCCCGTCCACGAGGTCATCATGATGCGGACAATCGCGTCCCTCCTGCTTCTGGCCCTCCTTGCGTGTGCCGGCGGTGACCGGACATCCGACGTCTCGGTCGTCGACTCGGCCGGCGTCCGCCTGGTGAACTCGCCGCCGGACGACCGCCCGTGGCCCTACGTCCTCACGGAGGTCCGTCGCCTCGGTGGCGCCGACAGCGGGGCGGGGTCGTTCACCAACGCCGCGGTGCCGCTGGTGCAGACCGACGGCCGCGACCGCATCTTCGTGCTCGATCGCGATCGCTCGGTCGTCGAGACGTTTGACTCGAGCGGCGCCCCGCTGGCCACGATGGGGGGAGAGGGAGCCGGGCCGGGCGAGTTTGAGATGGCCTTCGAGCTGCTCGACGCCGGGCCGGATCGCGTCGCGCTGTTCGATTTCGGCAAGCGGTCGTTCGTCATCTGGAGCCCGGACGGCGCCCTCCTTGGCGAGCAGCGGCTCCCCGAATCCCTGGGATCCTGGAACGGCCTCGCGATCCATGGCGACACGCTGTTCACTGCGTTGCAGGACGACGACTCGCTCCGCACGATCCATCGCATGGTGCTTGCAACGCCTGGCGACACGACGGTCCTCGACTCGCTCGTCGTTGCGCCACACGTCATCGCGCAGTTCGACTGCTTCTCGGCCCGGATGCCGCCGATGTTCGGGTCGCGATTCGCGTGGCGCACCAGCGGCGACCGCCTCCTCGTATCGCGCCAGGCGCGCTACCAGGTCGATCTCTACCGCAACGGGAAGCTGGTGACCTCCCTGCGCCGGCCGGTCGAGCCCGCCGCCAGCACCATGGATGACGCCAGGCGCATGTATCCCGACGGGTGGAAGGTCACCTTCGGCGGCGGAGGGGGCTGCACGATCGACGGCGAGGAGGTGGCACGCAAGACGGGGATGGCCGATCGCCTGCCGCTCATCGCCGAGGTCGGCTTCGGACCCGAGGGGACGATCTGGGTGCGACGGTTCACCTTCCCCGACCGGCCCCAGGTGGCCGACGTCTTCGATCGGGAGGGGGCGTATCTTGGTACGGTCGAAGGTCGCGGCCTGCCGCTCGGCTGGCTCGGGCGCGACATGATCCTCTTCCCGATCGAGGACGAGGCGACCGGCGCGACGGTCGTCGGCCTCTATCGGCTCACTCCCGCGACGGGAACGGAAGGCACCGGAACGTGATCCTGCCGCTCCTCGCCACGCTTGCCGTGGCGACCGCCCGACCCGACAGCGTCTCGCTGACGCAACTCCGGATCGTCATCGACTCCGCGATGTTCCGGGACGTGGGCCGCTCGGCGTTCCTCCCCGAGGGCTATGGCGCCGGATACCTGGCGGGCCCGGCGGAAGTGCGGCTCTGCGACCGACTCACCTGCATCGTGTTCGTGCCGGCGGACAGCGCGGCGGGGCTCGCCGTCGGCGACGTCCGGATCGGGGTCCGACCGGTCCCCGGGAGTGCCCTGGCGGAGCGAATTGCCGGGCGGCGCGCCGACGTCGCGATCGTCGATCCTCCACCCGAGCCCGACGACGCCCTCGATCCGGAGCACCTGCCGACGATGTACTACCTCGAGGCGGCCACGATCGCCCTGCCGCTCGAGGCGATTCCCGAGGTCGACCGTCTGCTCCGCTCTGCCGGGGCGACAGTCTACGGCGAGGGCCAGGGGCTGGTCGTCCAGTTTCCGAGCCAGCGCCTCAGGGTGGTCCCGGCGTTCGGCGGAACCGGGCCGAAGGAGCTGACGTTCCGCCTGCGGCGCGAGATCGCGGGGGATCCCACCTATCGTTTCGGCACGCGGTCGCGGCTGAAGGTCGGACCAGGTCGTCGCGCCACCTGGAGCTTCTGACATGCCGATTGAAACGGCGACCCTTGGCGGCGGCTGTTTCTGGTGCCTCGAGGCGGTGTTCGAGCGGCTCGCGGGCGTCCGCTCCGTCGAGTCCGGCTACGCCGGCGGGGCGCGACCGAATCCGAGCTACGAGCAGGTCTGCAGCGGGGCGACCGGCCACGCCGAGGTGGTCCGCGTCACCTTCGACTCCGCGGTGCTCGGCTATGGCGACCTGCTGGAGCTCTTCTTTGCGTTCCACGACCCGACCACCCTGAATCGTCAGGGCCCCGACACCGGGACCCAGTACCGCTCGATCATCCTGACGGAATCGGCGGTGCAGGACCGCGTGGCGCGGGAGACGATCGCCCGGCTGGAGGCCGAAGCGGTCTTCGGTGGTCCGATCGTGACCGAGGTGCGGCCCCTGGAGGCGTTCTGGCCCGCGGAACCGGGCCATCGCCAGTATTTTCAGCGGCATCCGGAGCAGGCCTACTGCCGGGCGGTGAT
This sequence comes from uncultured Gemmatimonadaceae bacterium, assembly GCA_964557115.1. GTDB lineage: Bacteria > Gemmatimonadota > Gemmatimonadetes > Gemmatimonadales > GWC2-71-9 > Palsa-1233. Next base: position 31,933 of record CAZKYO010000021.1, read on the forward strand.
CGCCCCCAAGGTCGCCAAGCTCCGGGCCGCCCATGCCCACCGCCTCGCCCCGTGAGTGCGAGCGACGGTCCGGCCCATCACGTGACCGAACCCACGGGGGGTCCCGCGGTGCCTGCCAACGAGAAGTCGAAGTCGCAGTCGAAGGTGGTGGAATGGCTCAAGGCGATCGTCTGGACGGTGGTCGCCTGGGTGTTGCTGACCAACTTCGTGGTCCAGGCCTACCGGATCCCGAGTCCCAGCATGGAGCGCACGCTGCTGGTGGGTGACGTGCTCTTCGTGAACAAGTTCCTGTACGGGGCCAAGGTGCCGCTCGTCGATGCGCACACGCCGGCCCTTCGGGACCCGCGACGGGGCGACATCGTGGTGTTCCTCTCCCCGATCGAGGACTCGATGCTCGTCAAGCGGCTGATCGGCGTGCCGGGCGACACGCTCGAGATGCGCAACGGGACGCTGCTCCGCAACGGTGCGGCCCTCGAGGAGCCCTACGCACAGTCCGTCGATCCAGCCTGGCATGCCGACGAGCTCACTCGCCGGACCATGCGGGCGATGCAGCTGCCCCACTACGTCGGTGCCGATCCCGACGGCTACGCGCCCGACGTCCACGACTGGGGACCGGTCGTCGTCCCGCACGACTCGCTCTGGATGATGGGCGACAACCGCGACCAGTCGCGCGACTCGCGCTTCTGGGGACTGGTGCCCCGGCGCAACGTCCGCGGCACGCCGGTGCTCATCTACTACAGCTGGGATCCGTCGAGCTACAAGCCGCTGCCCTTCATCTCCGCGGTGCGCTGGTCGCGACTGTTCAGCGTGCCCCGCTGACGCCCGGCGGCGGTCCGCGGGCCGTATATTCGGACTCGGACCAGGAGGCGCCAGCATGAGTACTGAACCGCCGGGCCGGCCCCCCCTTGCCGGGGAGGATGCCGAGGCCCTCTTCCCGAGGCTCTACGGCGAGCTCCGCGAGATCGCGGACCGCCTGCTGCGGGGCGAACTGACGGGTCACACCCTGCAGCCGACCGCGCTGGTCCACGAGGCGTGGTTCAAGCTCGCCGGGCCGCGCGCGCCCGAGCCGGTCGACCGGACCCACTTCCTCGCGCTCGCGGCGCGGGCGATGCGCCAGGTGCTGGTGGACCACGCGCGCCGCCGCCGGGCGCTCAAGCGCGGCGGCCCCGCGGTGGACCTCACCATTGCCGACGACCGCCTCGGCTTCGCGATCCCGATCGACGACCTGATCTCGGTCGACGAGGCGCTGTCGCGCCTCGCCGAGGGGAACCCCCGCCTGGCGCGGGTGGTCGAGCTGCGATTCTTCGCCGGGCTCAGCGAGGACGAGACCGCCCGCGCGCTCGACGTCACGACGCGCACCGTGCAGCGCGACTGGGCGAAGGCGCGTGCCTGGCTGCACGCCGAACTGGCCGGAGACGCCGGGGAACCGTGACCGACGGCGGGCAGTGGGCCCGGCTCGAGGCGCTGTTCGACGAGGCGGTGGACGTGCCGCTCGCGGAACGCGACGCCTGGATCGCCGCGCGCTGCGGCGACGATCCGTCGCTCGCGTCGCAGCTGCGCCGGATGCTCTCGGCGCACGATCGTCCCGGTCCGCTCGACCGCGCTGCGGTGACGCCGCGGCTGCCCGAGGCCGACGTGCGGCAGCGCCTCGGGGCCGCGCTGGCCGAGCAGTACGTCCTCGAGGAGCGACTCGGCGCGGGCGGGATGTCGGTCGTCTTCAAGGCCCGCGAGCGCAAGCACGATCGCCACGTGGTGATCAAGGCGCTGCAGCCCGGCCTCGCCGCCGCGATCGGCCCCGATCGCTTCGCCGCCGAGGTGCAGATCGCCGCCCGACTCGGCCATCCCCACATCCTGGCGCTGCTCGATTCGGGCGAGGCCGACGGGCTGCTCTACTACGTCATGCCGTACGTCGGCGGCGAGACCCTTCGCGCGCGGCTCGAGCGCGACCATGCGCTGCCGATCGCCGCCACGATCACCATCCTGCGCGACATCGCGGACGCGCTCGCGCATGCGCACGCGGCGGGGATCGTGCACCGCGACCTCAAGCCCGAGAACGTCCTGTTGGTCGGCGGCCACGCCTTCCTGCTCGATTTCGGGGTCGCCAAGCTCGACGGCGCAGCGGGGTCGCGTCACGAGACCGACCCCGGCCTCGCGATCGGGACGCCCGGGTACATGGCGCCCGAGCAGGCCGCGGGTGCCCCCGTCGATCATCGCGCCGACATCCACGTCTGGGGCCTGCTCGGGCGCGAACTGCTGACCGGCCGTCGCGACCCGGGGGCCAAGGCGGCGGAGCGTGCCGATGCCCCGCGCCCGCTTGTCGCGCTGGTGGAGGCGGCGCTCTCCCAGGATCCCGATGGGCGCCCGGCCTCCGCCACGCTGCTCGTTGCCGCCCTCGATGCCCTGGTGGCCCCGGTCCGCCAGCAGCGTCGGTGGCCCTGGATCGCCGCCGCCGGCACGGCCGCCGCTGCGCTGGCGGGGTGGTGGTTCCTCGGCCGCCCGGGGCGGCCGATTCCGGTCGACGAATTGCCGCAGCCGATCGCCGTCGCGCCGCTCACCGACGAGACTGGCGACAGCGCGCTGGCCGGCATCGGTCGCCTCGCCGGCGACTGGCTCACGCAGGGGCTGCACGAGGCGGGCGGCATGCCGGTGGTCGCCTGGCCGGCATCGCGGGCGGCGGTGGAGGCGGCGAAGGGACTCGACGTGGCGACCGTGCTGCGCGATGCGACCGGCGCCAGGAGTGCCGTGGTGGGGAGCGTGTACCTGATCGGCGACACGCTGCGATTCCAGGTGGAGCTGGTCGACACGAGGAGCGGGATCGTGCTGGCGGCGCCGCCGCCCGTGACCGTCGCGCGTGACTCCGCCGCCGTCGGCGTGCGCGAGCTTCGCGACCGGGTGATGGGCGCGCTGGCGATCCGGCGCGACGAGCGACTGGCCAGCGCGGTCGCCTTCGCCTCCAGCCCGCCGACCTACGCCGCCTATCGCGTTTTCGACCAGGCGCTGACGGACTACGAGGGGTATCGCTACGAGCCGTCGCTGGCCGGCATGCTCGAGGCGTGGCGCCTCGACACGACCTTCACCGCGGCGCTGCTCTACGCGGGGTACGCCGCCTGGAACGGCGGCCAGCGACGGCTCGCCGACTCGCTCGTCACGGAGGTGCTCGCGCGGCGACAGGCCCTCAGCGCGTTCCACGTCGCGCGTGCGGAGCAGCTCCGCGCGTCGCTGGCCGGCGACATCCCCGGCGCCGTCGATGCCTCGGAGCGCGCCGTGCAGCTGGCGCCCGGTTCCCAGGCGCGCTACGCGCTGGCCCAGTCCCTCGAGTCGCTGAATCGTCCGGCCGCCGCGCTCGCACAGCTCGATTCGCTGGATCCGGATCGCGGGCCGATGCGGGGATGGCCCGCCTACTGGAGCCTCCGCAGCTACGCCGAACACCAGCTCGGTCGTCACGAGGCGGAGATCGCCGATGCGGGCAACATGGAACGGCGCCACCCCACGCAGCGCGTGCCGGGCGTGATCGTCGCCCGCGCGTTCGCCTCGCTCGGGCGCACCGACGCGCTCGACTCGGTGCTGGCCGCCTACGATGGCCTGCCCCCCGACGTGTACTGGTCGCAGGGCGCGATGCGCGTGGTCGCCGGCGAGGAATTGACCGCGCACGGCCGGCCAGCGGAGGGCCAGCGCTATTTCGTCGACGCGGAGCGGTGGCTGCGGCAACGACTCCGGGTGGTGCCCGACAGCCGGCCCCATCGCTACTGGCTCGCCTCTTCGCTGGTGGGGCAGCACCGTTGGGCCGACGCCGCCCACGTGTTTGACGCGCTGCGTCGACAGGACCCCGAGCGGCTCCTCTACCGCGGCATGTCCGCCGTGCTCGCGGCCCATGCGGGCGACAGTGCCGCCGCTGCCGCGTACCTGGCGACCCATGACCCGGCCGACCTGGGATCCTGGCTGGTGTACCGCGCCCGCGTCGCGGCCGTGCTCGGCCACCGCGACGAGGCGTTGACGCTGCTGGGTCAGGCGATCCACACGGGGGTCGATGGCTGGCACTGGATCCACGGCACGGCGTTCGCCGATTTCGAGCCGCTGCTGATCGATCCCCGCTACCGTGCCCTGGTGGCGACGGACGGTCCCGAATGACGCCGCCTTGCCGATACTCTCAGTGTTCGGCACCCCGGTGCGGGCTGGCGTCGCGACGTGGATCGTGCCACCCTTCCGGGGATCACCTCGTCCGGGAGTGAAGATGTCCCCCGCCCTCCGACGGATCCTCGCGGTGGTGGTCGCCTTGGTGGTCGCCATGGGGATCGTCATGCTCATCGAGGCCTTCGCCGCGCAGCTGCATCCGCTGCCGCCGGGGGTAGATCCGACCGATCCAGCCTCGCTCGGGCGCGCGCTGGAGGCCGGGCAAGTGCCGTTGGCCTCGCTCGGCCTCGTGCTGGCGGGCTGGTTCCTCGCGGCCTACGCCGGCGGGATCATCGCGCTGCGCGTCGGGCGGTCGGGCACCGCCACATGGATCTTCGCCGCCGCCTTCACGATCACTGTCTTCTTCAACCTCCAGGCGCTCCCGCATCCGACCTGGATGTGGATCGGCGGCCTGTTCGGCTGCCCGCTCTTCGCCCTCGGCGGCGGCAACCGGTCGCTGCAGGTCGGCTCGCGTTGACCGCCCGGTCCGTCCCGGCCTACCCGCTGCGGCTGCTGCGCCTGGTCCTGCTCGTGTCGGCGCTGCCGGCGATCGTGGCGCTGGCGGGGGCATGGGTCGGATCGGAACTCGGCCGCCGGGTGACCTTCCTCGCGGCCACCGTCTTCGGCACCTTCGGGGTCCTTGGCGCCGTCGCCTGGCTGGTGAGGCTGGGCTGGCTCGACGACGGGCGCCGCCGGGGTGCCGCGATCGGCGGACTGGTCGGCCTCGGACTCGGGGCCCCGATCGCGGCGATGAGCCTCGACCATCCGCTGGCCGTCGTCGGTGGGGCACTCTGCATCGGGATCGGGGTGCTCGTCGGCATCGGTGGAGGCGGGATCCGGTGAACGCCAGGGTCGCCTTCCTCGCCCTGCTGCTGCCGCTCGCCCTCGGCGCGCAGGAGACCCGGCCACGAGCCCGTGACCTCGGGCTCACCCCCGGGGTGCTGCCGCCGGGACCGCTCAACGCGATCACCGATGTCGCCGGTGTGCGGGTCGGCCAGGTTACGCTGGCACGCGGCGACTCGGTCAACACCGGGATCACCGCGATCGTGCCGCACGGCGGCAATCCCTTCCTCGAGCGGGTTCCGGCGGCGGCGTTCGTCGGCAACGGCTTCGGCAAGTTCATCGGGACGACCCAGGTCCACGAACTCGGCGAGATCGAGACGCCGATCCTCCTCACCTGCACGCTGTGCGTCTGGCGCGCCGCCGACGCGCTTGTCGCCTGGATGCTCGCCCGACCCGGCATGGAGCAGGTGCGCTCGATCAATCCGGTCGTCGGCGAGACGAACGACGGCGGCCTCAACGACATCCGCTCGCGCCCGATCGCCGCATCGGACGTGGTCGCCGCCCTCGAGGCGGCACGCGACGGGCCGGTCGAGGAGGGCAGCGTGGGGGCGGGCCGGGGGACGAGCGCGTTCGGCTGGAAGGGCGGCATCGGGACGTCGTCGCGCCGCCTCCCCGCCTCGCTCGGCGGCTGGACCGTCGGCGTGCTGGTGCAGACCAACTTCGGCGGCGTGCTCCAGATGGACGGGATTCCGGTTGGCGAGGAGCTGGGACGCTACTCCTATCGCAACCAGCTGATGCGCGAGCGCGGCGACGGCTCGGTGATCATCGTGATCGCCACCGACGCCCCGCTCGATCCCCGCCAGCTCGAGCGGGTCGCTGCTCGCGGGATCATGGGGCTGGCCCGGACCGGGAGCGACGCCTCGAACGGCAGCGGCGACTACGTGCTGGCCTTCTCGACCGCCGACGCGGTGCGCCGCCTCCGCACCCGCGACGCCACGCGGGCACAGCAGGTGCTCGACAACGACGCGATCTCGCCGGTGTTCCTCGCCACGATCGAGGCGACCGAGGAGGCGATCTACAACTCCCTCCTCCGCGCCACCACCGTCTCCGGTCAGGGACGCACGATCGACGCGATCCCGATCGGCCGGCTGCGCGAGGTCCTCGCGCGCCACGGCGTGAAGGCACCCTGATGCCGCGTCCCGTCCGCACCGACCGCGCCCCGGCCCCGGCAGGGCACTACAGCCAGGCAATCGTGCACCACGGTCTCGTGCACGTCTCGGGGCAGCTGCCGATCGAGCCGGCCACCGGCCTGGTGCTCGGCGACGACGCGGAGTCGCAGTCCGAGCAGGTGCTCCGGAACATCGGCGCGATCCTCGACGCCGCAGGCAGCGGACTGGACCTGGTCCTCTCGCTCACCGTCTACGTCCTCTCGCGCGAGGACTGGCCCGGCGTCAACGCCGCCTGCGCCCGGCTCTTCGGGGACCACCGCCCGGCCCGCGCGGTGATCGGCGGCGCCGCGCTCAAGCCAGGCTGCCGGGTCGAAATGACCGCGGTGGCGGCCGTGCGGGAGACGTGATCGAGATTCGCGAATCGAGACTGGCGATTCGACGTGCCAGGCGACCATCAAGCGCTCGCTCGATTCATGAATCTCGATTCGCCAATCTCGAGCGTCCGGTCCTGGCCCACCGATCCTGATGCATCCCCTCGTCGGCATCACCCTGATGTTCCTCTCGTCACTGCTCTACTCCTCCGTGGGGCACGCCGGCGCGTCGGGCTACCTCGCCGTGATGGCCCTGATCGGCGTCGCCCCGGCGGAGATGCGCCCCGCCGCGCTGGTGATGAACCTGCTCGTCGCCACGATCGGCACGACCAACTTCGTGCGCGCCGGCCACTTCCGCCTGTCGCTGCTCTGGCCGTTCGCCGTCGCCTCGGTGCCGATGGCCTATCTCGGCGGGCGCCTCGCGCTGCCGGTCGCCGCGTACCGGGTGGTCGTCGGGGTCGTGCTGGTGCTCTCCGCGCTGCGCTTCGTGGTCACGCTGCGGGCGCCGGATGAGGCGCGCGGGGAACCGCCGCTCGGGGCGGCGCTCGGCACCGGCGCCGTGCTCGGCCTGCTCGCCGGTCTCACCGGCGTGGGTGGCGGGATCTTCCTCTCGCCCCTGCTGTTGCTGCTCGGCTGGGCGACGCTGCGCGTCACCGCCGCGACGTCGGTCGTCTTCATCCTCGTGAACTCGGCCGCCGGGCTGCTCGGCCAGGCGGCGATGATCGACCGGCTGCCCACGATGCTGCCGGCCTGGATGGTTGCGGTCGCCATCGGCGGGCTCGCCGGCTCGTGGCTCGGCGCGCGACGGCTGCCGAGTCCGGCGATCCGCGCGCTGCTGGCGGTGGTGCTGCTCGCGGCGGGGATCAAGCTCGCGGTGAGTTGACAGGGAGCACGACCAGGACCGGCCTCGTCCCGGTCGCACCGGCTTCTAAAGCGTCAGCAGGCCCGCCTCGAGGTCCAGCAGGCGCTGCTTGCGCCAGAGCCCGCCGCCATAGCCGCCGAGCTTGCCGTCGCTGTTGACGACGCGATGGCAGGGGATCACGATCGCGATCTTGTTGCGACCGTTGGCGCTGCCGACCGCCCGCACCGCGCCGTCGTTGCCGATGGCGCGGGCCACGTCGGCATAGCTGCGGGTGGCGCCGAAGGGGATGTCGCGCAGCGCCGCCCACGTGGCGAGCTCGAACGGCGTGCCGCGCGGGAGGACCGGCACGGTGAATTCCCGACGGGTGCCGGCGAAGTACTCCTCGAGCTCGCCGCGCAGCTGCACCAGGTGCGGGTGCCCGGTCGCGACGAGCGGTCCGCCGAACCACTGGTGCAGCCGCTCGGCCTGGCGCTCCACCCGCTCGCGGTCGCCGAACTCGAGCAGGCAGATGCCGCCGTCGACGGCGGCCATCACGAGCGGGCCGATCGGCGAGTCCCAGGCCTCGATGGCCACCGGCTCGGCGTGGCGTGCCCGGCCGGGCGCGCGCCCGGCGACCCGGGCGAAGGCGTCGCGGAAGCCGCTGTGCGAGTCATATCCCGATGCGAGAATCACGTGGTCCAGGGCCTCTCCTTCGCGCAGGCGACGCTGGGCACTGGCGATCCGGCGCGAGCGGAGCCAGGCATGAAACGTGGTGCCGTACCGCCGGTTGCAGTAGCGGCGCAGTTGCACGGGATCGATCCCCGCCTCGCGCAACGCGCGATCGCTCACCCGGCCGCTCGCCGCGCGATCGGCGAGCGCCACGGCGCGATCCCACCACGCGGGGACCTCGGCTCGGCGGTCCGGCCGGCAGCGCCGACAGGGACGGAAGCCGGCGTCGGTGGCGGCGGCGAGCGTGCTGAAGAACTCCAGGTGCTCGGGACGGGCGCGGCGCGAGGGGCACACCGGTCGGCAGGCGATCCCGGTGGTCCGGACCGCGAAGACGAACAGGCCGTCCCAGGCCGGGTCCCGGTCGGCGACGGCCCGGAGCAGGGTGCGTCGCGGGGGCATCGAAGTGGTGCTTGCCATGGGGTCGAGTCTAGCGTCCGGCCCCGGCCGGCCGCCACCGCGAATTGGACGCCGATTCGCCCGGGCGCGCTGCCCAGGATCCCCGCGTGCTGTCGGCATGACTAGCTTTCCCCCGAGGCGATCGACGATTCGAGGTTGCACCGTCGGTGCCGCACACCCGCCAGGAGGCCGCCCCATGCCGCCACGGCTTCAGGTCTACGAGACGAGCCAGATCCGGGTCACCTTCGATCCCCAGCGCTGCATCCACAGCGGGCGCTGCCTGCGGGCGCTGCCGGCCGTGTTCAACATCTCGCGCGCCCGCTGGATCGATCCCAAGGCCGCGGCACCGGACGACGTGCTCGCGGCGGTGGCCCAGTGCCCGTCCGGGGCGCTGCGTGCCTCGCTCGTCACCTCGGTCCATCGCATCCTTCCCGAGGTCGAGGTCCCCGCAACGGCGGAGCCGGCGGCGCCGGGCACCGTGACGATCACGGTGGAGCGGGACGGTCCGCTGGCGATCGAGGGGCCGGTCCGGATCGTCGACCAGGAAGGGAAACTCCTCCGCGAGGGCGACCGGTGCGTCCTCTGTCGGTGCGGTCGGTCGCGACGCAAGCCGTTCTGCGACAACAGCCACGAACAGATTGCCTGGACGAACGGTGACCCTGCCTGAGGTCGCCTTCCGCCTCGGGATCGCCACCGCGATCGGTGCCGCGCTCGGGCTCAATCGCGAGATGCGCGACAAGCCCGCCGGGCTGAAGACCCTCGCCCTCGTCGGACTCGGCTCGGCGTTCGCGCCGGTGATGATGCTCGCCGGCCCGGTCGATCCCGGGCCGGACGCCCTCTCGCGCGTGCTGCAGGGGGTGCTCACCGGCATCGGATTCGTTGGCGCCGGCGTGATCCTGCATCGCGAGACCCTCGGCATGGTGCGCGGACTGACCACCGCCGCGGTGGTCTGGGTCGTCGCCGGGCTCGGCTTCGCGTCGGGTCTCGGGCTGCACTGGCCCGCCCTGATCGGGGCGGCGATCGCGCTGCTCGTGCTCACCCTGGGGCAGCGGGTGGAGCGGACCGTTCGGCCGAACGGCCACAGCACGGAAGACTGACGCACGACGGGCCGCCCTCAGGCGGCCCGTCGCGATCAGGACTCGCGAAGGATCAGTGTGCGCCGATCGCGATCTCGCGGACACCCTGCGAGACGGTGTCGAGCAGCACTTCGATGCGGTAGCTCCCGGCAGGGACCTTGGCGGCGGCCGGCAGGCTCGCCATCGCACGCGCGGCGCCGGCCTCGTCCGGGGTACCGGTCGGGGTGGTGACTGACTCGAGGGTCTTGGTGCCCTGCAGGAGGCGGATGGTGACCGGGGTGCCGGCCGCGGTGTTCTCGGTCCGCACGCCGACGAAGAGCGTGTCGGGCTCCGGGAACGACTCGAGCGACCCGCCGACGATCCGGCCGAGCGAGTCGGCGGCCAGGCCGACGTCAATCGCCATCACGCGCGGGATCTTCGGTCCGGTGTCGGCCGGTGCCATGGCCGCCGTCGTGTCGTTTGCCGCGGCATCGTCGTTGCCACCCTTGTCGCCGCACGCGGCGATCGCGGTGATGCAGGCGAGGGTGGCGAGCAGGTTTCGGAGCTTCATGTGCGTCTTCCCGTTCTGGAATGAGGCCGGCGATGTCGCCCAAAGGTAGCGCGTTGACCGGACCGATGGTCGTCGAACTGGTCGGCCCCTTGGTGGACGACCGAGGAGCGCTGCTCCGCACCGTCGACGAGGCCCTGCGTCGGGCCGGGATCGAGCCCCGTCCCGGCGCCCTCGCGCAGGTGGCCGGGGGAAGCGTCGCCTGGGCGCTGGGCACCCTGCTCGACGGCCACGGCCGGGCAGACGAGCCCGACCGCGCGGCAACGATCGCCCGGGAGGTGCAGGCCGGGTGGGAGCGTGCGGCACGGAGCGGGTTCGTCGCGCGGCCCGACGCGGTGAGCTGGTGGGGGCGGAGGCTGGACAGCTCGGCGACGACGCTGGTGTGCACGTCCCTCCCGGAGGCAATCGCCCTCGCGGTCGGGGAGGCCGCCGGGCTCGAGGGCCTCGCTGCCGCCCTGGTCCCGGCCGATGGCGGCGATGGGTTGCCGCGGCCCGACCGGATCCGCTCGGCGCTCGCCGACCGACGGGTGGTTGCCTCGGACGTGACCGCCGCGGTCACCTCTCCAGCGGCGCTGCTTGCGGCGACGGGAGCCGGCTGCGGACGCGTGGTGCTGGTGGGGGCGGCCGGCCCGGTCGCCGAGATGCTCGCCGAGCACCGCTCGGCGACGCTCGACGCGATCGAGTGAGGCCGCGGCGCGCACGGTAGATTCCGCGCGCGGGGGTGAGGGTCCCCGCACCACCCTTTCGTCGAGGCGTCGATGGCGTCGCGCACCCGGCAGTCCCGCTTCTCGTCACTCGCCAAGTGGACCGCGCGTGTCACCGGTCGCCCCGTGGCGTTCGTGTTCGCGGTGCTCGTGGTCCTCACCTGGGCGGTCACCGGGCCGCTCTTCCGCTTCAGCGACACCTGGCAGCTGGTGATCAACACCGGCACCACCATCGCGACCTTCCTGATGGTGTTCCTGATTCAGAACACCCAGAACCGCGACGCCGAGGCGGTGCAGATCAAGCTCGACGAGTTGATTCGCGCGACAACCGGCGCCCACAACGCACTGCTCGACCTGGAGGAGCTGGAGCAGGACCAGCTCGACCAGGTCAAGCGGAACTACTGCCTGCTGGCGGCGCGGGCCCGCGCAGAACGCGCGGAAGGGAAGGGCGACACCGACCAGCCCGACGTGGAGCCGCCGGCCGAGCCCCGGCCGCGGCGCTAGCGGTCCGGCGACGCGTCGGCGTCGGGCGGGAGGCGACCGGCGCGCCGCAGCGCCTCGCGCAGCAGGTACTCCACCTGGGCATTGAGCGAACGCAGGTCCGCCCCGGCCCAGCGCTGCAGCGCATCGTGCAGCGCGGGGTCGAGACGGACCAGGAACGCCTTGCGATCAGCCACGGTGCCGGATCAGTTGTAGAGCGACCCGGTGTTGACCACGGGCTGCATCGGCTGGTCGGCGCAGAGCGTGACGAGCAGGTTCGACACCATCGCCGCCTTGCGCTCCTCGTCGAGCTTCACGATCTGCTGGTCCTCGATCTGCTTCAGCGCCATGTCGACCATGGAGACGGCCCCCTCGACGATCTTCTCGCGGGCGGCGATGATCGCGGTGGCCTGCTGGCGGCGCAGCATCGCCCCGGCGATCTCGGGCGCGTAGGCGAGGTGGGTGATCCGCGCCTCGAGGACGTTGATCCCCGCCTTCTGGAGCCGATCCTGCACCTCGTGCGCGAGCTTCTCGGAGATGTCGGCCGCGTTGTGGCTGAGCGAGACGATCCCCGGGGCGTGCGCGTCGTACGGGTACTGCGTCGCCAGCGTGCGGACCGCCGACTCGCTCTGCACCCGGACGTAGTCCTCGTAGTGGTCGACCACGAAGAGCGCCTCGGCGCTGTCGAAGACCTGCCAGACCACGACCGCGCCGATCTCGATCGGGTTGGAGTCGAGGTCGTTCACCTTGAGCTTGGCGGTCTCGAAGTTGCGGACCCGGAGCGAGACCGTCTTCTTCGCCATGAACGGATTGGCCCACCAGAGCCCCTCGGTCCGGACCGTGCCCTTGTACTTGCCGAAGAGCGTCAGTGCCTTGGCCTGGTTCGGCTGGATCGCCATGAGCCCGGTGAGGCAGACCACCGTGGCCAGGAGACCCAGGACCCCGCTGACAATGAGGAGCGGGACCTGGAGGGCGGCTCCCCGGATCAGCGATACGGCGGAGAGTCCGCCCGCCACGAGGAGCGCCAGGAGCGCGAAGATGCCATTGGTGGCCGAACGCTGGATTTCCTTGATCATCGAAAGCCATCCTCAATAGGGTGACATCGATATGATATCACTATGAAATCCGGCCCGCAAGTCCCGGATACCGGACGGCGCCTCGGGGTCCTCCTCCTCGCATACCAGGTCATCGCCCTGCTGGTGATCGTCCTGGCCCCGTTCCAGTTCGGGCCCGCCTCCGGGACGATGCCCCAGCTCCTCGGCCCGCACGAGGGGTTGCTGGCCGACCTGACCCTCAACGTGGTGCTCTTCCTCCCGGCCGGCTTCCTCCTCCACCGGCTGCTGCGCGGGCGGCTCGGGATCCTCGCCGTGCTGGGTCTCGGCGCCCTCGCCTCGTTCGCCATCGAGTGGACCCAGCTGTTCCTGCCCGGGCGGTATTCGTCCTGGACCGACGTGCTGGCGAACGGCCTCGGCGCAGGGATCGGCGCATGGGGATCCTCGCTCTTCCGCCGCTGGGTCGGGGACGGCGCCGGCCTGGTCGGTCGCCTCTTCCTCGACCTCCCGCTGGTCGGCTTCACCTGGCTGATGGTCCCGGCGTGCTGGTCGCTGGCGCTCGGCGGCTCGGCCGGCGTGCCGGCGACGCTCTCCGCCTCGGTCGCGGTCGCCTTTGCCCTCACCGCCGCCGCCCGCAGCACGAGCGTGCCGGAGCGCCCGATCGGGTTGCGACTCTGGCTGCTCTTCCTGGCGTGGTCGGCCGTCGCCCTGCTGCCGCTCGCCGCGCGGGCGCCGCGGCTGTTGCTTGTCGCGGTGCCGGCGGGCTTGTGCGTGCTGCCCCTTGCCGACTTGCTCCTTCGCGCGATGCAGCGCATCGAGCGACGCGTCGAGCCGCGCGCCGTCTGGATGACGGCGCTCCTGCTGCTGCCGCTGCTCGTCGCGACGACGTTCCCGGGGATGGTGCCGGGCCTCGCGGCAGGGAAGGGCGCGGCGCAACAGGCGATCCTTCGGTGGCTCGGCGCGTTCCTCGCCACGACGGTGCTCGGTTACCTGCTCGCCGAGGCGCGCGGCCGCACCGACCGCGGGTGGCCCGCGATCGCGACGCCGCCCATCGTCGTGGCGATGCTGCTGGCCGGGTTCGGGTCGCGAGGCGACGCCCCGTTCCGTGCCGCGCTCCCCGCGGCGATCTCGGCCGCCCTCGGTGCGCTCCTCTTCGAGCGCCAGCGCGCCCACGTCGTCGCCCTCCGGCTCGCACGGTCCGGATCCGGGGAGTCGATGTGACCAAGCTTGCCTCGCGGGGGTGAGCAGGTGTGCTTCCTCTGATGCCGCGCCGCCCTGCCACCCGTCACTGCCTGCTCCTCGCCCTCCTCCTGTCGGCGGGGTGCGGCCACGACACGATCACCGATCCGCCAATCACGCCCGTGGATCCGGCGGGACGCCTCGCATCGGTCCAGCAGGGACTGGCGCCCGTCTCGCTGCTCGTGGCCTACACCGACGCCGCAGGCACGCAGTACGTCGGCGGCAGCGTCGGGATCCTGTTCAGCCGCGTGCCCGGTGGTCCCTGGCAAGTGCAGCGGGTCGCCTCGACCGAGTTCGTCCTCGGCATCTGGGGCACCAGCAGCGGTGATCTCTTCGTCGCGGTCGGTTCGCTGCTGCTCCAGCGCGAGGGCAACAACTGGCTTCCGGTCGCGATCCCGGGCGGCGGGGCGACACTGCTCTCGATGAAGGGGATCGACGACCAGCACGCGTGGGTCACCGGCACCGGCGGGACGATTCTCTACCTCGAAGGCGGCGAGTGGAAGCGGGCCCAGGTCCCGGTGGCCGACGAGGTGTGGGGCATCGCCGCCCTCGACGCCTCGCGCCTCACGGCGGTGGGCCAGAACGGCGTCATCCTCGAGAGCGACGACGGCGGACGGACGTGGAGCACGGTGCCGTCGCCAACCACCGCCACGCTGTTCTCCGTGACGGCCGACGCCGGCGGGCGGATGGTCGCGGTGGGGGCCGATGGCACCGTGCTGCTCCGTGACGGCGATACGTGGGAGCGCTCGGTGGCGCCGACCACGCAGGCGCTGTTCGAAGTGACGAGCGAGGGCGGCAACTCCTTCCTCGCGGCCGGCAACGGCGGCACCCTCCTGCGCGGCAACGGGATCACGTGGCAGAAGGTGACGGTGGCCGGGGCGCGCGAGAACCTGCGGGCGATCACCGGGGCGCCGGGGAGTCGCGTCGCCGCCGGCTGGAACGGCACGATCCTCGACGAGAAGACCGGGTGGGGCACCAGCGAGACGAGCACGCGCCTCTATGGTGTCCATGTCGCACCGGACGGTGATGCGATTGCCGTCGGCGAGGGCGGCGTCGGCTTCCGTCGCCAGCAGGGCGGCTGGCAGCCGATCGCGATCCCCTCGCCGGCCACGTTGCTCGCCATCGACGGCCCCTCCGCCACCGACCGGATTGCCGTCGGCGACAGCGGGGCGGTGCTCCACTTCGACGGCAACGCCTGGCAGGTCGAGGCGACCCCGGGCGTCGGCGTGCTCCGCTCGGTGTGGTACGACGGCCAGCACGCACTCGTGGTCGGCGCCGGCGGATTCGCGATGGTGCGCGAGGGCGGGGCGTGGCGCGCGCTGCCGACCGCGACGACGCGCTACCTCCGCGACATCGGCGGCAACAGCTGGAACCGGCTCTGGGTGGTCGGCGACAGCGGCACGGCGATGTTCTTCGACGGAAGCGTGCTGCACCCGATCGGCGTCGGATCCGACCAGAACCTGCGCGGGGCCTGGGAGCGCTCGCCCAACGACGCCTGGATCGTCGGCGATTTCGGCACCGTGCTCCACTCGGACGGTCGCGGCTGGACCAAGCAGTTCCCGCCGGCCCTCAACCACATCCGCGCCGTCCGCGGCATCGGCCAGCACGTCTACGTGGTGGGAGAACTCGGCCTCGCCTACCGCCTCACCGACGGCGAGTGGACCGCGATGGCGAACGACGAACTCGGCTTCTGGCTCGACCTCGGCGGCCGCGACGAACTGGTGGCCGTGGGCGAGGCGGCGACGATCGGCGAGGGACGACCGTAGGCGCCGTCGCTACTCCATCAGCGGCCGCCTGGGCGAGATCACGCGCGCGATCAGGATCCCCGAGACGAGCGCCACGGCGATGAGCCCCATCCGGAACGCCCCCTCGACGCCGAGGAGGACGTTGCGGTCCATCATCGAGGTGAGCGAGCGCAGGCCGATGCTCCCGGGCACCAGCAACAGCAGCCCGGGGACCAGGGTGATCTGCGACGGCCGGTTGGTGAGCCGCGAGTACCACTGGCTGCCGACGCCGGTGAGCAACGCCCCGCCGAACGCGCCGAGCTCGGGCCCGAGCAGCCTCGCGCCGAGCTGCGCGCCCCAGAACGCCAGGGCCCCGGCCAGGATGATCCACCCCGCATCGCGCAGCTCCGCGCGCAGCAGGATCACGAAGGCGAGCGGCGTGATCAGCATCGCGACCCAGAGCGTCCAGCCCGGCAGCGCGATCGGATCGTTGATCGGCACGCTGCCGAAGGCGAGCGACACCGACTTGGTGCCGAGGGCGATGCCGAACGCGATGCCGAGCAGCAGCACCAGCGCGCCCATCAACCGCGCGGTGCCCGAGGCGAGGTGCCTGGTGGAGAGTTCGGTCATCGCCGTCGTGAGGGTGAGGCCCGGGATCAGCACGATCACGCCGGCAAGGGTCGCGAGCAGCACCGACACCGGCACCCCGGCGGTGGCCGCCAGGGCCGCGATGGCCGACGCCGTGAACGCGGCCACCGGCTCGAACACGCGAGCGAGGCGTGGATGGCGTCCCGATTCAAGCGCCAGCACGCCGATCACCAGGCCGATCGCGAGGCCGACGACCGCCTCCCACGCACCGCCGCCGAGGAAGCGGGCCGCGCTTCCCGAGGCGACGCCGAACGCCACCGTGGTGAGCGCCTTCCCGTAGGCCGGCGGCATCGCCTCGATCCGGTCGATCGCGACGTTTCCCTCGAGCGGGGTGAGGTGCCCGTTCAGCACGTCCCGGGTGACCTGGTCGACCCGGGCGAGCTTGCCGAGGTCGGAATCGCCCGGTTCCACGCGGATCATGAAGGTGCGCTGGTCGTCCTGGGGCCCGAACGAGGCCATGATCGAGGTCGGCGTCGAGAAGAACTGTCCCACGAGGCCGAGTCGCTCGCTGGCGAGGCCGAGGGCCTCCTCGAGCCGCGGGGCGCTGTAGCCCGAGGTGTGCAGGGCGCGGCCCAGCTTCAGGACGAAGGCGACCCTGGGATCGGCGCTGGTGAGCGCCGGCGGCAGCGGGGGCGGCGGGGCAGGGCGGGCTGCCCCCGGGGGCGGGATTGGCACATTCTCCATGGCGGTCGGTATGATATCGCAACCGCCAACCCAAGGGCCAATGCGCACCTCATCCCTGATCCCCGCCCTCCTGCTCCTCGCCGGCTGCGCCACCAACCCGGTGACCGGCAAGTCGGAGCTCTCGTTCGTCAGCGAGTCGCAGGAAATCGCCATGGGACGCCAGTCGGTCGAGGCGACCCGCCAGGAGGCGGGCTTCGTCGACGACGCGGCGCTGACCCAGTATGTCACCACCGTCGGCAGCCGGATGGCGCAGGCCTCCGAACGGCCGGGGCTGCCCTGGGAGTTCCACGTCGTCGACGATCCGTCGATCAACGCCTTCGCCGCGCCGGGTGGGTTCATCTTCATCACCCGCGGCATCCTGGCGGTGCTCAACTCCGAGGCGGAGATGGCCGGGGTCCTCGGCCACGAGATCGGTCACGTGACCGCCAAGCACAGCGTGCACCAGATCTCCCAGCAGCAGCTCTTCACCGGGATCTTCATCGCGGGGGCGATCGCGCGTCCGGACATCGCCGGCGGTGCCGTCGGGCAGGCCGTGCAGACCGGTGCCGGGCTGCTCTTCCTCTCGTACAGCCGCGGCGACGAGCGGCAGGCCGACCAGCTCGGCCACCGGTACTCGCTGCACGCCGGCTACGACGTGCGCGAGATGCCGAAGACCTTCATGACGCTGCAGCGGGTCAGCGCATCGTCGGAGGGCGGCCGGTTGCCGGGGTTCCTCTCGACGCATCCGGATCCGGGCGACCGCGTCGCGGCGACGCAGTCGTGGGCCGACACCGTCTCCTCGTTCGCCAATCTGGTCGTGCGGCACGACGAGTTCCTCTCGCACCTCGAGGGGCTGGTGTACGGGCCCGATCCGCGGCAGGGCTACTTCGAGAACAACCGCTTCCTGCATCCGGAGCTGCGATTCCAGTTCGACGCGCCGGTCAACTGGCAGGGCGTCAACCAGGCCGCCCGGGTCGTCGCGGTCGAGCCCAACGGCCAGGCCCAGATCGAGCTCGCGCCGGCCGAGGGGCAGAGCGCAAGCGCCGCCGCCCAGGCCTTCTCGCAGCAGCAGGGGCTCCAGGTGACTGGCGGCGGACCGCTGACGATCACCGGACTGACGGCGTCCTCGGTGCGGTTCCGCGCCCAGACCCAGCAGAACCAGGTCCTCGATGGCGAGGCGCTCTTCATCGAGTACCGCGGCAGCGTCTACCGCTTCATGGGGCTTACGCTCGCCTCGGCGAGCGCGCAGCTGATGGGGACGGTGCAGGCCTCGCTGCGTTCCTTCGCGCCCACGTCGGCCAGCCAGCAGTTTCGCCGGGTGAAGGAGCTGCATCTCGTCCGGCTCACCGCGCCGACCACCGTCGATCGCCTCGCCCAGCAGAGCGGCGGCGCGGCGACGGCCGATGACCTCTCGCTGATCAACAGCGTGCCGGTCGGGCAGATGATGCCGGCGGGTCGCGAGGTGAAGACAATCAGGTATCGCTGAGGTTGTCACCCCGAGCGCAGCGAGGGGGCGGAACCCGGGATCCGGGCTTCGCCCCCTCGCTGCGCTCGGGGTGACAGGTCACGCCACCCGCTTCGTCTTGCCCTTCAGGAAGTCCATGAGGATGTACTGCCCCAGCGTCATCGGCGAGGCGAACCACGCCTTGCCTCGGCAGATCCGCGAGACCTGCATGACGAAGTCGACCAGCTGCCGTTCCCGCGCCAGCATGAACGTGTTGATCATGATGTTGCTGCGGCGGCAGGCGGCGACTTCCGCAAACGTCGCCTTGAGGATCCGGGGGTCGAGGCCCATCGGATTGAGGTAGACCTCGCCGCTTGGCAGGGTGAGCGCCGAGGGCTTCCCGTCGGTGATCATGACGATTTGCTTCATGTCCTTCTTCTGGCCGGACAGGATCCGGCGGGCGAGGCGCAGCCCGCCGGCAGTGTTGGTGTGCCACGGCCCCACCTGCACGTTGGCGAGGCCGGCCAGCGGCACCTCCTCGGCGCCGTCATGGAAGAGCACCACCCGGACGCTGTCGCCGGGGAACTGGGTGCGGATCAGGTGCGAGAGGGCGAGCGCCACCTTCTTCGCCGGCGTGAAGCGGTCCTCGCCGTAGAGGATCATCGAATGGGAGCAGTCGAGCATCAGCACGGTGGCGGCCGACGAGCGGTACTCCGACTGCGTCACCATCAGGTCGTCGTAGTCCAGCGGGATCGGGACCCCGAGGCCGTGGCGATCGATCGCCTTGAGCAGGGTCGCGGGCACGTCGAGGTTGAGGACGTCGCCGAACTCCCATGGCTTGGACGCGGCGTCGCTCTCGATCGACGAGGCGAGGTGCGGGGTCTCGTGGGCGCCGATGGCACTCTTGCCGATCGCGCCGAGGAGGTCGCGCAGCGTCTTGTAGCCGAGGAAGTCGGCGCCCTTCTCGCGCAGGTCGAAGTGCACCGTGCGGGCGGCCGCGCGAGCCTCGCCACCCGGCAGGCGATCGGCAGGGATCGATTGGCCGGTCGGTGACTTGAGGTCGAGGTAGCCTTCCTCGACCAATCGCTGGACGATCCGGTCGAGCAGGTCGGCGATCTCGCGCTGGATCTCGCCGTCGCGCTCCTCGTCGCCGGTGGTACCGTTGCGGAGGAAGCGAAGCATCTCCGGCGTGAGCTGGCTCGACTCCATCAGCGCGCGGAGGATCGCCTCCTGCAGGTCGGCGAGGGTGCGGTTGCCTTCCGGGTCGCCCGGCTCGCCCCACCAGGCGGGCATGTCGTTGAAGCCGGACTGGAGCAGGAAGTCGGAGAGCTGGTCGAGCAGCGCCTGCAGGTTCACCTGGTCGGCGAGGCCGGGCAGGAACTTGCTCCAGGTGGTGTAGCGCATGCACGAAAAGATAGAGCAGAGCGCAGGGAACGGAGAACGGAGAACCGAAAACGGAGAACCGAGAACGGAGAACCGAGAACGAAGAATCGGTGGGGAGGGAGGCGGTGCGGGCAGGGCGGAGGGTGGGCCGTGACGAGCGGATCGGGCTCGGGGTCCTGCACCTGTGCCGGCTGTGGTGGGGAGCCGATATTTGAGGGATGGGGCACCAGGGCCCCGCGAGACAGGTATACCGAGGCGGAGCGAGGATGATCCAACGCGGAGTGGCGGGGCTGTGCCTCGGGCTGCTTGCCCCGCTGTTCGCGACCGCGCTGGCGGCCCAGCAGCCGGCCTCCCTGAACGGGATCCTGATGGGTCGGTACGGCGACCCCGCCTCCCCTGCGGCCCAGCCACGCCTCGCGTGGAGCCTGCGGGACGATGCCGGGACAGTCTGGCGAGTGGACCTCCCCGACGCGCTCGTGAGTCGCGAGGGAGGGTTCCGATCCCTGCAGGGGCGCCGCGTCACGCTCGGCGGGACCACCGCCGCGGCGGTCGCGGGTTCGCCGCGCCTTCAGGCCACCACCCTGCGCCAGGCGGCCGGCGCCTCGCTGCTCCAGCCGCCCCAGTTCGGCGCCAAGCCCTACGTGGTGCTCCTCTGCCGCTTCTCCGACATCGCCAGCTCGCCGATCTCGGTCGCCGAGGCGAGCGCGCTGATGGGACCCGGGTATCCAAACCTCGACGATTTCTATCGCGAGGTCTCCGACGACCAGATGAACTTCACCGGCAGCGCGGCGTACGGCTGGTTCAACCTGCCGTCACCGCGCTCGACCTACGTGACCGGCTCGTCGGCGAACCTCGACCTCCTGGCGCAGGACTGCACCGCCCAGGCCGATGCGACCGTCAACTTCGCGAGCTTTGCCGGCATCATCATCCAGGTCAACGGCGACCTCGACGGGTTCGCCTGGGGCGGTTCGCGGTTCATGACGCTCGATGGGGTGTCGCGGTCGTGGCCGATGACGTGGATGCCGCTCTGGGCCACCCAGGCCTCGAAGCACGGCGTCTATCAGCACGAGGTCGGCCATTCGCTCGGGCTGCCGCACTCCTCGGGTCCCTACGGCGTGACGTATGACAGCGACTGGGACGTGATGAGCAACTCGTACCTCGTCTACAACCCGGCGACGAGCAGCTACACCGGTGGCCAGACGATCATCTACCACAAGGACCTGCTCGGCTGGATTCCCGCCGGCCGCAAGGTGACCGTCGGACCGGGGGTGCAGTCGTACGTCCTCGAGCGGAGCGAGCTGCCCACCGCCGGGACCGATCCGCTCGAGATCGTGATCCCGATCGGGGCGACGTCGCAGTTCTACACGCTCGAGGCGCGGCGTCACGTCGGGTACGACACGCCGCTGCCGGGCGAAGGGGTGATCATCCACAAGGTGACGCCGGGCGCCGGCATCCCGGCCAGGGTCGTCGATCCCGACAACAACGGCGACCCCAACGACGCCGGCGCGATCTGGGTCACGGGAGAGACGTGGACCGAGGGCACCGGCATCCTCGTCACCGTCGGCGCCGCGACGGCCAACGGCTGGAACGTGACGGTCACGATGCCCGGCGTCTCGCGCCTCCTCACCGTGGCCGGCGCGGGAACGGGCAACGGAACGATCGCCTCCGCTCCGTCGGGGGTCGCGTGCACCTCGACGGCCGGCAGCACGACCGGGACGTGCAGCGCGTCCTTCACGGACGGCACGATCGTCACGCTCACCGCGAGCGCCACCAGCGGGACCTTCGGCGGCTGGGGCGGCGCCTGCAGCGGCACCGGCAGCTGCCAGGTCACGATGGACCAGGCGCGGTCGGTCTCCGCCACCTTCACCGCCGCGGCCTCGCAGACGCTCACCGTGAGCGGCCAGGGTGCCGGCACCGGGTCGGTCTCCTCGTCGCCAAGCGGGATCGCGTGCACGACGGTGGCCGCGAGCACCAGCGGGTCGTGCAGCGCAAACTTCCCTGGCGGCAGCACCGTGCAGCTGGTCGCGAATCCGGCCGGCGGCAACGCGTTCGCGGGATGGACGGGTGCCTGCACCGGGAGCGGCGCCTGCGCCGTGACGATGTCGACCGCGCGTGCCGTCACGGCCCGCTTCGAGCCAGTCGTCACGCACGTCCTCACCGTGACGCCCGCGGGGACCGGCACCGGGACGATCGCCTCGACCCCGGCCGGGATCTCGTGCCAGGCGACTGCCGGGACGTTGACCGGCACGTGCAGCGCCCCGTTCACGGAGGGCACGGTGGTGACGCTCGCGGCGAACGCCACCGCGGGCAGCTTCACCGGCTGGACCGGCGCCTGCAGCGGCGCCGGCGGGTGCGCCGTCACGCTCAATGCCGATGCCGCGGTGGGCGCGACGTTCACCCTCCCGACGCACCCGCTGACGATCAGTGGTGGCGGCGACGGGTCGGGCACGGTGGCCTCGTCGCCGGCGGGCATCGGCTGCACGATCATCGCCGGGGTGGCGGGCAGTGGCTGCGATGCGACGTTCACCGAGGGGACCGTGGTGACGCTCACCGCGGCTGCCGTGGCGGGGAGCTTCACGGGCTGGAGCGGCGCCTGCAGCGGCAGCGGCGACTGCCAGGTCACGGTCGACCAGGCCCGGGGCGTGACGGCGACGTTCACGCTGCCGAGGTACGTCGTCACCGTGGCGCTGGCCGGCAGTGCCGATGCCACGATCACCTCCGCGCCGGCGGGGATCTCGTGCAGTCGTGCGGGCGGGGTGACGACCGGCACCTGCAGCGCGGAGTTCGTCACCGGCACGTCGCTGACGCTCAACTTCACGAGCAGCGGGTACCCCGATGGCTGGTCGGGTGCCTGCGCGGGGTCCGCCGGCGCGTGCGTCCTCTCGGTCACGGCACCGGTGTCGGTCAACGCGAGCTTCGTCTCGGCCGCGGAACTGATCCAGCTCGCCACGGAGGCGTTGCTCGGGCGCGGCACGCTCAGCGCGCAGCGCCGCAGCACGCTCGACGCCATCGGCAACCAGAACGGGGCGTTCGACGTCGGCGACCTCGCCGAGCTGGTCCACGACACGCCGGGCGCCAGCCTTGGCGCGGTCGTGCAGCGACGCTCGACGGCGGAGGGCCGGCCATGAGGCGACTCCTCGCGCCCTGCGCGGCGCTGATGCTCGTCGCCGGATGCGGCAGCGGCCCCAGCGCGCCGGCGCCGACGGAGACCTACCGGTTGCGGCTCGCCGCGGCGGCGGGCGAGCCGGGTTCGGCGCTCGTGTCGCTGGGGGGGATCAGCGGCGCGGTGACGGTCGTCGCGGGGACGGGCGTGCTTGCGCGCGTCGGCGACGGCGGCAGCCCGCTGGTGCTGCTCGTGGGGCCGCTCGGCAACCGCGACCTGCTCGAGGTCACGACCGCGACGCCGGGCACGCCGCCGAGCGTGGCGGTCGTCGATGCGTCGCTGGGGGCGGGCGGACAGTTCCGCCGGCTCGCGCCGACGGAGGTGACGGTGACGTGGGTGGCGGTGGATTGAGCGGTGACTGGTGACTCGTGACGGGTCAGGAGTCACCTGACTCCGCCTTCGACGCTGCAGAACCGCTCGACATCGTATCTTCTCCGAGTGCCTCGCCTCCGGCTCTTCCTCGACCAGGCCCGTGCCGCCGCCCTGAGCGGCCCCTTCCGGGCCTTCCGCCACCCCGACTTCGCGCGGTTC
>CAZKYO010000022.1:0-29464 GCA_964557115.1 uncultured Gemmatimonadaceae bacterium
CGCCACTCCTCCCAGGTGAGCTCGGTGATCGGCTTGAAGATCCCCATCCCCGCGTTGTTGACGAGGATGCCGAGCCCGCCGAGCGCCTCGGCCGCCCCGGCGACGAGATGCTGGCAGGCGACGGGGTCGGCGACGTCGGCGACGAAGCCCGCCTTGGTCCCCGTCCCCAGCGGTTCGAGGGCGCGCACCGTCGCGTCGACCTCGTCCCGCGTCCGCGCCGCGACCGCGACGTGCGCCCCGGCGCCGGCGAGCGCCTCCGCCACGGCGCGTCCGATCCCCTTGGTGCCCCCGGTGACCAGCGCGCTCCGTCCCGTCAGGTCCAGCGTCATCGCCGTCGCTCCCGTCGAAGGTGGTAGAGACCGAACACCGTCGGGGCGACCGTGGTTCCGTCCTCGCCGCCGGCCCGCCGGCGAGTAGATTCCCGCGATGCATCCCCTCGGCGCCGTCGCCGGCACCCTGCTGCTGCTCGCGATGCTGCGCGACGCCTTCGAGACGATCGTGCTGCCCCGGCAGGTGCGCCGCCGCTGGCGACTCAGCGGCTTCTTCTACCGCACCTCGTGGCGCGCATGGCGCGGCCTCGCGCGTCGGCTCCGCGGCTCCGCCCGAGAGGCGCTGCTCGGCGTCTTCGGGCCGCTCTCGCTGCTGCTCCTCATCGCCGTCTGGGCACTCGGGATCATCGTCGCCTTCGCGATCCTCCAGTGGGCCGACGGTTCGTCGATGCACATGGCTGGCCACCTGCCCGGGTTCCTCGACGACCTCTACGTCAGCGGCACGACCTTCTTCACGCTGGGCCTCGGCGACGTCACGCCCGACCACACCATGGCGAAGGTGCTGGTGGTGACCGAGGCGGGGATCGGCTTCGCCTTCCTCGCGGTCGTGATCGGCTACATGCCGGTGATCTACCAGGCGTTCTCCCGCCGCGAGATCGCGATCGCCCAGCTCGACGCCCGGGCCGGCTCGCCCCCGGCGGCCGGCGAGCTGTTGCGGCGCCACGGTCCCGACGCGCAGGAGGTCCTCGACCGGCTGCTCGTGGACTGGGAGCGCTGGTCGGCCGAGGTGCTCGAGAGCCACCTCTCCTACGCGGTGCTCGGCTACTTCCGGTCGCAGCACCGCAACCAGTCGTGGCTGATGGCGCTCACCACCGTGCTCGACACCAGCGCGCTGGTGATGGTCGGCTTCGAGGGATCGTGCGCGCGGCAGGCGCGCCTCACCTTCGCGATGGCGCGGCACGCCGCGGTCGACATCGCCCAGGTGATGCGCTCCGAGCCCCCGGCGCAGGCGGTCGACCGGCTCGGCTCGCCGGCCTTCCGCGAGCTGGTCCACCAGCTCGACGGGGTCGGCATCCGCTTCGAGCCGCGGGAAGCGGAGCGCCAGCTCGCCGACCTCCGGCTGCTCTACGAGCCCTACGTGGCGGCGCTCTCGCGCGACCTGCTGCTGCCGTTGCCGGCCTGGACCGGCGACGTCACCCACCAGGACAACTGGAAGGCGGCGCCATGGAAGCACCTCCCCACGGGCAGCCTGCCGGAGGAACACTTTTGACGAGAATCGCGATTGGCGGTCGGCGAATCGAGTGGCTTGGCGTGCTGCTGCTGGCGTCGTGTGCCACCTCCCGACCGCCGGCCGAGGGATACGTCCCGGTCGAGGGCGGCCGGATCTGGTACGCCCGCGTCGCCGACGGGCCGGGGACGCCGATGCTCGTGATCCACGGCGGGCCGGGGAGCGGCTCGTTCGGACTCAAGGCGTGGTCGGCGCTCGATGGCGACCGGCCGGTGTACCGCTACGACCAGCTTGGGGCGGGGAAGGCGGATCACCCGACCGACACGACGCTCTACACGGTGGAGCGATACGTCCGGGAGCTGCAGGCGCTGCGCGACACGCTGGGACTCGACGAGGTGATCCTCTACGGTCGGTCGTGGGGTGCCATGCTCGTCGAGGCCTACATGGGCACCCATCCGTCGGGGGTGCGCGCCGTGATCCTGTCGTCGCCGCTGGTGACGACCGCGGCGTGGGAGGAGGACGCGGACTCGCTCATCGCGCTGATGCCCGACTCGCTGCGCGCGGCGATCGCCATTCACGAGGCGGACGGGCACTACGACGATCCCGCCTACCAGGCTGCGGTGACGGAGTACTATGCGCGCCACCTGCGCCGCCAGCCGGTCGTCGACAGTGCCAGCGCCGACAGCGCCCGCGCGAGGAGCGGGGCGTTCGTGTACGAGTACATGTGGGGGCCGAGCGAATTCACGGCGACCGGGACGCTCAAGCACTTCGACGCGAGGGCGTGGATCCGCGACATCACGGTGCCGACGCTCTTCCTCTCTGGGGAGTTCGACGAGGCGCGCCCGGCGACCGTGGAGCGGTTCTCCCGGATGGTGCCGGGCGCGCGGTTCGCGGTGATCCCCGGCAGCGGCCACGCCACGGAAAACGACAATCCCGCGGCGCTGGTCCGCGAGGTGCGGGACTTCCTCTCGGCTATCCCGCCAGCTCGCCCTTGATCTCCGGCTCCTTCTTCTCGACGACGATCGTGTAGCTCGTCGCGAGCGCGGCGATGGCGCCGAGCGCGACCCAGATCGGGATCAGCACCGCGCCCATCACGCCGACCGTCAGCGGGATCTCGATCAGGGTGTGCCCCTCGTCGTTCTTCACGATGATCCGCCGGGCGTTGCCCTGCCGGATCAGCTCCTTCACCCGCTCGACCAGCTTCTCGCCGGGAACCTTGTGCTCCTCGGTGGCCATCGCTGCGCTCCATTCCTGGGGACGCTTCCCGATACGCCCGGGTGGCCGATCAGGTTTCAGGCTGAACCCTCCCAATTACTACTAGAAAACCCGTTGACAGCGGATCAGGGACCCGATAAACTACTGGAAAGCTAGTAGGTGACTCGTTCCCCGGAGTGCCCCATGGGCGAATCGTTCTACCTGCCGCCGCGCGAGCTCGAGGTCATGGGCATCCTCTGGCGCCTCGGCTCCGGCACCGTGGCGGAAGTGCGCGACGGGCTCGCCGATGACCTGGCCTACACCACGGTCCTCTCGATCCTGCAGGTGCTCACCCAGAAGGGCTTCGTGCGCCACGAGGCCGAGGGGAGGGCCTATCGCTACTTCCCGCTGGTGGCGGCGGAGGAGGCAGGGCAGAGCGCGCTCGAGCGGATCCGCGACACCGTCTTCCAGGGGTCGGCGGAGCAGATGATGGCGCGGTTCGTGGCGGACGAGGGGCTTAGCCGCGACGACCTGCTCGCCCTCAAGCGACTCCTCTCGGCCCGGTTGCGGAGGGACGCATGAGCGCCCTCGTCGCGTGGAGTCACGCGCTGGTCGTCTCATCGATCCTGGCCCTCGCCGCGCTGCTGCTCGACCAGGCAGTGGGCGACCGGTTCGGCGGCCGTCGGTGGATCTGGTTCGGGGCGATGGCGCTCGTCACCCTGGTTGTCGCCTCGATCCCGTTCCGGCTGGCGGGACCCGCCGCCGTGACCGCGCCGGTCGTCAGGGCGCCTGGCGCCGGGGCGTCGACGCCGTGGATGACGATCCCGCTGGCTTCGATCGGCGCGTTCGGTGGCCGCATCGCCGCGGAGTGGCCGGCCCGGCTTGGCCCGCTGGTCGGTCCGGCGTGGCTCCTCGCCGCGCTGGCGCTGCTCGGGTGGCTCGTCGTCGCCTACCTCGGCGCGCGTCGGCGAATCGATCGCCTTCCGGTCGTCGCGATCCACGGCCGGATGGTGCGCGTCTCGCCGCGCCTCGGCCCGCTCGCCTTCGGCATCCGTCGCGGCGAGGTGGTCGTGCCGCGCCACCTCCTCGGCGTCGGACGAGCCACGCTCGAGAGCATCCTCGTGCACGAGGAGTCGCATCGTCGGGCCGGCGATCCCGCGCTGCTGGTGCTCGCGAGTGCGCTGCGCGCCCTGCTCGCCCCGCTGCCGGCGCTCTGGTGGATGCACGCGCGGCTGCGCCTGGCGATCGAGTGCGATTGCGATCGGCGAGTGCTCGGCTCGGGCCGCATCGCCATCTCGGACTACGGCCGTCATCTCATCGATGCGGCGCAACGGATCGGGTCGCGGGCACGCCTCGCGCCGGGCTTCACCCACCCCCGGAGTGATCTCGAAAGGAGACTCCTCGCCATGACCCGATTCCCCTCGCGGCGCCGAGCGGCGCTCGCGCTGCCGGTGCTTGCCGTCGCCGGCTTCGCCGTCCTCGTCGCCTGTGCCGGCGACCTCCCGACCACGCCCGTGACCCGTGCCGAACCGGCGCCGGTCGAGCTCGAGCTGCAGCAGGTCGTTCCGGACCACGTGGTCGATGGATCCCAGGTCACCGCGGGCATCACCGAGGTCGTGCTCGACAGCTTCGCGATCCGGCCCGATCGCTCGGTGACCGGCGAACCGGTCGGCATCGTCGACCTCGTGGAGGTCCCGATGCGCAACGCGCAGGTCCGGCTCGACGCACGGAACGTCAGCGGCCGCCGGGTCGCTGACCTCGAGGCCACGGTCCGGGAAGTGCCGCTCGAACTGCATCTCCGCCAGGCCACCGGCACCCAGCGGGTGATCGCCGACACGATCGAGGTGCAGACGGCGAAGCCGCGCGCCGTGCATTCCCAGATCGTGGACACGGTCGCCTACACCCCGATCCGCGAGGTCCGGTTGACCGGGGTGGAGATCACCGACACGATTGGGCGGCCCTGAGGCCCGACCCGGCCGGGGCTGACACCGGAGGCAGCGATCGTTCGTAGACGACACTGCCCGATCGGGCGCGACGCACCGCCGGGTGACCGGCGATCCGTCGCGCCGCTCTCGTCACCTCCCGCCCTCGAGGTCCGCCATGCGACGCATCCTGCTGGTCGCGACGCTGCTCACCGCCGCACCGCTCGCCGCCCAGGGACCGGTGCCCGCCGCCACCCGCGACTCGATCGTGGCGGTCGCCAAGCGCCTGTTCGACGGGATGCGCGCCCACGACTCGACGATGGTCCGCTCGGCGTTCGCGCCGGGGGCGATGATGTCGGGGGTGCCGCGCCCGGGACAGCCGGTCGGCTTCCAGTCGGTCGACGGTTTCGTGAAGGCCGTCGGCACCCCGGGTGCCGCATGGGACGAGCAGGTCTTCGATCCCGTCGTCCACGTCGACGGCGATCTCGCCACGCTCTGGACCTTCTACACCTTCTCGCTCGGCGAGTCCTTCTCGCATTGCGGCGTCGACGCGTTCCAGCTGATGCGCCTCGGCGGGGAATGGAAGATCGCGTTCCTCTCCGACACGCGCCGGAAGACCGAGTGCGGGACCGAGGGGCGGATCCGGGTGCAGTAGGCCTGAGCGGGGAGGACCCTGTCACCCCGAGCGCAGCGAGGGGGCGGAGCTGGCCGACCGGACACCGCCCCCTCGCTGCGCTCGGGGTGACAGCTTTCCCGCGTCCCCGCTTATCTTCCCGCCATCACCTCACCCCGGGGAATGCCGCATGTCCGACCAGCAGCTGGCGCCGATCGCACCCGAGCGCGCCGCCCAGGAGCTCCGCAAGCTCGCCGCCGCGCGGAAGAGCGGCGAGCTCCGGGCCGACGAGTACGAGCACCGCTTCTCGCGGATGATCCAGGAGCTGCGCGACCGGCGCATCGCCGGGACCCGGCCCGAGATCATGGCCGCGCTGGAGCCGCTCCGGCTCGAGGGCGCCGTCACCCCGGTGGAATGGGATCGGTTCATCTCGCAGCTCGGCCTCGGCTGAGTCCCGGACCATGGCGGTGAGCGTCCGCCGATCGACACCGACCGTCCGGGTGGGCCCCGTGGCGGTCGGTTCGTCGCATCCGGTCGTCGTCCAGTCGATGACGAACACCGATACCGCCGACGTCCGCGCCACGATCCACCAGGTGGCGGACCTGGCGCGCGCCGGCAGCGAGATCGTCCGGGTCACCGTCAACAACGACGAGGCGGCCGCGGCCGTCCCCGAGATCGTCGCGGGCCTCGAGGCGATCGGCATCGCCGTCCCGATCGTCGGCGACTTCCACTACAACGGCCACCTGCTGCTCACCCGACACCCCGGGGCGGCGGCGGCGCTGGCCAAGTACCGGATCAATCCCGGCAACGTCGGCGGCAAGCGGCACGACGAGCATTTCCGCGCGATCGTCGAGGTGGCGATCGCGAACGACAAGCCGGTGCGGATCGGCGTCAACTGGGGGTCGCTCGACCAGGCACTGCTCACCGAGCTGATGGATGCCAACGCCGCGCTGCCGGCGCCGCGCGACGCCCGTGACGTGACGCTCGATGCGATGGTCGAGTCGGCGGTCCGCTCGGCGGCCCTCGCGGAGGCCACGGGGCTCGGACACGACCGGATCATCCTGTCCGCCAAGGTCTCCACGGTGCAGGACCTCGTCGACGTCTACGGCCGCCTCGCCGCGCGCTGCGACTATCCGCTCCACCTCGGCCTGACCGAGGCGGGGATGGGGATGAAGGGCCAGGTCGCGTCGGCGCTCGGCCTCGGGCTGCTGCTCCAGCAGGGGATCGGCGACACGATCCGGGTCTCGCTCACGCCGCGGCCCGGCGGTGACCGGACCGAGGAGGTGCGCACCGCGCAGCAGATCCTCCAGTCGCTCGACATCCGCCATTTCACCCCGCAGGTGACCGCGTGTCCCGGATGCGGCCGGACCACCTCGACCTTCTTCCAGCGGATGGCCGAGGAGATCCAGGGCCACCTGGCGGGCCGGATGGCGCACTGGCGGGACCAGTACCCCGGGGTCGAGGAACTCCGGGTGGCGGTGATGGGCTGCGTGGTGAATGGCCCGGGCGAGTCCAAGCACGCCGATATCGGGATCTCGCTGCCGGGGACCTTCGAGGAGCCGAAGGCGCCGGTCTTCGTCGACGGGGCGCTCCGGACCACCCTCAAGGGCGACGCCATCGTGGCGGAATTCCTCGCCATCCTCGACGACTACGTCGCCCGCCGCTACGGGCAGGCCGAGGCCGGGATCCCGGCCTAGCTCTTGCCAATGGATGCGGCGCGACCGATGTTTATATTGATCGGTGTCGCAGTTCTAGCCACCCCATCCCGAGGCAGAATCCAGATGTCCTTCCTTCGACGGCACTCGGCGGCGATGGTCGCTGCCCTTGCACTCGTGCTCGGTGCGTGCAGCAGCGAGGCTCCGACCGTCCCGAACGACCAGGCGGACGGCGCGCTGAGCGACAACCCGCTCCGCTTCGCGATCGCCCCGGGCGGGATGGTGTTCTCCTCGCTGACCGCCACGGCTCCCGGCCCGCAGACGCTCACCACCACGGGCCTCGTGGCGATCGGCTCCGCCGTCGAGTTCGGCGCGCCGCGATACGATCAGGCCGGTCCCTCGTGGCTCCGGATCAATCCGACCCCGACCTTCCAGCGCGATCCGCTCGCCTGGCTGCACACCGTGTCGATCGACCAGGCGGCCTACACCGCGCTGCCGAACGGCACCTACACCGCGACCGTGCCGGTGATCGTGCGGGCGGCGCAGAACACGCCGCAGATGCTCAGCGTGGTGCTGTGCCGAGGGACGTCGAACTGCCTGCCCATCAACGGCGTCGCGAATGGCTCGCTGAGCGGGTCGGACCCGACCTGGAACCGCGGTGGCAACCCGCTGGCCACTCCCGGCTCGTACTATTTCGATGACTACCTGATGACGGTGCCGGCGAACACGCTGGTGCACGTCACGCTTCGGGGCGCCTGCAGCGGGTACGGCCTCAGCGACCCGTACATCTACATCTTCGACCTCGCCAACAACCTGATCACCTTCGACGATGACGGTGCAGGGTGCCTCGACTCGTACGTGATCGTGAACAACGCCAGTGGCTCGGCCGTGACCTACCGGGTCCGGGCGACCTCCTGGAGCACGTTCCTGACCGGCGCCTACCAGGTCCGCGCCAGCACCGCGGGTCCGGCGTTGCGCGCCGCGCCATCCGAAGTCCCGGCCGAGTTTGCCGAAATCCTCGCGCGCAAGGCGGCGATGGCCGGTCAGTGACCGGCTGCCGCACCGACGCGACGACCGCCCCGGCTTCGGCCGGGGCGGTTTCGTTTTTCCCCTGCGGCCCCCGATAGATTGCAGTCGTGACGGATCCCGCCCTCGACGCCGCCCTGCAGCAGCGCCCGCTGCTCGCGCTCGGGATCATCTTCGTCGCGGGGCTCGCGACGTCGCTCACGCCGTGCATCTACCCGATGATCCCGATCACCGCCGGACTGCTCGGCGGCGGCAGTTCCGGTCGCCGGGGTGGCGTCGTGCTGCGGGTCGCGTGCTACGTGCTCGGGCTGGCATTGGTGTATGCCACCCTGGGGCTGGTGGCGGGATTGACCGGCACCCTCTTCGGGACGATCTCGGCCAACCGCTGGGCGTACCTGGCCTTCGGCACGTTGCTCCTCACGGCCGCGCTGGCGATGCTCGACGTTTTCCCGGTCGCCGCGCCCCGGCGGCTGGTACAATGGGCCGGCGGCCTCGGCGGGTCGAGTCCCTCGGCGGCCTTCGTCCTCGGCGCCACGTCCGGCCTCGTCGCCGCCCCGTGCGGGGCGCCGGCGTTCGCCGCGGTGCTGACGTGGGTTGCCGGGACGCGCAGCGCCGTGTGGGGATTCACCTACTTGTTCGTCTTCTCGCTCGGCATGTGCGCGGTGCTCGTCGCCGTCGGCCTCGCCGCCGGCCACCTCGCCGCCCTGCCCAGGGCCGGCCGCTGGATGGCCTGGGTCAAGCGGGCCGGCGGCATGGTGATCCTGGTGATGGCGGAGGTCTACTTCGTGAAGGCGGGGATGGTGTGGTGAGTCGAGACCGGAGATTCGAGGTACGCGATTCGCAGGCAATCCGTCGGGTCCTCGCCGCCGCGATCGCGATCTTCCTCCTCGCGGCCCCGGTCGCGGCACAGCAGGCGGTCGTCGGCCAGCGGGCCACGCCGATCACGGTGGCCGACCTCGACGGCAAGCCGGTGCGGCTCGACGCCCGCGCGGCGGGTCGGCCGATGCTGGTCGAGTTCTGGGCGACCTGGTGCGAGGTCTGCGCGGCGCTGATGCCGACCGTGCGCACGGCGCAGGCGCGCTACGGCAAGGTGGTCGACTTCGTCGGGATCAACGTCACGGTCAACGAGTCACGCAGCCGGGTCCGCCGATGGGTCGAGCGCGAGCGGCCGCCCTACCGGACCGTGTATGATGAAAGCGGCCTGGCCGTGCGCGCGTTCCAGGCGCCGGTCACGTCGTACGTGGTGATCATCGATCGCGAAGGGGTGATCCGGTACACCGGCACCGGTGAGGACCAGGATCTCGACAAGGCGCTCAAGGAGGTGGCTCCATGACGAACCCGATGGCCCGACTGGCCTCCCTGTCGCTGTGCGCCGCGGTGGCGCTGCCGCTCGCGGCGCAGCAGAACGCCGCCAGCGCGCCGGTCACGGTGCGGCTCCGGATGGCCGACGACCTCCGGATGGGTCACCAGGCGCCGCAGGTGCAGCTTCCCTACGCCACCCGCGACGGCGCCGGTCCGGAGGACCAGCCGTTCGACCTGCGCAAGGAGCTGGGCAACGTCGTCGTGCTCGCCTTCTATCCGGGCGACTTCACGCCGGGCTGCACCGCCGAGTGGCGGGCGCTCCGCGACCGCGCGGAGACGCTCTTCGGCGAAGGGGTGGTCGTCGCCGGCATCTCGGCCGACTCGATCGAGAGCCACATCCGGTTCGCCCGCGAGCTCGAGCTGCCGTTCAAGCTGCTGAGCGACCCGCGGATGAACGTCATCCGGCGGTTCGATGCGGCCGCAGGTGACCGCGCCCGCCGCATGGTGGTCGTGGTGGGGAGGGACGGGACGGTCCGCTACATCGACCCGGCGTTTGCCGCCCTCGATCCGCAGAGTTATGTCCACCTGGGGCAGGCAGTGGAGGCGGCCCGCAAGGAGGGGTGATGATCCGGTCGCGTGCGGGGTGGTTCACGGCGCTGCTCCTCTGGGCCCTCCTCCCCGCCACCGCGGCGGGGCAGGGGGCCGAGCCCCTCTGGCGTTGGATCGGCGGCCAGGGGGGCTTCTGCGTCTGGTACCTCGCCGACCCGGCACTCGCCGCCGAGGTCGTCCCGGCCGGGACCCGGCTCCGGGCGGCCCAGGAGACCGAGGGGCTCCCCCCGGTCCTGATCCGCATCATGCAGGACGAGCCGCGGTTTGCTGCCTGGATTCCCGGGACGGTCTGCCTCGGGCTCTTCTCCGACGTCGCCTCGGACGGGGTGCCGGTCGGCCACATGGACGGCGACCAGCCGATCTTCCTCGCCCTGAGCGCCCTCGCTGTCCACGACCCCCTCGGATTGTCCGGCCCGCAGTGGCTCCTCACCGAGATCGGGATCGATGCCGGACGCCTCGATCGATCCGCCGAGGCCTCGGGGATCCCCACCAAGTCGCGCGACTTCCGGCCCCGGAAGGGGGTGGAGGGCGAGGACGACAAGTGGGACCTGGCGCTGGATGGGGTAAAACTGGCCTGGTCGGGCCATGCGAGCGGCGATTCGCGTGTCGGATCGACACGAACGATGTCGTTCGGATACGCCGGGAACCGGAATTCCCCCTGGCTGGTGGACCTCCGGGCGGTCCCCGAGCGGGAGCAGTCACAGGTCGGGGCGCTCCGGATCGAAGGGAAGGGACCCCTCGCCCAGGCGCTGAAATCCTCGCCAATCCGCATGGTTGGGGCTCTCGAGCTCGGTGGCGAGCTCACCCTGACCTTCCGCCGCGGGGGTCAGGCTCCCCCCAGATAGCCTTCAAGCCGATTTGTGCACGGGACTTGCCTTACCCCCGGACGGCCTCGTGTGCCCATGAACGTCGCGGAGTGGAGCGACGGTGGGTCGCGGGTCGGCAGGGAGGGTGTCCAAGTCGCGACAGGTCAACCAGTTGACCGAATTCGACCCGGCCCCTAGCTTGTTGAGCTGGCCCCGGCTTCCGACCGGTCGCGCATGGCGTGACGGGAGGTTGCGGGTGTCGGAACGACGCGGTCTTCGGGGAGGAGCGTCGTCCTCTGGTTCTCGCAGCCCCGGCAACGCCCGTGCGATCACGTGTTCACGGGCCACGTAGCACCGCAGTGCAGGCAGGACGTGTCGGACCAGCAGCCGTTGGCCCACATCACCACCATTTGGGGGAGTGAATGACCAAGTTCTATCGCAGCCTCATGATGGCGGGCATCGTCACCCTCGGCCTCTCGGCCTGTGGCGACGACCTGACCATCACGGAGCCGCCTCCGTCGCCGCCGCCGACTGAGACGCCGAACATCACCACGTTCAGCGTTTCGCCGACGTCCGCGACGATCGCCCCGGGTACCTTCGTGCAGGCGTCGGCGACGCTGATCACGAAGCCCGGCGTGACCGGCACCGTGACGTGGGAGAGCAGCAACCCGGCGGTCGCGACCGTCGACGCCACCGGCATGATCACCGCTGTCGCCCAGGGCGCCGCGGTCGTGACTGCCACGGCGACCGCCGGCGGCCAGACCGCCCAGGCGGCCGTCGGCGTGACCGTCCGGCCGATCCAGCCGGCGCAGGTCTCGATCAAGTCGATCACCACCGGCCTCACGAACCTTCCGGTCAACGTGAGCAACGTGTTCGGCCAGATCGAGGTCACGCTGAACTTCAACCCGGGCGAGCAGATCGTCGACTCCGTCGCGGTCTTCATCGGCAACAAGCGGGCGGCGAAGCAGAGCTACGTCACCTCGCCGTCGGCCGGCGACATCGTCCTCTCGATCAACACCGCCAACTACGTCAAGAACACCACCACCGGCATCGCGACGGTTGACTACAAGAACGGCGCGACGGCGATCTCGGCCGCGGTCTATCCGCGCGGCTCGGCGGCGACCGCGACGAACTCGGTCAACATCGTGCTGAACAATGCCGACACGTGGGCGGCGGACATGACCGCTCCGTCGGCGACCGCCAACAGCGCGGCCGGCCTGACCTACTGGGGCGGCCCGACCGCCGGCGGCGTCGTCTCGGCGCAGCTGTACGCGGTGACCTACACCAACGGCCGTTCGATCGCCTCGGTGACCTGGGGCGTGGGCGGCTGCCCGACCGTCGTCCAGACCGCCACGCCGTTCAAGCGGACGTGGGGCTACACGGCGGCCGGCGCCCAGACCAGCTGCACCAGCTGGGAGTACGCCGGCGGCGCCCGCGACAACGTCGGGGTGACCAACGCCATCGACAACACGAACAACGCGTATCCGCTCACCCCGCTGATGGCCAACACGGTCGTCCTCGGGTCGACGCCGGACTCGCTGCGCCTCGACTACAAGGCGCCGTCGGTCAGCACGCCGTCGATCACCCGTACGCTTCCGGCGGTCACGGGCTGGGTCAACGCCGCGTTCAGCTTCATCAACTTCAGCTCGTCCGACGCTGGCGTCGGCATCCGGGCCACCCGTGACCGTGCGGTCAGCTACGCCGGTTGCGGCGCCGCTGCCGGCACCGCCATGCCCTCGGGCACCGGCGCGGACATTCCGGAGTGCGCCAGCAACTTCATCGGCGGCACCCCGGGCCTCGGCTCGCCGGGCACCGCTCCGTACCGCGTCACCGGCACCGAGTCGGACCGCCTGGCCAACGTCGGCACCTCCGGCCAGACCCCGACCTTCGGCGTCGACAAGACCAACCCGTCGATCCGCTGGGGCCTGAACAGCGACGTCTATGCTGCCCAGGTCGTGGTTGCGGCCGACTCGCAGTTCCGCGCGGCCAAGCCCGCGGCGGCTGACGAGTACCGGGTCGAGTACCTCGACGACCGCGCCGGCTTCTACAACATGGGCCAGCCGGACGGCACCCCGGTGTCGGCGCAGGCGCACGCGCTGTCGCGCGCCGGCCACGTGAACAATGCCGGCCTCTGCGTCGTTGGCAGCGGCCCGATCGGTGCGGCCTTCGTGACCGCCCCGGCCTGCGGCATGGCCTTCATCACCGCCGGCGGCACGCTCCGCGCCGACGGCTGGCAGGGCGGCATGTCGGTGCCGAACACCGCGTTCAATGCGGAAGCGTACTGGGGCTATGCCTCGAACGTGACCGACGCGGCCGGCAACGCCTCGTCGACGCTGTTCCGCAAGGCGTTCGTCAGCACCATCTCGCCGTTCGCGACTGGCCTGACGGTGCCGGCGACGATCAGTGCCTCGAACATGTCGTTCGGCCCGACCTTCGCTGACTCGGTCGAGGTCGTCCGTCAGTCGCTGCAGCTGAACTACCCGGACCTCATCACCACGCTGGGTGCCACGACGGACTCGCTCCGTTACAGCCGCACCTCGACCGGGACCGTGTTCGACGACGTCATCTCGTCGCCGTTCCTGTCCTCGATCAGCCCGAACACCCCGACCCCGTATGTCCGTGGGATCGAGGGCGTGACGGCGGGCGCGTTCCCCGGCAGCAACATCCAGGCGGCCCCGGCCGGCACCAAGCCGACCAACGTCGTTGCCTGGTCGTGGAACCCGGGCAGCATCCTGTCTGGTGGTCCGCTCCCCGGCCGCTCGCTGATCGTGGCGATCCCGGCCCTGCTGGTCCAGGACGGCGTGTCGTTCGCGACGTTCAACACCGGCAACACCACCAACTCGGTGACCCACTTCCGGATCATCACGACGGTGGCGACCACGAACCAGTTCGGTTCCGTGGCCCCGCTCCGTGCGCAGGCGGTCTCGCCGACCAACACGCCGAACTCTCCGTTCTCGCGGGTTGATTTCTACCGGCTGACCACCGTGGGCCCGGACTCGTGGTGGAGCTACCTCGGCAGCTCGACCGGCGTCATCGGCTCGGACCAGGGCACGTACCGCTCGTGGGTGTACAACGCCCCGGCGACCTTCGTGAACGCCTGGAACACCAGCACGGCGCAGGCGGCCGTGGCTTCGACCAACGTGATCCTCGCGGTCGGCGTCACTGCGGCCGGCGACGGTCTCGCCACGATGGCGACGATGGTTCCGTAAGCTTCATCGCAGCACGCAGGACAACGGCGGCCCCGGGAGCGATCCCGGGGTCGTCGTCTTTCATTGCGACGGGCGACAGGCGACAGGCGACAGGCGGGAGACACCAAAGGCAGGGGGCAAGCGACTGACTGCAGATGCATTACCGGCGGCTGCGCTCCCATAACCTGAAGCACATGGCCTTCGATTGTCTGGCCAGGCAGGCGCTGTCCCCGATGTCCACGTCGAGGTCCGAGAGGAATTCAAGGAGCGCCAGCGCCTCCGCGGCACTTCCCAATGCGATTCGAAAGTGCGAGCGGCAGCGCGCACCAGGGCCACTCGCGTGCCCCTCCACGATGTTGAGCGCAACGGAGAGGGCGGCTCTCCGGAGCTGGTCATACACGCATGCGTGTCGCGGTGACCAGTGCTGATCGGCCAACCTGAAGACTCGCTTGGCAACTTCGTCGGCGGCTTTCCAGGCGCGCAGGTCTCGGTAGTGGCCCATGACGGGAGATTCTGCGTCGAAAGTCCACCAGGAGGACACGAGATTGCGCCGCGAGGACCAAATCCCCGCGGCGCCTGTCGCCTGTCGCCTGTCGCGTCGTCGCTAGCCCTTCATCGCATCCCGCGTCAGCTGCTTCCCCAGCTCGACGCCGGGCTGGTCGAACGGGTTGATCCCGTACCAGGCCCCCGCGAAACCGGCGGCGCACTGCAGGAACATCAGCAGCCGTCCCACGTGGTGGGGATCGACCGTGTCGAGCTCGAGCGTCATGCTCATCCGTCCCGCGGTGCGGAGCGCCTCGCGGGTCGCCAGCATCTCCTGGTCGAGCAGCTCGCCGAGGGTGTGGCCGCCGAGGTAGCCGAGGGCCTCCTCGACTCGCGAATCTCCACTCGCGGATCTCGGAATCTCCGCGAGCCGGACGGTGTCCTTCACCCGGATGAAGGTGATCGTCTTGTCGAACGGCCCTTCCACGAACAGCTGCACCTGCGAGTGCTGGTCGGTGGCGCCCAGCGCCGCGACCGGGGTCGGGCCGCGGAAGACCTCGCGCCCCTCGCGATCGAGCCGCTTGCCGAGCGACTCGGCCCAGAGCTGCCGGAACCACTCGCCCAGCTCGCGGAGCCGGTCGCTGTAGGGCATCAGCACGTGGACATTGGCGGCCCGCGAATGCTGGGCGTGCCACTGGAGCCCGGCCCAACGGGCGGCGTCGTTCTCGGCCAGGTCGGCCGCACTGGCCTCGAGCACCGCCTCGGCGGCACCCGCCACCAGCGCGGCAATGTCGATCCCCACCAGCGCCGCGGGCAGGAGACCCACCGGCGTGAGCACCGAGAAGCGCCCACCCACCTCGGGCGGCACCTCGAAGGCGGCGATGCCGTCGGCATTGGCGATCGCCCTGAGCGGGCCCTTCACGGGGTCGGTGGTGAAGACCAGGTGCTCGCGCACGTCCACCCCGACCGCCTGTTCGAGCCAGTGGCGCACCACCAGGTATTGCGCCAGCGTCTCGGCCGTGCCGCCGCTCTTCGAGATCACGTTGACGAGGGTCTTGCGCGGGTCGAGCCGGTCGAGCGTCGCCAGCGCGGTGACGGGGTCGACGTTCTCCAGGACGGTGAGGGTGGGGAAGCCCTCGCGTCGCCCCTCGTCCCATTCGTTCCAGGCCGGCGGACGGAGCGCCGTCAGCAGCGCCCGGGTGCCGAGCGCCGAGCCGCCGATGCCGAGCACGAGGACGTGCCGGAAACGGCCATGGCGTGTCGCCACCCAGTCCTCGATCCGACGCACCAGGGCACCCTGATCGCCCAGTTCGAGGAAGCCGTACTCGCCCTCCGTGGTACGGCGGGCAATCTCCTCGCGAATCGCAGGGAACCGCTCGGCGAGCTCCCGTGCGACATCTGGACCGAGGCCGTGCACGCCGTCGAGGGCGTCGCGGAACATCAGGGAATCGTCGAGGGAGAGCGGCATGAGCGAGATCCGAGATTCGAGATTCGGGATTCGAGGCGCCGGTGGCCACCCGGTCGCTGGCGAAAGCTAGTCATTCGCGCGGGCGACCCGAGGCAGCTGGAGGGATGGACCTGGCCTCCTCGAATCTCGAATCGCGATTCGCGACTCTCGCCGCCAGGCTAGACCTCGACTTCCATCCCGTCGTACCCCGGCTCGACCCCGGCCGGCAGCTTCGCGAGCAGCTCGCGGTGGCTGGTCTCGTGGGTGAGGTGGGTCAGGTAGGTCCGGGCCGCGCCGATGGCGCGCGCCGTCTCGACCGCCTCGCCGATGGACAAGTGAGTGGGGTGCTCCCGCCACCAGAGGGCATTCAGGACGAGGACCTCGACCCCGGCGAGGGCGCGCCGGGCGGCCGGCGGCACCGCCTTGACGTCGGTGAGGTAGGCGACCGGGCCGATCCGGTAGCCGAAGACCGTGGCGCGGCCGTGCTCGAAGGCGAGCGGCAGCACGTCGAGGCCGGCGATGCGCACCGTCTGGTCGGGCTCCAGCACCCGGGTGGCGAGCCGCGGCTTGCTTGTGCCGGGCACCGGGACGATGCGGTCGTCGAAGATGTAGTGGAACCGCTGCTCGAGGTGGTCGATCGTCTCCCGCGGACCGTAGAGCGGCAGCGTGTCGCCGCGCCGGAGCGAGATGGTCCGCAGGTCGTCGATCCCGTGCACATGATCGGCGTGGAGATGGGTGTAGAGGACGGCGTCCACGCTCGCCACCCGGGCCTCGAGCAGCTGCAGCCGCAGCTCGGGCGGGGTGTCGATCAGGATCGTGGTGTCGCCCTGCCGGACCAGGGCCGCCGTGCGGCTGCGGCGGTCGCGAGGGTCGCCCGACCGGCAGGTGGCACAATCGCAGCCGATCTGGGGGACCCCCATCGAGGTCCCGGTGCCGAGCAGGGTGAGGCGCACCGTCCTAGACCGTCTCGACCTTGAGGAGGTTGGTCGTCCCCGGCACGTCGAAGGGCACGCCGCAGGTCACGATGATCCGGCTCCCCTCGCGGGCCAGCCCGCGCGCCAGGAGCTCGGTCCGGGCCAGCTCCCACATCGGATCGTAGTTCTTCAGGTGGGGCATCATCACCGGCACCACGCCCCAGGCGAGCCCGAGCTGGTGGAAGGTCTCCGGCTCGGCCGTGAGGGCCACGATCGGCACTCGGGGGCGGTAGGAGCTCACGGTGCGGGCGGTGAAGCCGCTGGAGGTGAAGCAGACGACCGCCTGCGCCCCCAGCATGTCGGAGGCCGTCGCCACCGCCACCGAGATGGCGTCCTCGGTGGGGACCATGCCGTCCTCGGTCCGGGTGAAGTGGGGCGCCGGGATCTGCCAGCGCCGCCGGTCGGAGTCGCTGATCCGCAGCTTGCTGGACTCCACCTCGCGGGCGATCCGGTCCATGGCGAGGACCGACTCCAGTGCGAACTGCCCCACCGCGGTCTCGGCCGAGAGCATCACGGCGTCGGTGCCATCGAGGATCGCGTTGGCGACGTCGGAGGCCTCCGCCCGGGTGGGGCGGGGGTTGTTGACCATCGACTCCAGCATCTGGGTGGCGGTGATCACCGGCTTGCCGTAGCGGTTGGCCCGCTGGATCAGCCGCTTCTGGACCAGCGGGACCTGCTCGAAGGGGAGCTCGACCCCCAGGTCGCCCCGGGCGACCATGATCGCATCGGAGACCTCGATGATCTCGTCGAGGTTCGCCAGGGCGGTGTCCTTCTCGATCTTGGCGACGAGCTTGACGTGCTTCGGCACGATCCGGCGGACACTCTCGACGTCCTCGGCCTTCCGGACGAAGGAGATGCCGATGTAGTCGACCCCCATGGTGGAGACCCGGAGGACCTCCTCGCGGTCGGTCTCGGTCATCGCCGGGACGCTGACGTCCACTCCCGGGAGGTTCATCCCCTTGTTGGGCTTCAGGAGGCCGCCGTAGCGGACCCGCCCCTCCACCCGGTCTCCCCGGACCGCGGTGACGTCCACGGTCAGCAGGCCGTCGTCGAGGAGGATCCTGGAGCCCGCCACCACGTCGCCCGCCAGCTGGGGGTAGGTGGTCGGGATGTCGCCCTCCTTGGCGGTCTCCTCGGGCGCGAACGTCACCGCCTGACCCGGCGTCAGGGTGATCGGCGCCGGGAGCTTGCCGACCCGGATCCGGGGCCCATGGAGGTCGACGAGGATCCCGGTGGGACTCTGCCGCTCACTGCGGACCTTGACCAGGTTCTCGATCCAGGTCGCCCGGCTCTCGGGGGTGCCGTGGGAGGCATTCACCCGCACGAGATTGACCCCGGCGTCGAGCAGGGTGTGCATCCGCTGGGGGTCCTCCCAGGCCGGTCCGAGGGTGGCGACGATCTTGGTTCGGCGGATCTGGGACCCGGTCATGGAGCACTCGGTCGGAGGGGAAGGTCGTGAGGCCGCCACAATCTAGCGGGAGCCCCCGAA
The DNA here is from genome assembly GCA_964557115.1 of uncultured Gemmatimonadaceae bacterium. Lineage (GTDB taxonomy): Bacteria > Gemmatimonadota > Gemmatimonadetes > Gemmatimonadales > GWC2-71-9 > Palsa-1233. Next base: position 18,206 of record CAZKYO010000022.1, read on the forward strand.
AGGCGGCACCGGGCCGACGGGGGGCCGGTGTCGCTGTTCAACGTTGGGGGAAAATGTGGAGGACGCGTTGTCCACATCGGCGGATCGGGAAGTCGGTGCGGGGAAGGGGGTTCGAGGTGGGTCGGCCGAGGTCAACCGACAATCCCTCCACATCGCCAAATCGTGACCTCCGCGCTCGGTGAGAGTTGAACACAGATGTGGACGCGCGGAGTTTTCCACGCGTGGACTCGGGGAAAACCCGCCTGGATTCCTCCCGAATCGTTGCCGGGACTGGGCTTCCGGCCTGTCGGAGTTTTCCACCTGAGGCGGATTTCGTAAATCGTTGATCCACAATGTTTTCACTTGCGGACTTGATGTGGAAACTTGGTGTCGTGACACTGGCGGTTGACCCACCGGACGGGTCGTTGACGGGCGCCGGAAGTGCATTGCCGGTGGGCATTTGCGGCCCTCCATCGGCCGGCGTAGATTGCGCGGCAACGACACCTCTATCCTGGAGAATTCGGCCGATGGAGAAGGCGATGGCTGGTCTGGTGGCGGGCTTCGGCGGGGCGATCTCGCTGCGCAGCGGTGGTGTGGAAATCTCCGATCCGACGGCGTTCCAGGGGCCGGCGATGGATGCCCTGGTCCGGGAGGCGGTGTTCGGGGAACCGGCCACCCGGGATGCGGCCCGGGCGCTGCTCTGGGAGCTCGGCCAGGCCACTGGTGTGCGGCCGGCCTCGATCCACGACCTCTACATCGCCCGGGGTCGGGGTGAGTGCTCCGGCTTCACCGTGCCCGCCATCAATATCCGGATGATCGCCTACGACACGGCCCGGGCCGTCTTCCGGGCGGCGAAGGCGGCCGACGGCGCGGCGATCATCCTCGAGATCGCCCGGAGCGAGATCGCCTACACCGACCAGCGCCCGGCCGAGTACGTCTCGGTGATCATCGGGGCGGCGCTCCGGGAAGGGTACCGGCACCCGCTCTTCATCCAGGGCGACCATTGCCAGGTCAACGCGAAGAAGTACGCGGTCGACCCGGAGGCGGAGGTCGGCGAGGTCAAGAAGCTGATCGCCGAAGAGCTGGCGGCCGGCTTCTACAACATCGACGTGGACACGTCGACGCTCGTCGACCTTTCCTTCCCGACGCTCGACGAGCAGCAGCAGGTCAACTACGAGCGGGCGGCCGAGATCACGAAGTTCATCCGGGAGCGGGAGCCGGCGGGGGTCACGGTCTCGGTGGGGGCGGAGATCGGCGAGGTCGGCCACAAGAACTCGACCGTCGAGGAGCTGCACGCCTTCATGCAGGGCTACAACCGGACGATGGCGGCGACGGCCGGCGGCACCGGCATCAGCAAGATCTCGGTCCAGACCGGCACCTCGCACGGTGGTGTGGTGCTGCCTGACGGCTCGATCGCCGAGGTCAAGCTCGACCTGGCGGCGCTCGAGGCGCTCTCCCGGGCGGCCCAGCAGGACTACGGGATGGGCGGCGCGGTCCAGCACGGGGCCTCGACGCTCCCCAGCGATGCCTTCGGGAACTTCCCCCGGGTCGAGACGGTCGAGATCCACCTGGCGACCAACTTCCAGAACATCGTCTTCGACAGTCCGGCGCTGCCGGCCGCCCTCCGGCAGGAGGCCTACGCCTGGCTGGATGCCAACGCCGCCGGGGAACGGGGCGCCAAGGATTCCCAGGAGCAGTTCTATTACAAGACCCGCAAGAAGGCGATCGGGCCGTTCAAGCGGGCGATGTGGGACCTGCCGGAATCGATTCGTCAGCAGATCGGGGGGGAGCTGGAGCGGACCTTCGCCTTCCTCTTCGAGCAGCTCAAGGTGGGCGGCACCGCCCGCCTCGTCGAACAGTTCATCACTGCCCCGGCCGTCGGGCACGGGGACCTGGCCCACGAGGGCGCCCTCGCCGAGGACGACCCGGACGCCGGGGAATAGCGGTAGCAAGGAGCACGATATGCGGCGACGCGTGGAAGAGCCGGAAGTGACCGTGATCGAGACCGAGGGCGGCTCGGGGGTGAAGTGGTTCCTGCTGGGCGCGCTGATCGGGGCGGCCGCGGGGCTGCTGTTCGCCCCGCAGGAGGGCGAGCGCACCCGGCGCGACATCGCCCGGCGGGCGAAGCGCCTGCGGGACGAGGCGGAGGAGCGCTGGGAGGACGTCAAGGACGAGGTGACCGATCGCGGCCGCCGCGTCAAGGAATCGGTCGAGGAGTGGGCCGACGACGTTCGTGACGAGGTGCGGGCGGGCCGGCGGGCGATCGAGCGGAAGGCCGCCTCGGCCCGCGACGACCTCGAGCGCCGGCTGGCCGACGCGCGGGCTCGCCGCCAGGCGACCGTGGCCGCCGATGGCGTGGCCGACGACGACGAAGACGACGACCTCGAAGGGTGAGTTGAGCGAGACGCCCCGGGACGATCGCGACGAGAGCCCGCCCCATGGCGGGCTCTCTGCCGTCCTGCCGCACCGGCCGAAGATCGTCGACCGGGTGCTGACGCTGGCGGAGCGGGTGCACATCCCGCTGCTCGCCTCGGCGCTCACCTTCGACGCGCTGCTGGCGATGATCCCGCTCGCGGTGCTGCTGGTGCAGGGGCTCGCGTGGCTGCTCGGGCGGCTGCTGGGGATGGATGGCGGCAATCCCAACCAGCTGATCGTCGCGCTGCTGCCGACCCATCCGCACGGGCAGGCGAGCGGCGACCCGTTCGCGATGATCGAGGGGCTGCTCGAGACGATCCGGGCCTACCAGTCGCGCTTCAGCTGGGTCGCGGTGCCGGCCTTCCTCTGGTTCGGCTCGCGGCTCTTCTCGTCGATCCGGGCGTGCCTGTCGGCGGTGTTCGAGGCGAAGCAGCCGCAGCGGCACCAGCAGCCGGTGCTCGACTTCCTGCTCGGCTTCCTCCACGGCAAGCTGCGCGACTTCGGGATGATGGGGGTGCTCCTCGCGCTGGCGCTGGCGAACACGATCCTGAGCACCAGCGTGCGACTGCTCTCGGCCGACGCGGTGGCGGAGGGGGTGCGCTCGCCGTTCCTGGCATCGACGCTGGGACAGGTCCTGATCGAGCTGCTGGCAATCGCCACGGCGCTGCTGCTGTTCACGCTGCTCTATCGCTACGCCTCGCCCGAACGGATGGCCTGGCGGGGCTCGCTGCTCGCGGCGGCCGTCGCTACGGTCGGTTTCGAGGCGGCGAAGCGCCTGTACGGCTGGTACCTCGTGTACTGGGCCGGTGGCGGTGTCTATGCGATCGACGCATCGATCGGCGCGGTGCTGCTGTTCCTGCTCTGGGTGTACTGGGTGTCGATGGTGTTCCTGCTCGGGGGAGCGGCGGCGGAGGTGTGGGAGGGAGGGCAGGCTTTCGATTGACTCCCCCCCCGACGGGACTATCTTCGGGGTGCCCCAGGTCCGAAGGGCGTCGGCCCGTGAACCGCGTCAGGGCCTTGCCGGCAGCAGCGCTAAGCGATGTCCGGTGTCGCTTCGGGTCGCCTGGGGCACTTTGCTTTCTCCCACCTCGCGCAGGACCGCCTTCGGATGTCGATCGCCCTCGCCCGACGCTATCGTCCGCGCCGCTTCGCCGACCTGCTCGTGCAGGACCATGTGGCGGCCGCGCTGCGCGGCGCCGTGGCGCGCGACCGCGTGGGCCACGGCTACCTGCTGACGGGGCCGCGCGGCGTCGGCAAGACGACCGCGGCGCGGATCCTGGCGATGGCGCTCAACTGCCCCAACCGCAGCGCCGAGGGCGAGCCGTGCGGCGCGTGCGACTCCTGCCGCCGGATCTCCACCGGACAGGCCAACCTCGACGTGGTGGAGATCGACGCGGCCAGCAATCGCGGCGTCGACGACGCGCGCGACCTGCGCGAGCGTGCCATGTACGCGGCGTCGGAAGAGGGGCACCACAAGGTCTACATCGTCGACGAAGCGCACATGCTGACGCGCGAGGCATGGAACGCGCTGCTCAAGATCCTCGAGGAGCCGCCGCCGGGCGTGGTCTTCGTCTTCGCCACGACCGAGCCGCAGAAGATCGCCAACACCGCGGCGCCGGTGATGTCGCGGCTGCAGCGGTTCGACTTCCGCCGGATCGGGCCCGCGGCGATCCGCGACCGCCTGCGCGAGGTGCTGGCGGCGGAGCAGGTGGAGGCCGAGGACGACGCCCTCCTGCTGATCGCGCGGCACGCCGACGGCGGGATGCGCGACGCGCTGTCGGTGCTCGACCAGACGCTCTCGTTCGGCGAGGGCGCGGTCACGGTCGAGCGGGTCCGCGACGTCCTCGGCCTGGTCGACGACGAGGCGTTCGGCGAGATCCTCGACCTGGTCGCGGCGCGCGAGCCCGGGCGGGTGTTCGGGGTCGTCGAGCGCCTGGCCGATGCGGGTGCCGACCTGGTGGAGGTGGCCGGCGGACTCGCCGAGCTGCTGCGGGCGGTGCTGATCGTGCAGTACGGCGCCGAGCCGTCGGTGATGCCGGAATCGACGCGGCAGCTCGTCGCGCGCGCCGCCGGGGCGCACGCCAGCGAGGACGTGGTGCGGATGCTCAAGCTCCTCGGCGAGGCCGAGCCCGCGCTGCGGCGCAGCGCGAACCCGCGACTGGTGCTCGAGACGCTGCTGCTCAGATGGGCGATGATGGACCGGGCGGCGGACCTCAAGGCCCTGCTCGAGGGTCGGGCGCCGGCCGGAGCGGGGGAGCCGGCGCCCTACACCTCCCCCCCGCGAGCGACGATACCTCCCCCACAATCCCCCGCGGGCAATGCGCCGCCGCCCGCCGGGACGCCGGTATTCAGCGTGCCGTGGACCGACGAGGCGATTCGAGCCGCCTGGCCCGACATCGTCGAGACGGCACGGCGACAGGGCCGCTTCCTCGGACAGGCGCTCGACCATGCGGCGCCGCGTCCGGTCGGGCCGGGCACGCTTGAACTCGTCTTCGGACCGGACCAGGCCGTGGCACGCGAGGGGATCGAGCGACAGCTCGCCGCGGTGACGACGATCGTCTCGGCGCGGCTCGGCCAGGCGGTCGCGGTGACCCTCGCCGATCCCGCTCGTGCACCGGGAGGAGGCACGCCCTCGCGTCCCGGTCGGCTCACGGTCGAGGAGATCCGTCGCGAGCGGCTGGGCGAACTCCGCCGCCGGGATCCGGCGCTCGATGCCGCCGCGGACGCGTTAGATTTGGAGATGGTGGACGACGGCTGAGCGTCGTTCCGCCGAGTGGACTCCAGGGAAGGCGGATGCGTTGGCAGATTGGCAGAACAAGGCCCCCCTCCCCGGCCAGCAGGCCGAGCGGGGCGGCAGCGATCGTGAGGGGACACTGGCGGCCCGCAGCATCGAGGTCGAGGCGGGTGCCGGGGCGGTGAAGGTGCGGGTGGACGGCCGGGGTCGGGTCCGGAACATCGCGATCGAGTCCGCGGCGTTCGAGCGCCGCGATGCGGAGTTGCTGGCCGACCTCCTGCTCGGTGCGCTGGCCGAGGCCCAGCGGCGCGCGGCGGAGTGGCCGGAGGGCGGCTCCCTCCCCGAGGCGCGCTGAGGTCGTGGACGCCCTCGAGCGCCTGATCACCGAGTTCGCGCGGCTGCCGGGGATCGGTCGCAAGACCGCCGGCCGGCTCGCCTACCACCTGCTGCAGCAGCCCCGCGAGCGGATGACGCTGCTCGCGGCCGCGCTGGGCGACGTCGCCGAGCGGGTGCATCCCTGCGCGGGATGCGGGGCGCCGACCGAGGAGGCGGAGTGCGAGATCTGTCGCGACCCGCGTCGCGATCCGGGCCTCGTCTGCGTCGTGGAGGAACCCTCGGCCGTGGCGGTGCTGGAGCGATCGGGCGCCTTCCGCGGGCGCTACGTCGTGCTGGGCGGGCGGCTGTCGCCGCTGGAGGGGATCGGCCCCGAGGCGCTCCGGATCGGCCTGCTGGAGCGGCGCCTCGCAGACGGGGCGGTGCGCGAGGTGATCCTGGCCACCAACTCGTCGCTGGAGGGCGAGGCGACGGCGACCTTCCTGCAGCAGCTGCTGGCGGCGCACGAGGGCGTGGTGGTCTCACGGCTGGCCCGCGGCCTGCCCGTAGGCGGTGAACTGGAATACGTTGACGGAGTGACCCTGACCCACGCGCTCACGGCCCGCGAGGCCCTGCGATGACCGGCGGCACCGGATCCCGGCTGCTCACCGTGACGACCGCCCTGGCGGTCGGGCTCGCGGGCGGCTGGTGGCTGGCGCGCGGGAACGACCGGGTGCACCGCCGGGCGCTGTTCGCGCGCAGTCGCTGGCGCCGGTTCGCCGCGCTGGGCTGGCTCGAGCGGCACGGCGACGCGGCGGCCCTGCCGGTGCTGCGCGACTACCTGGCCTGGGAGCGGGAGCCGGCGCTGCGGCACCGGGCGCGGCGGGTCCTCGGGGCGCTCGAGGTGGCGGCGTGACCGCGCCGCGGGCGGCGTCGTGGTCGTTCCGGGAGGAGGACTCCAACCGGATCCACGGCGTGCTGCACGCGTTCCTGCGCGACGCCTCGGCGCGCACCGCGCTGCTGGTGGATCGCGCCGGCCAGATGCTGGTGACCGTCGGCGAGCCGCCGGCGTTCGACCCCACCGCCTTCGCGTCGCTCACCGCCGCCGACTTCTCCGCCAACGACCAGCTGGCGCGCCTCCTCGGCGAGCCGGAGTTCGGGGCGCTGTTCCACCAGGGCGAACGCGAGTCGCTCTACCTGGCCGACATCGCGCGGCGGGTGATCCTCGTGGTGCTGTTCGACAACCGCACGACGCTCGGCCTCGTGAAGCTGCGGATGAAGAGTGCGGTGGGCGAGCTCACCGCGATCTTCACCGAGCTCTTCGAGCGCGCCGAGGGGCGCGCGGCGCAGGTCGATTCCGGGTTCCTCGGCGAGGCCGAGGACGAACTCGACAAACTCTTCGGCAATTCCTGAGGCGGCCGCCAGCATGTCGCTGATCAACTACGCGTCGCGCGAGATCAACTGCAAGATCGTCTACTACGGTCCCGGCCTCGGCGGCAAGACCACCAACCTCGAGTACGTCTACGAGAAGGTGGCGCCGTCGTCGAAGGGGAAGCTGATCTCGCTCGCGACCGAGACCGAGCGGACGCTCTTCTTCGACTTCCTCCCGGTCGACCTCGGCACGATCCGCGGGTTCCGGACGCGGTTCCACCTCTACACCGTGCCGGGGCAGGTCTACTACAACGCCTCGCGCAAGCTGATCCTGAAGGGCGTCGACGGCGTGGTGTTCGTGGCCGACTCGCAGATCGACCGCATGGAGGCCAACCTCGAGGCGATGCAGAACCTGTACGACAACATGGCGCAGCACGGGTACGACCTGACCCGGATGCCGTTCGTCGTGCAGTACAACAAGCGCGACCTCCCCAACGCGGCGCCGATCGCCGACCTCGACGCGGCGCTGAATCCCGGCTGGCCGGTCGAGGACCCCGCCCGCCAGAAGCCGACCCCCGACCCGTACCGCCCGGGCGAGTACCTCGTCCGCGAGGTGGACGGCGTGTGGGTCGAGCGGATCCCGACCTTCGAGGCGGTGGCGGTGCAGGGCGACGGCGTGTTCGACACGCTGAAGGCCGTGAGCAAGCAGGTGCTGAAGGCCCTGGGGTGAGCGCGGGCCGCATGACCTGGACCCTCCCGAACATCCTCACGCTCGCCCGGATCGCGATCACGCCGGTCGTCGCGTTCCTGCCGTTCATCGACGGCTACTGGCCCAAGCTCGCCTGCTTCGTGATCTTCGTCTCCGCCGCGGTGACCGACGTGATCGACGGGCGCATCGCCCGCAAGCGCGGCCTGGTCTCCGACCTCGGCAAGACCCTCGACCCGCTCGCCGACAAGCTGCTGCTGCTCGCCACCCTCGGCCCGATCTGGTGGATCACGACCGAGCGCCAGGCGGCCTACGGCATCCCGGTGTGGGGCAGCATCCCGCTCTGGGTCTGCCTGCTGCTGATCGGCCGCGAGTTCGCGATGACGGTGTTCCGCTGGTGGGCGCAGCGGCGCGGCGTGGTGATCGCCGCGAGCAACAGCGGCAAGATCAAGGCGGCGCTGCAGAACGTCTTCATCGGCGGCACCCTCGCCTGGTTCGCGTTCCGCGACGCGGCCCGCCCGCTCGGGCTCGAGGGCTCCGCGTTCGGGCGCTGGTGGCACGAGTTCCACGGACGCTTCGTCGCCGCCACCCTCGGCATCGCGCTCACGCTCACGATCTACTCGTTCGCGACGTACATCGTGCAGTACCGTCGCCAGCCGCGCTGAGCGGCCGGTGGCGACGCGCGCCCTCGAGATGGTCACCGTGGGGACCGAGCTGCTGCTCGGCGACACGGTCGACACCAACGCCGCCCATGCGGGACGCGTGCTGGCGCAGCACGGCCTCCGGATCGCCCGCCGCAGCACCGTGGGCGACGCCATCCCCGAGATCCAGGACGCGATCGGCCAGGCGCTCGAGCGCTGCGGCCTGGTGCTGGTGACCGGCGGCCTCGGCCCCACCCGCGACGACATGACCCGCGACGCCGTCGCGGCGCTGCTCGACCAGCCGCTGGAGTTCGACACCGCGGTCTGGGACGAGCTGGTGTCGCGATGGCAGCGGATCGGGCGGACGATCAGCGACTCCAACCGGTCGCAGGCGATGGTGCCGCGCGGCGGCACGGTGCTTCCCAATCGCTGGGGCTCCGCCCCGGGGCTCTGGCTCGACTCGCCCCGCGGGCTGGTGATCCTGCTGCCCGGCGTGCCGCTCGAGTTGCGCGGGCTGCTCGAGGAGCAGGTGATCCCGCGGCTCGAGGCACGGCTGGGCCGGCGCGCGATCCGTTCCCGCATGCTGCGCACCGCCGGCGTCCCCGAGTCGCGACTCGGCGAGCTTCTCGGCCCGCTCGAGGAGTCGTTCCTCCCGGTCACCCTCGCGTACCTCCCCGACCAGACGGGTGTCGACCTCCGACTCACCGCGTGGGAGCTGGAGGGCGATGCCGCCGACCGGGCGCTGGAGCACGCCGAGCGGATCGTGCGAGACGTGGCCGGGCGCTGGATCTACGCCACCGGCACCACGGACCTGGCGGCAGTGCTCCTCGAGGAGATGCGCCACCGCGACCTGACGCTGGCGACGGCCGAGTCGTGCACCGGCGGCCTGGTCGGGGCGCGCATCACGGCGATTCCCGGGTCGTCCGACGTCTACCTTGGCGGCGTGGTCTCCTACGCGAACGAGGCCAAGGAGCGGGTCCTCGGGGTGCCGGACGACGTGCTCCGCGAGCACGGCGCCGTCTCCGAGGCCACGGCGCGGGAGATGGTCGCAGGCGTCGCCCGCCGCTTCGGGGCCGACGTGGCGGTCTCGGTGACCGGGGTCGCGGGTCCTGGCGGTGGCACCGAAGAGAAGCCGGTGGGGACGGTCTGGTTCGCCTGGAAGGTGGGGGACCGGGTCGAGGCGAGCCGCCACGGCTTCGCCGGCGACCGGGGCCAGATCCGCACCAGGGCCACCCAGGCGGCGCTCCTGGGGCTGCTGCACCGAATCAGGGGAAACCCCGGTGAATCGTGAATGGTGAATGAGGGGCCCGGGCTGGAATCCTCCCATTCACCATTGACCATTCACCATTGACCTGTCTGCCATTCTGGCTCTTCCTTTGGGCACGGCGGTTGCCTTCCTTTCAGGCCTAACGTCTTACGGAGCCAGAGGATCGATGTCCGAGAAGCACCCGCCTGCCGACCAGCCCGACGCCGAATCGTCCGCCTCCCAGGGGGGTCCCGAGGAGCAGGCGGCGGTGACGGGTTCCCACCATCTCGACGAGGGGTGGGAGCCGGGCGAGAGCGTCCCGGCGAAGGAGGCGGCGCTGGCGCTGGAGGAGGCCGAGGATCGCTTCCTGCGCCTCGCGGCCGAATACGACAACTACCGCCGCCGCACCACCCGCGAGAAGACCGAGGCATTCGATCGCGGCGCGTCCGACCTGATCGGCAAGCTGCTCGACGAGCTCGATGACGTCGATCGCCTGCTGACCGCCGACCCGGAGACGACCGACTACGCGGCGTTCCGCGACGGCTTCGGCCTGTTCGCCCGGAAGCTCGGCAAGGAACTCGGCAACGCCGGTCTCGAGCGGCTCGAGCCGAACGGGCTGCCGTTCGACCCGAACGAGCACGAGGCCGTCTCGGTCCTCGTCACCGACGACGCGGCGAGGGACAACCACGTCGCCGCCACGTTCCAGCCCGGCTATCGCTTCCGCGGTGCCGTGGTGCGTCCGGCGCGGGTCCAGGTCTGGTCGGTCGACGGGGTGCTCTGAGGTGGCCTCTCGGGACTTCTACGCGGTGCTCGGCGTGCCCGAGGGCGCGAGCGAGGCCGACATCAAGAAGGCCTATCGCAAGCTGGCGAAGCAGTTCCACCCGGACGCCAATCCGAACGATCCCAAGGCCGCCGAGCGCTTCAAGGAGATCTCCGAGGCGCACACGGTGCTGGCCGACGCCGAGCAGCGCGCCAAGTACGACCGCATGCGCAAGCTGGGCGCCTTCGACACCGCCTCGCATCGCGCCGGCGCCCGCCCGCGCGGCGGGCCGCCGCCGTCCGACGAGATGGACTTCGGCGACATCGGGTCATTCGGGCTGGGCGACATCTTCTCGTCGATCTTCGGGAAGCGACGCGGCGAGGAAGCGGCGTCGCGTCCGGCGCATGTGGAAGTCACGGTCGAAGTGCCGTTCCGCACGGCGGCGGTCGGCGGCAAGATCCCGCTGATGCTCTCGATGACCGACGCCTGCCCCACCTGCGGTGGCAACGGGGCCGCGCCCGGCGCGACGATGACCACCTGCGAGGAGTGCAAGGGCCGCGGCACCATCTCGTTCGGGCAGGGCGGCTTCGCCGTCAACCGGCCGTGTCCGGTCTGCCGCGGCCGGGGCAAGGTGCCGTCGCTGCGGTGCCCGACCTGCGCGGGGACCGGCGAGCAGGTGACCCAGAAGGAGCTGCTGGTGACGGTGCCGCCCGCCACCGAGACCGGGACTCGCGTCCGGCTCAAGGGGCAGGGACCCAAGAGCAGCGCGGGCAGCCCGGCGAGCGACGTGCTGGTGACCTTCCAGGTCGGCACCGACCGGTTCTTTGGCCGCGAAGGGCTGGACATCACCTGCGACATCCCCGTGGCGCTCGGCCAGGCGGTGCTCGGCACCACCGTGCAGGTGAAGACGGTGCACGGCAGCAAGGTGAAGCTGCGGATCCCGGCCGGGACGCAGCCGGGCAAGCGTTTCCGGATCCGGGGCCAGGGGCTCGAGAAGCAGGGGCAGAAGGGCGACCAGCTGGTGACCGTGAACGTGAAGATCCCGGAGAAGCTGAGCCCCGAGCAGGAAGCGGCGTTCCGCGCCTACCTGGACGC
>CAZKYO010000022.1:29564-47085 GCA_964557115.1 uncultured Gemmatimonadaceae bacterium
TCCCGGAGAAGCTGAGCCCCGAGCAGGAAGCGGCGTTCCGCGCCTACCTGGACGCGTAGCCCCGCCCCGGGCCTGGGGCCGGGCGGCGGGGCCTCCTCGCTTGCCATCGCCTGACCCTAGTCCTCGCCGCAACTTCACGCCGCCGCGGCGTCCCCGACCGCGGCAGGATGAGATCACGCACAACGATGGGTCGAACAACGCCTCGGCGGCGCGAAGTGGCGGCGCACGCGGGCCGCCGCGACATTCACCGCCCGATCAGGATCCGATGCGTGCCCCGTTCCGGTTCGCCCGGGGCGGGGTGCCGCTGCACGTAGGAGCCGTCGGGGCGCATCTCCCACGCCTGGCGGTTGTCGGCGAGCATCAGCTCGAGGAGGCGGCGAATCTCGCTGCGGTGGCGGGGGTCCTCGATCGGGACGCTCACCTCGACGCGGCGGTCGAGGTTGCGCGGCATCCAGTCGGCCGAGGTGATGAAGACCTCCTCGCGGCCGCCGTTGCGGAAGACGGTGGCGCGGGAGTGCTCGAGGAAGCGGCCGAGGATCGAGACGACGCGGATGTTGTCGCTGACGCCGGGGACGCCCGGGCGGAGGCAGCAGATGCCGCGCACGATGAGGTCGACCTCGACGCCGGCCTGCGACGCGCGGTAGAGCGCCTCGATCACCTCGGCGTCGACGATCGCGTTCATCTTGGCGAGGATGCGCGCCTTCCGTCCGGCGCCGGCATGGGCGATCTCGCGCGCGATCCCCTCCAGCAGGTGCCGCTTCATCCAGCGCGGCGCGACGACCAGCTTGCGATAGCCCGCCGGGATCGCGAACCCCGTGAGCACGTTGAAGAGGTCGGAAAGGTCGGCGCCGATCTCCTCGTCGCAGGTGAGCAACCCGAAGTCGGTGTAGAGCCGCGCGGTGCGCGCGTTGTAGTTGCCGGTGCCGACGTGAACGTAGCGCCGAATCTGGTCGCCCTCCCGCCGCACGATCAGCAGCACCTTGCCGTGGGTCTTGAGCCCGGCCTCGCCGTAGCTCACGTGCACGCCGATCTCCTCGAAGCGCTTGGCCCAGGAGATGTTGTTCTCCTCGTCGAAGCGGGCCTGCAGCTCGATCAGGACCGCGACCTGCTTGCCGCGCTCGGCGGCGTGGGCGAGCAGCCGGGCGATCTCCCCGCCGGTGCGGTACAGGGTGATCTTGATCGCCAGCACGTCGGGGTCCTCCGACGCGATCGCGATGAGCCGCTCCACGGTCGTCTGGAACGAGTCGTACGGGTGGTGCAGCAGCACGTCGCCCTCGCGGATCACCGCGAACGGGTCGCGGTCCTCGGCGAGGCGGCGCGGGGTGACGGGCGTGAACGGCTCGTCCTTGAGCGCCGGGAGGTCGAGCCCCGCGATCGTCATCAGGTCGGTCGCGTCGAGCAGCCCCTCGACCTCGAACACGTCGTCGGGGCCCAGCGGCATGCCGGCCCCGTCGTCCGCCTCGTTGAACTCCTCGAGCAGCAGCCGGCGGACCGTGTCGGGCATCGAGCGATGCACCTCCAGGCGCACGACCTCGCCGAAGCGGCGGTTGCGGACCTCCTCCTCGATCAGGTCGAGGAGGTCGTCGGCCTCGTCGTTGTCGCCCTGGCCGGTCTCGAGGTTGAGGTCGGTGTTCCGGGTGATCCGGAACGGGTGCCACCCGACCAGGGTGACGCCGGGAAAGAGCGACGCCAGGTGGGCGCCGATCAGCTGCTCCAGCGGCAGGTAGGCGTTGCCGGTGAGGAGCGGGACCCAGCGCGGCAGCAGCCGCGGCACCTTCACCCGCGCGAAGCGCTGCTCGCCCTCGTCGTCCACCAGCGTGACCGCGAGCGAGAGCGAGAGGTTGCTGATGTGCGGGAACGGATGCGCCGGGTCGACGGCCAGCGGCGTGAGGACCGGGAAGACGTTGCTGTGGAACCAGCGCGCCAGGTGCTCGCGCTCGCGCTCCGGCAGCGCCTCCCAGCGATCGTGGATGACGACGCCGTGGTCGGCGAGGGCCGGCAGGACGTCGCGGGCGAGGCCGTGCGAGTGCTGCTCCACCATCCCGCGCACCGTCTCGCGGATCGCGACCAGCTGCTGCTGCGGCGGCATCGGGTCGGGCGCGTGCTCGCGGATCCCGGCCGCCACCTGCTCGCGGACGCCGGCGACGCGCACCTGGAAGAATTCGTCGAGGTTGCCCGAAAAGATCGCCAGGAACTTCAGGCGCTCGAGCAGCGGCGTGCGCGGGTCGAGCGCCTCGTGCAGCACCCGGCGATTGAACTCGAGCCAGGAGAGCTCGCGGTTCTGGTAGAGCGCGGGGTCGCGGAGGTCGATCGCCGGTGCCGCCGTCACGGGCTCGCCGGGGGTGGCGGTCACGCCCGTTCCTCGCGGGCGGTCCTCGTCATCCCCAGCAGCACGACGCTGGCCAGTCCGATCAGCAGCCCGCCCCAGAAGGCCGGCCAGAAGCCGTCCACCACGAAGCCGAGGCCCAGCGCCTGGGAGAGGCGCGCCGTGGCGAGGAGCAGGACCGCGTTCACCACCAGCGTGAACAGGCCCAGCGTCACGAGGATGAGGGGGCAGGTGAGGACCGTGAGGATCGGCTTGAGCACGGCGTTGGTCGCCCCGAAGACGAGCGCCACGCCGAGCAGCGCGAGGGGCGTCCCGGTGAAGCTGATGCCCGGCACCAGTCGCACCGCGACCCAGAGGGCGAGCGCCGTCACGATCAGGCGGACCACGAATCCCTTCACGCTGCCTCCCGGATGACGCCGCCGCCGAGCAGGCGGTCGTCGTCGAGGTCGTAGCAGGCCCCCGACTGGCCCGGGGCGATTGCGCGGACCGGAATATCGAGGTCGAACGTCACGGAACGGTCACCGGCTTCACGGACGCGGGCGGGCACGGCCGCACTCCGGTAGCGAAGCTGCACGCGGCAGCGGTCGCCGGGCGCCGGCGGCGCGGCGAGCCAGTTGCACGCCTCGAGCGTCACGGCGTGGCCGAGGAGCTCCTCCCGCGCGCCGACGACCACCTCGCGGGTGGCGGGCCGCACGCCGAGGACGTAGAGCGGGCGCGAACGGCCGCCGCCGAGGCCGCGTCGCTGGCCGACCGTGTAGCCGGCGAACCCCTGGTGCTCGCCGACGACCTCGCCCGCGCGGGTCACGACCTGGCCCGGCTGCAGCGAGGGGGCGTCCGGCGGCAGCCGATCGCGCAGCACCTGGAGGTAGTCGCCGTCCGGGACGAAGCAGATCTCGACGCTCTCGGGCTTGTCCGCCGTGGCGAGGCCCAGGGCCCGGGCCCTGGCGCGGGTCGTCGCCTTGTCGAGCGCGCCGACGGGGGTCCGCATCCGTCGCACCACGCCGCCGTCGATGCCCCAGAGGAAGTAGCTCTGGTCCTTCTGGCGGTCGGTGCCGCGCCGCAGCGCCTCGCCGCCCGCGCGGGCGTAGTGTCCGGTGGCGATCGCGTCGCAGCCGAGCGCGTCGGCGTGGGCGAGCAGGTCGCGGAACTTGGTGAAGGAGTTGCAGCGGACGCAGGGGATCGGCGTGCGACCCGCCGCGTACTCGGCGACGAAGTCGTCGATCACGCTGGCGGCGAAGCGGTCCTCGAGGTTGAGGACGTAGTGGGGGATGCCGAGGCAGTGGGCGACCGCGCGGGCGTCGTTGATCGAGTCCAGCGAGCAGCACGGCCGGTCGGGGACGTCGTCGCCGTGGCAGAACAGCTTCATCGTGGCGCCGATCACCTCGTGGCCCGCCTCGACGAGCATCGCCGCGGCGACCGAGGAATCCACCCCGCCGCTCATGGCGACGAGGACCCGCTCCCGCTCAGGCACGGCCCAGCGCCACCCCCAGCTCGCGCACCTTGGCGACCACGCCGGGGAAGACCGCGAGGACCCGCGCGATGTCGGCATCGGTCGTCTCGTGGCCCAGCGAGAAGCGCAGCGTGCCGAGCGCGACCGGCTCGCTCACGCCCATCGCCGTGAGGACGTGCGACGGCTCGATGGCGCCGGTCGAGCACGCGGAGCCCCCGCTGCAGCAGATCCCGGCGAGGTCGAGGTGCATCAGCATCGTGCCGGCATCGGCGCCCGGGACGGCGACCGACAGGACGTGCGGCGCCCGCGGGGCGTCGAGTCCGTTGATCACCAGGTCGGGGACCGCCTCCTGGAGCGCGGTGCCGAGGCGGTCGCGCAGCGCGCCGATGCGGCGCACGTGCGCGTCGAGCTCGTGCACCGCCAGTTTCGCGGCGCGGCCGAGCGCCACCGCGCCGGCGACGTTCTCGGTGCCCGGGCGGATGCCGAACTGCTGGCCGCCGCCGTGGATGATCGCCTCGATGATCCGGCGGTTGCGGACGATGAGCGCGCCGATCCCCTTGGGCGCCCCGATCTTGTGTCCGCTGATGGAGAGGAGCTGGACGCCGACCGCCTCGAGGTCGATCGGCAGCTTGCCGAAGGCCTGGACGGCGTCGCTGTGGAGCGGCACCTCGGCGGCGCGACATCGCGCGCCGATCTCCGCCATCGGCTGCACCACCCCGACCTCGTTGTTGACCCACATCACCGACACCAGGGCGGGCGATTCGGCGAGGACGCGATCGAGCGCGTCAAGATCCACCTGGCCTCGCCCGTCCACCGGCAGGATCGTCTCGCGCCCGCCGAGTCGATGCACCGCGTGGGCGGAGGCGAGGGCGGCCTTGTGCTCGATTGTCGTGGTGACGACGTGCATCGTCCGCCCGGCCGCCTGTGCCGCGAGGCCGGCGCCGATGATGGCGAGGTTGTCGGCCTCGGTGCCACCCGAGGTGAAGATCACCTGGTTGGGCTCGACCCCCAGCGCCTCGGCGGTCTCGCGCTTGGCCTGCTCCAGGCCGGCCCGGGCGTTCCGGCCGATCCGGTGCGAGGAGGACGGGTTGCCCCAGCTCTCCCGGAGGAACGGCAGCATCGCCTCCAGGACGTCCTCGCGGACCGGGGTCGTGGCGGCGTGGTCGAGGTAGACGGGATCCATGCCCGAAAGATAGCTCCCCGATCGGCGATTCGAGACTCAAGACTGGCGATCGGATGGGCCCTGCCTCGGGGCGGAGTGGGCCGCCTCGATTCGCCGATCTCGAATCGCCGATCCCGTTACAGGCTCTGCACGCCCATCGTCACCAGGTCCTCGACCGCCACGGTTTCGGGGCTCCAGAACCGCTCGCCGTAGGCCGCGCGGATCAGCGAGCCGGCGTGGGCGTCCTGGGTCCGCACGAGGTCGAAGAACGGCTGTCCCGTCGGGTGCAGCTCGCCCCCCTGGGTCGTCGTCGCGTCCCACTGGGAGGCGAAGCAGCGCAGCGCCGCGAGCTTCCGCTCGAACTGCTGGGTGGTGTCCACCACGAAGGTCGGCTTCTCGGGATCCTCGCGATAGCCGAAGGCGAAGTGGACCTTGGTCGGGCGGTGCTTCGCGCCGTCGGCCGGGTAGTTGGCAAGCCCGCTGAGGAAGCACGCGTCGCGGACCAGCTCCGCGCTGCGGCGGTGGTCCGGGTGGCGGCCGACGATGAAGTGGGTGACCACCGCCCGCGGACGATGGCGGCGGATTGCCTCGACCACGGCCCGGCGGGTGTCGTCGGTGTTGTCGATCCGTCCGTCGGGGAGTCCCAGCGACTCGCGCTCGACCACGCCCATCACCCGCGCCGCCTCAATGGCCTCGCGGGCGCGGAGCTCCGGC
Source organism: uncultured Gemmatimonadaceae bacterium (assembly GCA_964557115.1). GTDB lineage: Bacteria > Gemmatimonadota > Gemmatimonadetes > Gemmatimonadales > GWC2-71-9 > Palsa-1233. The sequence continues at coordinate 35,217 of CAZKYO010000022.1, forward strand.
GACCCCTTGCTGCCAAGCTCGCCGCGGGTGAGGTCGATGATACCGACGCGGTGGCCGGCGTCGACGGCCTTGATGAGCGTCCCGCCCGCCAGCAGCTCGGCGTCGTCGGGATGCGCGAAGATGGCAAGGAGGTCGGCGGGCATGGTGAAAAGTACCCCGCCCTGCGGCGGAGCCGCAGCGGCGGGGTCTCCGAGGTGGTGACGCACCGACCGGGTTCGGAGCGGTCGGAGAATCGGAGACCCCGCCGCGCGCCCGCCCCGGCGTCTGCCGGGGCGGGCGCGGGCGGGGCTATTCGTGCCGGAGTGCCTCGACCGGGTCCATCCGGGCGGCCCGGGCGGCGGGCAGCATCCCGAAGACGAGGCCGATGGCGACCGACGCGCTGACGGCGATCACGGCGCTCCAGATCGGCGGCCCGGACTTGAGGGCGAGGAAGTGCTTGAGCAGGCCGCCGCCCGCCATGCCCACCACGATCCCGAGGAGGCCGCCGAAGCCGGTGAGGGTCGCCGCCTCGACGAGGAACTGCCAGAGGATCTCGCGGCGCGTCGCGCCGACCGCCTTGCGGAGGCCGATCTCGTGGGTCCGGTCGGTGACCGACACCATCATGATCGCCATCACCCCGATGCCGCCCACCAGCAGCGCCACGCTGGAGAGCGAGATCATCACCAGGAAGAACGCCGACGTCAGCGAGTCCATGATGTCGAGGATCTGGTCCTGGGTGATCACGTCGAAGGTCGGCGGATCGCCGGGATGGAGGCCGCGCGCCATCCGCAGGGTGGCGATCGCGGCGTCCTTCGCCACCGGCACGCTCACGCCGCGCGCGGCGAGGACGGCGATGAAGAGGCCGTTGGTCTCGTCGTAGCGGAAGTTGCGCTTGGCGGCGCGGTACGGCACGATGGCGCCATCCTGCGCGCCCGGCGGCTGGAAGATGTCGTCCGGCTTCTGGTAGACGCCGATGACCGTGAACGCGACGCCGCCGATCCGGGTCACGTGGCCGAGCGGGTCGATCCGGCCGAAGAGGTGGTCCGCGACGTCGCGCTCGAGCACCGCGACCGGCGTCCCCGCCGAGAGCTCGGCCGTCGAGAACATCCGCCCCGCCAGCAGCGTGCCGCCCTGGACCTCGAGGTAGCTGTTGTCGGCGCCATACAGGAAGACGCCCTGCGTGGCGGCCGCCTGGTACTCCATCCGCGCCTGGACCTGGACCCAGAGCCCGGCGTGGCGGATCTGCGGCGAGCGCCGGAGCGCCTCGGCGTCGGGCTCGTCGAGGACCGGGCGGATCCGCACCTCGGCGGGGAGGTTGTCGGGGTTGAGCGGCACCGAGGAGAAGAACCGCACCACGTAGAAGGTCTGCGGCGAGGAGTTCTGGACGGTGTTGAAGATCTGCTGCTTCACCCCGTCGACCAGCGAGGCCATCACCATCACCGTCGTCACGCCGATCACGACGCCGAGGATCGTGAGGGTGCTGCGCAGCTTGTTGCTGCGCATCGAGTCGGCGGCGAGCGTGACGCCCTCGGCGAGCGAGCGGAGGAGATGGAGCACGCCCTATTCCTTCCGGAGCGCCGCGATCGGGTCGAGCCGGGCGGCGCGGGCGGCGGGATAGACGCCGAAGATCACCCCCGTCGCGGCGCCGAGGGCGAGCGCGACGCCGACCGACCAGAGGGTCACCCTGGCCGGCAGCGGCGAGAAGGTGCCGACCAGCCAGGCGAGGCCCCAGCCGAACAGGACGCCCTGCACGCCGCCGAGGAGCGAGAGGATCACCGTCTCGACCAGGAACTGGCGCCGGATGTCGGCGCGGTTGGCGCCGAGCGCCTTGCGGATGCCGATCTCGCGGGTCCGCTCGCTGACCGACATCAGCATGATGTTCATGATCACGATCCCGCCGACCACGATGCCGATGCACACGACGGCGGGGACGACGGTGAAGAGCAGGGCGGTGAGCGCGGTCCAGAAGGCGACCAGCGCGTCGGCCTTGTCGACCGTGAAGTCGTTCTCCTCGCGCGGGCCGAGGCGGTGGGCGAGGCGCATCGCCTCCTCGGCGCGGGCCATCGCGCCGGGGATCGCCTTCGGGTCGGCCATCTTGACCGAGACCACGGTGGTGCGGCGGCGGCCCCAGATCGACTCGAAGGTGGGCAGCGGCATCAGCACGAAGCCGTCGAACGACTGGCCCAGCGTCTTCCCCTTGCTCGCGATGACGCCCTGGATGGTGAACTCGCGGCCGGCGATCCGGATCTTCCGGCCGATCGCGTCGTCGGGGCCGCGGAACAGCTTGTCGGCGATGTCCCAGCCGACCACGACGACCGCCCGGCGGCCCCGCAGGTCGACGTCGGTGAGCGGGCCGCCCGCGGCGATCTCGTAGTCCTGCACCACCTGGTAGGGCGGCGTGACGCCGAAGACCAGCGCGTCGCCGAGGGTCTGGTTGCGGTGGCGGATGTCGGCCTTGGGGGCCGGCCAGCCCGACTGCAGCGCGATCGCCTCGGCGTCCGGGATGGCGCGGGCGACGGCGGCGGCGTCCTCCTTCGTGATGCGGGGCCGCTTGGCGAGTTCGCGCACCCGCTGGTCGTCGACCAGGCCGAGGGCGATCGGCGTCCGGCGGACCTGGAAGGCGTTGTTGCCGATGATCGCGCCGGTGATGTTCTCGCGGACGTAGGCGTTCATCCCCTGGATCACGGCGACGACCGTGACGAGGAACGCGACCGAGACGATGATGCCGAGGAGGGTGAAGAACGAGCGAAGCTTGGCGGAGAAGATGCTCGCGAGGGCGATCCGGAGCGCTTCGGCGAGGGGCATGCCGAAAGATATTCGAGAGAACTGAGAACTGAGAACATCGAAGGGGGCAGGGGGACCGCGCCGGGGCCGCTGCCCTGCCGCCGATCGCTTCCCCCTGCCCCCCTCTCTCCCCGCCCTGCTCCCTTCTCTCTTGTCGCTACTCTCTCTATTCGTACCGCAGCGCGTCCACCGGGTCGAGTCGGGCCGCCTTGTTGGCGGGATAGAGCCCGAAGAAGATGCCGGTGATGGCCGAGGCGATCACCGCCGCGACCACCGACCAGAGCGGGATCACGGCCGGCAGGGGGGTGAAGGCGTTGATCGCGACTGCGATCAGGGCGCCGAGGCCGAGGCCGACGAGGCCGCCGATCAGGGTCAGCGTGGCGGCCTCCACCAGGAATTGGAACAGGATCTCGCCCCGGGTGGCGCCGAGGGCCTTGCGGACGCCGATCTCGCGGGTCCGCTCGGTGACCGAGATCATCATGATCGCGACCACGCCGACGCCGCCCACCATCAGCCCGACGCTCGACAGGACCAGCATCACCAGGAAGAAGCCCTGGGTCATCTGGTTGAACGACGCCAGGAAGCGATCGCCGGTGACCAGGTCGAAGTTGTTGTCCTGCCCGGGGCGGAGGCCGCGGTCGACCCGCAGGGCCGCGGTCACCTGGTCCATCGCCTGCGACTGGGTCACCTGGTCGCCCGGGAAGACCATGATGCTGATCCAGCCGCGCTCGAAGTCGGACACCTTCGTGAAGGTGCTGTGCGGCAGGATGATCTTCGGCTGGTCGCTGTCGTTGAAGATCTCCGACGGATCCTCGTAGAGCCCGATCACCTGGAACGGCAGGCCGAAGATCCGGATCGACTTGCCGACCGGGTCCTCGCGGTCGAAGAGCATGTCGGCGGCGTGGCGGTTGATGACGACGACGTACGCGCTGGCGGCCGCGTCGACGGGGGTGAAGTTGCGGCCGTCGATGATGTCGCCGCCCTCGACCTTGAGCCAGCTGGGGTCCATCCCCTGCACGAAGGTCTCGCCGAGCGCCTTGTCGCGGTAGCTCACCTGCGAGATGCCGCCCTCGCGGACGTTGACGTCCTGGACGCCCGGGAGGGCGCGGATCAGCTCGGCGTCGTGCCGCGACAGCCGCGGCCGCCGCCGCCAGGGCGACATCTCGTCGCTCCCGTCGGAGATGTTGATCCCCTCGCGGAAGTAGCGCGTGACGACGAACGACTTCGGGCCGGCGCGCGAGACGATCTCGGTGACGCCGCTCTGGATGCCGCTGATCATCGACGCCATCCCGATCACCACCATCACGCCGATGGCGATGCCGAGGATCGTGAGCGCCGCGCGACTCTTGCTGGCGCGGACCGCGTCGATGGCGAGGAGGACGCCCTCGCCGGCGCGGGTGAGCAGGGAACCGCGGCCCAGGGTGCTCATTCGTGCCTCAGCGCGGCGATGGGGTCGAGTCGGGAGGCCTGCCGCGCGGGCGTGATGCCGGCCACCATCCCGACGAGGATGCCGAGGGCCACGCCGACCGCGATCGACCACGGCGCGACCGCGGCGGGCAGCGGCGTGAACGCGCGGACGGCGAACGCCAGCAGCAGGCCGGTCCCGATGCCGATCGCGGCGCCGCTGACCGAGAGCGTCGCGGACTCGACGATGAACTGCGCCATGATGTCGCGCCGCCTGGCGCCGAGCGCCTTGCGGATCCCGATCTCGCGGGTCCGCTCGGCGACGGCCATCAGCATGATGTTCATGATGACGATGCCGCCCACCACCAGGGAGATGGCCACCAGGCCCGGCAGGGCGAGGAACAGGATCCGCGAGATCTTCTCCCACTCCGACAGCGCCCCCTCGGCGGTCTCGAGGTGGAAGTTGTTGTCCTGCCCGGGCCGGAGCCCGCGACGGGCGCGCATCAGGGCCGTGACCTCCTCCATCGCCTCGCGCATCAGCGGGACCGAGGCGGTCTGGATGTGGAAGTCATCGATCACCCGCGGGCGGTTCACCAGGGAGCGGACCGGCGACGTGATCGGCGTCACGGCGAACTTGTCGAGCGAGATCCCGAACAGCGTCCCCTGCGCCGCGACCACGCCGATCACGCGGTGGGGGAGCCCGCCGACGGAGATCGTCTCGCCGAGCGGGTCGCGGCCGTCGAAGAGCCGGTCGGCCAGGTCGTGACCCAGCACCACCACGTCGGCGCCGATCTTCACCTCCTGCGGGGAGAAGGCCCGGCCCTCGGCGATGTCCCAGTTCTTGACCTTGAAGTACTCGGCGTCGGTCGTGTGCACGTCGATGTCGCGCGCCTCGCGGCCGTGCCAGCGCACCGTCATCCGGTCGTAGCCCTCGACCGACGTGACCGCGGGGGTCTGGAGCTTCTCGCGGATGAAGGCGGCGTCGTCGATCGTGATGCGCGGCCGGCGGTTCCACTCGCGCCACATCTCGTCGGTGGTGTTGCCCATGACGATGTTGGGCCGCGAGCGGAGCTGGAAGGTGTTCACCCCGATCAGCGCGCCGGCGAACTTGTCGGTCATGTACACGTTCATCCCCTGGACCACGGAGACGACCGCGATGAGGAACGTCACGCCGATCATCACGCCCACGGCCGAGAAGAAGCTCTTCAGCTTCTGCGAGCGGATCGAGGTGAGCGCGAGCCGGACCGCCTCGAAGATCGGCATGGTCAGGCCGCGCCCGCGCCGGCCGTCGCGTGGCGGCGGTCGGAGTCGATGCGGCCGTCGCGCAGCACCACCACCCGGTGGGCGTGCTCGGCGATGTCGGGCTCGTGGGTCACCAGCACCACGGTCTGCCCCTGGGCCTGCAGCTCCCCGAAGACCCGCATGATCTCCACGCTGGTGGCCGAGTCGAGGTTGCCGGTCGGCTCGTCGGCGAGCAGGATCGACGGCTCGTTGACCAGCGCCCGCGCGATCGCGACCCGCTGGCGCTGGCCGCCCGACAGCTCGTTGGGACGGTGGTGCATCCGCTCGCCGAGGCCGACGCGGTCGAGCGCCGTCTCGGCCCGCTGGCGCCGCTCGCGGGCGCTGACGCCCGCGTAGACGAGCGGCAGCTCGACGTTCGCGAGCGCCGAGGCCCGCGGCAGCAGGTTGAAGGTCTGGAAGACGAAGCCGATCTCGCGGTTGCGCACCCGGGCGAGGTCGTCGTCCGCCATGCGCGACACCTCGTGGCCGTTCAGCCAGTAGCGGCCCGCGGTCGGCGTGTCGAGGCAGCCGAGCACGTTCATCATCGTCGACTTGCCGGAGCCCGACGGGCCCATGATCGCGACGTACTCGTTGCGGGCGATCACCAGGTCGACCCCGGCGAGCGCGCGGATGCGCTCGCCGCCCATCAGGTACTCGCGGGTGATCCCCTCGAGCGTGATGATGGCGTCGGTCACGGCTTGCCCCCGTTCCCCTCGGTCGCCGGCGCGGCCGCCTTGACCCGGGTCGAGTCGGTCATGTCGCGGATCGCCTGGTAGCTGCCCGAGACCACGGTGTCCTGCTCGGAGAGGCCGTTCAGGACCTCGAAGTACTCGTCGCCGGCGATGCCGACCTTGACCGGTCGGAAGCGCGCCAGGCCGTTCTGCACCACGAACACGCCCTCGATGTCCTTCACCTTGCCGGTGGCCGTGGTGTCGCCGATCGGCACCGCGCTCGCGGTGTCGCCGGCGGCCTTCGGCGGCCGGGCGGTCAGGGCGATGATCGGGATGCTCAGCACGCTGCTCCGCGAGTCGGTGATGATCCGGGCCGTCATCGACAGGTCGGGCCGCACGTCGGCCGGCGGGTCGGTGAGGGTCACCTCGACCTCGAAGTCGACCGCGCGATCGGTGCTCTGCCCGGTCGAGGAGAGCGCCGCGGCCGAGTTGGCGATCTTGGTCACCCGGCCGACGAACGCGGTGTCGGGGAACGCGTCGATCGACACCGCGACCGAGTCGCCCAGCTTGAGGCGGACCACGTCGGTCTCGTCCACCTTGACCTTGGCCTGGATCACCGACATGTCGGCGATCCGCATCAGCAGGCCGACGTCGCGCGAGAAGGTACCGGGGACGGCGACCTCGCCCTCCTCGACGGCCAGCCGCACGACGCGGCCGGAGATCGGCGCATAGAGCCGGGTGCGGCCGAGGTTGTCCTGCGACTCCTTGAGCGAGGCCTGCGCCTGCGCGACCTGGGCCTCCGACGCCTTGAGGTTCGCTTCCGCCACGTCGAACGCCTGCTGCGCCTGCTCCAGCGCCTCGTCCGACACCAGCGTCGGCTGGGTGCGCTTGAGCTCGCGGGTGCGGTCGAGCGCCCGGCGGGCCTGGTCGCGGTTGACCCGCGCCTGCGCCTGGCTGGCCTGCGCCGACGTGAGCAGCGCGCCCGCGCGGTCGACGGCGCCCTTGAACTGGACCTGGTCGAGCTCGACGAGCAGCTGGCCCTTCTGGACCATGTCGCCTTCCTTGACCGTGATCCGGAGGATTCGGGCGGTGACCTCCGACTGGACGTCCACCTGGCTCTTCGCCTCGATGTTGCCGCTGGCGGTGACGGCGGAGACGAGGTCGCGCCGTGCCACCGGCTCCATCCGGACTTCCACCTCGCGGGATCCGCGGCTGCCCCCCATCACGCCGAGGGCGCCGATCACCACGACGACGAGTCCGATTCCGAGTCCGATCTTGGCTCCACGAGACATCTGCAGTCCTCTCCCGGTCTGTGCGATCAGCGAAGGGGGCGACCGACGGTGGCCTCGAGGGCCACCACGGCGGTGTGGTAGTCGTACACGGCGTTGACGTAATCCGCCTCGGCCTGGGTCACGGCGTTCTGGGCATCCGCCACCTCGAGCGCGGTGCCGCTGCCGATCCGGTAGCGCTCGTTGGCCAGCGTCAGCTGGTCGCGCGCCGCGGTCCGGTTGGTGTCGGCGATCTCCGCCGCCTGGTACGCGGTGCGGACCGCCAGCAGCTGGGCCTGCACGCCGCCGTCGACCTGCAGGCGCTGGGCGCGCAGCTGCTCGCGCGCGTCGTCTTCCTGCGCCCGAGCCGCCGAGACCCGGGCCGCCCGCGAGAAGCCGTCGAAGATCGGCAGCGAGAGGCCGAACGAGATCGACCAGGGCGAGCGGGTGAAGCCGAACGGGAAGTCGGCGTTGTCGTCCCGGATCGCCTGCTCGAGGTTGGGCTGCAGCTTGGTGCCGCTGGCGTCGAGGCCGGCGTAGGCGCGGCAGTCGGCGATGATGCCGCCATTCGGCGCCGGGTGCGGCGAGGTGAGCCGCTCCAGGATGCCGTTCTGGAACTCGCAGTTGGCGAGCTGCGACTGCGCCCCCGCCACCGCGCTGGCGATCAGCGGGTCGACGTTGGTCGCGTCCTGGGTGAAGCCGCTGATCCCGGTGCTGACCGAGAAGGTCGGGAGGTAGTCGGACTTCGCCGAGCGGACGCCGAGCGACGCGGCCCCCACCTGGGCATCCGCGGCGCGGAGCTGCGGGTTCTGCTCCCGCGCCATCCGCTGCAGGGTGCCGAGGTCGTACGACGGCGCGCTCAGGGCGAACTCCTCGGTGAGCGTCAGGGCGGTGACGTCGGCCGGCGCGGCCAGCCCCATCCGCCGCAGCAGCTCGATCTTCGCCTCCGCCACGCGCTGACGGGCCTGCAGCAGCTGCACGTCGGCGCGGGTGCGCGCGACCTGGGCCTGCCGGACCTCGACCATGTTGCCGCGACCGACCTGGAACTGCGCCTGGGCCTGGTTGAGGAAGTCCTGGTTGCGCTGCACCTGCTGCTCGGCGACCTGCACCCCGGCCTGGGCCCGGAGGACGACCAGGTACTGGGTCGTCACGTCATAGGTCAGGGAGTTTCCCGCCGAGGCGATATTCTCCTCGGTCACCTTCTGCAGCGCCTTCGACTGCGCCGGCGCCAGCAGCTTCCCGTAGCTGATCCCGAGGGAGGCCGACACGTTGTAGCTCGACCCGATCGTCGACGAGCCCTGCGAGAAGACCTGGTTCGCGATCGTCTGGCGACCCGACCGGGAATACTGGACTCCGGCGCTCGAGGAGAGCGAAGGCAGCAGCGATCCGTAGGCCGAGCGGACGTTGGCCGCGGCCGGCCCCTCGTCATTGAGGACCTGCCGATAGGCCGGGGCGTTCTGCCGCGCCAGATTGATTGCATCGGCCAGCGAGAGCTGCCGGGGGGCCGCCGGGGCATCCTGGGCCAGGAGCAGCCCCGGAAGTGCCACCACGATCGCCAGCAGACGCACGAGTCGATTCCGCATGTTCCGCCCTTCGGGTCTCATTGGAAACTGGTAAGAATGAGCGACGCCGACTCCTACGACCCCACCACCGAAGAGTTTCAAGGTGGGACATCCCCGGCCCGGGATACCGGGATCGCCATCTGGCTGGCGGTCCTGGGGGTCGGCCTGTTCGTGGGGGAGGCCGCCTTCCAGGTCGCCGTCTCCGCCTCGGTGACGAGCGGGGCCGGCTCCGGGGCGTGGCTCTGGCTGCTCGCGGCGGTCTTCCTCTCCCTCGCCGTGGCGGCCGCCGCCCTCCGCTCGGGGACCCGGTCGGGGCGACCGCTGGCGTTCGCCCTCGCCTGCCTGGCCGTCCTGCTGGCGATCGGGTCGTGGCGCAGCCTGCGGGTCCGGATCGACCCGGAGGTGGCGATCGACGGGGCGGTGACGGCGGCCCGGGAGTCCCGGAGCCGGGTGCTCTCCAGCGCGGTGGCAGGAGCGGTGCACACCGGACGCAACGCCCTGCAGCGGATCGGGGCCGCCGCGCCCGGGTCGGCACCCGCGCTGGCCGACCTCCTCGAGGGCAGCCCGATCGAGGCGGGGCTCACCGTACTCGGGGGCGACACCGTGATTGCCGTCGCGGGCCCCCAGCGGATCGCGCCGCTCCCCGTCAATGTCCCGGTGGCGATCGTGGGCACCCCGTTCGCCAGGCTGCTCGTCGTTTCCGCCCAGCGGGGTGACCGCACCGCCCAGGTGACCCTGCTCCTCGATGCGGGCGCGGCGCTGCCCGCGGCAGGCGATGCGCTCTCGGCACGGAGCGGCGGGTGGCAGGGAGTGGGCTGGCAATGGGTCGATTCGGCGGCCTCCCGTCAGGACTTCAGCCGGGTCGAACCGGCCATCGGCGCGATCGAGTCGGCGATGCAGCCGATTCCGCCGACCGCCGCCGCCCTCCGGGAACGCGAGGCCCGGCTGGTCCGATGGCTGGCGGTCGCCGGCCTCGGCATCCTGGCCATCGTGGTGATCGTATCCGGCGCGCCCTCCCTGGCGCGCGCGGGGGCGATGCTGCTCCCGGTCTGGGTGCTGGTGCGCGCCGGACCGGTCGCCGCGCGCTACGGCGGCACCGCGGCATGGGCGCTCGTCGCCGCGATGGCGCTGACGCTGCTCTCCGTGATCCTCTGGCGGCGGCCGGCCCGGCGGACACCCGTGGGGCTGATCGCCGCGATCATCCTCTTCGCGATGGCACCGCCACTCGTCGCGCGGGCGGGGCTCGAGGTCGCCCCGCCGGTCGAGCCGGGCTCGATGCTCACCTGGTTCGCCTGGCAGGCGGTGCTGGCGCTCGCCACCGCGGCCTATCTCGCCATCGCGTCGGCACCGCTGCGATCGGCCGCCGACGACACCGCCCCGTGGCGCTGGGGCGCGCTCGCGACCCTGGCCGCGGTCGTGGTCGGCGCCGTCGGCATCGAGGCGTGGGAACCGGCCAATCCGGTCAACCTGGGTGTCACGGTGCGCTGGGCGGCGTGGTACCTGCCGCTGCTGCTCCTGCTGTTCGGCACGATGCTGCCGATCACCTCGACGCGATCCCGACGCATCGCGATCGCGACGATCGCGGCGGCGCTCGCCGCCCTGTCGGCCTGGGGGGTGACGCTCGAGCGGCAGCAGCAGCTGGCGCGTCAGGACCTCGACCGGCTCGGGGCATCCGCCGATGCCGACGCCTCGGCGGCGCTTGAACTGTTCGGCGACGCGGCGCAGGCGGCCCACGCCACCCGCCTCGATCGCCTCTACGCCACCTGGCGCGCCTCACCGCTCGCGAGTGTGCGCGCGCCGGTGCAGATGGCGATCTGGGCCGATACCGTCGTGAACGAGTGGGTCGCCCTCGACTCGCTGGCACCGAGCTGGGGTGACCTGCAGGCACCGGTCTCGGCGGATGCGCGCACGCGTCGGGTGATCGGCCTGGCGCGCGACCCGGGCCACCACCAGCTGCTCGTCCTGCCGCTCGCCCCCGACACCGTGGCCACCGTCCTGGTCGGCCCGCGCTCGCGCCTGGTGCATCCGACCCGGTTCGGGCGGCTGGTCGGCTGGCGGTCGACCGCCGACGCGGCGTACCTGCTCGAGGAGGTCGATCCCGGCACGGCGCATCCCGACGTGCGCTTCCGGCGCACCGGGCGGCACGTCCGCGCCGATCGCGAACTCGCGGCGGGCGGCAGGCCGATCGTGGTGCGCGCCACGATCTCGATGTCGCCCCCCCGTCCCTTCGCGGTGCGGGCGGCGCTCACGCTGATGCTCGACGTGCTGCTCGCGCTGCTGGCGTGGTGGCTACTCGAGCGGGTGCTCGGCTATGTGCGCACCCGCGGGCGCGACGTGTTCCGGCGATCGTACCGCCGCACGGTGACGACGGCGCTGATCTCCTTCTTCGTGGTGCCGGCGGCGTTCTTCACGCTCTGGTCGGCCCTGCGACTCCGGCAGGAGGTCACGCGCGATCGCGGCGACGAGGTCACGCGCGCCCTGCGCGACATCGGATCCGATCCCGCGCTGACGGGCGACCAGCTGGCCGCACCGCGCAACAAGACGCTCGCCGAGATCGCCGACCGCGTGGACGCCGAGATCGGCGTGTACCGGCGTGGCCGGCTGATCGCGTCGAGCACGCCGCTCCTCGGCGAACTCGGGCTGCTGTCGCCGGTGATCGATCCGGCAGTGGCAGGGAGCGATCCCGCCGAAGGGCGGTCGCTCGCGGCGCCGGTGCCGGGGGCGAACGTCCGGATCGGCGGTGAGGCGACCCCCGTCCCGGCCACGACGATCGCGGCGGCCCTGCCTGGCGCCGACGTGGAGCTCGCGCGTGAGCAGGTCGACCTCGCCCTGCTGCTCCTGCTCGCCTCCCTCGGCGGGACGATAGCGGCGGTCGCCGTCGCCGGCGCGGTGGCCGGCGCCCTCGCCCAGCCGATCGAGG
>CAZKYO010000022.1:47185-50822 GCA_964557115.1 uncultured Gemmatimonadaceae bacterium
GCGGCGGTCGCCGTCGCCGGCGCGGTGGCCGGCGCCCTCGCCCAGCCGATCGAGGCGCTCCGCCGCCGGGCCCTGGCGATCGGTCGCCGGGAGCTGGCCCCGGCGCTCCGGGAGCCGCCGCTCGAGTTCGAGCCGGTGTTCGGGGCGCTGACCCAGATGGAACGCGACCTGACCCTGAGCGAGGCAAGGCTCGAGGAGGAGACGGCCCGCACGGCGAGGGTCGTTGCCTGGGGGGAGATGGCCCGGCAGGTCGCCCACGAGATCAAGAATCCGCTGACCCCGATGCGGCTGGGACTGCAGCATCTCCGTCGGCTCGGGGCGGACGCCCGTCCGGACCTGGCGGACCAGACCGCCCAGACCGCGGAACGGTTGTTGGGCGAGATCGATCGGCTGGACCGGATCGCTCGCTCGTTCGCCCGGTATGGGTCGCCGCCGGAGCGGGAGGCGGGGCCGCTCGAGGCGATCGACCTCGCCGCGATCGTGCAGGAAATCGCCCAGCTCTACTCGCTCGCCGCCGCCGAGCCGCGGGTGCTCGTCGAGGCCGGCGCGGCCGATCCGGTCGGGGCGCGGCACGAGGAGCTGCTCCAGGTCCTCCTCAACCTGCTCGACAACGCGAGAGAGGCGGGGGCGAGCACCGTCCGGCTGGTGATCGACGGTCGCCGTCTCGAGGTGGTGGACGATGGCCGAGGGATCGAGCCGGACCAGCTGGGCCGGATCTTCGAGCCGACCTTCTCGACCACAACCTCGGGGACCGGGCTGGGCCTGGCGATCGTCCGCCGGCTGGTGGAGGGGTGGGGGGCGACCATCTCGGTCCGGAGCGACCCCGGGGAGGGAACCACGTTCACGCTGGCCTTCGGACGGCCCCCCTCAACCCTGCCGACCGATCCGGCGTAACATTGGACGAGTCCCGGACCGGCCGACTCCCGGCGCCACCCGCGGACGCACCCACCATTCGGAGCACCACCATGAAGGTCCGTTTCGCAATGCTGGCGTCGCTCGCCCTCTTCGCGATGCCCCTCGCCGCCCAGGGCGGCGGCCAGGGAATGCGGATGGGCGGCGGGATGATGGCCATGCCCTCGGCCGACACGCTCGCCACGCAGCTGTCGCTCTCGGCCGACCAGAAGGTCAAGGTCGCCGCGGTGATCAAGACGTACGAGGAGTCGACGAAGGACGCCCGCGCCGCGATGTCGAAGGCGATGGAAGGCGGCGACATGGCCGCGATGCGGGACAACCCGGACTTCCAGAAGAACATGACGTCGATTCGCGAGGCCCGCACCAAGATGACCGCCGACATCAAGGCGATCCTCACGGCGGAGCAGTCGGCCAAGTACGACGAGCTCTATCCTGCGCGCGGCCGCCGGCCGGGTGGCGGCCAGGGCTGATGACTCGGGGCGGCGGCCTGTTCGCCCTGGCGCTGCTGTTCGGGGGATGTGATGCCCCGGGCCGCGGTGCCAAGCCGACCGAGCCGCCGCCGGAGCAGGAGATGACGGTGCGGGTGCGTCGGCCAGCGGAGCCTGCTTCGCTGGCCGACCTCGCACCGGGAGACACCAACGGGATCCTCGCCTTGATCCGCGGCACGATGCGGTCTGGCGACGCCATCCTCGACAGCACCGTGCGCCGCGACACGACGCTTCCCGGCGGCGTGCCGGAGAGTCCGCGACGGCTCGCGCTCTGGACCCTCAACGACCGTCCGATCAAGCTGGTCGCGGTCGAACCGAACGACACCGACCGCCTTCCCGGCGAGATCGCGACCTGGTTCTACCTGGGCGACATCGACGTGGTCCAGTATCCCGGCGGCGTGCTGCTCTTCTCGGGCGACGGGATCGTGTTCGCGACCGACGAGTCGCTCGATCCCGTGGCGCTCCCCGACACCACCCGGATGCGACTGGAGCGCGAGGTGGTGGACTCGACGCGGGCGCGACTCGCGGTGTTCGGACTGCCCTACCCGTAACCGCGACGGGCGACGGGCGACCCACGACCGGGGATGGGCGGGAGGCGATAGCTTTCCCGCGACGCCATGCTTGCCTTCCTCCTCATCCTCCTCGGCCTGCTCCTCCTCGTCGTCGGCGGCGAGGCGCTCGTGCGTGGCGCGACGCTCCTGGCGCGGCTCCTGGGGATGCCCGCCGCGCTGGTCGGGCTCACCGTCGTCGCGATCGGCACGTCGGTGCCGGAGCTCGTGGTGGCGATCCTGGCCGCGATGCACGGCGCGCCCGACCTGGCGGTGGGCAACGTGATCGGCTCGAACCTCTTCAACCTCACCTTCGCACTCGGCGCCGCGGCGATCGTCGTCCCGCTGTCCGTCCGCGGCCAGGCGATCAAGCTCGAGTGGCCGGTGCTGATGGTCGCCACGCTCGTGTCGCTGGTGCTGCTCCGCGACGGCACCCTCGATCGCCTCGAGGCGGCGACGCTCGTCGCGGCCCTGGTGGCCTTCATCGCCTGGACCGTGCGGATCGCCGGCACCGGGTTGAGCGGCACCGAGACGGCCGAATGGCGGGAGCTGATCGACGGCCTGCGACCCGTGCTTCGCGACCGACCGCGCACGGCGGCCGCGGCGATGATCACGGTCGGCGTGATGCTGCTGTTCGCCGGGGGTCGCCTCGTGGTGGATGGCGGGACCGCCCTCGCCACCGCCCTCGGCGTCTCGGACCGCGTGATCGGCCTCACGGTCGTCGCGATCGGCACCGGCCTCCCGGAACTCGTCACGTCGCTGGTGGCGGCGGCTCGCCGCGAATCGGACATCGCGGTCGCCAACATGATCGGTTCGAGCATCTTCAACCTGCTCGGGATCCTCGGGCTGAGCGCGCTGATCCATCCGATCGGCTTCGACCCGACCCTCGCGAGCCGCGACGTGGTGTGGCTGGTCGGCGTGACGGCGCTGTTGTGGCCGGTGATGCACTCCGGCCGGATCGTGTCGCGCCGGGAAGGGGCGCTGCTGATCGCGACGTACGTGGCGTACCTTGCGGCACTGCTCTGGTGAAGGGTGAAGGGGACGGTCGCAGCCGGGCATGACCCCCGCGCGGCGATCGATACGCGACAGACACGGGAGCCAGCATGCGCGCAGTGACCTTCTCGTCGTTCGGCGGTCCGCTCACCATCGAGTCCGTGGCCGATCCGACCCCGCCGCCGCACGGCGCGGTGATCCGGGTCGGCGCGACCGGGATCTGCCGCAGCGACTGGCATGGCTGGCAGGGGCATGATCCCGACATCCGCGTGCTGCCGCACGTGCCCGGGCACGAGCTCGCGGGAACCGTCGTGGCCGTCGGCGGTGCGGTGCGCGACTGGCAGGGTGGCGAGCGGGTGACCACCCCGTTCGTGTGCGGATGCGGTGACTGCGCGCCGTGCGAACGCGGCGACGCGCAGGTGTGCGACAACCAGACCCAGCCGGGATTCACGCATTGGGGCTCGTTCGCCGAGTACGTCGTGATCCACCACGCGGACGTGAATCTCGTCGGGCTCCCCGACACGATTCCCGACGTCACCGCGGCGGCCCTGGGCTGCCGGTTCGCGACGGCGTTCCGTGCCGTCATCGACCAGGGTCGCGTCGCCCCCGGCGAATGGGTGGCGGTCCACGGCGCCGGCGGCGTCGGCCTCTCGGCGGTGATGATCGCCAGCGCGGCCGGGGCGCGGGTGATCGCAA
>CAZKYO010000023.1:0-33728 GCA_964557115.1 uncultured Gemmatimonadaceae bacterium
GTCGGCCTCTCGGCGGTGATGATCGCCAGCGCGGCCGGGGCGCGGGTGATCGCAATCGACGTGGACGACGCGGCGCGCGATCGGGCGATCGCGGTGGGTGCCGAGCTCGCCGTGGCGCCGCGACCCGGGGAGGACGTGGCCGCCGAGGTGCACGAGCTGACGGCCGGCGGCGCCTCGCTGTCGCTCGATGCCCTCGGGGCCGCCGTCACCGCGTTCAATTCGATCGCCTGCCTGCGCAAGAACGGCCGCCACGTGCAGGTCGGCCTGCTGGCAGGCGCGGACCACCGCCCCGCGCTCCCGATGGAATTGGTGATCTCGCGCGAACTGGAGATCATCGGGTCGCACGGGATGGCGGCCCAAGACTACCCGCGCATGCTGGAACTGATCGAGAACGGCCTGCTCGAACCGGCCAAGCTGATCGCGCGCACGGTCGCACTTGATGCGGTCCCCGGCGAGCTCGTCGCGCTCGGCGAGCGCGGGGCGGGTGGGATCGTGGTGTGCTCGCTCGACGGGATCGACGGGGGCCCGGGGTCCCCGACCTGATCGAGGCCTCGATCGGCTGAAGGCAAGGGGTCGAACAACGCCGGGCCCCCGTCCATCCCATCGTGCGATCCGGAACTGTTGCAAGGCGGGGACGAGGGGTCGGTCGGACTTGTTCGGCCTCTGGCCAAGTGAGGGATCGATTCGTGACGACGGCCGGGGAGGCCGACCGACCCCCTCGTCCCCACCCGCGGCAAACGGTTCCGTCCATCCCGAATCGGTGCCGGAAGGGCGGTGCGCAGGGCCGATCCTTCGGGATGCTCTCCCGGATCCGTTCGGCGACCGTCCTCGGTGTCGATGCCCTCGCTGTCGACGTCGAGATCGACATCACGAATGGCCTCCCCTCGTTCACCACCGTGGGCCTGCCCCTAGGCGCCGTGAAGGAGGGACGCGAGCGGGTCGCCGCCGCGCTCGGCAACACCGGCTATGCGCTGCCGCTTCGCCGCATCACGGTCAACCTCGCCCCGGCCGACGTGCAGAAGCGCGGCAGCGCATTCGACCTGCCGGTGGCGATCGGGATCCTTGTCGCGAGCGGGCAGCTCGAGGCCACGCAACTCGACGCGACGCTGCTCCTCGGCGAGCTGGGGCTCGAAGGCGACCTTCGCCCGGTGCGCGGGGCGCTGCCGATCGCCCTCGCCGCCCGGTCGATGGGGTGCACGCGCCTGATCCTCCCCGCGGCAAACGTCGCGGAGGCCGCGGTGGTGGATGGCGTGGCGGTACACGGCGCGGCCACGCTGCAGCAGGTCTGCGAACATCTCGGTGGCGGCACGCCGCTGCCAGTGGTGCGTACCGAGGCGACATCGCTCCTCGAGGCGGCACCGCCTGACGTGGCGGACTTCGCGGACGTGCGAGCCCAGGTCGCGGCCAAGCGGGCGCTCGAGGTGGCGGCCGCAGGCGCCCACAACGTGCTGTTGATCGGGCCGCCGGGGGCGGGGAAGACGATGCTGGCGCGGCGGCTGCCCGGGATCCTGCCCGCGCTGTCGCTCGAAGAGGCGCTCGACGTCACCCGGATCCATTCGGTGGCGGGACTGCTTCCCGTCGGGCGCGCGCTGATCACGGCCCGACCGTTTCGCGCGCCGCACCACACCGTCAGCTACGCCGGGCTGATCGGCGGCGGCTCGGTGCCGCGGCCCGGCGAGGTATCGCTTGCGCATCACGGCGTGTTGTTCATCGACGAGGTCGCCGAGCTGCCCTCGCACGTGCTCGAGGTGCTGCGCCAGCCGCTGGAGGACGGCACCGTCACGATCTCCCGGGCCGCCATGACGCTGACCTACCCCGCGCGCTTCCTCTTCGTCGCGGCGATGAACCCCTGTCCCTGCGGTCACGCCGGCGACCCGACCCGGGCGTGCTGCTGCCCGCCGTCGGCGGTGCAGCGCTACCTCGCGCGCATCAGCGGGCCCCTGCTCGACCGGATGGACATCCACCTCAGCGTCCCGCCGGTCGCCTACGACGACCTGGCGAGCCGGTCGGCTTCCGAGTCGAGCGCCACGATCCGCGAGCGGGTGCGCGAGGCGCGCGAACGGCAGCTGGCGCGCTTCCGTGCCGTACCCGGCATCTACGCCAACGCCCACATGGGACCGCGCGAGCTGTCACGCTTCGTGCGACTCGACGCCGCGACCGAGGTGGTGCTCCGCCGCGCCATCGAGCGGCTGGGCCTCTCGGCGCGAGCGTTCCATCGGGTGCTCAAGCTGGCGCGCACCTTGGCCGACCTGGCGGGCGTGGAGGCGATCGGTGCCGCGCACGTCGCCGAGGCGGTGCAGTACCGGGTGCTGGATCGGTCCAGCGGCATGGACGGGCGGTGAAGGGTGAAGGGGGCTGCGGCCCTATGGAGTGACGTCGGCCACCGCGACCTGGCCGCCGGCCGATACGCGGACTGCTTGCAATCGCGGCGCCAGCGCGCGCGGCAGCGGCACGATGCCGGCCACGAAGCGGCCGGCGGCGTCCCCCGGGTCGAGGGATTGGACGGCGAGGTGCTGCGTCACGAGCACGCCGCCGTCGGCATCGAGCAGTTCGACGAGCACCGCGCCCTCGTCGGGCGAGAAGGCCTTGGCGTGCGGCAGCCGGCGGGCCGGCCGGAGCGCCACGGTCGTCGCGCCGATCCGCGCCGTGACGGCGACCGGCAACATGTCGCCGGGCACGGTCCTCAGCGTGGTGAGCGAGCCCGGTTGCGGCAACGCCGCGAGAATCCCCTTGTAATAGCCGCCCGAGATCCACTTGGGGCCGCCGCAGTAGCCCATCATGTCGATCGCCGTGGCCGGGATCGCGCCGCCGGAGACCGGGTCGAACCCCCGGATGCCGATTTCGCCGTTCGGATACGGGTAGCCGGCGTTCGCCCCGGCGGCGCCGCATCCCGGGGCGTGATTGAGGCCCAGATTGTGGCCGATCTCGTGGGCGAAGACCACGCCGTCGCGTGACCCCAGCGCCGACCGCCCCCCGACGTAGCCGAGGCCGGCAATTCCGGCAATGCCGGAATAGCTGAACACGCCGTAGTAGCTGCCGTTCCAGCCGTCGGCGACCCGTTCGACCTCCAGGTCGGCGAGGGCGTCGCTCAGGTCGTCCTTGTCGACCCACGGGAACGGCGAGACCATCGAGGCCGAGCGGGTGGTGAGTTCGACCGACGGCGTGGGATAGACGGTGCGCATGAAGGCGCCCATCGACTCGACCGTGGCGGGATCGAGCGCCGGGGGAGCCTCTCCCTGCGGTGCGATCGACACCAACCTGACTCGCAGCGTCCCCGCGGTTTGCATGTGAATCGTGGGCGGATCATCGCCGAGCGCCGGATAGTCGTTGTCCCATTCGTCGCGCTCGCCGAAGTCGCCGTCGGGGT
Organism: uncultured Gemmatimonadaceae bacterium; assembly: GCA_964557115.1. Lineage (GTDB taxonomy): Bacteria > Gemmatimonadota > Gemmatimonadetes > Gemmatimonadales > GWC2-71-9 > Palsa-1233. Next base: position 3,368 of record CAZKYO010000023.1, read on the forward strand.
CGATCGTGGCGCGAAGCGTTGCCCCCTCGAGGTCGAGCGAGGTGGGAAGCGGCACGAAGATCCCCTGGGTCGGCGAGCCGAGGTCGACGACGGTCGGGATGCTGCCGCTGCTCACGGTCGCCTCGAAGACCGTGGCACCCGCCTTCTGCACCCTGACGCGGATCGGGACGGCCAGGAACCCGGCCACCGAGGCCTGCGGGAAGAGGCGCACGGCGGCGCGCTTGCCCCGGATGAGCGGCACGTCGGCGGCGGCGTTCTGCGCCACCTGGATGAAGTCGGCCCGCGCGACCTTCACGTTGCCGGGATCGTTCGACACGGTGAGGCCGCGCTCGCGGAACACGAGGCCGGCCCGCGCCCGCACCACGATCTTGCCCGGGGCGATCGCCGTGACCTTTCCGGTCGCGTCGATCGAGGCGACGCCGGGGTTCGACGTGGTCCACGAGATCGGCACGCCCGGGACCGTGCCGTTGGGCCCCAGGGCCGAGGCGCTGAACTGCCCCGACTCCCCGGGTGCCAGTCCCATGGTGGCCGGGAAGACCGACACGCTCACGATGGCGGGATCGGCCACCGCGAGGTCGATCGCGTTGCTGACGGTTCCGACGCTCACGATGATGCGGGCCGTCCCGGCCGACACGGTGCTCACGCGCCCGCTCCGGGTGACCGTCGCGACCGCGACGTTGCTGCTGCTCCACGCCAGCGGCTGGTTGGTGAGCACCGTGCCGGTGCCGCTCCGCACCTCGGCTTGCAGCTGCACCACGGCCCCGACCTCGACCGGCGCGGTGGGCGCCTGCAGGATCGTGATCGACGCGGGCGTGGTCGCGGGTGGTGCGGCCGGAGGATTGGCGCCGGTGTTGCCGCCGCCGCAGGCCCAGGCGAGCAGCACGACGATCGGCAGGGAGGAGCGAGACGACACGGGGACCTCGGGGCAGGGGGGCTCCGACCCCGAAAAACTATTCCTTGCCGCGCCTGGCGGAAGCGGCCGAGCGCCGCCTCAGTGCGGCGACCAGGTCGGCGCGGCGCTGAAGAGGCCGTCCGCGATCCCGATCTGGAACGCAAGGAAGAGCCCCAGGGCGAGGCTCAGGCCGCCCGAGGCGAGCTGGAGGACGTGCTCCAGGCGATCGAACCGCCGGGTGGCGAGGGTGAGCGGCGTGGCGAGCGCGGCGGTGATCAGCATCATTCCCGCGACGGTCCCGACGCCGAACGTGAGCAGGTACGCGACCATCAGCCGGGTCGAGGAGATCGTCGCGAGCACCAGCAGGGCGATCGCCGCCGAACCCGCCAGGCCGTGGACGATCCCGACGAGCAGCGGACGGGCCGTCGCGGCGGGACCGGTGTCGGCGATCCGCCGCCCGCTCAGGTTCCACGCCCCCAGCCCGATCAGCATCAGCGCCACCGCGAACTCCATCGCGAGGCCGAGGCGAGGCGGGATGACCACTTTCAGGAGGATGATCGCCCCGCCCACCAGCAGGATCGTCACGGTGTGCCCGACGCCCCACAGCGCCCCGATCCGGATCGCGGGCGCGATGCGACGCTGCCGCGACAGGATCGTCGTCACGGCGACGACGTGATCGGCGTCGGTGGCATGGCGCATTCCGAGGACGAGGCCGAGGGCGAGCAGGGGGAGGAACGCGTCCATCGGGCCTCAGCAGATCCGGGGGAGCTGGTCGCCCGGGAGCATGTCGACCACCCGGCTGCCGCCGATCCGGCTGCGCTGGATCACCATGCCGGGATGTCCCGCGACGACGGTGCCGATGCGCACGGCGTCCCGCCCCAGCGGGTGGCTCCGGAGGGTGCGCAGGGCGAGGTCGGTGAGGTCGGCCGGCAGCATGGCCACAAAGATGCCCTCATTGGCGACGTAGAGGGGATCGAGGCCGAGGACCTCGCATGCCGCCCGCACCGGGCCCGGGACGGGGACGGCGCGTTCCTCCAGCGCGATCCCGACCCGGGACGCCGCGGCGATCTCGTTGAGCGCGCTGGCGACGCCGCCGCGGGTCGGGTCGCGCAGCACGTGCACCCGGTCGCCGATCGCGTCGCGGAGCGTCGCGACGAGGCCGTGGAGTGCCGCCGAGTCGCTGCGGATGTCGGCCTCGAACCCGAGCTGCTCGCGGACCGACATCACGGCCATGCCGTGCTGCGCGATCGGGCCGGTGACGAGCACGGCGTCGCCGACCACGGCGCGATGCGGTGCCGGTCGGAAGTCCGGTCGGAGGACGCCGATCCCGGTGGTGTTGAGGAAGAGGCCGTCGGCCTTGCCGCGCTCGACCACCTTGGTGTCGCCGGTCACCAGCAGCACGCCGGCCTCGCGGGTGGCGGCCTGCATCGCGTCGAGGACGCGATCGAGGACGTCGAAGGGGAGCCCCTCCTCGATCACGAAGCCGGCCGAGAGGAATCGCGGGGTCGCCCCCATCATGGCCAGGTCGTTGATCGTGCCGTGCACGGCCAGCGAGCCGATGTTGCCACCGGGGAACTCGAGCGGCGCCACCACGAAGGTGTCGGTCGAGACGGCGATCTCCTCGCCGGCGAGGGGCAGCACGGCGGCGTCGCCGAGCTGTTCCAGGAACGGGTTGCCGAACCTGGGCAGGAAGCGGTCGCGCAGGAGCGCCGCGCTCATCTTGCCCCCCGAGCCGTGGCCGAGCTGGACCTCCGCCGAGGTCGCCAGGGGAACCGGGCAGGCGGGACCCTCCGCGAGGGTGCGCGCGTCAGCCATCGACGACCTCCAGCGGGCGACCGTGCCGGAAGCGGCCGAAGTTGTGGTAGGCCGCGCACGCGCCCTCCGACGAGACCATGGGCGCGCCGAGCGGGTGCTCGGGGGTGCAGCGGGTGCCGAAGGCCGGGCACTCGTGGGGCTTGAGCCGGCCGCGCAACACGTCGCCTGCCCGACATTCGGCCGGCTCGTTCACGGTGAGTTCGCCGAGCCCGAACTTCGTCTCGGCATCAAACGCCCCGAATTCGGGGCGCAGCGCCAGCCCGCTCCGTGGAATCGTCCCGATGCCGCGCCACTTGCGGTCCACCAGCGTGAAGACGCGTTCCACCTGGGTGCGCGCCGGGACGGTGCCGTCGCGGCGCACCGCGCGGACGTACTGGTTCTCGACCGCATGGCGACCGGCCTCGAGCTGGCGCACCGCCATCGCGATCCCCTCGAGGATGTCGACCGGCTCGAAGCCGGTGACCACGATCGGCACCTTGAAGGCGGCGGCGATCGGTTCGTACTCGCGCCAGCCCATCACCGTGCAGACGTGCCCGGCGGCCAGGAACCCCTCCACGCGATTGGCGGGATCGGCGAGGATCGCCGTCATCGCCGGCGGCACGGTGACGTGGGAGACCAGGACGCTGAAGTTCGCGATGCCGAGCTCGCGCGCGCGCCAGACCGCCATCGCGTTGGCGGGCGCGGTGGTCTCGAAGCCCACCGCGAAGAAGACGACCTCGCGCTCCGGATGGCGGCGGGCCAGCTCGACCGCGTCGAGCGGGGAGTAGACGACCTTCACGCTGCCCCCGCGGGCGCGAATCGCGTGGAGGTCGCATTCGCTGCCGGGCACGCGGAGCATGTCGCCGAAGGAGGTGAAGATCACCTCCGGCCGTGCGGCGATCGCGAGCGCCTTGTCGATCTGCTCGAGCGGGGTGACGCACACGGGGCAGCCCGGGCCGTGGATCATCTCGACGGCCTCGCCGAGCAGCTCGTCGATCCCCTGCCGGACGATCGTGTGGGTCTGCCCGCCGCACACTTCCATCAGCGTCCAGCGTCGGGTCGCCGTGCGGCGGATCTCCTGCACGAGCGCCCGGGCGATGTCGCCGTCGCGATACTCGTCGAGGAACCTCACGAGGCGTCGCCTCCGAGGCCGCCGAGCGACTGCTCGGCCGTCTCGCGGATCCAGTCGAGCTCGTCGAGCTGGCTCATCTCGCGCAGCGCCTCGAAGGTGCGGCGCGCCTCGGCCTCGTCGAGCAGCGAGATCGCGAAGCCGACGTGGACCAGCGCGTAGTCGCCGACCTTGGCCTCGTCCGCGACGTAGGCGAGGCAGACCTCGCGGCGCACGCCGCCGAAGTCGACCACGCCACTGGGGAGGCCGCGATCGTCGTGCAGCGCGACGATCCGGCCCGGGATGCCGAGGCACATCAGGCACGCTCCTGGTGTCGGGCGGCGAGGCGCGCGGCCAGCACGGCGGCCTGGCCGTAGCTGATCGCGCCGTCGTTGGGGCCGAGTCGCCGGGGCAACAGCACCCGGAACCCGTGGCCGCGGAGTCGTTCGGGCAGGCTCGCCATCAGCCGGGCGTTCTGGAACACGCCGCCACCCAGGACGACGGTGGCGCAGCCGGTGTGCGACCGGATCCGCGCGACCGCCTCGGTCGTGGCGGCCGCGACGCTCGCGTGGAAGTCGGCGGCGAGCTGCCGCACGTCCCGTCCCGACTGCCGGGCCTCGCCGAGGGCGGCGAGCAGCGGCAGCGGGTCGAGCACGATGCGGGCGTCGTCCCGCGACAGGACCGGGAACGGCAGCGGCCGGCCCGGGAGCCGTCCCGCCGCGGCCTCGAGGACCATCGCCGCGTGGCCTTCGTAGCGCGACTCCCGCCGCAGGCCGAGCACCGCGGCGGCGGCGTCGAAGAGGCGACCCATCGAGGAGGCGAGCGGACAGTGCAGGCCGCGCTCGATCTGCGCCTCGGCCACCTGCCGCTCTGGTTCGGGCACCCCCTCGAACGCGAGCGCGAACGCCGCCGCCCGGTCCGGCTCGAGCGACAGCGCGCCGAGCGCGCTGCGCCACGGCAATCGTGCGGCGAGGTCGCCGCCGGGCAGGGGCCAGTACCGGAGCTGTCCCAGTCGCTGGTAGCCCGTGAGGTCGGCGAGCAGGAACTCGGCGCCCCAGACCTGGCCGTCGTCCCCGAGTCCGGTGCCGTCGTAGGCGACGCCGATCGCGGGACCGGTCTCGCCGTGTTCGGCGAGCACCGCCGCGACATGGGCATGGTGGTGCTGCACGGTGGAGATCGGCAGGCCGCCGAGCTCCTCGGCGAGGCGCGTCGCGTGGTAGCCCGGGTGCATGTCGCGCACGATGGCGGCGGGCCGGATCCCGAAGAGTCGCTCGAAACGGTGCAGCGCGGCGTGCCAGTGCTCCTGCGTCTCGTAGCCCTCGAGGTCGCCGATGTGCTGGGAGACGTAGGCGCGGCTGCCCTCGGCGAGCGTGAAGGTGTTCTTCAGGTCCGCACCGACCGCGAGGATCGGGACCGGCGCGGGGATCGGGAGCGGCAGGGGCAGCGGCGCATGCCCGCGGGCCCGCCGGAGGAACACCGGGGCGTCGCCGGCCATCCGCTGCACCGAGTCGTCATAGCGGGAGACGATCTCGCGGTCGTGGAGCAGGAAACCGTCGGCGATCGCGCCAAGCCGCTCGCGGGCCTCGCGATTCTCGATGGCGATCGGTTCCTCGCTCAGGTTGCCGCTTGTCATGACGAGCGGCTGCCCGGCCGCCTCGAGGAGCAGGTGATGGAGCGGCGTCGCGGGGAGCAGCACGCCGACCGTGTCGAGTCCCGGCGCGATCCCGTCCGCCAGTGCATGCCCCTCCCGCAGGCGGAGCAGCACCACCGGCCGGGCCGTCGACTGGAGCAGCTCCGCCTCGTCCGGCGAGACCTCGGCGAGGAGGCGGGCGGCGTCGAGCGATCCGACCATCACGGCGAAGGGCTTGGCCGGGCGGTGCTTCCTGGTGCGGAGCCGGGCGACCGCCCCCTCGGCCGTGGCGTCCACGGCCAGGTGGAAGCCCCCGAGGCCGCGCACCGCAAGGATGCCGCCGGCGGCGATCAGCAGCGCGGCGGCCCGCAGCGCGGCATCGCTCGACGCGTCCACGCAGTGCCCGGTGGCACCCTCGAACCAGAGTCGCGGCCCGCAGGCGGGGCAGCTGTTGGTCTCGGAGCGGAAGCGGCGATCCCCGGGCGTCTGGTATTCGACGCGGCAGGCCGGGCACATCGTGAACGCCGCCATGCTGGTGCGCTCGCGGTCGTAGGGGAGTGCCTCGATGATCGTGAAGCGCGGGCCGCAATCGGTGCAGGTGATGAACGGATAGCGGTGTCGGCGGTCGCCCGGCGTGAAGAGCTCCGCCTCGCACGCGGCACAGGTCGCGGCGTCGGGCGGGACCGGTTGGCGCCTGCCGAGCGCGTCGCGGCTCGGCTCGACCACGAAGCCGGCGTGGTGGCCGGGCGCGGCCTCGCGCGTCTCGACGCCGTCGATCCGCGCGAGCGGTGGCGCCTCCGCGCGCAGGGCGGCGAGGAAGGCGTCGATGTCGGCTGCGCTCCCCTCGAGGTCGATCTCGACCTCGCCGGCGACGTTGCGCACGGCGCCGGCGAGGGCGTGGCGAACCGCGAGCCGGTGCACGAAGGGTCGGAAGCCGACCCCCTGCACCACGCCGGTCACCGTCACCCGCCGCGATGCCCGCACGACGATCGGCATCGTCAGGCCCGGAGCGCCGGGGCGTGCACCAGCCGGCGCAGCACGTTGAACCAGTCGTCGAGCCCCTCGCCGGTGAGCGCCGAGGTCCGCAGGAAGCGCAGGTGCGGATTCACCTCCCAGGCCAGCGCGATCGCGCGCTCGATGTCGAACGGCACGTGGGGGAGCAGGTCGACCTTCGTCAACACGACCCACTGGGCCTCGCGGAAGATCCGCGGGTACTTGCTCGGCTTGTCCTCGCCCTCGGTCACCGAGAGGAGCACCACCTTCGCGTCCTCGCCGAGGTCCCAGGCGGCGGGACAGACCAGGTTGCCGACGTTCTCCACGACCAGCAGCCCGGTCGCGTCGAGGTCGAGGGCGTCGAGCGCGTGCTCCACCTGGCGCGCGTCGAGGTGGCAGGCGCCGCCGGTCACGATCGCCTGGACGAGGCGGTCGGTGTGGCGGGCGAGCCGGTCGGCGTCGTTCTGCGTCTGCACGTCGCCGCTCACCACCGAGATCGCGAGCTCGTCACCGAGGGCGTCGAGGGTCCGCTCGAGCAGCGCCGTCTTCCCGGCGCCCGGGGAGGACACGAGGTTGAGCGCGGGGACGCCGGCCGCGGCCAGCCGCTGCCGCACCCTCGCGGCGATCTCGTCGTTGCGGGCCATCACCCGCTCGCGGACCTCAATCGTCCGGACGGCCATCATCCACCTCCAGGTACGCGAGCCGGAGGTCATCCCCGGATCGCGGCAGGATCTCCGGGCGCGCCGCCCCGAACGGCGGCGCCCCGAGGAGGGATTCGAGGCAGAAGCGGAAGTTCTCCATCTCGATGTTCGCGTCGTCCCCCAGCTCGATCGCGACGGTGCGGAGCCGGGTGGGCGGCGTGTCGCCCAGGTTCGCCTCGGCGAGGCGGCAGACCTCGAGGGCCAGGCTCAGCTCGTGCACGCGGCGCCCTCCGCGGCGGCCCAGCGGGCGAGCCGGAACCGGATCCGCTCGAGCAGCGCCGGCAGCGCTGCGGCGACGACGGCAGAGAGCTCGGTCTGCATCTCCACGACCTCCGGTTCGATCCCGATCGCGACGAGGTCGGCCGGCAGGGTTCCCCGCAGCGTGCCCAGGGCGAGCACCTCGCGGAGGTCGATCTGGTGCGGCGAGAGCTTGTGGACCAGCATCGCCGGCATCTCGTCGCGCGTCAGCTCGTGGATGGTGCCCGGCGGCGCACCGGTCCGGATGGCGTCGATCAGCAGCACGCGGTCGGCCGACTCGAGCACCGGGAGCAGGTTCATCCCCCAGGTGCCGCCGTCGACCAGTTCGGCCCCGGCCGGATGCTCCCGGAGCCGCTCGAGGGCGGCGAGGCCGACGCCGTCGTCGCCCATCAGCGGATTGCCGAGGCCGATCACCACGGGGCGTCCGTCAGTCATCCTCGAACACCTCGTCGGCGGGCACCATCCGGCCGCCGCTGACCATCGAGGAGATGGTGCTGTTGTGCTCGAGGATGTCGGCGCGGAGCGACAGGTAGATGTGCACCGGGACGTAGATCGCGAAGACCCACGTGAGCGCGTGGTGGACGAAGCGGGTGTGCTGCAGCCCGCCGAGGAGCGGGTTCACCCAGTTGAAGAGCCGGTAGAAGAAGCCGCCGGGCGCCGCCTGGCCGTAGAGCGCGAACCCGGTCACGACCTGGGTCGCCGCCACGAGGTAGAGCCCGGTGTAGCTCACCTGCTGGAGCGGGTTGTGGCCCATGTAGAGCGGGGCGCGCTCCGGGCGGATGGTGAGGTAGCTCCAGACCTGCTTCACGCCGTTGCGGAAGTCCACCGGATGGTGCGGGAAGAGCGCCGGCCAGCGTTCGTACCGGTTGCCGGCGAAGAGCCAGTATGCCCGCACCAGCGCCGTCATCACCAGGACGCCGGCGGCGACGAAGTGGATGAAGCGCATCCATCCCATCAGGTAGGAGTTGGCGGTGTCGCCGCCGGCGACGAAGTACGGCTTGCCGATGTAGAGGCCGGTCACCGCCAGCACCACGATGCAGACCGCCGCCAGCCAGTGCATGACCCGGAGCGGCAGTCCCCAGAGGGTCACCCAGCGATAGTTCCCCTCGCGCGGGAGCGGGCGGGGCCGCGACGGGGGCGAGGCGGTCGTGGTCATTGGACCTTGACCTCCACGATCGGCTGGCCGGTCGCGTCGAGGACATGGACCCCGCACGCCATGCACGGATCGAAGGAGTGGATGGTCCGCAGGATCTCGAGCGGCTGGTCGGGGCGGGCGAGGGGGTGGTTGTCCACCAGCGACGCCTCGTACGGCCCCATCTGGCCCTCGCCGTCCCGCGGCGAGCAGTTCCAGGTGCTCGGCACCACGCACTGATAGCGGCTGATCGTGCCGTCCTGGATCTCGACCCAGTGCCCCAGCGCGCCGCGGGGGGCGTCGAGGTAGCCGTAGCCCCGGGCGGTCTTCGGCCAGGACGACGGTTCCCACCGCTCGCCCGCGAACGTCGCGGTGTTGCCGCTCTTGACGTTCGCGATCAGCTGGTCGAACCAGCGCTCCATCCGGCGCGCGATGAGCAGCGTCTCCATGCCGCGGGCGGCGGTGCGCCCGAGGGTCGAGAAGAGCGCCGCGGGGCCGACGTCGAGCTTCTTGAGCACCTCGCTCACCAGCGGGACGACGTCGGGGTGGTTGCCGGCGTAGCCCACCAGCATCCGGGCCAGCGGGCCGACCTGCATCGGGCGTCCCTCGTAGCGGGGCGCCTTCATCCAGGTGTACTTGTCGAGGCCCTGCAGGTACTCGAACGGCGGCTGCGGGCCGGTGTACTTCGGCGTGGTCTCGCCCTCCCAGGGATGCAGCCCCGCGTCGTCGCCCTGCTCGTAGGTGTACCAGGCGGCGTTGATGTACTCCTTGACCTTCTCCTGGTCGTAGGGGTGGACGGTGCCCAGGTCGCGGTCGAGGATGATGCCGCGCCGGAAGTAGAGCTTGTCGAGGTCGTCGATGTCGCCCTCGGGGAACTCGCCGACCGAGAGGAAGTGCGGCACGCCGCCGCCGATCGCGCCCCACTCCTTGTAGTAGCCCGCGATGGCGACCAGGTCGGGCCAGTAGACCTGCTCGACGAACGCGCGGGCCCGGCGGATCATCGCCTGGACGTCCACCAGCCGCTCGGCGTTGATCGTCCCGGTGTCGTCCAGGTTGATCGCGCAGGCCATCCCGCCCACCAGGAAGTTCGGGTGCGGGTTCTTGCCGCCGAAGATGGTGTGCAGGCGGATCACGTCGCGCTGCCAGTCGAGCGCCTCCAGGTAGTGCGCCACCGCCAGCAGGTTCACCTCGGCCGGCAGCTTGTAGGCGGGGTGGCCCCAGTAGCCGTTGCTGAAGATCCCGAGCTGGCCGCCCGCCACGAACTTCTTGACGCGGTCCTGCACCTCGCGGAAGTGGGTCTCCGAGTTGTTGGGCCACGGCGAGATGCTGCGGGCGATGCGCGCCGTCCCGGCCGGGTCGGCGTCGAGCGCGCTGACGACGTCGACCCAGTCGAGCGCGTGCAGGTGGTAGAAGTGGATCACGTGGTCCTGCAGGAACTGCATCCCGTGGACCAGGTTGCGGATCAGGTTCGCGTTCGCCGGGATCCGGATCCCGAGCGCGTCCTCGACGGCGCGGCACGAGGCCACCGCGTGCACCACCGTGCAGACGCCGCAGATGCGCTGGGTGAACGCCCACGCGTCACGCGGGTCGCGCCCCTGCATGATGATCTCGATCCCGCGGAACTGCGTCGAGTGGGCCCAGGCGTTGCTGATCCGCCCGTTCTCCGCCTGGGCCTCGATGCGCAGGTGTCCCTCGATCCGGGTGATCGGGTCGACGACGATCTTGGTCGCGGCCATGGCGGGTCACTCCTTCGGGGTGGTCGGCGACGCGCCCGCGTCACCGGATTGGGCGTCGACGATGGGGAGCTGGCGGCGAACCCGCGCCTGGTGCACGGCGGTCATGCCGGCGTGCGCCAGCACGCCCGCGGTCGCGCCGGCGGCGAGGGCGGCGCCGATCAGGTCGGCACGGCGCTCGACGCCGAAGCCGCCGACGTCCGGCAGCCGGTCGTAGAACGGCGTCATCGTGTCCCAGAACTGCCGCTCGGTGCAGCCGATGCACGGGTGTCCCGCGCCGATCGGCCAGCTGGTGCCGCCGTTCCACTGGAAGATCGGGCAGGGCGAGAACGTCGCCGGACCCTTGCAGCCGACGTGGTAGAGGCACCAGCCCTTGCGCGCCGCCTCGTCGTCGAACGCCTCGACGAACTGGCCGGCGTCGAAGTTGGCGCGGCGCGGGCACTGGTCGTGGATCCGGGCCCCGTAGGCGAAGAGCGGCCGGCCGTCGCCGTCGGTCTTCGGCAGCGCGCCGAAGGTGAGGTAGTGCGCGATCGTCGCGGTGACGACGTCGCCGATCGGCGGGCAGCCGGCGATGTTGACGACCGGCTTGTCCTTGACGATCTCGGACACGCCGACGGCGCCGGTCGGGTTCGGCCGCGCGGCCTGGACCGAACCCCAGTGCGCGCAGGCCCCCACCGCGATGACCGCGGCCGCGTCCCGGGCGGCCTCCTCGAGGATCGCCTTCGCGGTGCGGCCGCCGATCGTCAGGTACACGCCGCCCTCGTTGAGCGGCACCGAACCCGTGACGACCAGCAGGTACTTCCCGGCGTTGTCCTGCATCGCCTTGGCCAGGGCGTCCTCGGCCTGGTGCCCGGCGGCGGCCATCAGGGTGTGCGAGTAGTCGAGCGAGATCAGGTCGAGCACCAGGTTGCCGATCGTCGGCTCCGCGGTGCGGATCACGCTCTCGACGCAGCCGGTGCACTCCTGCAGCTGGATCCACACCACGCTCGGCCGGCGCTGGGCCTGGAGGACGGCGGCCATCCGCGTCGCGGTGTTCCGGCCGAGCCCCAGCACCACGCAGAGCCCGCCGCAGAACTCGAGGAAGTCGCGCCGCGACACGCCGCGCTGCTCGAGATGCTGACCGAGCGTCTCGCTCTCGGTCCAGGGGTGGGCGAGCGGACCATGCATGGCGGATTCCTCCGGCGGCCCGTCGCGGGCTCGCCCGTTGGGGTCCAGAGGGGACTACGACAAGACGGCGCCGCCCCGGATTGGGGTGGCGCCGTCGCTGCATTGCATCTCGTTCATCGTTCGCTCGTCCGCCGGGGGAGCGCGACTCATCATCGCGGCTCGCGGCGTGGCGGAGCGGGGTCCCGTGGGCCTCGTCGCGCCGCCGGCGCGCGAACCATCGACCCGTCTACGTTAGCATGCGGCGACGCGTCGCGTAAGGCCCAAACCCGCGCCGTTACTGGGGAAAACGGGAGTCGTGCAATCGGGATTGCGACGTGCCGGCGGTCGCATCCGGGTGCCCCACGACGAGGAACAGGCGGAGGAACTTGCCGTCGGCGCCGCGGGTCCGGTCGTCGCAGTATCCCTCCCAGTAGTCGGGCCGACGGTAGGCGAGCGTGCACGCCATCGGCGTCGGACGATCGAGCGCCCACGTGAACCGGATCCGGGCCGAGTCTTCCCGCACGTCGCCGAGGCCCCACGCGAGGCCGCTGGGCGCGGCGACGTCGAGTCGCAGGCGGTCTCGTTCCCGGGTCGCCGTGAGGGTCAGGCGGACCGAGTCGACATCGGACATCACCAGGAGGACCGGCCAGTCGCCGGTGTGGAGTCGTTGGGCGGCGAGCGGCGCCGTCGCGACGATCGCGGCGAGGAGCGGCGCGACGCGCGGCCAGGGCGCCCTCACGGCGCCGGCGCGAGATCGAGGTGCAGCAGGGCCGTGCGGTCCTCGCGACCCGGGGCGGTGCCGCGGAAGAGGATGTCGTGCCGCCCCGGGGCGACGGAGCGTTCCGCGATCAGGAGCACGTCGGTGTACTCGCGGAGCACCACCATCGGCCGGAAGGCGACCACGAAGCCCGGCTCGGCCTCCGCGGTGAACGTGATCGGCCCGTCATACACGGTGTCGTCGCGACTGATGTCGATGCGAACCTTGAGGACCTGCGCCACCACGCCTCGCTGCTCGTCGCCGTCGCGGAGGCGCAATTCGTATCCGGCACCGAGCGGGGCGACGACATCGTCGTCGGGCTCGGTCGTCCCGGGACCGCTGCAGGCGACGAGCGCCGCGGCGAGGGCCCACTGGATCGCGCTAGTCCTCGTCACCCTTCCTCCGTCGATCGCGCTTGATCGCCCCGCGCTCCCGCTTGGCCTTGAGGCGGCGCTCCTTGGAGGCCTTGGTCGGCCGGGTGGCACGGCGCCGCTTGGGTACGACCAGTCCCTGCCGCACGAGGGTCACGAATCTCGCCACGGCAGCCTCCCGGTTCTGCAGCTGGCTCCGCTCGGCCTGGGCGACCAGCCGCAGGCGGCCCGCGGCGTCAAGGCGGTTGGCCAGCTTGGCCAGGAGGCGCTCCCGCTGGTCCGCGTCGAGGGAAGGGGAGGTGGCGACGTCCCAGACCAGCTCGATCCGGGTGGAGGAGGTGTTGACGTGCTGGCCGCCCGGCCCGCCGCTCCGGGTGGCCCGGAACTCGAGCTCGGCTCGCGGGATCGCGAGCGCGTCGGAGATGCGGACCAGGCCGTCGTCGGTCATCCTCCACGCTAACGCCCGGAAGCCCTTGGCGGCAGAGGGATTAGCTTTCGGCATGCCGTCCCTCGACGCCCTCGCCGCGACGCTCGCCTCGTACCGCCGGGTGATGCTCGGCTACTCCGGCGGCGTCGATTCGGCGCTCCTCGCCGTGGTATCGCGGCGGGCGGTGGGACGCGAGGCGCTCGTCGCGGTGCTCGGGGTCTCGGCCTCGCTCGGCGAGGCGCAGCGCCTGCAGGCCCGGCAACTGGCCGGGGCATTCGACTTCACCCTGCGCGAGGTCCCGACCGACGAACTCGAGGACCCGGCGTATCGCGCCAATGGCCTCGACCGCTGCTACCACTGCAAGCGCATCCTCTGGTCTCGCCTCGGTGCGCTGGCACGCGACGAGGGATGGCCGGTGCTGATCGACGGGACCAACGCGGATGACCTCGGCGAGCACCGTCCGGGCGCCAGGGCGGGGCACGACGCGGGGGTCCGCTCGCCGCTCGCCGAAGCCGGCTGGCGGAAGGCCGACGTGCGGGCTGCGGCACGGACGCTCGGGCTGCCGATCTGGGACGCCCCGGCGGCGCCCTGTCTCGCCTCGCGCATCGCCCCCCACCTGCCGGTGACGGCGGTCCGTCTGGGCCAGGTCGAGCGCGCGGAACGGCTGCTGCGGGAGGCCGGGATCACGGGCGACCTCCGGGTCCGGCATCGCGATGCGCTCGCCACCATCGAGGTCGGCCCCGAGATGTTCGCGGCGGTCGACGCGATGCTGCCGACCCTCGCGGCGCCATTCGCGGCCCTCGGCTTCGCCGAGGTGCGCCGCGACGCCCGCGGCTATCGTCGCGGCTCCCTCGTCGTGATGGCGACCACCTGAATGCGGTGTCTCGGTCGCCTGGTGCTGCTCGTGGTGGTGCTCCTCCTGCTCGCGGCGGGGTGGCTCTACCGCACCGAGCTGACCCGCTACGTGCGCGGCGTCGTCGATCCGATGTCGGTGGCGCGCCGCACCGGGGCACCGTCGCCCGAGGCGCTCGCGAGCGCCGAGCGGAAGCTGGTGACGCTCGCGGCGTCGCGACCCGACTCGATCCTGCTCGGGGCGGACGAACTCGCCTCGCTGCTTGCGCGCGGCACCGAGCTGCTCGGCCTCGGCGGAGTCGACTCGGTCACCGTCGAACTCGGCGACCGGCGGGTGCGAGTGCGCGCGATGGTGAACACGGCCACGCTGCCGGCGAGGGTCCGCGACCTGATTCCCGGCAGCAACCCGTGGGAAGAGGTGATCGCGGAGGGACCGCTCTCGCCGATCCGCACCGGCGTCGCCGAGTGGTCCCTCGAGCGGGTGATCGTGCGGGGCCTGCCGTTGCCCGCGGACGTGGTGACGCGGGTGCTGGCCCGCGTCACCGGGCAGGAGAGCGACGGACGCATCGTCGTCACGATGCCCCGCGAGGTGCGGGGCTTCCGGGTGCGCCCCGAGGGCGTCGCGATCTACCGGAGCGGACCATGAAGAAGGGCAGGCTGCTCGTCGTCGACGACGAGGCCTCGATCCGCGAGATCCTGGCCCAGGTGCTGGGCTACGAGGGCTACCAGGTGGTGGCGGCGGCCTCCGGCGGGGAGGCGCTGAACCTCTTCCGGCAGCAGCCGTTCGACGTCGTCCTCCTCGACGTGAAGATGCAGGGGATCGACGGCCTCGACACCCTGGGGCAGCTCCGCACCCAGGATCCGGCGGCGCAGGTGGTGATGATCTCCGGTCACGGCTCGATCGCGACCGCGGTGCAGGCGGTGAAGGAAGGCGCCTTCGACTTCCTCGAGAAGCCGCTCGACAGCGACCGGTTGCTGGTCACCGTGGGGCGCGCCCTGGAGCACCGCCGACTCGCCGGGGAGAATGCCCGGCTCCGCGCCGGCCTCGCGCAGGCCACCGACAGCAAGTTCGCGATGGTCGGCGACTCGCCCGCGCTGCAGGAGATCCGCGCGCTCGTCGCGCGGGTCGGGCCGACCAACGCGCGGGTGCTGGTGACCGGCGAGAACGGCAGCGGCAAGGAGCTCGTGGCCCGCGCGATCCATGAGGCGTCGCCCCGGCATCGCGAGCCGTTCGTCGAGGTGAACTGCGCCGCGATCCCGAGCGAGCTGGTGGAGTCGGAGCTCTTCGGCCACGTGAAGGGCGCCTTCACCGGTGCGGTCGGCGACCAGACCGGCAAGTTCGACGCGGCCGACGGCGGCACGCTCTTCCTCGACGAGATCGGCGACCTGGCGCTGTCCGCGCAGGCCAAGATCCTCCGGGCGCTGCAGGAGGGCGTGATCGTGCGGGTCGGCGACAGCCGCCCGGTGAAGGTGGACGTCCGGGTGATCGCCGCGACGAACCGCGACCTCGAGCAGGACATCGCCGACGGACGGTTCCGCGAGGACCTCTACTTCCGCCTCAACGTGATGCCGATCCACGTGCCGCCGCTCCGCGAGCGGGCAGTCGACATCCCGGCCCTGGTCTCGCACTTCGTGGCCGCGCTGGGGCAGGGGCCGGGGATGGCGCCGAAGCCGTTCACGGGCGACGCGCTTCGGCACCTGCAGAAGCGCCACTGGCCCGGCAACGTGCGCGAGCTGCGCAACGCGGTCGAGCGGCTGCTGATCCTTGCCACCGGGCCGGAAGTGACGCTTGCGGACGTCGAGGCGGTGCTGCCGCCCGACGCCGGGCCGCCGCTCGACGCCGCCAAGTTCGGCAGCGAGGCGACGGCAGAGACGCTGCAGGCGTTCCGGGAGGACGCCGAGCGGGCGTTCCTCGCCGCCCGGCTCAAGGAGCACTACTGGAACGTGGCCGAGACGGCACGGGCCCTGGGGATGCCGCGGTCAAACCTCTACAACAAGATCGAGAAGTACCAGATCGAGCGGGAGCGCTGATGAGCGACCAACGCGACTGGGACAAGGAACTCGCCGAGATCGACCGGATGCTCGCCAAGGGCGGCGGCGCCGCCCCCGCGGGCCCTCCGGCGCTGCCGGCCAAGGCGGGAGCCCCCGGCGGCGCCCCGACGGAGCCCCGAGCCGCCGCGCCGCGACCGGTGCCGTCCGGCGGCCGCCGACCGCTGGCGGTCTGGCTCATCACGCTCCTCGCGCCGCTCGGCGCCGCCGCGCTCACGATCTGGCCGTATCCCAAGGCCTGCGGGACGATGCTGTACGTGTACCTTGCGGCGGTGCTCGGCGTCATCGCCGCCGCGGTCTGGGCGATGCACACCGCCTGGCACGGTCGCCGCGGACTGGCGATGACGGTCGGCGTCCTGGCGCTGCTCTTCGCGCTCGGACTGCTCGCCGCCGAGGTGCTGCCGCGGACCGGCTATGCCGCCACCACCCTGCACTGGACCTGTTCTTCCTGACCCTGACACGACACGGATCGATGGCGAAGACCTTCAAGAACTTCATCGGCGGCCAGTGGGTCGCCCCCTCCACCGGCCGGTATTTCCAGAACCGGAATCCTGCCGACACCACGGACCTGATCGGGCGCTTCCCGGAGTCGGCCAAGGCCGACGTCGACCAGGCGGTGCGCTCGGCCCGCAACGGCTTCGCCCAGTGGTCGCGCACGCCGGCCCCGCTCCGGGGCGACGTGCTGCGCCGGGTCGGCGACCTCCTCACCGCGCGAAAGGAGGAGATCGCCGACCTGATGACCCGGGAGATGGGCAAGGTGCTCGCCGAGACGCGCGGCGACGTGCAGGAAGGGATCGACACCGCCTACTACGCGGCCACCGAGGGCCGACGGCTCTTCGGCCACACCGTGCCGAGCGAGCTGCGCCAGAAGTGGGCGATGAGCGTGCGGCGGCCGATCGGCCCGGCCGGCCTCATCATGCCGTTCAACTTCCCGCTGGCGATCCCCACCTGGAAGGCGTTCCCGGCGCTGCTCTGCGGCAACAGCGTGATCATCAAGCCGTCGGAGGACGTGCCGCACACCGCGACGGTGCTGGTCGAGATCCTGCTCGAGGCGGGGCTCCCGCCGGAGGTGGTGCAGCTGGTGCACGGCGGCGGCGAGGTCGGCGCGGCCCTTGTCGCGCACAAGGACGTGCCGCTGATCTCGTTCACCGGGTCGACCGACACCGGGGCCAAGATCGGCGAGGTCTGCGGGCGGATGCACAAGCGGCTCTCGCTCGAGATGGGCGGCAAGAACGCCCAGATCGTGATGGACGACGCCGACCTCGACCTGGCGCTCGACGGCGTCCTCTGGGGCGCGTTCGGGACCACCGGGCAGCGCTGCACCGCGACCTCGCGGCTCATCGTCCACCGCAAGGTCCACGACAAGCTGGTCGACCGGCTGGTCGAGGCCGCCGGGAAGCTGGTGCTGGGCGACGGCCGCGAGGCCCGCACCCAGGTCGGCCCGCTGATCCACCAGGCGGCGCTGGAGAAGGTGGAGCGCTACGTCGAGATCGGGCGCGAGGACGGGGCCGAGCTGGTCCTCGGCGGCGCCCGCCCGCGCGGGACCCGGACCGCCAACGGCTGGTTCTTCAAGCCGACGGTGTTCACCGGGGTCAAGAAGGGGTCGCGCCTCGCCACCGAGGAGATCTTCGGCCCGGTGCTCAGCGTGATCCGGGTCAACTCCTACGAGGACGCCGTCAAGGTGAACAACGAGGTGAAGTACGGCCTCTCCTCGGCGATCTACACCCGCGACGTGAACCGCGCGTTCCGGGCGATGGAGGACCTCCAGAACGGCATCACCTACGTCAACGCGCCGACCATCGGCGCCGAGGCGCACCTGCCCTTCGGCGGCGTGAAGCAGACCGGCAACGGCCATCGCGAGGGCGGCTGGGAGGTGTTCGAGTTCTACTCGGAGACGAAGGTGAACTACGTCGACTTCTCCGGCAGCCTGCAGCGGGCACAGATCGACACGTACGACGTCTGACCGGCAATCGATGATCGGTCATCCGAAACCGGGGTCGTGGCGCGCGCGCCGCGACCCCGGTTCGCGTCGATCGCCCCTTGCCCTGCACGGAACGCTCCGGGTATTCTGCACCGACTTCCCACTTGCACTCGGTTCGGGCTTCGGCCACCACGAGAGGTTGCGCGATGCGACCCTTGCAGGTCCGCGGCGGCACGCGCGGGGGAATAGGAGCGGACGAAGGTTCGCTCGATGTCTACCTCCGCGACATCAGTCGGTATCCGCTGATCACCCAGGCGGAAGAGGTCTCCCTCGCCGAACGGATCCGCGAGGGTGACCAGGAAGCCCTCGACACCCTCGTCCGCAGCAACCTCCGCTTCGTCGTCTCCGTTGCCAAGAAGTACCAGAACCAGGGCGTCTCGCTCGCCGACCTGATCAACGAGGGCAACCTCGGCCTGATCCGCGCGGCCCACAAGTTCGACGAGACGAAGGGCATCAAGTTCATCTCCTACGCGGTCTGGTGGATCCGGCAGGCGATCCTCCAGGCGCTCGCCGAGCAGTCGCGCATCGTGCGGGTGCCGCTCAACCGCGCCGGGGCGCTGCACCGGATCGGGAAGCGGACCTCGGCGCTCCAGCAGGAGCTGGGGCGCGACCCGACGGCCGGCGAGATCGCCGAGGGGATGGACCTGGACGTGAGCGAGGTCGAGCGCACGATGGCGATCTCGCAGGGGCACCTCTCGCTCGACGCGCCGGTGACCGCCGGCGAGGACAACCGGCTGCTCGACTACCTCCCCGACCAGCACGGCCGGGGTCCCGATGCCGAGGCGATCGAGCACGCCCTGACCGAGAGCATCGACAGCTGCTTCAAGTCGCTCCGGGAGCGCGAGGCCCGGATCCTCCGCCTCTACTTCGGCCTCGACACGCCGGAGCCCCGCACCCTCGAGGAGATCGGCGCGATGCTCGGCATCACCCGCGAGCGAGTGCGCCAGATCAAGGAGAAGGCGCTGCAGCGCCTCCGGCACCAGGGCGAGGCCCAGGCGCTGGAGTCCTTCCTGAGCTAGAGAACGGAGAACGGAGGACCGAGAACGGAGAGAACCCCGGGCATCAGCCCGACCCGGTTCTCTGTTCTCTGTTCTCTGTTCTCTGTTCTCCGCTCTCCGTCGTCCCTCACTCCACCCAGCTCACCTCTCCCGGTTCCGGGAACGGCACGAATGCAAGCGGCAGCCGGTGCCGCGCCGCGAGGCGCGCCGCTCCGGGATGCAGGACCCGCGAGCCGGCCGCGAGGAGGCGGGCGAGCGCGGCGTGATCGATGCGCCCGGCGTGGGGCGCGTCGGGGAGGATCGCCGGGTCGTCCAGCCGCAGGCCGTGGAGCTTGTAGAACGCGCAGGCCGTCGCGCCCAGCGCGGCCGCGATCGCGACGGCGCTCAAGTCGCTGCCGCCGCGGCCGAGGATGCGGATCGTGCCGCGCTCGGCGACCTGGAAGCCGGTCACCACCGGCACCACGCCGCGCGCGAGCACCCGACGCAGGCGGCCCACGCGGATCCGTCGCAACCGCGCCGCTCCGGGCGGTCCGTCGCCCAGCAGTCCCGCCTCGCGCGCGTCGAGCGCCAGGGCCGGACAGCCACGTCGCTCGAGTGCCGCGGCCAGCAGCGCCGCGGTCACGACCTCGCCCGCCGCGACGGCCCGATCGGAGGCAACCGGCCACGGCCGTTCGTCGGCGTGCTCCCCGGCGGCGCGATCGACGGCCCGGGTGAGATCCATGAGGTGATCGGTCATGCCGCGCCGCGCACTCGTGACGACCACGACCGAGTGCGCGATGCGCTCGGCGGCGACCCGGGTCGCCGCGGCGGCGATGGCGGCGGGGGTCGCGAGGGCATCGCCGCCCAGCTTGACGACCAGGAGATCCACGGACACGACTCGCTCCCCGCCGCGACGCACGGTCACGGCACGCGATGGTGGCGGGAGCGGAAAGCAACGACGCCCCCGGGCCGGAGGGCGCGGAGGCGTGACGACACGTCCCGGCGCTTTAGCACTTTGGTTCGGCGCGAGGCGCCCGGCGGGTGCAAGTGGCCATAAATCGACCGCCGATCGGACCAAGGTAAAGGGTGAAGGGTGAAGGGTGAAGGGGCCTCACGGCCGTACCCCTTCACGCTTCACCCTTCACCCTTCACCAGGCGCCGGACCTATTGCGATGCCTGGGCGGTTCCGATACCCTCCCGGCATGGCCACCCAATGCTCGTTCGACGTCTCCACCGGGGTCGACCTGCAGGAAGTCGACAACGCCGTCAACCAGGCCGGCAAGGAGATCGCGTCCCGCTACGACTTCAAGGGGACCCACTGCACGATCGACTTCGACCGTGACAAGGCGACGATCGCCCTCCACGCCGACGACGCCTACCGGATGGAGGCGCTGCTCGAGGTGGTGCGCGGCCGACTGATCAAGCGCGGCGTCCCGGTGCGCAACCTGCGGATCGGCGACCCGGTCGCCGCCACGGGCTCGTCGGTGCGGCAGACGATCTCCCTGGCCCAGGGGATCGAGCAGGCGACCGCCAAGGAGATCCAGCGCGCGGTGCGGGATGCCGGCTTCAAGAAGGTCCAGGTCGCGATCCAGGGCGACGAGCTCCGGGTCACCTCGCCGTCGCGCGACGCGCTGCAGGAGGTGATGGCGTTCCTGCGCGGGCAGGCGTTCGACGTCGAGCTCCAGTTCGGGAACTACCGGGGGTGACACGCGGCGGCCGGGCGGTGCTGCTCGCGGCGCTCCTCGCCGGCGGGTCCTGCATGCCGCTCGACGAGGTCGCGGTGGCCCCCGAGCCGGCGGGGCAGGAGCCCACCGTCCGGGTGATGCTCCTGCAGGACGCGTCACGCCCGACCTTCGCCTCCGACGGCGGCATCCACATCCTCGATCCCGATGAAGGGGACGTCGCCGACGTCCCGCCCGGGATCGAGATCGGCGCGGCGGCGCGCGGCGACCTCGTCATGCTCACCGGCATGGAGCGGGGCGTCTCGCGCCGGTTGGTGCTCCTCGCTCCGGCCGATCCCGACCAGCCGATCCGGGTCGGCAGGCGCAGCTACCGGGGGGTGATCGAGCTGACCCGCGATGCCGACGGGGTGCAGGTGATCAATCGTGTCGGCCTCGAGGGCTACCTCGCCGGCGTGGTGCCGGCGGAGATGGGGCGCCGGGCACCCGGCGAGGAGGCGGCGCTCAGGGCCCAGGCCATCGCCTCGCGCACCTACGCCCTGCGCCGGATGCGCGCCGCCCAGGACCAGCCCTGGGACGTCGATGCCACCGTCAACTCGCAGGTCTATCCCGGCACGGCGCTGGAGTATCCACTCGCCACGGAGGCGGTGCTCGCGACCCGAGGGGAGATCCTCACGTGGCAGGGCGAGCCGATCGAGGCGTTCTTCTCCTCGACCTGCGGCGGCCACAGCGAGGCGGCGGGCGACGTCTTCGTCGGGGGCGATCGCCCCTACCTGCCGTCGCAACCCGACCTCGCGCCCGACGGGACGCCGTGGTGCGCCATCTCGCCCCGCTACCGGTGGCACGAGCAATGGACCCGCAGCCAGCTCGCCGGGATCCTGCGACGCACCCTCGCCGCCGAGCGACTCGCGACGGCGCGCGCGAGCGACCTCCGCGAGGCCCGGGTGCTCGACCGGACCCGCTCCGGGCGGATCGGCACCCTGGAGCTTGTCGGTGCCGGTGGACGCACGGCAGTGCGCGGCTCGGCGATCCGCCGGGTCCTCGAGACGACCGCCGGGGGGATCCTGTGGAGCGCCGACTTCACCATCCGGATCTCGCGCCAGGGGGGCCGGATCGAGCGGATCGACGCCGACGGCCGCGGCAACGGGCACGGCGTCGGGATGTGCCAGTGGGGAGCGATCGGCCGGTCGCGCGCCGGACAGGACCACCAGACCATCCTGATGAGCTACTTTCCGGGCACTGATCTCGAGACGGCGTACTGAGCGAATCTCGAATCTCGTCCACCCAAGGATTTCACCCGATGACTGATCGCCTCCGTCTGGGCATCGTCGGCGCCGGAGCGGTGACCCAGGTCGGCCACCTGCCCGCGCTCAAGAAGGTGAAGGAGATCGAGGTCGCCGGGATCTGCGACAACGACCTCGGCAAGGCGCGGGCCCTCGCGGACCGGTTCGACATCCCGGTGGTGCATGCGGACATCGCGGAGCTGGTGGAGTACGCGCCGCTCGACGCGCTGCTGGTGTGCACGCCGAGTCACCTGCACGAGTCGCACGTGCTGGCCGGCCTCGCCGCCGGGCTCCACGTGCTCGTCGAGCGGCCGCTCGCGATGCGGAGCGCGGCGGTGCAGAAGATCGCCGCGGCGCAGCGCCGGCGGGACCGCGTCGTGATGGTCGGGATGAACCAGCGCTACCGTCCCGACATCCAGATGATCCGCTCCTTCATCCAGAGCGGCGAACTCGGCGACCTGGAGTCGATCCGGGCCTGGTGGTTCCTGGCCCGGGCCGGCCGCGCGTCGCTGGGCTGGCGCCAGCGTCGAGAGCAGGCGGGCGGTGGCGTGATGACCGACCTCGGCCACGGCCTCCTCGACCTCTCGCTCTGGCTGGCGGGCTTCCCCGAGGTCGAGCGCGTCTCGGCCGCCTTCCCGGACAAGGGGAAGGGCGTCGAGCAGTCGGGGACGGCGATGCTGGTGCTCAAGGGCGGCGCGTCGATCCACCTGGACACGACCTGGCGGTTCGTCGGTCCCGGCGAGCGCTTCGGGCTCGCGCTGCGCTCCGCCAAGGGTTCGGCGCGCATCGCCCCCCTGGCGATCTGGAAGGACTTCCACGGGGTCTCGCAGGACGTGAGCACGGCCGGGGCACACTCGCGGGAGACGCCGTTCCTCGCCGGCGTGCGCGCCCAGTGGGCCCACTTCGTCGCCGCGATCCGGGGCGACGTGAAGGCGCAGGACCTCGGCGAGCACGCGATGACGATGCGGGTGCTCGAGGCGATCTACGAATCGGCGGATTCGGGTCGGGACGTGGTGCCGTGAGCCGAGCCCGTCTCGGGCTCCTCCTCCTCCTCACGATCGCCGCCGAGTCGGCGGCGACACGGCCCCTCGTTGCGAACGGCCGGACCCCCTCCACTGCGGTCCCGACTGCCGCGCCGCGCGCGACAGCGCAGCAGGGCGTGCCGCCCGTCCGCTCCGGCCTCGCCATCTACCTCATGACGATGGGCCCCGGCGCCGAGGTGTGGGCGCGCTTCGGGCACAACGCGCTCTGGGTCCACGACTCGACCAGCGGCCAGGATCTCGTCTACAACTACGGCGCGTTCGACCCGAACCAGCCGGGATTCATCCTCAACTTCGTGCGCGGACGGCCGTTCTATCGCCTGGCCATCTGGCCGCTCGACGGGACGATCGAGGCCTACACCCACGAGCGCCGCACCCTCGAGGTGCAGGAGCTCGCGCTCCCGGCCGCCCTCAAGGCCGAGCTCGCGTGGACGCTGGCGCAGAACGCGCTGCCGGAGCACGCCTTCTACCGGTACGACTACTATCTCGACAACTGCTCGACGCGCGTGCGCGACGTCCTCGACCGGGTGCTGGGTGGCGCGCTGCGCGCGGCGACGGCCGGCGTCCCCGGCGAGGGCAGCTACCGCTTCCACACCCAGCGCTCGCTCACCAACAACGCACTGTACTACCTGGGGATCGAGGCCGCATTCGGCCGGCGCGCCGAGCCGACGCTCGACCAGTGGGCCGAGATGTTCCTGCCCGAGATGGTGCAGCAGCGGGTGCGCGAGCTGCGGGTGCGCGGCGATGACGGACTCGAGGTGCCGCTCGTCTCGCGCGAGTTCACGCTGCTGCAGTTCGACGCCTTCCATGTCGAACCCGCGCCGCCCGACTGGTCGCTGACGCTCCTCGGCGTCGGCCTCGCGCTCGCGGCGCTGATCGGGCTGGGCGGCCTCGACGGGGCGACGGGGATGGCGGGACGCGCGGTGCTGGGTGCCTGGTCGGTGGTGGCCGGGGCGGGGGGGCTGCTGCTGCTCTTCCTGTGGTTCGCCACGGATCACGCGATGGCGCGCGCGAACGCGAACGTCCTGCTGTTGTCGCCGCTGGCCCTGGCGCTGCCGATGCTGCTCCGGCGGGGGCGTCACCGCGTCGCGACGGTGCTCGCGCTGGCCACGGCGGCGCTGGCCATCCTCGGCGGCCTGCTGGCGCTGCCGGAACTGCTGCAGCGCAACCGGGAGATCGCCGTGCTGACGGTGCCCCCGACGCTCGCGGCGGTTGTCGTGGCGCTCCGGTTCAGCCGCCGACGCGGCCCAGCGCCGCCTGCGCCTCGCTGAATCCGGGCGCCAGCTTCAGCGCCGCGCGGAACGCCGTGGCCGCCTCGGCCCGGTTGCCGGCCGACTCCGCCTCGAGTCCCTTGCCGAATGCAACCAGCGCCTCGACCGGGACCCCGGCGGCCGGACTGCCGGCGCGACCGCCGACCCCTGGCTGCCTGGCGAGCTGATCGGCGAGGGCGCTGACCGCCTGGGCGAGCTGCTCCCGACGGGCCAGCGACGGGTCTCCCCGGACCACGGCGAGCGGCTGGCCGGTGGCGGCGTCGATCAGCCGGGCCTCGAGCTGGATGTCGCCGTACTGGTCCAGCAGCGAGCCGACCACGAGGATCTTGGCGCCGACCTTGGTCGCCGCACTTCGTGCCGCGCCGATGTCCACCCGACCCGAGCGCCCCGGATCCGTCATCGGGATCGCGACGACCTTCCCGGCGGCCCGCTCCCCGAGCTGGCTCCCGAGCATCGCCGCGAGCGCCCGGCCGAGGGCCCGGTAGTCATCCCGGTCGAGGCCGACCGACCCGGTCGTCTCGAATCCGCCCACGGTGACGTTTCCCTGGGCGACGAGTCCGGCCACCGGAGTCACAAGTGCAAGGGCGACAAGGAGTTGGCTGTGACGGGGCATCACCGCTCCGGGTTGGGGCAGGGTCGGCATCACTTGGGGTGACGCTTCGGGGGGTCCGGGTTGTACGCCGGGGTCGGCGTTGGGTATATTTCCCGGCTATCGTGGTTCCGCAAGGGGACTACGGCGCACAGAAGCGAGGGACCCCGTGAAGCCGAATCTTCACCCCGTCTATCAAGTCATCACTGCGCACTGCCAGTGCGGCAACACGTTCGAGACCCGGAGCACTGCGAAGGGGATCAGCGTGGAAGTCTGCGCGAAGTGCCATCCGTACTTCACCGGCAAGCAGCGCCTGGTGGACACCGCCGGCCGCATCGACCGGTTCCGCCGCAAGTACGCCACGGAAGCGCCGGCGAACTCCTAGGCCGTGGACGCCCGACTCCGCCAGGCGCTCGCGCGGGCGGAGGAGGTCGCCCGGCAGCTGGCCGAGCCGGCGACCGCCGCCGACCCGACCAAGCTCTCCGCCCTCGGCCGCGAACACGCCAGGCTCCAGCCGGTCGTGCGCGCGGCCGAGGCGTTCCAGCGCACCGAGCGCGAGCTGGCCGGCGCGCACGAACTCGCCGATGACGGCGATCCCGAGCTCGCGGCCATGGCCGTGGCGGATGTCGCGCGCCTCGAGGCCGACCTCGTGCGACACCGCGAGGAGCTCGCCGAGCTGCTCGCCCCCCGCGATCCCCACGACGACCGCGACGCCATCCTCGAGATCCGGGCCGGCACCGGCGGTGACGAGGCCGGCCTCTTCGCGGCCGACCTGCTGCGCATGTACACGCGCTTCGCCGAGCGGCACCGCCTCGCGGTGGAGCCGATGTCGGTGAGCGAGGGCAACGTGGGCGGGATCCGCGAGGCGGTCGTCGCCGTGCGGGGGCAGGACGCGTTCGGGTTGCTGCGCCGTGAATCCGGCGTGCATCGCGTGCAGCGGGTGCCGGCCACCGAGCAGCAGGGCCGGATCCACACTTCGGCGGCCTCCGTCGCCGTGCTGCCGGAGGCCGAGGAGGTCGACGTGCAGATCGATCCGCAGGACCTGCGGATCGACGTCTTCCGCTCGTCGGGTCCGGGAGGGCAGTCGGTCAACACGACCGACTCGGCCGTGCGGATCACCCACGTGCCGAGCGGCATCGTCGTCTCGCAGCAGGACCAGAAGTCGCAGTTGCAGAACAAGATCAAGGCGATGGAAGTGCTGCGCGCCCGGTTGCTCGACCGCCGGATCGCCGAGCAGGAGTCGGCGCGTGCGGCTGAGCGCAAGGCGATGGTGGGGACGGGCGACCGCTCGGGAAAGATTCGCACGTACAACTTCCCGCAGAGCCGGGTCACCGACCACCGGATCGGGCTCTCGGTCCACAATCTCCCGGACGTCCTCGACGGCAAGCTGGACGAGCTCGTCACCGCCCTGCGCCGCGCGTCGCGCGAGGAGATGGAGCGTGGCTGAGCGGGCGGCGCTCGCGCGCGAGGCGCTCTGGCAGGAGGCGACCGGACGGCTGGCCGCGGCCGGCGTGCCGGAGGCGCGGCGCGAGGCCCGCCGGCTCGCGCGCGAGATCGCCGGGGCCGACCGCGGCGTGGCGGGGTACGACCCGGCGGGCGAGGTCACCCCGGACTTCGCGGCGCACTACCTGGCGGCCGTCGACCGGCGCGCCGCCGGCGAGCCGCTGGCCCACGTCATCGGCTGGATCGGCTTTCGGACGCTCGAACTCGCCATCGACCGCCGTGCACTGATCCCGCGGCCCGAGACCGAGGGGCTGGTGGAGCTGGCCTTGGCCAGGGTCGATCGAGGCATCGCCGTGGACGTCGGCACCGGCAGCGGGGCGATCGCGCTGGCGCTCAGGGCCGAGGGCCGGTTCGACGCCGTGTACGGCATCGATTGCTCCGGCGACGCGCTCGCGGTTGCCCGCGACAACGGCGTGCGGACCGGGTTGGCGGTCACGTGGCTCGAGGGCGACCTGCTCGCCCCCTTCGTCGGACGGCCGGCGGACCTCATCGTCTCGAACCCGCCGTACCTTGCAGATGGGGAGCACGATGTCCTCGATCCGGCGGTGCGCGACTGGGAGCCGGCGCTCGCGCTCCGCGGCGGCCCGGACGGGCTGGCGCCGTACCGGCGACTCTTCGCCGAGGCCCCGGCGGTGCTGCGCCCGGGCGGCTGGCTGATGCTGGAGGTCGATGCGCGCCGCGCCGGCCTCACGGCGGACCTCGCGTCGCACCACGGCTGGCGCGAGGTGACCCTGCGGGATGACCTGTTCGGCCGTGCGCGGTACCTCGCGGCACGGTGGGGGAGTTGAGATGATCGACGAGAAGGCGCAGGAACTGGGGCGGCTGATCGGCCAGTCGAACGAGTACCAGGCGATGCGCCGCGCCGAGCAGGCGCTGCGCGACGACACCGCGGCCCAGCAGAAGCTCGAGACGATCTCGCGCCTCACCCGGGACTTCGACGCGATGATGGCCGAGGGCACCCAGCCGACCGAGGCGCAGGCGCAGGAATACGAGACGACGTTGCGCGAGTTCGAGACGTCGCCGGCGGGTCAGGGCTACCTGGTCGCGCGCAGCAACGTCGACAAGCTGATGGCCCGGGTCAACCGGTCGATCGGCGAGGGAATCGAGCGCGGCGCCACGAGCGGCATCATCACGCTCTGATGGCGACCGGCTGCTTCGTGGTCATCGAGGGCCCCGAGGGGGCGGGGAAGAGCACCCTCGCGCTCGCGCTTGCCGCCCGAATGCGCGACACCGGGATCGAGCCGGTGACGGTCCGCGAGCCCGGCGGCACCCGGGTGGCCGAGGCGCTGCGGCACGAGCTGCTCGACGCCGATCGCGCCTGGACGCCGGAGGCGGAACTGCTCTACATGGTGACGGCCCGGGCCGACCTCGTCGCCAAGGTGATCGCCCCCGCCCTCCAGGCCGGGCGGGTGGTGCTGTCGGACCGGTTCGACCTCTCGACGCACGCCTACCAGGGCGGCGGGCGGGGCATTCCGCGCGAGCGGATCGGCTGGATCAACGACGCGGCCACCGGCGGGCTGCGACCCGACGTGACGCTGGTGCTCGACGTCGCCCCGGCGCTGGGACGGCATCGGCAGGGACTGGCCGGCAAGGGCGCCGACCGGATGGAGCGGGAAGACGCGGCGTTCCACGACCGGGTGGCGGAGAGCTATCGGGCGGCCAGCGGGCCCGGGGTGCATCACCTCGATGCCGCGGCGTCTCCCGGGGCGGTGCTGGCAGCGGCGTGGCAGGTGCTTCGGGCCACCCGAGACGACATCTTTCCGGCATGGCCGGAACAGGACACGGAATGAACGCGACGAACAACCCCACCCGGGCACGCTGGCTGCTGGTGCTCCTCATCGGTGCCATCTCCTTCGGCAGCGGCGGCTGGCTGCTGCACGGCACCGACCGGGCACCCTCGCTCGACGCCGACCAGCTCTTCCAGCGCGTCCTCGGCGCGGTGCGCACTTACTACGTCGACTCGCTCCCGACGGACTCGCTGATGCACAAGGCGACCCAGGGGATGCTGAACGAGCTCGGCGATCCGTACTCGACCCTGCTCGAGGGCGAGGACTACCGCCAACTCGCCGAGCAGACCACCGGCAACTACGGCGGACTCGGCATCCAGATCGACGTGCGCGACGGCTGGATCACCGTGGTCGCCCCGTTGCCGCAGACGCCGGCCGAGCGGGCCGGGATCGAGGCGGGCGACCTGATCGTGGCCGTCGAGGGGAAGAGCACGCAGGGGATCAACCAGGACGACGCGATCAAGGTCCTGCGCGGCAAGCCGGGCAGCACCGCGAACATCGAGGTCCGCCGCCCGGGGCTGCCGCAGCTGCTGCCGTTCGCGATCACCCGCGAGACGATCCACAACCGCTCGGTGCAGCCCGGCACCCTCGTCGCGCCGGGGATCGCGCTGGTCCAGCTGAACCCGGTGAGCGAGACCTCCGCCGACGAGCTGCGCGAGGAGATCACCCGGCTGCAGGCAAAGGGGATGAAGTCGCTGATCCTCGACCTGCGGGCCAACCCGGGGGGGCTGCTCGACCAGGGCGTGGCGGTGTCGGACCTCTTCCTCGACCCGGGGCAGCAGATCGTCTCGACGCGCGGACGCGCCGAGGGGACCTCCCACCTGTTCGCGGCGGAGGACGAGCAGCCGTGGCCGCGGATGGCGGTGGTCGTGCTGGTGAACCAGTGGACCGCGTCGGCGGCCGAGATCATCTCGGGCGCGCTGCAGGACAACGACCGCGCCGTGGTGGTCGGCCTGCCGACCTTCGGGAAGGGGCTGGTGCAGTCGCTCTTCAACCTCGGCGACGGCCGCGCCCTCAAGCTCACCACCGCCCGGTGGTTCACGCCGAGCGGCCGCAGCATCCAGCGCAGCTCGAACGACGAGGACGAGCAGTTGCGGCAGGTGCAGGCGATCGCGACGGGGACGGACTCGATCAACGTCGACTCGCTGCCGGTGCACCACACGGTGAGCGGTCGGGTGGTGCACGGCGGCGGCGGGATCGTGCCGGATCGCCTGGTGCGGCTCGACACGCTGACGACGGCGGAGCGGAACTTCGTCCGCGGGCTCGGCGGCGACGTGGCGAGCTACAACGACGCGCTGGTGGTCGCCGCGCTCGAGATCAAGGAGCGCAAGCTGGTGACCGCGCCGGACTTCGCGGTCACCCCGGCGATGCGCGACCTGGTCTACGCCAAGCTCGCCAGCAAGGGCGTCACGCTCTCCGAGCAGCAGCGCGCCGACGGGGCCTCGCTGGTCGATGACCAGCTCGCCTACCAGGTGGCGCGCTACGTGTTCGGTCGCGAGGAGGAACTGCGGCGCCGCAGCCTCGACGACCGGCAGGTCCGGCTGGCGGTGACGCTGCTGCAGCAAGGCGGCACTCCCGAGACGCTGATGCACGAGATCACCGGGAAGTGACCGCCCCCGCGATCGCGGTGGTGGGTGGAGGGCGCGTCGGGCTGTCGCTCGCACGCGCCCTCGCGCGTTCCGGCCCGGTGGCGGTGCTCTCGCGCGGGGTGCGGCCGCTGCCGGCCCCGCTCGCGCCGTCCACGGTGGCCTGGGAGCCGGCCCTCGCCGCGGCCGATGTGGTGCTCGTCGCCGTGCCCGATGACGCGATCGGAGCGGTCGCGCTGCGGCTGGCCCAGGGCGGCGCGGTGCAGGCGCGCCACGCGGTGCTCCACACGTCGGGACGCCAGGACCGCAGCGCGCTCGCGGCGCTGGAGGCGAGCGGGGCGTCGCGCGGCTCGTTCCATCCGCTGCAGACGCTGCGCGACCCGGAAGGGAGCCCGGAGGCGCTCGTCGGCGCGCCCGCGGTGCTCGAGGGCGACACGCGGGCCGTGGACATGGGCCGCGCGCTCGCGATCCGGCTCCAGATGGCGCCGGCGCTGGAGATCCCGGCGAGCGGCAAGCCGCGCTACCATGCCGCGGCGGTCTTCGCGTCGAACTACGTCGTGGTCCTGGCCGATGTCGCCGCCCGGCTGGCGCGCGGCGCCGGGCTGGAGGCGACGGCCGAGTTGTTCCTGCCGCTGATGGGGCGGACGCTGGTGCACCTCGGCGACGGCGATCCCGCCGCGGCGCTCACGGGACCGGTCCGGCGCGGCGACGTCGGCACGGTGGAGGCGCACCTCGCCGCGCTCGACGGCGAGGCGCGGGCGCTCTACCTGCTGCTGGCCCGCGAGGCGCTGGCGCTGGCCGAGCGCGAGGGACTGGACGAGG
>CAZKYO010000023.1:33828-47996 GCA_964557115.1 uncultured Gemmatimonadaceae bacterium
GAACACGCCGGCGGGGAGGGTGCCGTTGGTGCGCATTCGCGAGAGGGTCAGGGTCCGCGTGAGGATCTTCTCGTCGATCTCGAACTTGCGGGGCAGCGCGGTTTCTCGATCGAACCACACGGTCGCGCGGCGGAAGCGCATGTTGGGATCGAGCGGCTCGAGGAGGAGGACGTCGGTCTTCGCGCCGTCGAGCACCTCCTCGCGGAGCCAGGTTGCCCGGTACTTGTCGCCCGGTCGATCGAGGAACCAGCCGAGGAGGTTGGTGCCGTAGACGGGGTCCGCGGTCATCGGGGTGCGGATCACCTGGCCGGGCGCCTCCTCGGGGGTGTAGAGCCAGGTGTACTTGCCGTCGAGGACGACCGCGCTGCCGGCGGGATCGGTGAAGCGCATCGCGAAGCGGTCGGCACCGGCCTGGTAGAGGGTGCCCCTGGTCTCGCCCTGGTCGATGTAGGGATCCTGGGTCTTCTGGCGGAAGTCGGCCTGGAAGGTCGCGACCGTCTGGTAGATCCGGGCGGCGCGGTTGAGGATCGCCTCGGCCGACTGCTGCTGCGCCGCCGCGCCCGCGGGGGCGAGGGCGACGAGCACGGCGGCCGCGAGGCGCCTCACGCGCCGGCTCCGGCCGGCGCGGCGACCCCGCGGCCGATCACCTCGGCGATGGCGCCGACCTCGCGCATCATCCGCTCGAACTGCTCGGGGTAGAGCGACTGCGCGCCGTCGGAGAGCGCCCGCTCCGGGTTGGGGTGCACCTCGACGAGCAGGCCGTCGGCGCCGGCGGCGATCGCCGCGCGCGCCATCGGCGGCACCATGTCGCGGTGGCCGGTCCCGTGGCTCGGGTCCGCCACGATCGGCAGGTGCGAGAGGCCGTGCACGACCGCGATCGCGGCGAGGTCGAAGAGGTTGCGCGTGGTCGCGTCGAACGACCGGATGCCCCGCTCGCAGAGGATCACGTTCGGGTTGCCGGCGGCCAGGATGTACTCGGCCGACAGCAGCAGCTCCGGGATCGTGGCGGCGAGCCCGCGCTTCAGCAGCACCGGCTTGCCGATCGTGCCGCAGGCCTTGAGGAGCGAGTAGTTCTGCATGTTGCGGGCGCCGATCTGCACGATGTCGGCGTGCTCGGCGACCAGCTCGAGGCCGGCGGGGTCCATGGCCTCGGTGACGATCAGCAGGCCGGTGTCCGCACGCGCGGCGTCGAGCAGCTCGAGGCCGAGCTTGCCGAGGCCCTGGAAGGCATAGGGCGACGAGCGCGGCTTGAACGCGCCGGCGCGCAGCACGGTGGCCCCGGCCGCCTTGACCTGGCGGGCCGCCTGGAGGATCTGCTCCTCGCTCTCGACCGAGCACGGGCCGGCCATCACCACGACCTCGCGGCCGCCGACGGTCGAGCCGTCGGGCAGCGGCACCCGGGTCGGTTCCGGCTTCCACTCGCGCGAGACCTGCTTGTACGGCTTCGAGACGTGGATCACCTCGGCCACGCCGGGGAGGCCGTCGAGGCGCGAGTCGTCGACGCGGCCGTCGTTGCCGACCAGCCCGACGGTGGTGCGCTGGCGGCCCGGCATCGGCGCCGCGGCGTAGCCCATCGACTCGATCACTGCCACCACGCCGGCGATCTGCTCGGCCGTGGCGTCCTGTCGCATCACGATCAGCATGCGGAGAAGTCCGGAACGGGGTTCAGGCGGCCTCGACGTGCTCGCCGAGCCGGACGCCCACGATGGTGGACACGCCGGGCTCCTGCATCGTCACGCCGTAGACGCTGTCGGCCGCCTGCATGGTGCGCGGGTTGTGGGTGATCACCAGGAACTGCGTGTCGGCCTTGAACTCGTCGAGCAGCCGCAGGAAGCGGCCGACGTTGGCGTCGTCGAGCGGCGCGTCGACCTCGTCCATCAGGCAGAACGGCGAGGGCTTCGTCAGGTAGATCGAGAAGAGCAGCGACGCCGCCACGAGGGTCCGCTCGCCCGACGAGAGCAGGTGGATCCGCTGGGTGCGCTTCCCCCGCGGCGCGGCGTGGATCTCGATCTCCGCCTCGAGCGGGTCCTCGGCATCGGAGAGCCGCAGGTCGCACTCGCCGCCGCCGAACAGCGTCTGGAAGACGTTGACGAAGTTGCTGCGCACGGCGTTGAAGGTCTCGAGGAAGAGCGCCTTGGCGGTGCCGTCGATCTCGCGGATCGCCTGCAGCAGCGACTGGCGCGCCGCGACGAGGTCGTCGCGCTGCGCCTGCAGGAAGGCGAGCCGCTTCGACTCCTCGGCGTGCTCCTCCATGGCGAGCGGGTTGACGATGCCGATCACCTCGAGCGCCTCGGTGAGCCGCGCCGCCTCCTCCTCCAGCGTCTCGAGGTCGGCCTCGACGGCGGGGGCGATGGCGACGAGCTCGTCGAAGGTCCGCTTCCACTCGGTCTCGACCCGCTCCACGATGCGGCGCCGCTCGGCCTTGGCCTCGGTGACGCCGACGGCGAGCGAGTGGTGCTCCTCGGTCATGCCCTCGAGCGCCTCGCGGGCCTCGGCGAGCTCGCGCTCGGCCGCCTCGAGGCGGCTGCTGGCGGCCTGCAGCGCGCCGGAGGCCTCGCCGGCCGCCTGCTCGAGCGCCACGAGCGCGGCGGCGCGGTCGTCGCGACCGCCCTGCCATTCCGTGCGCTGCTGCTCGAGCGCGGCGATGTCGGCCTCGAGGCGGGTCACCTCGTCGCGCCGCTCGCGAATGGTGGCCTCCGACTCGGCGATCAGCCGCTCGGCGCGCTCGCCGGTCTCGCGTGCCGTGCGCAGGCGGGCCGAGACGTGGGCCTCCTGCACCTGCCATTCGCTGCGCGCCTCGCGCGCCCCCTCCTGCTCGGCCTCGAGCTCGGCGAGGCGCGCGCGGCCGGCGCCGAGGCCCTCGTCGAGGCGGCCGCGTTCGCTGGCGCCCTCACCCAGGGCGCGGTCGACCTCTTCGCGGCGGGCTGTGGCGCGCTCGCGGCGCTCCTGGTGCCGCGACAGCTGGCCCTCGACCTCCTGCAGCTCGCGATCGAGGTTGGCGACGCGCCGGGTGAGGTCCTCGCGCACCGCGACCGCCTGGCGCTCCGCCTCGCGGAGCTGCGCGGCGCGCTGCTCCGACTCGGCCTGCGCGATCTCGAGCGTCGCGACCTCGCGCACCGTCGCCTCGTGACGAGCGGTCGCCGACTGGAGGCCGCCCTCGGCCGCGGCCACCTGCTCGCCGAGGGACTTGAGCTCGGCACGACGCCGGAGCGGGCCGGTGCTCGAGGCCGGACCGGTGAGCCAGATCGAGCCGTCGGCGCGGCGGATGCCGCGACCGCCGTCGGCCAGCGGCTTGCTGCCGCCGATGAGGGCCGCGACCCAGGGCTGCGCCACGGGCTCGACCCGCAATCGCGCGTCGATCGCCCCGTGGCGCTCGGCCGGGCCGGGCTGGACGGGCAGCAGGATCAGGGTGCCGGGCTGCTCGTGGCCGTGCCACTCGCGCACCGACCGGACCGCGGCCTCGTCCCGCACCAGCACCGCGTGCAGGAACTCGCCCAGCAGCTGCTCGGCGAGGTCCGCCTCGGCGCTGTCGACGGTGATGAAGTCGGCGAGGGTGCCGAGCACCGCCCCGCCGTGGCGCTGGCGGTCGGCGAGCAGCGCGGCGGCGGCCGGCGCCACGCCGACCCGGTCGCGCTCGAGTGCCTCGAGGGCGGCGCGACGCGCGGTGCGCGCGGCGAGCTCCTCTTCCAGCGCCCGGCGCTCGGCGAGCTCGCGGGCCTCGCGGTCGCGCGTCTCGCGGAGCCGCAGCCGGGCCTGCTCGGCCTCGGCCGCGCCCTGTCGCGCCTCGTCGCCGTGGCGCTCCGCCACCGCGCGCGCCTCGACCAGCCGCTCGCCCGTCGTGCGGCGCTCCTCGGCGAGATGGTCGCGGTGCGACTCCTCCTGCGCGATCCGCTCGTGCAGCGCGGCGAGCTCGCCGTCGAGCGCGGTGCGCTCGCCCTCGAGCTGCCGCTGCCGCTCGGCATGCTGCTGCAGGCCGTGCTCCAGGCCGCGCACCGTCTCGCGCTGCGCCTGGACCCGCTCGCGCCCGACGCGCTCGGTCTCGGTGCGGCCGCCCAGCTCCTCGCGAATCCTGGCGTGGTCGGTCTCGGCGGTGCGGTGCTCCTCCCCGGCGGCCTGCAGGTCGACCCGCGCCTGCTGCACCCGGAGCTCGAGCTCGTTCGATTCGGCCAGCGCACGCTGGCGTCGCCCGGCCGCGTTGGCGAGCCGCTCCGCGGCGACGGCGAGGTCGCCCTCGAGCTTGCCGACCGCGAGGCGCGCCTGCGCGAGGTCGTCGACCACCGTGCTGCGATGCCGCTCGGCCGTCGCGCGCGCCTGCGCGGCCTCGTCGCGCTCGCCGCCGGCGCGGGCCAGGCGCTCGCGCCCGGCGGGGATCAGCTCCGTCAGCTCGGCGTGGCGGCGCTCGTAGTTCTCGGCGTCGTCGGCGAGCTTGACGAGCTGGCGCTGCGTGAGCGCGACGGTCACCGCGAAGCGCTCCTCGCTGAGCGCCTTGTGCCGCTCGGCCTTGCCCTTCTGGCGCGCGAGCGAGCGGATCTGTGACTGCACCTCGGCGATCAGGTCCTCGAGCCGCTGCAGGTCGGTGCCGGTCTCCTCGAGCCGTCGCGACGTCGCGTGGCGGCGGTCGCGATAGAGGCCGACGCCGGCCGCCTCCTCGAACAGCGAGCGCCGCTCGTCGGCGCGATCGGAGAGCAGCAGGTCGATCAGCTTCGCCTCGATCACCACCCCGGCGTCGCTGCCCAGCCCGGTGCCGCGGAGCAGGTCGTGGATGTCGCGCAGGCGCACGGGATTGCGGTTGAGCAGGTAGTCGCTCTGTCCCGAGCGCGAGAGCCGGCGGGTGATCACCACCTCGGTGTACGGCGTCGGCAACTCGCCGCCGCTGTTGTCGAGGTACAGCGACACCTCCGTCACGTTCACCGGACGCCGCGTGGCGGCACCCTGGAAGATCACGTCCTCCATCTTGCCGCCGCGGAGCAGCCGGGCCGACTGCTCGCCCAGCACCCAGCGCACCGCGTCGGAGACGTTGGACTTGCCGCATCCGTTGGGGCCGACGATGGCGGTCACGCCCTCGTCGAAGGTGAGCGTGACGGTGTCGGCAAACGACTTGAAGCCGGACAGCTCCAGCTTGGTGAGCTTCATCGGGCCCTGGTCAGCGGGTGGTGATGCGGGAGGCCCCCTCGCCGCGAGACGGGGAGGACGGCAATCCCGCAAAATAGCAGGGTCGCCCGGTCAGGGCTGGCGGTCGGAGGGGGTCCGGATGAAGTAGGGCTTGCCGAGCCGCTTGCCATCGGCCTCGGCCTCCTCGCGCGTCGCATAGGGGCCGATGAGGACCTTGAAGCCGTCGCCGTCCTGGGCCGGATCGTAGACCTTTGCCCGGAAGCCGATCTGGCTGAGCTGCTCGGCGAGTGCCTCGGCGTACTTCCGGTTCTGCGAGGAGGTGACCTGGATCGAGTACTGGCCCGGGGTGGGGGCCTGCGCCTCGCTGGTCGCGTCGTCCTGCTCCGTGGCCGGGAGGGAGTCGACGGTTTCCCCCGGCGACGGGGCCTCGGCAAGGGCGGCGTCGTCGACGGGAAGCGGCGCGCCGCGGCGATCCCTCGGCTGCCACGGCACGGCCAGGAAGACATCCCCTGCGGCGCCCCGCAGCCGTCCCGTCCGGACCGGTTCGCTGCCGCCGATGTCCCACGCCGCCACGTCGGTGCCCTCGCGGACCACGAGGGTCCTGCCGCCGCTCACGAGCGGGAGGTCGTCGGCCCAGGGCGAGGGCAGGGTGGCCACCAGCTGGGCGCGGACCAGGTCGACCAGCCAGACCGAGTCGCCGCGCTCCGGCCGTGCCAGCAGCCAGCGGCCGGATCGGTCGGTCCGGATGGCGGTGGCCGGGCCCGGGAGCGTGATGTCGCCCACCTCGTCCGGATCGGCGGAGAAGCGATCGAGCAGCAGGACATCGCCCCGGGCCCGGGCGACGTAGAGCCGGTGGCCACTGGGGGAGAATGCGCTGGTGATCGGCGCGCCCTTGATGCGCACGAATTGCGGCTTCTCGGTGCGGGCCGGCGAGGCATAGGCGAGGAGGACGCCGGAGTCCGTCGTGATGGCCAGGAGGTCGCCGGCCCAGGTCGATGTCAGCTGACCCCGCGGCACCTCGATCGCCTTGACCTCGCCCTCCTCCTCGAAGACCTGCAGGGTGCCGGCGCCCGGTGCGTAGGCCACGATGCGGTCACCCGCGGCAGGCACCAGGCGGACGTCGCTGCCGCCGGTCACGGTGGCGCGGAACGTGGTGCGGTTCCGGCCCGCGAAGCGGAGCGGGTGACGGTCCTTGTCGAGGCCGAGGACGACGCCATCGGCGGCACTGGCGACATGGTCGGTGCCGCTGAGGTAGGGCCGCGACTGCCGGACCTTCAGGTCGATCCCGACGACGTTGCCGCCCTGGTCGACGGCGTAGACCATCTCGTCGTCGACGTCGGTGCCGAGGGCGCGCCGGATCGCCGGCACGTTGCGCGGCACCTGCCAGCCGACCGGCGCCAGGGAGTCGGCGCGGTAGAGCACCGCCGTGCCGCCCTCGCCGGGGAGCCGGAGCAGGGTGCCGCGGTCGGCGAGGCCGGTGGGGAGGTCGCGGGGTCCCACGGCCGCCTCGTCGCCCCGGCCACAGGCCAGGACGACGAGGAGGAGTGCGAGCGTGGGTCGGCGGGTCACCCCTAGAAGGTAGGCCCGAGCGAGATCGTCCAGAAGGCGTCGGTGCCGGGCCGCTTGAGCGGCTTGGCGTAGTCGGCGCGGAGGATCAGGAAGCCGAAGAGGTTGATGCGCGCCGAGGCGCCGACCGAGCGGAGCGGACTGCGCACGTTGAGGACCGACTCGCCGTCCTTGCGGTCGCGCAGCACCACCCGGCTGTTGGCATCCCAGGCGACGCCGGCGTCGAAGAAGAGCGCGCCCTCGATCGGCGGGACGAAGCGCGGCAGCCACTCCCAGTTCGGCGAGAGGACCGGGAAGCGCACCTCGGCGTTCAGCACCGCCATCGACGTGCCGACCAGCTGGTCGAGCGCGGCGCAGCCGGTGACGGTCCCCTCGTCGACGGTGGAGAGGCACTCGTTGCGGCGGAACGATCCGTAGGTGTAGCCGCGCAGCAGTTCGGGGTACCCCATGTACACGGTGAACCGGTCGGCGTCGCGCCCCGAGCGGCCGAAATAGAGCAGCCGGGTCGCGAAGGTCACCGGGCCGGCGATCCGCGCATAGTTGCGCAGGTCGGCGGTGGTCTGGGTGTACTTCCAGCCGCCGACGGTCGGCGCGATCTCCACGCGGGCGCGGTGGCCCAGGTAGGGACCGACGTAGCCGAAGATGGTGTTGTCGTCGACGAGCGCGGCCATCGGCTGCACGTACTGGGTGCTGCCGATCGACTCCTTGTCGATCGACGGGTCGCGCGTGTAGAGGCCGCTCAGCGGGTCGTAGTACTCGTTGAGGCGGAGGATCGCGTCGTCGACCAGCGCGGCGCGGGCGCCCACCTCGAAGCGGCGGAACCGCGACAGCGGGTAGGAGGCCTGCCCGAAGGCCGAACGGAGCACCAGGCGCCGCACGCTGGTCTGCAGCAGGTTCTCGAACGGCCCCGCCTGGGTGATCGTGCTGCCGTAGTAGAAGAAGTACGGCTCCTGCTGGATCCCCGCGGCCCAGTTGACGCGGTGCGACAGGTTGGCGTACGCCGCGAGCACCTGCGCTTCCTCGACGCGGCCGTTGACGTAGCCGGAGAAGAGCAGCTGGTGGTTGCCGAGCATGTCGGAGAGCAGGATGGTGCTGCCGCCGAACAGGCCGTTGCCGAAGTTGTCGCGGACGTATCCGATCGACGGGCGCGCGACGTAGTCGGGCGAGAAGCCGATCTTGTAGGGCCGCTCGGTGAAGCTGCTGGTGTCCGGCAGCCCGAGCGTCATCGAGTCGTTGAGCGCGCGGATGCTGATCGCCGAGGCGAGCGCGATCGAATCGGGGATGACGCCGACCGAGTCGGCGCGCCGGAAGTCCCCGCTGGCGGAGCGGTAGAGCGCCGAGGAACCGGCGGCCTGCGCGGTCGGGGCGGTGTCGCCGGCCTCCGTGGCCGGCCGGCCGTTGGTGCCCGGCAGCCCGAGGGCGAACTGCTCCTGTCCCGGCCGGTAGGGCGTCCGCTTGAGGGCGCGCGGGTTGTCGAGCGTGTAGACGTCGTACTTGCCGTCCTCGTAGTAGACGAACGCGAGGCGGTCGGCCTGCGACGCCCACGACAGCGACGGCGACAGCGGGGTGATGCCCTGGGTGCCGGTGAACAGGTCGGTGAGCTGGTACGACTCGCGATCGTCGAGGTCGTACAGGTACACGTTGCTCACGCCGGTCCGGTCGGAGATGTAGGCGATCGACCGGCCGTCGGGGGCCCACTGCGGGTCGCTGTTCTTGCCCTCGTCCATGCCCGGCAGCACGGTGATGCGGCCGCTGGCGAGGTCGTAGGTGGCGATCCGGAAGTTGCCGATGGTGAGCGTCGCGAAGTCGGTGCCGGGGCCGCGATCGGTGGTGAACGCGATCGTCGAGCCGTCGGGCGACCAGGCCGGGTGGAGGTCGGCGTTGCGGTCGTTGGTGAGCCGCTGGAGGTTCTTCCCGTCGGCGTCGACGATGAAGAGGTCGGAGAGGCCGCCGTCGTAGCCGGTGAAGACCAGCCGTCGCCCGTCGGGCGACCACGACGGCGTGGTGACGCCGGAGAGGTCGACCTTGATCCGCTGCACCTCGCGATTGCGGAACGGGTCGATCACCAGGATCTCGTCGCGGCCGCCCCGCTTGGCCGCGACGGCGATGTGCTTCCCGTCGGGCGACCAGCTCGCCGACGAGTTGATGAAGCGGTAGGTCTCGTAGTTGCTGCTGAAGGTGCTCTGGAGCAGGCGGCGGATCACCTTGCCGGTCGGCACCTCGGCGAGGTAGAGGTCGACGAAGTAGAAGTCCTTCTCCGAGTAGTACGCGACCCGGGTTCCGTCGGGCGACAGCGCCGGCGCCAGGTGGAGGGTCCCCTCGCTCTGCTCCTTGGTGAGCACCGGGGTGGCGATCTGGCGGGCGGTGCGCTGCTCGCGCAGCTGGGGCAGGTAGAGCTTCTGGGTCGCGTCGCGCCACTGGTCGCCGAGCTGGACGAAGTCGAGCCCGATGACGCGGCGGAACGCGCCCTCCAGCGACCCGGTGCGCGAGGCGGAGAGGATCGCCCCGATCGCCTCGTCGCCCCAGCGCGCGCCGACGTAGCTGAGCAGCGCCTGGCCGAAGCGGTACGGGAAGATGTTGGGGTCGTTCTCCAGCTGCTTGATCGTCGGCAGCTTGCCCTGCGCGGCGGCGTCGCGGAGCCACATCGCGGTGTTGGGGTCGACCGGGCCGACCGACATGTACTCGGCCATGCCCTCGACGAACCAGAGCGGCGGGTTGAGCGCGATGAGGGTCTGGAGCCCGCCGCCCGCCTTGCCGCCCGACCAGGTGTCGTACTGGAACTGGTGGACCATCTCGTGCTGCAGCACGTGCTCGATGTCGCTGTAGGCGCCGGTGAGCGGCAGGACGTTGCGGTGCTTCAGGAAGTCGGTGAAGCCGCCGGTCCCCTCGCTGACCTCGCCCGCGGTCGTGTTGGTCTGCTGGAAGTCGGAGTGCGAGGCGTAGAGGATGATCG
The DNA here is from genome assembly GCA_964557115.1 of uncultured Gemmatimonadaceae bacterium. GTDB lineage: Bacteria > Gemmatimonadota > Gemmatimonadetes > Gemmatimonadales > GWC2-71-9 > Palsa-1233. The sequence continues at coordinate 43,460 of CAZKYO010000023.1, forward strand.
GCTTGCGCTCGCGGAACTGGTGGCGCAGCACCCGCGACAGCCGCGCGTACGAGCGCTCGGCCATCCGGGCCACGTCGTAGGCGCCGGTCCGCTCGACCGGGTAGTAGTACACGTCGAAGTGCTCGGTCTCGAGCACGTGGAAGTCGAAGCTCGCGTACTGCACCTTGTTCTGGCCGAAGTACTGCGCGGCGAGGCCGGCCGGGGCGACGAGCGCGGCAAGCAGGGCGAGTCGGGCAAGTGGGCGCATCGGGTGCAACCTTTCGTCCTGCGAGACCTTCACGAGCGGGAGAGGAGCGGTGGCGCATCCTGCCAGAGGCGCTCGAGCCGGTAGAAGGCCCGGGTCTCCGGGTGGAACAGGTGGACGACGACGTCCACGAAGTCGAGCAGCACCCATCGTCCGGTCGGCAACCCCTCGACGTGGTAGGCCGGATGGCCGGCCGCCTCCAGTGCGGTGATCACCCCGTCGGCGATGCCGCGGACATGGGCATCCGAGGTGCCGGAGGCGATCACGAAGTAATCGGCGGCGTCGCTCAGGCCGCGCAGGTCGAGCACCAGCAGGTCGCGGCCCTTGCGGTCCTCGATCGCCTCGACGGCGCGGGCGACGACCTCGGGCATCTTTCGCACGCGCGACTCAGCCATCGGCCCCCGCCGGCGTGCCGTCCTCCACCTGGTAGAACACCGCCCACGCGCCCTCGCCGACGTGGGTCCCGAGCACCGCGGTGGCCGGCCCCACCAGGATCTCCTTGGGCTGGAAGGCGGCCTGCAGGGCATTCCGCACCCGCTCGGCCACGTCCGGCGCCTCCGCGTGCACGATCCCGAACCGAAGATCGCGGGGTCGGGGGTCCAGCCGCTGTTTGAGTAGCGTCAGCACTCGCGGCACCACCTCGTCGCGTCCGCGGACCCGGTCGACCGGCTGGATCCGTCCCTCGGCGTCCACCTCGAGGATCGGGCGGATGTCGAGCAGGCCGCCGAGCCACGCCTTGCCTCTCGACACGCGCCCCGAGCGGATCAGGTTCTCGTACCGGTCGACCGTCAGCAGCACGCCCGACTGGCCGCGGATCCGCTCGAGCTCCCGGGCGATCCTCGCCGCGGTCCATCCCTCGTCGGCCAATTCGCTCGCCCGGAGCGCCAGGAGGCCGACCCCCAGCGACGCGGTGCGCGAGTTCACCAAGGTGACGCCGGTGAGCCCCGCCGCCTGCACGGCGGCCTGGGCGGAGCCGAATGTCCCGCTGAGCGCCGCCGAGAGGAACACCCCCACCACCTCGGCCGCCTCCTCGCGGGCGGCGCGGAACGCCTTCACGAACGCTGCCGGGGCCGGCTGCGAGGTGGTCGGCAGTTCCTTCGCGGCCCGCAGGCGGCGGTAGAACTCGGCCGGCTTCAGGTCGATCCGGTCCCGGAACGTCTCGTCGCCGAACATCACCTGGAGCGGCACCGCGATGATCCCGTGACGGTCGAGGGTCGCGTCGGGGAGGTCGTTGGTGGAGTCGACCACCACCGCCACGCGGCGCTGCTCGACATGCGCCAGCTGGCGGTGCTGGGCCCGCATGTCGTCGGCCTTGCGGGCGGTGACCGTCCCCCAGCGCTCCGCGAGCGTGAACACCGCGTCGGGGGTGTCGGTGTGGACGTGCAGCTTGAGGATGTCACCGGCGACCGCCACCACCACCGACCCGCCGAAATCGTGCAGGGCGGCCCGCACGTCGTTCGCCGGCGGCAGCGCCTCCCCTCGAACCAGGACCTCGGTGCAGTACTGGAAGTCACGCTCGCCGGCGATCTCGGCGAGGGCGGCGGGGATCGCGGCTTCGTCGCCGCTGATCGGGGGCGCGGCCAGGATCGGGTCGCCGTTGATGACCCGGACGAAGCCCTCGATCATCCGGACGAAGCCCTTGCCGCCGGCGTCGACCACGCCGGCCTCCTTGAGCACCGCCATCAGCTCGGGCGTGCGCGCGAGGACCCGTTCCGACTCGGCGAGCAGCCGGCGGACGAAGTGCCCGATGTCGGCCGACTCGCGGGCGGCCCGCTCGGCGGCGACCGCGGCGTCGCGGGCGACGGTGAGGATGGTGCCCTCGCGCGGTTCGTCGAGGGCACGCTCCAGCGTCTCGGCGCCCCGCCGGACCGCCGCGGCGACCTCCACCGCCCCCGCCGTGGCGCGATCCCCGATCCCATCGGCGAAGCCAATCAGGAAGTGGGCGAGCATCATCCCCGAGTTGCCGCGGGCCCCCAGGACGGCGGCGCGGGATGCGGTCCGGGCGGTGTCCGCGAGCGACGCGTCGCCGAGCGCCCGGAGGGCGTCGGCGACGGCGCGCAGCGTCATGGAGAAGTTGGTGCCGGTGTCGCCGTCGGGGACCGGAAAGACGTTGATCCGGTTCAGTTCCTCCCGTCCGGCCGTGACCCAGTCGCTCGCGGCGTAGAAGCCCCGCGCGAGCCGCGGTCCGTCGAGGTAGCCGATCCCCACCGGCGCGGTCACTCAGCCCTCGGCGGCGATGGTGACCTTCACCTCGGCATGGACCTCGTGGTGCAGCTTGATGCCGACGGCGTGGAAGCCGAGCTCCTTGAGCGGGTGCTCGAGCTCGACCTTGCGCTTGTCGACCTCGAAGCCCTTCTCGGCCAGCTGCTCGACGATGTCGCCGGCGGTCACCGAGCCGAAGAGCTTGCCGTCCTCGCCGGCCTTGGCCGTGAAGGCCAGCGCGAGGGCGCCGATCCGGGCGGCCAGCGCCTCGGCCTCGGCGCGCTCGGCGGCCTCGCGGGCCCCGCGCGCCTTCGCCTCGGCGGCGATCCGCTTCTTGTTGCCCTCGCTCGCCTCGAACGCGAGGCCGCGCGGGAGGAGGAAGTTGCGCGCGTAGCCCGGCTTCACCCGGACCAGGTCGCCGGCCTTGCCGAGCGACGGGACGTTCTCGCGGAGGATCAGTTCGATCATGTCGGGGCTCCTTCGGGCGGCAGCATGCGGCGCCGCAGGTCAAGCCAGGTGTCCGCCAGCCCGGTGAGGGTGCAGACGGTCACGGCCAAGGGGAACAAGAACGGGGCAGTCGCCAGCAACAGCAATCCCAGTCCGGCGGGGGCCTGCCGCAGCCCGGTCTGGATCACCGCGAGTCCCCGGCCGGCGTAGAGCGCGAGCAGGAAGACGAGCAGGTTGACCCCGAGGGCGTGCCAGCCGGCAGGCAGCGGCGCGAGGGCGATCGCCCCGGCGGCGACGACCAGCCAGATCAAGTGGTCGGAAAACCGGAACTCGTGGAACGGCGGGGACGGCCGGCCGATCGGCCGCGACGCCACCCGGTGGTACCAGACCCACGCGAGCCAGCCGCCGCCCATCGCGACGATGGCGAGCATCGCCGGGAAGAGGTGGGAGGTCGCGTGCAGCCCCTGGGCGAAGCCGGCGGCGATCTTCTCGGCCTCGCTGCCCCCGATCCCGGCGCCCAGCGGCGGCGTGTCGGGGAGGTCGGGGCGCACCAGCCGCATCGCGGACCACTCCCAGTCGCGCACCGAGGTCACCAGATCGGTCCAGCCCACGCCGAGCGCCGCGAACCAGCCCGCGGTGGCCCCGGCGGTGATGCCGACGGCAAAGAGCGCTCGCCGGAAGAGGGAAGGGACCCCGAGCAGCGACGTCATCACGAAGGCGCCGGTGAAGAACGCCCCGGCGGCGCGAATCGTCCGCTCGGCCAGCGTGGCCGGCACCCGCAGCATCACGAACGCCGCAGCCACGCTGATGCCGATCCAGAGCCACTCGCGCAAGGTGCGCGGGCGGGAGAGGAGCAGCAGCAGCGTGAGCGGGCCGAGCAGGAACGACTTGGGCGCGGTGAGGAGGAACCCCGCGAGCAAGAGCGGCGCGGCCCACCGGGAACGGCGCCCGACCTGGCCGGGCGCCGTCGGGGCGGAGGTCAGCCCGCGAATCCCTTGATGTACGGCAGCAGCGCGATCTCGCGGGCCCGCTTGATCGCCCGCGACAGCTGGCGCTGGTGCCGGGCACAGGTGCCCGAGAGGCGCGACGGCAGGATCTTGCCGCGCTCGGTCAGGAACCGCGTGAGGAGCCGCTCGTCCTTGAAGTCGACGATCCGGACACCGCTCTCGCAGATGGCGCAGGTCTTGTTCGGGCGCGGCATTATTCGTCGTCCTCCCCGTCCTTGCCGGCGACGGCGCTGGACATCTGGGCGCCCTCGTCGAGGATGATCAGGTGGCGGAGCACCGTCTCGTCGAGCTTGAGCGCGCGCTCGAACTCGGGAAGGGCCTCGGTCTCGGTGGTGAACTTGGCGACCACGTAGTAGCCGGTCTCGCGGCCGGCGATCGGGTAGGCGAGCGTGCGCTTGCCCCAATGGTTGACGTCGACGGCGTCGCCGCCGGCGTTCGGCACCATCGCGTGGTACTTGTCGAGCTTTTCGGTGATGGCGGACTCTTCGAGCGTGCTGTCGAAGATGTACACCGCCTCATACGTGCGGGACATCGGCACCTTCCTTCGGTCTGGAGATGGCGCCCCGGGGCGGTGCGGCCCCGAGGAGGACGATTGTGAGCCCTGAAATCTAGCCGTCGGGGGGATGGAGGTGAAGGG
>CAZKYO010000024.1:0-6142 GCA_964557115.1 uncultured Gemmatimonadaceae bacterium
CGCACCTGGGCTACGGCGCCGAGGGCGACCAGGGCATCCCGGCGGACGCGGTGCTGGTGTTTGACGTGACGCTGGTGGATGTCACCGACCGGTGAATGGTGAATGGTGAATGGAGAATGGGGATTCCGCCAAGGGCGATCTCCCATTCACCATTGACCATTCACGCCTTCACGGCAACGGGATCTTGTCCCTGACGAGCACCAGGATCGCCGCCTGCGGCACGACCAAGTAGCGCTTGTCCTCGAAAGAGATCTCCACGGCGGCCTTGCGGAAGAAGATCGCGTGGTCGCCGACCCGGGCCTGCATCGGCCGATGGCGCGGGGTGCGCTCGGCGGCGCGCCATGGCTCGTCGTCGAACGCGGAGGGATCGGGGAGCGGATCGCCCGGCCCGGTCGCGACGATCAGCCCGGTCTGGACCTGCTGGGAATCGATCGCGGTGGCCGGGAGGTAGAGGCCGACCCTGGTCCGCTGTTCCTCGCCCTCTTCCGGGGTGATCAGCACGCGATCGCCGACGACCAGCAGTTCCTTGGGGATCGAGTCCACGGCGGCTAGCCCTCGTCCACCATCTGGTGGACCGTCACCAGCTCGGTGATCCGGAGCTTCCGCCGCATGGTCGGGAGCTGGAGCGCGACCTCCTCGCCGACCTGACGGTCCTTGAGGGCGCGGCCGAGCGGCGAGGCGAGCGAGATGTGGCCGGCGTCGATGTCCATCATCTCGGCCAGGACCAGGGTGTACTCCTCCTCGTCGCCGCTCACGATGTCGATCACGGTCACCCGCGACCCGAGCCCGACCCGGTCGCTGGGGGCCTCGGTGTTGGCAAGCTGGTGCAGCTGGTTGAGGCGCTGGTGCAGCTGGCCAAGCCGCGCCTGGACGAACTGCTGCCGCTCCAGGGCCGACTTGTACTCCGAGTTCTCCCGGAGGTCGCCCATCTCGACCGCGGTGGCAATCGCCTGCGGAAGGATCACGGCGAGCTCGTGGGTGAGCTCCTCGATCTCCCGCCCCAGCTTCTCTCGCATTTCCTGGATCATTGTCACCGCTCTCCGGGTCCACCCGAATAGAATCGGACGGTCCACCCGGCCGTGGGACCGGGTGGACCGCTTCTCTGTCCGGGAGTATAGCCCACGGCGGCCGGGGGAGGGAGGGGCGGGCCGCCCGGGCGGCCGCTAGATTGGGCCGATGCGTCGCATCGCTCCCCTCCTGCTCCTGCTCGGGGCGGCCTGCGCCCGGGCCCCTCGCCTGGCGACCCAGGCGAATGCCGAAGTCCAGGTCATCGCGCCGGATTCGCTGGCCCGGGCCCGGCTGTCCCGGCTCCCGGCCACGATCCGGACCGAGGTGCGCTACGCGACGGCCAACAACTTCACCGGCGCGCCACTGCCGGGCTATGAGGTGCCCGTGGCGCTGCTCCGCCGGGAGGCCGCGGCGGCGCTCCGCCGAGTCGCCGATCGGCTGGCCGCGGAGGGGCTGGGGCTCAAGGTCTTCGACGGGTACCGGCCGGTCCGGGCGACGCTTGGCATGGTCGCCTGGTGCGAGCGGGTCGGGCGCACCGACCTGCTGGATGACGGCTACATCGCCCGGCGCTCGCGGCACAACCAGGGCGTGGCAGTGGACCTGACCTTGGTGCAGCTGGCCACCGGGACGGAGCTCGACATGGGGACCCCGTTCGACACCTTTAGCGAGGCGGCCCACACCGCCAACGCCACGGGTGGCGTGGCGGCCCGCCGCCGGCAGCTGGTGCGCGCGATGGCGGCCGAGGGGTTCGTCAACTACGAGAACGAGTGGTGGCACTTCTCCTTCGCCGTCGATGATCCGGTTCCCTTCGACCTGCCGCTCGGGGCGTGGTGAGGCCGCGGAATTTCTTGACCGCCCCCGGCCCGCTGGCTATTCTCCACGCGCCCGAAGCCATGTGAACGGCTTCACAATCACCTTGACCCGCAGACGGGACGATTGATGCGAGATGCGCGCGCGCCGTGGCGGCGGTGGCTGCCCCACGGCCTCCTCGTGGCGTTCCTTGCCTTCCTGGTCGTCGGATGTGCCGGGGGAGCGGAGTACCCGCAGTCGTCCATTCATCCCAAGGGCGACTTCGCCGAGATGGTGGACGGGCTGTTCCGCACCACGGTCATCTGGGCGACCGCGATCTTCATCCTGGTCGAGGGCGCGCTCCTCTACGCCGTCTTCCGGTTCCGCGGCAAGCCCGACGACCCCGAGCCGGTGCAGACCCACGGCAACACGATGGTCGAGATCATCTGGACGGTCGTCCCGGCGGCGGTGCTCGCCTTCGTGGCGGTGCCGACGGTGAAGACGATCTTCGCGACGGCCGAGATCCCGGCGGCGACCGCCGAGTCGGGCGACCCGCTCAAGGTCGAGGTCGTCGGCCACCAGTGGTGGTGGGAGTTCCGTTACCCCGACCTCGGCATCGTGACCGCGAACGAGCTGCACATCCCGGTCGGCCGGACGGTCGACGTGCGGATGAAGTCGGCCGACGTGCTGCACTCCTGGTGGGTGCCGCAGTTCGCCGGCAAGCGCGACGTCTTCCCGAACCGCGAGACCCGGATCTGGTTCACCGCCAAGGAGGCGGGGGCCTTCCCGGGAGCGTGCGCCGAGTTCTGCGGACTGCAGCACGGCCGGATGGACTTCTACGTGATGGCGGCCGAGCCGGCGGCGTTCGCCGAGTGGGTGGCGAAGCGGCAGGCGGACACGGCCGCGGCGGCGATCAAGGCGCCCGTGGTCGACTCGGCGGCGACGGCCCCGGCCGAGGACCCGCTGGTCGCCCAGGGACGCCAGCTCTTCATGACCAAGGCCTGCTTCGGGTGCCACGAGGCGGGCTCGGCGGCCGCCCAGACCAACAAGCTCGGCCCCAACCTCGGCGGCATCGCGAACCGCAAGATGATCGCCGCGGGCTGGCTCGAGAACACCGACGAGAACCTGGCCCACTGGGTCCGGGACCCGCAGTCGATCAAGGACGGCGTCAAGATGGTGGTGCCGCCGATCACCGACGCGGAGGCGAAGGCGCTGGTCGCCTTCCTCCGCACCAGGCAGTAGGCCGGGGGGATACAGGGACATGACCACGACGGTCCTCGACAGCGACCACGCCCCCGCCCGCCGCCGCAGCGCGGTGGTCGAATGGCTCACCACGGTCGACCACAAGAAGATCGGCATCATGTACGGTGCCTCGGCCTTCCTGTTCTTCCTGATCGGCGGCATCGAGGCGCTCATCATCCGCGCCCAGCTCGCCGGCCCGAACGGGACGCTCGTCTCGCCCGAGCTGTACAACCAGCTGTTCACGATGCACGGCACCACCATGATCTTCCTCGGGGTGATGCCGCTCAGCGCGATGTTCTTCAACTTCTTCGTCCCGCTGCTCATCGGCGCGCGCGACGTGGCGTTCCCGCGCCTCAACGCGATGTCGCTGTGGGTGTTCCTCCTCGGCGGGCTGTTCCTCAACGCCTCGTTCATCTGGGGCGCGCCGAACGGCGGCTGGTTCGGCTACTCGCCGCTTTCCGGGCCGCAGTACTCGCAGGGCGTCAACATGACGTTCTGGGTGATCGGCCTCCAGATCCTCGGCATCGCCTCGCTGGCGGCCGGCGTGAACTTCTTCACGACGATCATCAACATGCGCGCCCGCGGCATGACGCTGATGCGGATGCCGATCTTCGCGTGGTCGACGCTGATCACCCAGATCCTCGTCCTGCTGGCGTTCCCGGTGATCACCGTGGCGCTGATCTTCCTGATGGCCGACCGGCTCTTCGGGGCGGGCTTCTTCGAGACGGCCGCCGGCGGCGACCCGATGCTGTGGCAGCACCTGTTCTGGGTGTTCGGCCATCCCGAGGTCTACATCCTCATCCTGCCGGCCTTCGGGATCGTCTCCGAGATCCTGCCGGTCTTCGCGCGGAAGCCGCTGTTCGGCTACAGCGCGATGGTCTTCGCGATGGCGTTCATCGCCTTCCTCGGCTTCGGCGTCTGGTCGCACCACATGTTCGCGACCGGGATGGGGCCGCTGGCCGACTCGTTCTTCTCGCTCGCGACCATGCTGATCGCCATCCCCACGGGGGTGAAGATCTTCAACTGGCTGGGCACCGTCTGGGGCGGCTCGCTGCAGATGAAGACGCCGCTCTACTTCGCGCTCGGCTTCGTGGCGATGTTCGTGATCGGCGGCCTCTCGGGCGTGATGCACTCGGTGGCCCCGGCCGACCTGCAGCAGACCGACAGCTACTTCGTCGTCGCGCACTTCCACTACGTGCTGTTCGGCGGCTCGATCTTCGCCCTCACCGCGGGCGCCTACTACTGGTGGCCGAAGATGTTCGGGCGGCTGCTCGACGAGGGCCTCGGCAAGCTGCACTTCTGGCTGATGCTCCTCGGCTTCAACCTGACCTTCTTCCCGATGCACTTCGCCGGGCTGCTCGGCATGCCGCGCCGGATCTACACCTACCCGGCCGGCCTCGGGTTCGACGTCTACAACCTGCTCGCGACGATCGGGGCGTTCACCCTGATGGTCTCGTTCCTGGTGTTCATCGTGAACATCATCCGGACCTGGCGCGGGCCGCGGAACGCCCCGGCCGACCCGTGGGGCGGGGCGACCCTCGAGTGGACCATCCCCTCGCCGCCGCCGGAGTGGAACTTCGACGTCGAGCCGGTGGTCGACGGCAAGGACCCGGTCTGGCACTGGAAGCGCGCGCAGGGCGTTCGCGTCCTCCCCGAGCCGGTGGCCGGCGACGGGCGCGGCATCCACATGCCCGGCCCGTCGTGGTGGCCGCTCGTGGTGGCCATCGGCATCCTGGTCTTCTTCATCGGCTTCATGCTGCCGAAGATGTGGGCCTTCCCGTTCCAGCCGATCACCATCTTCGGCTTCCTGCTCACGACCTCCGGCGTCTTCAAGTGGGTGTACGAGCCCGTCGACGCCAACGCCACGCATCACTGAGGATCGCCCAGGCATGAGTTCCGCGACAACCACCATGGACGGGCACGGCGGGCACGAGGCGGCGCACCACACCTCGCTCCCGATCGACAACCGGAAGCTGGCGATCTGGACCTTCATCGGGTCGGAATGCCTCTTCTTCGCCTCGCTGATCTCGACCTTCCTGATCTACCGGGGCCAGAGCATCAGCGGACCCACCCCGAAGGACATCTTCGAGGTGCCCCTGGTCACCGGCGGCACCGCCGTCCTCCTCTTCTCCTCGTTCTTCGTGGTGATGGCGCTCAACGGCGCCCAGGAGGGGAACCGGAAGAAGCTGCTCACCTGGCTCTCGCTGACGGTGCTCTGCGGCTGCTTCTTCGTCGGGATGCAGGTCTACGAGTTCAGCCACTTCTACCACGAAGGCCTGGGCTACACGACCAACCTCTTCTCGGCGACCTTCTACACGCTGACCGGCTTCCACGGGTCGCACGTGACGATCGGCACCCTCTGGCTGGCCACGCTGCTCAAGGACGCCTTCAAGGGCCGGCTGCCGAAGGAGAAGGCGCTGAACCTCGAGATCGCCGCGCTCTACTGGCACTTCGTCGACGTGGTCTGGATCATCATCTTCCCCGTCGTCTACCTGATGTCCCTCGGGAGCTGACGCCATGACCGCCCACGCCGCCGACCAGCCCCACGCCTCCGCCGGCAAGTACGTGCAGATCGCCGTGATCCTGTTCGTGCTCACCGCCCTCGAGGTGCTGCTCTACGAGGTCTGCTACGGCCACCTGAGCCACTCGATGGCGGGCCTCGCCGGGTCGCTCGCGCCGTTCTTCGTCGAGATCCTCCTCGGACTGTCGCTGCTGAAGTTCTGGTTCGTGGCGATGTTCTACATGCACCTGAAGTTCGACATGAAGGTGCTGAGCTGGCTCTTCTCGTTCTCGCTGGTCATCGCCTTCGTGGTGATCGCCGCCCTGCTGGCGCTGTTCGTCTACAACCGGGGCCTCTGGTGGGCGACCGGGAAGTGGTGAGCGTCGGGCGCTGAACGCGCGGCGCGACGATCGGGGCGGCGGGTCCATCGGGACTCGCCGCCCCTCTCCATTTCTTCCCCCTGTTGCGCGGCCGCTACGGCCCGTCGCGACGCCAGGGACCCGCCACCGGCTCCGGCGCGCCATGCCAACTCGTTGTCGTTGAACGAGTTCCCGGCCAGCTGAGGGCGCCGGCTCGACGGCACGGGCCGTGCATTTGAGGGGG
>CAZKYO010000024.1:6242-45235 GCA_964557115.1 uncultured Gemmatimonadaceae bacterium
GCGTGGTAGCCGTTGTCGACGTACACCGTGGTGCCGGTGATCGCCGCGGCGAGCGGCGAGGCGAGGAACGCCGCGGCGTGGCCGACGTCGGTCGCCTCGAAGTCGCGAGTGAGCGGCGCGTTGGCCTTGCAGTAGCGGATCATCGTGTCGATGAAGCCGATGGCGCTCGCGGCGCGCGAGGCGTAGGGTCCCGCCGAGATCGTGTTGATGCGGACCCCCCACTGGCGGCCCGCCTCGTAGGCGAGCGTGCGGGTGTCGGCCTCCAGCGCGGCCTTGGCGGACGACATCCCGCCGCCGTAGCCCGGGATCACCCGCTCGCCCGCCATGTAGGTGAGCGACAGGAACGAGCCGCCCGGCCGGAGCCGCGGCGCCAGCGCCTGGATCAGGGCCACGTTGCTGTAGGCCGAGACCGACACCGCGTCGAGGTAGCCGCGGCGCGAGGTCTCCAGCAACGGCTTCTTCACCTCGGGGCCGTTGGCGAGCGAGTGGACGACGATGTCGAGCGGCTGCTCGCCGAAGTCGGCGACCAGGCGCTCGACCACCCCGGCGATGGTGAAGTCGCCGCGCTCCCGGTACCGCTTGTTGTCGCGGATCTCCGGGGGGGCGTCCTCGAGCGTGTCATAGGCGGCGTCGAGCGGGTAGATGCGCTCGAAGGCCATCGTGCCGCCGTTCGCGAGCCGGAGCGAGTCGGCGATCTTGCCGCGCTCCAGCAGGTTCTCGAAGATCCCCATCGCGGGGGGCCAGGTGCCCACCGTGATCGAGGCGCCGGCCTCGGCGAGGGCCTTGGCGATCGCGAAGCCGAAGCCGCCGTCGTCGGCGACCCCGGCGATGAAGGCGCGCTTGCCGGTGAGGTCGATGCCCAGCATGCAGGGGACTCCGCGTGAGGGAAACTGAAAAGTAACCGAGAACGGAGAACGGAGAACGGAGGACCGAGCTCGCTCGGCCTCGAATCCCTCCGTTCTCCGTTCTCCGCCCTCTGTTCGCTGCTACTTCGGTTCGAGCACCAGCGTGATCCGGGCCGCCGCGTCGGCGTAATGCGCCCGGGTCACGGCATCGCCGCGGGTCGCGGCCGACTGCAGCCGCCGCCGGAGGTCGACCAGGTGCTGCCGCACCAGCGGACGGATGTCGGAGAGCGAAACGTCAGGATTCGGCGGCAGCCGGTCCCGCAGCGCAGCCGGGATATCCGGCAGCTCGTTCTCCATCAGGTACTGCATCCGCTCGATCCAGTAGCGCTGCAGGGCGCGCCGGTAGAAGTCCGGTGCCTGGCCGTTGCGCAGCTCGCTCCACACCGCCGCCTCGACGTCGTCGAGGTATTCCGGCAGCGGATAGCCGGCGTTCGCGGTGTTGGAGAGGTCGTTGAGCCGGCCGAGGCGCGAGGGGTCGGTCATCCGCGCGAGCACGCCGGTCATGTAGCCGGTGATCCGCTCCGGCGCGCCCTGGATCCCGATCCGCGACAGGATCGCGGGGTCGATCATCCAGGTCGGCGTGTGGAGCGCCTGCGCCGAGAGGAAGGCGACCGCGGCCTTCTGCCGGTCGCGCGAGATCGCCGTGTAGGCGTCGCCGCCCTGGTCGGAGTTCTTCCGGGTCCAGTCGATGCCGGCGATGATCGTCGCGACGTGGCCCATGTAGCGGTTCCACTGGGCGCCGACCTGCCCGTACATCTCGCGCAGCTGGGAGTAGTCGGTGCGCGGCTCGTAGGAGTACTCCATCAGCTTCGGCATGATGCGCTTCAGGTTCGCGATGCCGTACTCGCTCGCCTTGACGCCGTCGTCGCCGAGGTCCTCGGTCTGGGAGCCCGGGTCGGTGCCCGACGGGTCGCCGAAGCGGTACATCGGGTCGCCGGCGTGGGCGCGGATCCACTGGTCGAGGGTCGCGACCTCGGCGTCCGGCGTGCGGGCGTCGAGGATCGGCCGGTAGCCCCAGTTGATCGCGTACAGGTCATACGGCCCGATGCCGGGGTGGAGCGACACGTCGCCGTCGCCCGGCTGCGCCACGTAGTTGAAGCGGGCGTAGTCCATGATCGACGGCGCGGTGTTGAACTGCTTCGTGAAGGCCGGGCTCCGGAGCGAGTCGACCGGGTAGCTCGAGGAGGCCTTCATGTTGTGCGGCAGGCCGAGCGTGTGGCCGACCTCGTGCGAGGAGACGAAGCGGATCAGCTCGCCCATCACCTCGTCCTGGAACTCGACGCTGCGGGCCCGCGGGTTCACCGCCGCGGTCTGCACCATGTACCAGTTCCGGAGGAGGTTCATCACGTTGTGGTACCACTGGATGTGCGTCTCGAGGATCTCGCCGGTCCGCGGGTCGGACACGTGCGGGCCGGAGGCGTTCTCCACGTCCGAGGCGAGGTAGCGGATGACGCTGTAGCGGGCATCCTCGGTCGAGAACTCGGGGTCCTCCTGCGGCGTCGGGGCCTCGCGCGCGTAGATCGCGTTCTTGAACCCGGCCGCCTCGAACGCCTTCTGCCAGTCGTTGACGCCCTCGATCAGGTACTTGCGCCACTTCACCGGCGTGGCGGGATCGATGTAGTAGACGATCGGCTTGACCGGTTCGACCAGCTCGCCGCGCCGGAAGGCCGCGGTGTCCTTGGGCTCGAGCCGCCAGCGCGCGATGTACCGGCGGGTGACGGTGCGCTGCTCCTCGCGGCCGTAGTCGACCTGCGAGATCCCGAAGTAGCCCACCCGCTCGTCGTAGAGCCGCGGCTGCATCGGCTGGTCGGGCAGCAGCAGCATCGAGTGGTTCATCTCGAGGGAGATGGTCCCGGTCGAGGCCCCCGACGGCGGCTGGCCGGCGTCGTAGGTCATGGTGACCCGGGTCTCGAGGTTGCGCGGGTAGCTGTGGATGAAGTTGACGAAGGTGCGCCCCGCGTCGAGCCGCCGCACCTGGTAGCGGGTCTTCATGAAGCTCGGCAGCCCGAGCATCGCGACGTCGGTGGTGTAGAGCGGGCCGACCTCGACCACGACGCTCGAGTCGGGACCGTACGCCGCCACGTCGAAGCCGTGGACGATCGGCTCGAAGGTCGAGTTGCGGACCGCCTCGGCGATCGGCTTGGTGGTGTCCGCGACGGTCCCGTAGGAGACCTGCCGGAGGTACACCTTGTCGCCCTCGCGGACGAAGCGCACCACGTTCTCGCCGTTCTCGCTGCCGCCATAGCCCAGCCCGTCCGGCGTCCGCGCGATCCGCGACACGATCAGGAACTCGCGTCCCAGCATCGGCCGCGGGATCTCGTAGTACCACTTGTCGCCGACCTGGTGGACCGTGAACGCGCCGCTGTCGGACTTGGCCTTGGCGGTGATCACGTCCTTGTAGGGCTTGGGGCCCGTGCGGGCCGTGGCGCCGGGGCGGCCGCCGGCCGAATCGCGGCCGGCCGCCGCGCCACCGGCGGAGTCGCCGGCCGCGCGGCTCGCGGTCGGTCGGGGGGTCGGGGCCGCGGGCTGCGGAGACCGGGCGCAGCCGGAGGCGGCGCCAAGCGCGAGCATCGCGACGAGAAGACGGGGCGTCATGCCGGGAGCTTCCTTGGTTGAAGTTCGAAGGTGGGAGGGTGCCGGGGTCAATCGGCCCGGAGGACCTCGAGCGGCGGTCGCCGCAGCACGTCGAGCGAGGTGGCCAGGCCGACCAGCGTGGTCATGGCCACCAGCCCGGCCGCCAGCACGGCCATCGCGCCGACCGGTGCCGTGAACGGGGTCTCGAAGAGCCAGCGTGCCAGGGCCCACCCCGCCGTCCCGGCAAGCACCCCCGCCACGAGGGCGGCGGCCAGGCCGAGCGCGGCGTACTCCACGAACAGGATCCTGAGCACCTGGCCCCGGGTCGCCCCGAGGGTCCTGAGCAGCGTTCCCTCCCGGATCCGCTGCCAGCGGGATGTGACTATCGCACCGATGAGCACCACCGCGCCAGTCGTGAGGGAGAAGAGCGCCATGAACCGGATCGCCAGGATGATCTTCGAGACGACGGACTCGAGCGCCCGCTGGATCTCCCCCAGGTCAACCGACGTCACGTTGGCGGCCTGCTCGGCGAGGGCCCGCTGGATCCGCCCCCGGCCGACCGGGTCGGGCACGCGCGCAAGCGTGACCCAGCTCTGTGGTGCGTTCTCCAGGGCCCCCGGGGCGAACACCACGAAGAAGTTCGGCTCGAACCGCGCCCATTCCACGGCGCGGAGGGCGCGGACCACGGCGTGGACCTGGGCCCCCTGGACGTTCCAGGTCAGGCGATCGCCGAGGCCGACATGCAGCTCCTCGGCGAGCCCCTCCTCGACGGAAATCGCCACCGGGTCCCCCGCCGTGCGCCCCGTCCCACCGGATGCCGGCCAGCGGCCCCGGACGACGCGCTCGGCCGCGCCGACATCACCGCGATACGTCGAGCGATACTCGCGGCGCAGCGCCCACGGCGAGGGCCGCCCCTCGTCGGCGGAATCGGCCGGGTCGCTGCGCCCGAGAAGCCGGCCCACCGGCGTGGCGTTGATCGCGTCGAGCCGCATCGGGACGATCGGCACGAAGTCTCCCGCGTTCGCCCCCTCGGCGCGCACCGCGGCACGGACGACCTCGCGCTGGTCGTCCTGGATGTCGAACAGCACCATGTTCGGCCGATCCGGATCGACGTCGACGCGCAACGGTCCGAGCAGGTTGAGCTGTGCCGTGAAGAGCGTCGCCAGCAGGAAGGCGCCGAAGCCGAGCACCACCGTGACCGTGACGGTCTGGTTGCCGGGGCGGTGCAGGTTGGCGAGTCCCTGCCGCGCGAGGTAGGGGATTCGGAGGCCGGAGAGCCGCCGGGCGAGGCGGATCACCAGCAGCGACGCGATCCAGAGGACGGCGAGGGCGAGTGCGGCCCCGCCGGCGAACCACGCGCCGCGCCGGAACGAGCCCACCTGCACCGTCGCCAACCCGACCACGCTGGCGGCCAGCGCGAGGAGTGCCGCCGCCCGCAACGCGTCCCAACGCACCCGCGGGGGTTCGGTCATCCGCCGGAGCGTGGCGAGCGGCGAGATCGCGCGGATCCCGAGCATCGGCAGCAGGGCGAAGCCGGTGGCCGTCCAGAGTCCCAGGCCGATCCCCATCACGATGGCGCGCGGCGACGGGACCACGCGCACGTCCACCGGCAGGAAGTCGTGGAGGACGCCGGGCATCAGTTGCTGCACCGCGACGCCAAGCCCGGCGCCCAGCACCGAGCCGAGCAGCCCCATCGCCGTGGCCTCGAGCAGCAGCGCGCCGATCACCTGCCACGACGTCGCACCGAGGCAGCGCAGCGCCGCGATCCCGTCGAGCCGTTGCTGCACGAGCACCCGCACCGCGCTCGCGGTGCCGAGGCCGCCGAGCAGCAGCGCGGCGAGGCCGACCAGCCCGAGGTAACTCGCCAGGCGCGTGAGCGAGCGGGTCAGGTCATCCCGGTCGTCGGCGATGGTGCGGATCGCGATCCGGTCGGTCCGCAGCGTGGCCCGGTTCGCCTGGGCGATCGCCTGGGCATCGATCCCGCGGGGCAGTTGCACGAACGTCTCGTGCTCGACGCGGGCGCCGAAGCCGAGCAGGTTGGTCGCGGGAAGCGTCCGCTCCGCGACGAAGACGCGCGCGCCGAAGGCGGCCTGGAGGCCGACCTCGCCGGGCACCGAGACGACGGTGCCCGCGATCGGATAGCGGCCGTCCCCCAGGGCGAGCGTGTCGCCGACCTGCGCGCCGAGGGCGCCAAGGAGCGACGGGTCCACGAGGATCGCACCGTCCTGGAGCCGGGGCCAGGCATCGGCCGGCGCCGTGCGCACCGCACCGTAGAAGGGCCATCCCGGATCCACCGAGCGCACCTGCACAAGGCGCGCGGTGGTGCCGCCGCCGAGATACGCCATCGCGGTGAACGAGGTCGACCGTGCCACCCGGGTGCCGTTGCCGCCAAGTTGCACCAGCGAGTCGAGCAGTGCCATCGCCGTGGCGTTCGTGTCGAGCGGATCCCGGGAGCGGATCGAGAGGTCGGCGCCGAGCAGCGACTGCGCCTGTTCGCCGAGCGAGACGCGGAGGTTGTCGGTGAACGAGTTGATCGCGACGAGTGCGGCGACGCCGGCGAGCACCGCGCCGGTGAGCAGTCCCATCCGGCGCCACGAGGCGCGGATGTCGCGCCACGCCATCGCGAGCGAGAACCGGACGCCGTTCACCGGCCGGTGTCCTCCACGACCTGCCCGTCGGCGAGCCGGATCCGCCGCCGCGCGAGCGCCGCGAGCTCCAGGTCGTGGCTCACCAGCACGAGGGTCGTGCCGTACTCGGCGTTGAGCGCGATCATCGTGTCGATCACCGTCGCGCCGTTCGCCGCGTCGAGGTTGCCGGTCGGTTCGTCGGCGAACAGGATCCGGGGGCGAGTGCTGAACGCGCGCGCGACCGCGACCCGCTGCTGCTCGCCGCCCGAGAGCTGGCTCGGATAGTGGTGCGCCCGCTCGGCCAGTCCCACCCGGGCCAGCAATTCGTCGGCGACGGCCGTCGCGCCCTCGCGGCCGGCGAGCTCGAGCGGGACCTGCACGTTCTCGCGGGCCGTCAGCGTCGGCAGCAGCTGGAACGACTGGAACACGAAGCCCACCTTGCCGCGTCGCAGCTCGGCGCGGCGATCCTCATCGAGGGTGCCGAGGTCGGCGCCATCGAGGACCACGCGTCCGCGGGTCGGCACGTCGAGTCCCGCCAGGAGGCCGAGCAGCGTCGTCTTCCCGCTGCCGGACGGTCCGACGATCGCGAGGAACGCCCCGGGCTCCAGCTGGAACGTGATATCCTTGAGGACGGTGAGGCGGCGACCGCCCGACTGGTATTCATGCGTGAGCCCCTCGGTGGCGAGGATCGCGCGAGGCGAGGACGAATCGGATGGCACGGATGCGGTCACGGTGGCAGGCCGGTCGATGGGGGCTGGTGGTGGCGCTGCTCGTCGCCTGCGGCGGCGAGCGCGCGCCGGGGAGCGAGCCGCCCCCGGCGCCGACGAAGGATAGTCCGGCCCCCGCCGCGGAGACGGTGCTGCTGATCGGCACGTCGCTGACCGCCGGCTATGGCCTCGATCCCGCCCAGGCCTGGCCGACCCTGTTGCAGGCGAAGGCCGACGAGGCCGGTCTCCGCTTCCAGATCGTCAACGCCGGATTGAGCGGCGAGACCTCGGCCGGCGCGCTGCGCCGGCTCGACTGGCTGCTCGAGCGCCAGGCCCCCGCCGCCGTGATGGTGGAGACCGGCGCGAACGACGGGTTGCGCGGCCAGAGCGTCGACTCGCTGGAGGCGAACCTCGAGGCGATCCTGTCGCGCCTCGAAGACCTCCGGCCGCGGCCCGTGATCATCGTGGCCGGGATGGAGGCGCTGCCCAACCTCGGCGCGGCCTACACCAACCGGTTCCGCGAGCTCTATCCCCGACTGGCGCGTCGGCACGGCGCGATCTACCTCCCCTTCCTGCTCGACGGCGTGGCCGGCATCGCCCGCTTCAACCAGGCCGACGGGATCCATCCCAATCCCGAGGGATCGATCCGCGTGGCCGACAACGTCTGGCGTGTGCTGCGCCCGGTGCTCGACTCGCTCGCGGCGGACGGGCGCTGACGCGCGACGCGACTATTCAGTCCGGATCGCGTCGATCGGCGAGAGGCGCGACGCCTTGAGGGCGGGATAGAGGCCGAACGTGAGACCGATGAGCACCGCCGATGACGCCGCCACGGTGATCGGCAGCAGGGTGAACGCCGCATGCACGGGCGCGCTCGTCCGCACCCGCATCACCGAAGCGACGCCGAACGCCCCGGCGATCCCCAGTACCAGTCCGAACAGGCTCCCGGCGCCCGTGATCACGAGCGACTCCGCCAGGAACTGCGCGAGGATGTCGCGCCGTCGCGCGCCGGCCGCTCGGCGGATGCCGATCTCCCGGGTCCGCTCGATCACCGCGGCGAGCAGGACGTTCATGATGCCGATGCCGCCCACCAGGAGCGAGATCCCGGTGATCGATCCCATCAGCAGCTTGAAGATCAGCATGCCCTGCCGCACCTGATCGAGCCGATCGGCGCGGTTGCGCACCTCGAGGCCGTCGCCCCCGCGCCGCGTGGCCCACGCGCGAGCCCGATCAACCGCGGCGGGCATCTGCTCGATCGAAGGCATCCGGGCCAGCAGGGTCGGATCGGAGATCGGGCCGACGGTCGCGACATCGGCGAGCGGGTAGGGGATCAGGACCCGGAGCGCGGTCGAGTCGGGGTCGAGTCGCGCCACGCCGACGATGGCGAACCGGCGGGTCCCCAGCGTGAGCTCACGGCCGAGGGGCTCGGCATCGGGCGCCACCAGTCGTGCGAGGGCGGGGGAGATCACCGCGAGCGGGACCGTGTCACCCGATTCTCCCTCGCCGAGCCATCGGCCGGCGAGCAGCAGCGAATCCGCCACGAGGAAGCGGTCGCCCATCCGGGCATCGACCCGTGCGGCACGCGGCGCGATCCCTCCGAGGCCGCCGAGCAGCGTGCCGCCGAAGCGCCCGAGCTCCACCTGGACCCCGTCGCCCACCGCTTCGCGGAGCGCGCTGGCTTCCGCCCTGCCGATCGCCACCGTGTCCGGCCTGGGCAGCGTCACGCCGTCGACGCGCCGGGTCAGTTCGGCCGAGACCGAGAACAGCTGCAAGTCGGTGGTCGAGGCGATCTGCTCCCGGGCGAACTGCTCCACCCCGTCACCGACCGAGAGCACGGCCACGAGGGCGGCGGTCCCGATGATGACGCCGAGCGTCGACAGGAAGGTGCGAAGCGGGTTGGCCGCCAGCGTGTTGAAGCCGACCGCGAAGGCGTTGTGCAGCATGCCGTGACTACGCCGGGGTACCCCCGCCAGTTTCAACTCGGAACGCCTGGCCGGGAGTGGCACCGCCAGCCGCTGCCGGGTAGCCTTGAACCCCATGGCCCTCTTTGACACCAAGCAGGACCGCGCGGCATGGCTGGTCGCGATCCTCGGATTGCTGATCGTCATCGCCCTCGCGCCGTACGCCAGCGGCCTCCTCGGCGCCCCGGTGCTCTACATCATCCTCGCCCCGCTGCACCGCGTCGTCGCGGCGCGGACCCGCTCGCGCACCTTCGCCTCGGCGATGATGATCGTGGTGGGGCTGGTCGGGATCGTCCTGCCGGTCTCCTGGATCGTCTCGCTGCTGGTCGGCCAGGCCCAGGATGCCGCGGCATCGGTGGTGCACTCGCCGGTCCTCGATCGCCTCGACTCGCTCACGATCGGGCCGTACGCGGTGGGCCAGGAGATTCGCGACCTCGGCAGCAAGCTCGTGGGCCTGGTCGGCGGCGGGGCGATCTCGATGCTGGGGAAGGTGACGCGGGTGGTCCTCAACACCGTGTTCGCACTCACCGGGCTCTACTACATCCTCCAGCACCCGGATGGCGCATGGCGCGCGGCGCGGCCCTTCATCCCGTTCTCCGATGACAGCGTCGAGGTGCTCCGCGAGCGCTTCGAGGCGGTCACCAAGTCGACGGTCATCGGCACCGGCCTCTCCGCGCTCGCCCAGGGCACCTTGCTCGCGCTGTCCTTCTGGATCCTCGGCCTCGGCAACCCGATCTTCTGGGGCGCGGTCACGCTCGTGTTCTCGCTGCTGCCGGTCCTGGGAAGCGGACTGATCTGGCTGCCGGGGGCGATCGTTCTCTTCACCGACGAGCGCGTCGGTGCCGGCGTCGCGCTGATCCTGATCGGCGGACTGATCATCTCGAACGTGGACAACGTGATCCGGCCGTGGGTGTCGAATCGCTATGCCCAGATCCACCCGATGATCACCCTGGTCGGTGCGATCGCCGGGGTGAGCTACCTCGGGATCCTCGGCCTGCTGATCGGCCCGCTCGCGCTCTCCTACTTCTTCGAGCTGCTCCGGCTGTACCGGCTGGAGTATCTCCCCGGCGATGCCTGACACCGTTGGTCGGTGACGAGTGACTCGTGACGGGTCACCCGTCACCAGTCTCCACTCTCCTTCGTTCGCGCCCTTCGCGCCTCGCCTCTCGCCCCAAGCACGACGCCCCCGGATGCTTGCGCATCCGGGGGCGTCGTCCTTGGAACGGCGAGATCAGTTGTTCTGCTTGATCTCGGCGCGACGGTTCATCGCGCGGCCGGCCGCCGTGTTGTTGTCGGCGATCGGCTCCTCCTCACCGCGCCACTTGACCGTGATCCGGTCGGCGGCGACGCCCTGAGCGATGAGGTACTTGCGGACGGTCTCGGCGCGCGCCTGCGACAGCTTCATGTTGTAGGCGTTGGTCGAGATCCAGTCGGTGTGCCCGATCACGTCCACGTTCACGCCCGGGTTCGCCTTGAGCTCGCCGGCGACCGCGTTGAGCGTGTCCATCGCGCCGCGGGTCAGGTCCGAGTGGTCGAACCGGAAGTGGACCATCTGCAGCTGGAACGTGTAGACGGGCCGCGCCGGGGGCGGCGGGGGCGGCGGCGGCGGGGGCGGCGGCGGCGGGGGCGGCGGCGGCGGAGCCGGCGCGCGCGTGCAGACATTCGCCGACGACGTCAGCTTGCCCTTCGTGCTGGTCGCCGTGACGGTGCCGCAGCCTTCGCCGGCGGCGGTGTAGCGGCCGGTGAGCGGGTCGATGCTGCCGGGACCGCTCAGGCTGTAGGTCACCGCATCGGGCTTGCCGCACCAGCTGGCGTCGGCCATGAACGTCTGCGACTGACCCGGCTCCAGCGTCGCCGAGGTCGGCCGGATGCCGATCATGTCCGTGTCGTGGTTGCAGCCGCCGCCGAGCATTAGCGACAGGCCGGCCTGGGTGCCCAGGTAGAGGTCGCTGCCCTCGCCGAACCCGTTCGGGATGAAGTCGACGGTCTCCTCGATCCGCAGCGCGAGCCAGCTGAGGGGCTTGATGCGCAAGCCCGTCATGCCGCCGACGCCGAACGACGACTCCTCGATCCCCTTGCGCAGCTTGACGTAGTTGCCGCCGGCGCCGAGCATCCAGGAGACGCTGCTGCCGAGCGGCTGGTTGTACACGCCGTAGAGGTGGATCGGGATGTACTGCAGCGGGCGCGAGATCGCGCCGGTCGTCGACGGAATGCCGGCCTGGTTCGGCTTGAGGTCGGTCGGGTTGAACGACCCGTCGAGCTCGAGCGCGAACTTGTCGCTGAGGAAGTAGCCGAGGCGTCCGCCGAAGCCGATCCGGTTCCCATCCGGACCCTCGACCTCATACGAGTCCTTCGGATAGTCCGTGTAGCGGCCGAAGCCGCCGATCTCGACCGTGCCCTTCTTCTGCGCCGCAAGCGGCGCAGTCACGGACAAGACCGCGGCAGCAAAGAACAATCCCCTAAGACGCATCCTACCTCCCTGAAGATGACGGTCCGAACCCGCCGAGTGACGGCCGTCTCGCGACAGGCCGGAATTCCCTAACCCGCTCAGTGCCAACGCCTTCCAATACAGAAACACCGAAGCCGATGCCGCGCAAGAGTTTGGGGGGTGCCGCGGCCCGACCCCGAGGGCTCCGGGAAGGGCTTGGGGCAGCGTGTAGATTGCTGCGATGCCATCCCGTCCCTCCTGCTCCCTGCTAACCCGCTTCACCCTCATGAGGTCCCGTCCGGGGAGGGCGTGGCTGCCGCTCTCGACGGCCTTGCTGCTCGTCCTGCCCGGCTCGGCAAGCGCCCAGTGGCGGGTGGAGGGCTGGTTCGGCAACGCCTTCTCGATCCCCACGACCCTGACGCTCGCCCAGGAAGGCCAGCCTGATATCAAGGTTGATGCCCACTGGTCGACGAGACCCTGGCGGCCGACCTGGTACTACTCGGCGCGGATCGCCAAGTGGTCGGGCAACAGCGCCTGGGCCTTCGAGTACATGCACCACAAGCTCTACCTGGACAACCCGCCGCCCGAGGTGATCCGGTTTCGCATCACCAATGGAATCAACAACTTGCTCGTGGAACGGCACTGGCGAGTGTCGGGGTGGGAGGTGGGGGTCGGTGCCGGACCGGCACTCGCCGTCCCGGTCAGCACGGTGCGCGGGAAGTCCTACGCCAAGGCCGAGGGAGTCTTCCACTCCCGTTATGAGCTGGCGGGCGCCACGGTCCTCGGGACCGTCGCCAGGCGCCTCAAACTCTTGCCGTATACCTATGGCGCCGTGGCGATCAAGGGGACGGTCACGCCGCTGCGGGTGAACATCGCCGAGGGCCACGGCTCGCTCATCAACTACGCCCTCCACCTCCAGTACGGCCTCTCGTTGCAGTCGAAGCCCTGACCCTCCGATGGGCCGGAGCGTCCAAACGATTGGACACTCCCCGGGCACGGCGATCCAGCTCCGCCAGGGCAAGTCGTTCAGGGGCATGATGTTGCGCGACTCCGAGCAAATGGTACCGCGCTTGCGCTCCTGACCGGTGACCCTCGACCGTGAGCCGCCGATGTCCTTCGTCCTCGCCTTTGGAGCGACCGTGCTGATGGCCTCGCCCTCGGCCCCCCTCACCTCCGTCCCAGCCGCCGTCACCGCCGACACGACAAGCTCCGAATTCTTCACCCTCGCCAGGCGCCAGTTCCGCCGTGGCGACGCGGCCGACGGACTGGCCAGCTACCTTCGCGCCGCCGACCTCGCGACCACGCCCCAGGACTGGGAGCTCTTCGGTCGGGACCTGGCCTGGGTGGCGACACCGCAGGAGCTGAGCGCCTGGCGGATCGCCGGTCCCTCGGCCCGGCTGGCGATGCTCAGGACCTTCTGGTCCAGCCGCGATGCGCGCGACGGGTTGCCGCCGGGCGGCCGCCTTGCCGAGCACGTCCGGCGCCTCGACCTGGCGATGGTGCGCTACCGCATCCATCCCAAGCGCGGCAAGGCGCCGATGATGCGCGCGGCCAACGGTGCGGTCGCGGACGTCAGCGGCAGCGTGGTCGGCATCGCCTCGCCGCTCCGCGACTACGCCCCGTCGCAGGGTGAGCTCGATGATCGCGGCGTGATCTTCGTCCGCCAGGGCGAGCCGGCCAGCATCACCTACTCGGGTGGCCTGTCGCTCGAGAGCTGGACCTACGAGATCGACGGCCACGCGGTCACCGTGCACTTCACCGACGGCCTGTTCGATGGCGCGAGTGGCAACGGGATGCTCGTCGCCTCGCCGCCGATCCAGGCGCTCGCCGGCGTCTGCCAGGTGGACCAGGCCTACTGCTCGGCGGCGGTGAGCAACTACCGCTTCCCCGAGCAACGGGAGCGGCTCCGCCAGGTGGCGCTCGCGGCGATCCGGACGCTCACGACGACGGACGCCGTGCATCCCGACGGCGACGGCCCGAACGCGCAGTGAGTCGCTGGTGAAGAGTGAAGAGTGAAGGGTGAAGGGTGAAGGGGGATGAAGGACGGTTCCCCTTCACGCTTCACCCTTCACCAGCAACCGGCGTCGGCGGCTAGTGTGTCGCGGTTCCCGGTCGTATCGTCCCTGAAGTGTTCCCCGAAGATCATCCTCGTGCTGCCCACCCCCGGGGGCATCATGCATCGCTCCTGCCTGATCACGCCGCTCCTCGCGGTGCTGTCGGTCGCCCCGCTGGCCGGCCAGTCCGGCCCCGACCGCGCGGCGGCGGATTCCCTGCTCGCCGATCTCGGGCGCGTGGGCGCGCTTGATCAGCTGCCACCGGCGTCGCGATGCGAAGCCTCGCGCGGCACGCTCCGGAAGCTCTGCAAGGGTCTCGTCGCGCTGGAGCGCGGCGAACTGGATACCACCCGTGACGCGGCGATCGCGGCGGAATTCGAGTTGCGCCAGGTGGTCGAGGAGGAGCCGCAATGGGCGATGGGCTGGTACGGCCTCGGGATGGCCCGACTGCAGCTCGCCCGCGCCGGCGTGATCGCCAAGCCGGCACCATTGCAGTCTGTCGGCGTGTCGTTCGAGGCCGGGGCGGGGCACGCGCTGGTGCGGGCCCTCGAGATCGACTCGACCTTCGCTCCCGCGCTCTCCGCGCTGGCCCTCGCCCCGATTCCACGCGAGGGGGCGTCGCATCTGGCCGATCGCCTGGCGATGCTGCGCCGGCTGCGCGCCGGGCTCCGCCCGTTGACGCTGGTCGGGACGGCCAAGGTGGAGCGGGTGGCCGGGAGCCGCGACTCGGCCGTGGCGCTCTACCAGCGCGCCCTCCAGGGCGGCGAGGTCGACAGCGCGGTGGTGCAGGTCGAGCTCGCCCGCGACCTCCATGCCGCGGGGCAGCCGCGCGAGGGACGCGAGGCGCTGATCCGCGGCGCGTCGGTGGCGAGCCCCGCCGGCGAGGCGGCCTATCACGCGATGCTGCAATGGGTGGCCGAGCCCGCCGAACTCGCGGAGTGGGATTCGCTGCCAGTGCCCGAACGCGGCGACTGGATGCGTCGCTTCTGGGCGAAGCGCGACGTCGCGGCGGGATGGCCCGAGGGCACCCGGCTGGTCGAGCAC
Source organism: uncultured Gemmatimonadaceae bacterium (assembly GCA_964557115.1). Taxonomy (GTDB): domain Bacteria; phylum Gemmatimonadota; class Gemmatimonadetes; order Gemmatimonadales; family GWC2-71-9; genus Palsa-1233. Next base: position 20,540 of record CAZKYO010000024.1, read on the forward strand.
TACCGGCGGGTGGAGTACGCGTGGGACAACTTCACCCTCTTCCTGCCGCCGAGCGGACGGCACAAGATCGCCGGCTACACGCCCGGGATCGAGGATCGGGCCTGGGAAGAGATCAAGGCCTCGCTTGGCGGCGCTCGGCTCGACAAGGACATTTTCGCGCTCCTCCAGGTCAAGACTGCCGAGCACCCGGAATCGGCCGATCTCGTGCTCAGGGCCCAGACCGGCATGGCGATGGTGGAGTCGCTGAACCAGCTCGGCCTCACCGGTCCGTTTCGCGCGTTCCGGACGACGCAGGAGGAGCTCGACGATCGCGGCGTCGTCTGGATCCGCTACGGGAAACCCGACGCGCAGGGGCAGACGGCCGGTGGAGAGGCACTCGAAGCCTGGCGATACGATCTGCCGGATGGTGAATTGGTCGCCTTGTTCCGAGAAGAGGACTTCGACGGACAATCAGGCGCGAGTCGCCTGGTGCCGTCCCTTCTCGACAAGCCCGGCTACCAGCGCGACCAGATGTGCGGCATCTCCCGGCGGCTGTGCTCCCTCGATGACACCTCGGTCGAAGGCCGTCCGCTCGTTGCGAAGGTCGGACGCGATGCGACTTCGGCGCTCACCGATGGTGGCAGGCTGACCCGCACGGCGGTGGAGGGGGACGTGGCGATCGGTCGGGAAGAGGTCGCGCGGGCCACCACCGAGGACGCGCACCCGCGAAAGTTCACTGCCCCACTCGCGCCGCGCGTGGCGATCCACGGCGTGAGCGCCGCCGGCGGGGTCCGGCCCGAGATGCTGGCCTCGTTCGCGATCCCCGGCGAGCAACTCCAGGCCACCCGTCCCGCGGCTGCCAACGGCCGTCCCGTCTATCCGATTCGCTTCACCCTCGCCGGCATCGATGCCGCGGGGCGTCGCGTCGAGCTCGACACGACACGCTATTTCCTCGTCCCCCGCGAGCTGGAGGCCGGCCAGTACCTCAGCGGCACGCTGGAGCTGCCGGTCGCGGCCGGGACCCACGACGCCTCGCTCCTCGTGATGCAGGACGATGGCCGCGGGGCGGTCGCGTCGCTCCCCGGAGTGACCGTGCCGGGACGGGTCGGTGGTCCGTCGATCTCGTCGATCGTCCTCGGCCGCAAGGACAGCGGGGTGCGCTGGAACTCGGGCACGACGACGGTCGCACTCAATCCGCTCAACGCCTTCGCGGCGGATGGCGAGGCCGAGCTGTACTATCAGGTGCTCGGGTTCGCGGCGGGCAACACGCTCGCGACTCGGGTCGAGCTGTTCAAGGCCGACGATGCGCCCGCCGACGCCAAGGCGGCCCTCTCGCTCGGCTTCGACGAACGGGCGACCGGGACCCTCACGGAAGTCCAGCGGACGCTGGCGCTCGAGCACCTCGCCCCGGGTCGCTATCGGGTCCGGGTGACGGTGCAGGGAGCCGCGGGGTCCGTGAGCGAAACCGCCCATCTCACCATCGTGAAGCGGTGACCATGCGACGCCTCCTGCTCCCCGTCATGCTGCTGTCCGCGCCGTTGCCCCTCCTTGCCCAGTCCGGGCCTGAGCGCGCCACGGTCGATTCGCTCTTCGCCGCGCTCGCCGCCGCGGGGACAACCGGCACGCTTCCCGATGCGTCGCGCTGCGCGCCCTACTCCGGCACGCTCGGCCGCTTCTGCCAGCAGATCCTCAACCTCGCGCGCGTCGATCGCGAACCGGAGGAGAAACTCGCCTACGCGACCGAGATGGCGATGCGGCGGGTGGTCGACGAGCAACCCAAGTGGGCGACCGCCTGGTACGTCTTCGGCGTGGCGCGCACCCAGCTGCCCCGCGCCGGCATCACGATCCGTGAGGGTGTGCTGCAGCCGCTCGGCAACTCGGCCGAAGCGGGGGCGGGCAACGCGCTGGTGCGAGCGCTCGAACTCGAGCCCGATCTGCTGCTGGCCGCCGAGGCGCTGGCGGTCGTGCCGATGCCGCGCGAGCGGGCGGGCGTGCTGGGCGGTCGGCGCGACATGCTGCGCAAGGTCAGGAACACCCTGTCGCTCTCACCCGCCGCACGGATGGGCGTCGCGATCGTCGAGGAGGAGGCGGGATCGCCCGACACTGCCGTCGTGATGCTCGGCGAGGCGATCGCCGCCGGCGCCGACAGCGCGGCCGCGATGCTTGACATGGCGCGGATGCTCTACAAGGCGAACCGACCCGCCGACGGCCACCGCGTCCTCCTCGATGGCGCCGGCCGCACCGGCACCGACCGCGGCAACGCGCGCTACCGCGAGGAGCTGAGCTGGGTCGCCTCGCCCGGGGAACTGGTTGAGTGGGACTCCACCGCCGTGGCGGAACGGCCCACCTGGCTGGGTGCCTTCTGGGCGGATCGCGACGTGCGCGACGGACTCGCCGACGGCCAGCGGCTGGTCGAGCACTACCGCCGCTACGAGGAGGCGCTGCGCGAGTTCCGCGTCGTGATCCCGCAGAAGGGACGGCAGCGGTTGATGAGCGTCTCGATGGCGGGCGACCGGATGGTGCTCGACGCCGGCGACGCGGCCGGCATGGGTGGCGTGTTGGCGCGCTCGGGCGCCTCGACGGGGGGCGCCGGCATCGAGGCCGGCGAACGCGCGCGGGCGCCCATCTCCGATTTTCTCCAGACCGTCGGTGCGGGCTCGCCGTTCCGGGAGTTCGGCATCTCGCAGGACGTGCTCGACGATCGCGGCGTGATCTGGATCCGCCACGGCAAGCCGACCGAGCGCACCCTCACCTCGGGTGGCACGGCGATGGAAGGGTGGCGGTATGCGCGCGCCCCGGAGCCGGACCTCGTCCTCTTCTTCAGCGAGGTCGACTTCGACGGGCAGGCCGGCGCCTCGGTGCTGGTGCCGACGCCGGCGGGGATGGATGGGTTGGTGATCAACCAGCTCTGCGGCAACCAGAAGGGGATGTGCGACGAGCTGATCCGCTTCTCGAAGCCGGAGGGTGCCTTGCTCGAAGGCGACCCCGGAGTGCGCGCCCGCCTCAACAACGCCGCCGGATTCCCGACCCCGCCCTCCGTCGGGCGGCAGGCGACGCCGACCGACGTGGTCAACCAGGAGCGCGAGCGCGGCCGCCAGCAGATCCGACGCGCGGTCACCACCGACGACAACCGCCCCGCCTTCGACAACCTGCTGCAGCCGGTTGTGCAGTTCTATGGGCTCGACGCGGCGGCGGGCGGCGCGCCGCGGCTGGTGCTCGCCTTCGCGATTCCCGGCGAGAAGCTGGTCGGCACCACCCCGCCGGCGGCAGGCGGCCGCACCGTGTACCCGATCCGGATCCGGCTGATCGCGTCGGTGCGCGGATCGCCCCGGCGCTTCGACGTCGACACGACCCGCTACTTCGCGGTGGCCAAGCCGATCGGCCCGGGGCAGTTCCTCTCGGGCACCGTCGAGATGCCGCTGCCGGCGGGCGCCTATCAGGCGACCGCGGTGCTCACCGAGGGCGAGGACCGCGGTGCCCTCTCGCGCCTCGACGAGGTCCGGGTGCCGGCTGCGACCGGTGGCCTGGCGATCTCCTCCGTGGTGCTCGGCCGCCAGGGCACCGGGGTGAGCTGGAACTCGGGTCGCACCGTCGTGCCGCTCAACCCGCTCAATGCCTTCGCGCAGAAGGGCGAGGCGGAGCTCTACTACCAGCTGGCGGGGCTCGAGGCCGGCGCGACCCTCAGGACCCGGGTGGAGTTCTTCAAGGCGGTCGACGGGGCAGAGGCCAAGTCGGCGCTGTCGCTCTCCTACGACGACCGCGCCGGCGACCGGCGGCTCGAGGTCCAGCGGACCCTCAACCTCAAGAACCTCGAGCCCGGCCGCTACCGGGTCCGGGTCTCGGTGACCCAGGGCGGCGCGACCGTCTCCGAGGCGGCGTTCCTGACGGTGGTGGAGGACTGAGGACCGAGAGCCGAGAACGGAGAGCCGAGGTGCCCTGCCGAGGGATCCATGAGGCCGATCCTCAGCTCGCCGTTCTCCGCTCTCCGTCTCTCCCCTTGCGCCCTGGGCCAGTCGTCTGCATATTTATGCACTATGCAGAAAACTGTCGCACTCGCCTTCTCCGGCGGCCTTGATACCTCGTACTGCGTCCCCCGGCTGATCGAGCGGGGGTTCGCGGTCCAGACCGTCTTCGTCAACACCGGCGGCACCTCCCCGGAGCAGCGTGCGCTGATCACCGCGCAGGCGATGGCGGTCGGCGCCGCGGGGCACCACGAGATCGACGCCCGCGCCGAGGTCTTCGACCGGTTCGTCCGGGTGCTGATCCAGGCCAACGTGCTGCGGGGCGAGGTGTATCCGCTCTCGGTGGCGGCGGAGCGGACCCAGCAGGCGATCTCGGTCATCGAGGTCGCCCGCCAGGTCGGTGCGACCGCGATTGCCCACGGCTCGACCGGTGCCGGCAACGACCAGATCCGCTTCGACATCGCGCTGCGGGTGCTTGCACCTGACCTCGAGGTGATCACCCCGATCCGCGAGGAGTCGCTCACGCGCGACCAGGCGATCGCGTACCTTGAGGCGCGCAACCTCCCGGTGCCGCCCAAGTCGGGCGCCTACTCGATCAATCGCGGCCTCTGGGGCACCACCTGGGGCGGCGGCTGGACCCACGACACGTGGGCCGAGCCGCCGGCCGACCTGCGCGACCCGCCGGCCGACGCGCCGGCGGCGGCCGATCTCATCCTGCACTGGGAGCACGGCGTCCCGGTGGCGCTCGACGGGGAGCCGATGGCGGGGCACGCGCTGGTGGACGCGCTCGCCGAGCGGGCGGCGCGCTACGGCATCGGCCACGGCATCCACGTCGGCGAGACCGCCCTCGGCATCAAGGGGCGGATCGGCTTCGAGGCCGGCGCGGCGCTGATCCTGATCCACGCGCACCGCGAGCTCGAGAAGCTGGTGCTCACCAAGTGGCAGTCGTTCTGGAAGGACCAGCTCGGCCGCTTCTACGGCGACCGGTTGCACGAGGGCCACTACTTCGACCCGACGCTGCGCGACATCGAGGCGATGGTCGCCTCCTCGCAGCAGCGGGTGATCGGCGAGACGCGCGTGCGGCTGGCCCCGGGGCGCTTCCTGGTGACCGGCGCCACCTCGCCGTTCTCGATGATGGATCCCGCCGTGGCGACCTACGGCGAGGAGAACCGGCTCTGGACCGGCGACGAATCGAAGGCGTTCGCCCGCGTCGGCGCGATTCCCGAGCTGCTCGCGATGCGCGCGGCCGACCGGGCCGCGCAGGGGAAGGAGTGACATGGTGGTCACGACCCGGATCCGGCTCGACCGGATCGCGTCCTCGACCCGCAATGCCGGCCTCACCGAGGAGGTGATCGTCGGCGACGAGGTGATCGCCGCCGAGGGCTACGTGCTCGCGGTGCGGATCCTCGAGGACAAGGCCACCTACAACACGATCGAGGACCCGTCGGGGCGGATGGTGCAGCTCCGCGCCGGCGACGTGCTGGCGGGGACGCTGGGCATCCGGCGGGCGCTGCGCGGCTACGCCGGCGAGGTGCCGGCGTCGATCGCGGTGGGTGACACGATCGAGGTGCTCAACCTGGGCGGCATCCTCGGGCGCTGCACCTCGGTGAACCCCGAGATCGGCCCGCCGTTCAAGGCCGAGGTGCTCGGCGCCGTGCTGGCGTTCCCCGAGCTGGGCGACCGCGTCGGCCGGCCGGCCCACATCCGCGATCACGCGATCCCGCCGGCCGAGGTGCTCACCTGCGATGCGCCGGTGGTGTACGTCGCCGGCACCTGCATGAACGCCGGCAAGACCGTGGCCGCCACCGAGCTGGTGCGGGGCTTGAGCCGCGCCGGGCTTCGCGTGGCGGCGGTCAAGCTCACCGGCGTGTCGCTGATGCGCGACGCGATGTCGATGAAGGACGCCGGCGCGGTCGCGGCGCTCACCTTCAACGACGCCGGCGCGGCGAGCACGCACGCCGGGATGACGGTGCCGGTGGCGCGGGGCCTCCTCAACACCCTCACCGAGCCGCTCGGTGCCCGGCCGGACGTGATCGTGGCCGAGCTCGGCGACGGCATCCTGGGCGAGTACGGCGTGCAGGACATCCTGCGCGCGGCCGACCTGACCGGCCTCGGGGCCGCGTACGTGATGGCGGCGCCCGACCCGGTCGGCTGCTGGGGCTCGCGCGAGCTGATGACGAACGAGTTCGGGCTGCCGATCACCGTGTACACCGGCCCCGCGACCGACAACGCGGTGGGCAGCGACTACATCACCGCGATGCTGGGCGTGCCGGCGCACAACGCCAGGCGCGACGCCGCGGGACTGGTCGCGCGGGTGCTCGAGGCGCTCAAGGCCTGGCAGGCCGCCCGCGGGGTCGCGGCGTGAAGGTCACGGTCGCCGGCGGGGCCGGCTACGTCGGCGGCGAGCTGCTGCGGTTGCTGCTCCAGCACCCCGCCATCGACGAGGTGAGTGCGACGTCGCGTTCGCAGGCCGGCAAGCCGATCGCGGACGTCCATCCCGCGCTCGGGCTGCTCACCGATGCGCGCTTCTCGGGCGACGACCCGGCCGCGGCGGCGCGCGGCAAGGACGTCGCGTTCCTGGCACTGGAGCACGGCGAGTCGAGCCGGGTGATGGGCGAAGTCCTCGACGCCGGCCCGGGAATGGTGGTGGACCTCGCCGCCGACTTCCGGATCCACGACGGCCGGCTGCACGAGCGCTTCTACGGCCCGCATCCGGCGCCGGAGCTGGTGCACCGCTTCCAGTACGGCCTCGCCGACGTGGTGGGCGACGCGCTCCGCGACGCCCGGGCGATCGCCGCGCCGGGCTGCTTCGCGACCGCGGCGCAGCTGGCGCTGCACGCGATCGCCGACCTGCCGCTGGCGGGGATGCCGGCGATCTTCGCGGTGACCGGGTCGAGCGGGGCAGGGCAGGCACCGCGCGCGACGACCCACCACCCGATGCGGGCGCACAACCTCTTCGCCTATTCGGTGATGGGACACCGGCACGAGGGCGAGGTGCTCGAGCAGTGGCGCCGCTGGCGAGGCGACGCGTCGGCCTCGGCGCGGCTGATGACCCACTCGGGACCGTTCGTGCGCGGCATCCACGCCACGCTCCACGCCCGGCTTGCCGAACCGGTCGGCGACGTCGCGGCGCGGGTCGCGGCACGGTTCGCCGGTCGCCCGTTCGTCCGGGTCACCGACGCGCCGCCGCAGCTGGTGCACGTCGTCGGCTCCAACCTCGCGATGCTCCACGCGGCCACGTCCGACGACGGCCGCGAGGTGCAGGTGATGTGCGTGATCGACAACCTCATCAAGGGCGCGGGCGGCCAGGCGATCCAGGCGATGAACCTGGCGCTGGGCCTCGACGAGCGCGCCGGACTCCTCGCCCCGGGACCGATGCCGTGCTGACCGAGACCCCGTCCGCGCTCCTCCCCGTGTACGCCACCTTCCCGCTCCGCGCCGTGAGCGGCCACGGCTCGTGGCTGGTCGACGACCAGGGGCACGAGTGGCTCGACGCCTACGGCGGCCACGCGGTGGCGACCTGCGGCCACTCGCATCCCGACGTCGTGCGCGCGATCGCCGACCAGGCCGCCCGGCTGCTGTTCTACTCGACGGCGGTGCCGCACGAGAACCGCGAGCGGCTCGCGGCCGCCCTGATCGAGCGCGCCCCGGCGCCGCTCGCCAAGGTGTTCTTCTGCAACTCCGGCGCGGAGGCGAACGAGAACCAGCTGATGCTGGCCCGGCGCAAGACCGGCCGGCAGGGCGTGGTCTCGCTGCGCGGCGGCTGGCACGGCCGCACCGCCGCGACGCTGGCCTGCACCGACGGGGAGAAGTACGAGGCGGGCGCCCGCCGCGCCGGGGTGCCGCTGTCGACCAAGGTGCCGATGAACGACGTGGCGGCACTCGACGCCGCGATCGATGACACCGTCGCCGCGGTGTTGCTCGAGCCGGTGCAGGGTTTCAACGGCGCTCGCACCTGCAGCCCCGAGTTCCTCCAGGCCGCCCGCCGGCTCTGCGACGAGCGGGGCGCCAAGCTGCTCTTCGACGAGGTGCAGTGCGGAACCGGGCGGACCGGACGCTTCACCGCGGCGGAACTCTTCGGCGTGGTCCCGGACGCGCTGGCGATGGCCAAGGGCCTCGCGGCCGGACTGCCGATCGGCGCGGTCCTCGCCGCCGACTCGCTGGTCGACGACATCAAGATCGGCGACCTCGGCTCCACCTTCGGCGGCGGGCCGGTGCCGTGCGCCGCCGCGCTCGCGAACCTCGAGGTGATGGACCGCGAGGGCCTCCTCGAGAACGTCCGGACGGTCGGTGGCGAGCTGGCCTGCAAGTGCGCCGGCCTGCCCCACGTCCGCGCGGTCCACGGTCGCGGCTTCCTGCTCGGGCTCGAGCTCGACCGTCCCGCCGCGGAGGTGCAGCGGGCGCTCTGGGCCCGCCGGGTCCTCACCGGCACCAGCACCGATCCGAACACCCTGCGCCTGTTGCCGCCCCTCTCGCTCTCGGCCGACGAGGCGGCGCTGCTCTTCGCCGCGCTTCGCGAGGTGCTGTCGTGACGCGTCGCGACTGGATCGCGATGGAGGAGTGGACGCCCGACGCGGTCGACGGCCTCCTCGACCTCGCCGACCGCGTCAAGCGCGGCGAGCTCGCCGGCGGCCTCGAGAAGAAGGTGCTCGCGATGGTGTTCATGGACCCGTCGCTGCGGACCCGCTCGTCGATGGAGACGGCGATGTTCCTGCACGGCGGCCATGCCCTCTGCCTCGAGCCGGGGAAGGGGAGCTGGTCGCTCGAGACCGACCTCGACGCCGTGATGGACGGCACCACCGTGGAGCACATCATCGAGGCGGCGCGGGTGCTCTCGCGCTACGCCGACGCGCTGGCGGTGCGCTCGTTCCCGAAGGGGACCGACTGGGCGGTGGAGCGGCAGGACCAGGTGATCCGGAACTTCGCGCGCTACGCGACGGTGCCGCTCATCAACCTGGAGTCGTCGCGTCGCCATCCCTGCCAGGGCCTCGCCGACGCGATGACGATCCGCGAGCGGTTCCCCGTGCCGGCCGGCAAGCGCTTCGTGCTGCAGTGGGCCTGGCACCCGAAGCCGCTGCCCACCGCGGTGCCGGCGAGCGCCGCGATCGCCGCCGCCCACCTCGGCATGGAGGTGGTGATCGCGCGGCCCGAGGGCTACGACCTCGACCCGGCCGACTACGCCGCGATCGAGCGGCTGGCGATGGGGCGCGGCGGCTCGCTCCGGATCACCGACGACCTCGACGGCGCGATCGAGGGTGCCCACGTCGTGTACCCCAAGTCGTGGGGCTCCCTGCTCCACTTCAGCCAGCCGGAGGCGGAACGGGCGCTGCGCGAGGGCAAGCGCGACTGGCGGCTGACGACCGACCGGATGGCGCGGACCGCGGGCGGCGCCGGCATCGCCATGCACTGCCTCCCGGTGCGACGGAACGTCGAGATCGACGGCGCGGTACTGGACGGCCCCCAGAGCGCGGTGATCGACGAGGCCGAGAACCGGCTGCACGCGCAGCGCGCCCTGCTCCTGGAAATGATCGGCCTGCACACGTGACGGATCGCGAGGCCCCGGAGCGCGGGTCTCGCTCCTCGAATCCCGAATCTCGATTCACGAATCTCGAAGGGTTCCGATGACGATCGACACTTCCAAGGGCATCGCCGGCCTGAAGGGCGCCCTTCGCTACGTCCGCGCCTACCGCGACCACGTCTTCGTGGTCAAGCTCGGCGGCGACGTCCTCTCCGATCGCCACGTGCTCGACCAGGTCGCCGGGCAGCTGGCGCTGCTGGCCTCGCTCTCGATCCGGCTGGTCGTGGTCCACGGCGGCGGGCCGCAGGCGAGCGCGCTGACCCGACGGATGGGCGGCGAGCCGACGATGATCGCCGGCCGCCGGGTGACCGACGACGACGCGCTCGAGGTGGTCAAGATGGTGTACCGCGGCCAGCTCAGCACCGACCTCGTCTCGGCGCTGCACCGCCACGGCGTGCAGGCGGTGGGGGTCTCCGGCGTCGACGGTGACCTCGTCACCGCGCACCGCCGGCCCCCGGTGCGGGTGGTCGACGACGCCGGGACGGAACGCACGGTGGACTACGGCCACGTCGGCGACATCGATCGTGCCGATCCCCGGATCCTCAACACCCTCCTCGACGCGCGCTTCGTCCCGGTCGTCTCCTCGCTGGCCGGCGACGCCGATGGCGCGGTCTACAACGTCAATGCCGACACCGTGGCGGAGACGCTCGCGACGGCGCTCAAGGCGCAGAAGCTGATCTTCCTGACCGGCGCGCCCGGCGTGCTGCGCGACCGCAACGACCCGAGCACCCTGGTGGCGTTCGCCGATCCCGATGACCTCGCCTCGCTGATGGCCAGCGGCGCGCTGGCCGGCGGGATGCGTCCCAAGGTCGAGGCCTGCATCCGGGCCGCGACCGGTGGCGTCGAGCGGACCCACATCATCGACGGCCGCGCCCCCGACGCGCTGCTGCTCGAGGTGTTCACCGGGGCGGGCTGCGGCACGATGATCGTCGGGCGCAAGGAAAAGGCGACCTATCTTGGCGTCGACCTGGCCGACTGAGGTCGCCCTGCTCCGCGACCTGGTCGCGATCCCCTCGATCTCCGGATCCGAGGGGCCCGCGGCCGAGTTCGTCGAGCAGGCCGCGCGCGGGCTCGGCCTCGACGTCGTGCGCGACGAGACGAGCGTGCGGGTCGCGGTCGGCGACGAGTCGGCCGGCCCGACGCTCGCCTTCGCGACCCACCTCGACGTGGTCCCGCCCGGTGAGGGCTGGCAGCGCGACCCGTTCACCCCGGTGATCGAGGGCGACCTGCTGTACGGCCGGGGATCCGGCGACGCCAAGGCCTCGGTCGCGGCGATGCTCACCGCCCTTGGCGACCTCGCCGGGCGCCCGCTGCGGGGCCGCGCCCTCGGCCTCTTCACCTACGGCGAGGAGACCCGCTTCGCGACGATGCCCGCGGCGGTCGCCCGCGCCGGGCGACTCGACGCGGCGCTGGTCGGCGAGCCGACCAACCTGCAGCTGGCCGTCGCGCAGCGCGGGCTGATGATGGTGGACCTGGTGGCCCACGGCGACCAGCGCCACGCCGGCTATGCCGGCGACGGCGCCTTCACCAACGCCGTGACCCGCCTCGCGCAGGACCTCGTGCGGCTCGACGGCATCGTGGCCGAGCGGGTGCACCCGGTGCTCGGGATCACGACCGTGACGCCGACGATGCTGGAGGGCGGCGTGTCGCGCAACGTGACGCCGCCGAGTGCCCGGGCGGTGCTCGACATCCGCTCGACGCCCTCCTGGACGCACGATGAACTGGAGGCCGCGCTGACCGAGCGGCTGCAGTGCGAGGTGGTCGTCACCTCCAAGCGCCTGGTGCCGAGCGAGACGCCGGCCGGTTCACCGCTGCTGGCCGCGGCCCGCCTGGCCTCGCCCGGCGTGGCGACCTACGGATCGCCGACCTGCAGCGACTGGTGCTTCCTGCGCCACCTCGACGCGATCAAGGTCGGGCCCGGGACCTCGCGTCGTTCGCACACCCCCGACGAGTCGGTGGACCTTCCCGAGGTCACGGCGGCGCGCGCGTTCTACGCGCGCGTCGCGGAGGAGTACCTGCGATGAGTCGCGAGACCCTCTGGTCGCCGGGGGCGTCCCCCGACGCGATGATGCTTGCCTACACCGTGGGCGACGACCGCGAGGTGGACGCGCGGCTGCTGCGCTGGGACGTCCTCGGCTCGCTGGGGCACCTCGAGGCGCTCCGCGGCGGCGGGATCGTCTCCACCCGGGAACACGCCCGGATGCGCGCGGCACTCCGCGCGGCGCTTCGGGCGGTCGACGACGGCGCGCTGCGGATCACGCCCGCGCACGAGGACGGCCACAGCGCGGTGGAGTTCTGGCTGACCCGCCACCACGGCGACGCCGGCGAGCGGATCCACGCGGGGCGCTCGCGCAACGACCAGGTGACGCTGGACCTGCGACTCTTCCTCAAGGACGCGGCCCTCGCGCTGCACCGCGGCATGATCGACACGGCCGACGCGCTGCTCGGCTTCGCGCGCACCCACCGTCGCGTCGCGTGGCCGGGCTACACGCACCAGCGGATCGCGATGCCGTCGTCCGCGGGGGCATGGGCCGCCGGGTACGCCGAGCTGCTGCTCGACGCGGCGGAGGCGATCGCGGGTCCGTGGCCGCGACTCGACCGCTCGCCCCTCGGTTCGGCGGCCGGCTACGGCGCGCCGCTGCCGCTCGACCGCGAGGCGGCGGCCCGCGCCCTCGGCTTCGACGGCCTCGACCTCGTGGTCACCGGTGTCCAGCCCGCGCGCGGGCAGCTGGAGGCGGCGATCCTGGCCTGGTGCGTGGATGCGGCGCATCCACTGATGCGCCTCTCCGGGGACGTGATCCTCTTCTCCAGCGACGAGTTCGGCTGGCTGATGCTCCCCGACGCCTTGTCGACCGGGTCGAGCATCATGCCTCAGAAGCGCAATCCCGACCTGTTCGAGCTGACCCGTGCCCGCGCGGCCGCGCTGGCCGGCGATCTCGTCACGGTCCTGCAGCTCAAGGCCGGTCTCCCGGGCGGCTACCACCGCGACTTCCAGCTGCTCAAGGCACCGGTGATTCGCGGCACCGACCGGCTGCGCGAGATGCTGGCGATGATCGGCGCCGCGGTCCCGCGGCTCGGCGTCGACGCGCCGCGGGCGCGCGCGGCGCTCCGCAACGAGGTCTTCGCCACCGACGAGGCGATGCGGCGGGTCCGGGCCGGGGAGCCGTTCCGCCGTGCGTATCGCGAGGTGGCCGCCGCCGTCAAGCGCGGCGACGCCGTGCCGGAGCCCTCGACCCCCGCGCTGCTCGCCGCTCGGCAGTCCACCGGCAACCTCGGCAACCTGCCGCTCGCGGCGCTCGGGAAGCGAGGCACCGCCGCGCGTCGCTGGAACGCGCGCGAGCGCGGACGCTTCGACGCAGCGATGGCCCGGCTTGCCGGGCGGGGGAGGGCGCGATGAGCCTCGACCGGAAGAAGCGCCAGCTCAAGATCCTCGAGCTGGTCGCGACCCGACCGATGCGGACCCAGGAGGACCTGGCCGAGGCCCTCTCGCAGGAGGGCTGGGAAGTGACCCAGTCGTCGGTGAGCCGCGACATCTCCCGACTCGGGCTGCTCAAGGTGGACGGGATCTACACGCGACCGGCCACCGCCAACCTCCTCGAGATCGCCGATCCGAACGAGCGACGCCTCGCCGAGTCGGTGTTGACCGTGGACACCGCCGGCGACGCGCTGATCGTGCTCCACACCCCGCCTGGCGAGGCCCAGCGGGCCGGCAATGCGCTCGACCTGCTCGCGTGGCCGGAGGTCGTGGGGACGATCGCGGGTGATGACACGATCTTCATCGCCGTCGCCCACGCCACCGCGCGGGACACGATCTACCGCCGCCTCCGCGCCCTCCAGGGAGTGCCCTCGGACGACTGAGGGGATTCGCGCGCGGTGCCTCGCCGTGCCCTGATCGTGCTCCGCGCGTCGTCCGTCCGTGACCGATGGGTACGTTCGTGCGGCCATGCGGATCGCGATCTTCTCCGAAGTGTTCTGGCCGATGGTGAGCGGCGTCAGCCACGCCCTCGGTCACCTGGTGTCCGCCATGACGGCACGCGGCCACGCCTGTCGCATCTATGCGCCGGACTATCCGAGGTCCGGTGACACCCCCGACCGCCCGGACGTGCATCGCTCGCCGGCGCGGCCGCTGTTCCTCTACCCGAACGTCCGCTGGGCCTTCCCGCGCACCCAGGAGCTGGCCGAGGACTTCCGCGCCTTCCGGCCGGACGTGGTGCATGTCGCCACCGAGTTCGCCATGGGACTCGCCGGCATGCGCCTCGCCCGGCAGGAAGGCCTCCCGGTCGTCGCCTCCGCGCACACCGACTACGAGCGCTACGCGGGTCGCTACGGACTCGAGTGGCTGATGCCGGCGGGCTGGGGCTACCTGCGGTGGTTCTACTCGGGGGCCAGGGTGGTGCTCTGCCCGTCGAACGCCTACCGCGGGCACCTGGTGCGGCGCGGCGTCGCGCGGACCGATCTCTGGACCCGCGGCGTCGACACCCGGCTGTTCGCGCCGGGGCGGCGCGACGAGGGCTTCCGCGCGCGACTCGGTGTCGCGCCGGGTGAGCCGATCGTCCTCTGCGTCGGCCGCCTCGCCGAGGAGAAGAACCTCCGGCTGCTGCTGGAGGCGTGGCGGTCGCGGGTGGCGCGCGGGCTGCCGGGTCGCCTCGTCCTGGTCGGCACCGGCCCGATGGCGGCGACGATCCGGGCCGCCGCGATCCCGCGGGTCGAGCTCGCCGGGGTCCTGACCGGCGAGGCGCTCGCCACCGCCTACGCCTCGGCCGACCTGTTCGCGTTCCCGTCGAGCACGGAGACGTTCGGCAACGTGCTGCTCGAGGCGATGGCGGCCGGCCTGCCCTGCGTGGCGGCACGAGCGGGGGGACCGCTCGACTTTGCCCGGCACGACGACAATGCGTGGCTGGTGGAACCCGATCGCGCCGACACGCTCGCCGACGGCATCGACGCGCTGCTCGCCGACCCGTCGCGTCGCGCGCGCCTCGGTGGCGCCGCGCGGCTCACCGCCCGCGCGCGTGACTGGGACTCGGTCTTCGACGGAGTCGAGGCGCGCTACCGCATGCTGCTCGAGCCGAGGCCGCTGGCGCGGGCGGCCTGACCCTCAGAGCCCGAGGACGGCGAGGACCTCCGCCGGCGTGGCGCAGACGTGGTCGGCGCCAGCCGCCGCGAGCCGGTCGTGCGCCACGGGTCCCCAGGACACCGCGATGGTTCGCACGCCGGCCGCCCGGCCGGCCGCCACGTCATGGTGGGAGTCGCCGATGAAGACCGCCCCGTCGGCGTCGGCGCCGAGGGCCTCGAGCGCGCGATGGACCGGCTCGGGGTCCGGCTTGTGGCGGGTCACGTCGTCGGCCCCGACGATGATCTCCATCGTGCCGTCGAGTCCCACCAGCGCGAGGCCGCGCCGCGCGCCCGCGTTGTTCTTGCTGGTGACGAGGCCGAGGCGCCGCCGGGCGGCGGCGATCGCGCGCACCATCTCGACCGCGCCCGGGAACGCCCGCACCATCGCGTCGTGGTTCGCGAGGTTGTGCTCGCGGTAGGTGGCGATCCACGCGGCGATCGTGGCGTCGTCGTCGGTGAATTGGCGGAAGACCGCGACGAGCGGCGTGCCGATCCCCTCGACGATGTCCTCGCGCGACAGGGCGGGGAGGCCGTGGGTCCGGAAGGTGTGCTGGTAGCTGCCGACGATGAGGTCGATCGAGTCGATCAGGGTGCCGTCGAGGTCGAACAGCACGGTGCCGGGATGCGTCATGCGTCAAGGTAGCGGCATCGGCGGTCCCGGGTGGAGGCGAACATGGACCGCGACGACGGTCACCTCCCGGGCAGGGCGCGGTTCCGGCAGCGACTCGACCCGAAACCTGGCGACGCCCAGCTCCTCGATCTCCTCGAGGCGCCGGACGACGCCACGCGAACCGGGCCTGGCCGCGACCGCGAGCAATCGATCGAGCCGGCCCGGCTGCTCCCCGTCGCGCCGATTGCTGGCCTCCCGCGCCGTCCGCAAGATCTCGGCGATGAGTCGAGCGGATCCCGCCGGTGGGGCCGCCGAACGACACAGCGCCCGACGAACGGCCCGCGCGGCCACGGTCGAGGCCAGCGTCGCATGCTCCCCGGTATCCCCCGGGGTGATCCGCCCCGATCGGGGCGCTGCGCGCATCCCCACCGTCTCGTGGCCGTCGTCGCGGAACGAGCGGACTCCCGTGCGAGCCCCGGACGCGAGCCAGACGAGGCATGTCGCATCGCGGCCCGGCCCGTCGGCCATCGAAATCCAGAATCCGGCCGGCGCTACGGTTGCCGGTCGAGGACGTTGCAGCTCGGCAAGCCAGGATGCCGAGGCTCGTCCTTTGGCGCGGACACGGCGCCCCTGTCCGAAGGCCGACTCGATGCTCCGCGGGATGCCCCGGTGCACCACGTCGACCGACCCTGCTGCCTGGCCGATCCGCAGCACCCGTCCGTTGCGCTGCCGCAGTCGCATGTCGTGCCAGGGGAGGTCGACGTGCACCACCCGATCGGCGGATTGGAGGTCAAGCCCCTCCGCGAGGACCTCCGTGGCGATCAGCACGCGCGGCAGGAGATCGGCGTTGGCGCCTGTCATCCGGGTCGGCCCGAACCACGCGAGGACGTCGTGTCGCGACACCTCGTGGGTGCCGATCCCGGCTCGCGATCCGATCACCCACGCGACTCGGTGTCCCCAGGCGCGGACGAGGACCCGGGCCGTCTCCCGGTGCCGGCAGAAGCAGATGGTGATCCTGCCATCGCCGAGGAGCCTGTGCAGGCCTGCCATCCAGTCGGTATCCCACGCCTTGATCCCGAGCAGGGAGGCGGTCCTGCCCAGGTCATCGAGCGGCGGTGCTTCGACCCGGTCGAGCGGCCCGAGCAGCGACCACATCGTGAGCTGATCCGGCGCGTTGCCCAGGAATCGACGCAGTGCGGCGCGCCCGATCCCGCCGGCGTCACGAGACTGGGACAACAGGTGGTGGTACCGCCGCAGCGCTGCGAGGAAGGCGGCGTCGCTTGACGCCGCGGCATCGAGCAGGACCGAGCGGACCAGTTGGCGGATCCCGGGATCTTCACTCAGGCGCAGGCCGTCGATAGCCTCTACCGCTCGCCTTGCCCGCGCCCGCTCACGCCGTCCGGTAGGCACCCGAATCGTGCAGACCGCGACGCCGTGATCTCCTCGGCCCGAGCGGATCACGAGTCGCGCGAGGCACGAAGGCGGGGTCCGGGCCGACGCCAGGGTACGGAGGGATGCGACACCGTCGAGGGCAAGTGCGTCATCGCTCGTGAAGAGGGCCAGCAGGTCGAGGAGATCACGTCGTCGGTTGACGATCGGCGTCGCCGTGAGGAGGAGCACGCGGCGTCCCACAAGCCATGGCGCCACCAGTCGCACGCGCCGCGTGGCGGGGTCGCGGAGCCGGTGCGCTTCGTCGATTACCACGAACGGTGCCTCCGGCGGCAGGCGCCCCCGGCTCAACGCCTCCATCGCATGGAACCGGGTGCGGACGCCAGCACGCTGACTCACCCGGGACCACTGATCCTCGAGGGCCGCGGGACCGAGGACGGTTGTCGGGAGTCGCAGGGCGAACGCGACAGCGAGCGCGACCCAGGTCTTTCCACTTCCCAGCGGCTCCGCCAGGATCGCCCCTTCCCAGCCCTCGAGCGCCGCCATGACCCGACGCCACGGGTCGACTTGCTCGGGTCGGAGGAAGTCCGGTGGACAACCGCCGTGTCGGGCGACGGCCGCGCTCGCCTGCTCGAGCGCATGGCGCGTGAACCCGGAGGCCAGGCGCGGCGTCCCGAGGACCGTGGCCACGGGCTCGACCACGTCGCGCAGCGCCTCAGCGACGATTCGCGACGACCGCATGCTCCAGGCGGTTCTGCTGTCCATCGATGAGCCACACGTCGGCGCGCGCGTCGATCTCGTGCTGTCGCGCACGGCCGGGCGGCATCGTCGACACCGCCCCCCAGGCGGAGTCCATCTGGACCTCCGGTGGCAGCGGTACCGAACCGACCGCTCTCGCCCCGAATCGCCGGTACCCACCGGACGCCGGTTCGGCGCGGGCAGCCGCGAGCTCGCGGATCGGCGTTGCCGAGAGCCAGGCCGCCAGGCGGCATGCCGCGTAGCGACTCTCCGTGGCGATCACGTAGCAGCTGTTCAGCGGCACGGGCTCGGGGTCCTCGAGGACGATCGCCTGCAGGCTGGTGGCGATGTCGGCCCAGATGACCCGCCACCGGGCCGTCGCCGCGACAGTGCGAAAGAGCTGCCACCATGGGCCGTGCTGCATGTCGGATCTGGCTTCGAGACGACGGCGATGCGGCACCAGGTGCGCACGCACCGCGGGTGGCAGCGTGGACCACGGATTGCCGCGTGCGTCGGCTGGCCAGAGGATGCGCCGTTCCGCGCGACCCGCACTGTCTCGCAGGTCCCGACCCCGCAGCACCGGTCGGGTCCATTCGCGGAGTGCCGGCGGCGGATCGAGGAACACTGCGTTGGCCCCGGTCTTGACGCCGAGCGCGATGCTGAACCGTTCGACCAGCGACGGGTGGCCGGTCGGCATCCCCCGCGTGCCGCCCCAGGTATCGGTGCCGCGCCAGTCGGCCTGCGCGACTCGCGCACCTTCCGGTGACAGGGTGATGCGGACGTCGTGGCCCGGCTCCGGGCTCCGGCGCGAGGCCACCAGCGCCAAGGGGTACGTGGTGGCCTGGAAGTCGGCCCGAGGATCGGCGCTCAAGTCCGCCACGGCATGAAGCGTCGCGTCACGCGCCATCGCATCGCGGAGACTGCGTGCGTATCCCGCGGTCGCGAGCTTCGCGGGGACGAGGAATGCGATCGTGCCCTCCGGCGCGAGCAGCTCCATGGCCCGTTCGAGGAAGGCGACTGAGAGGTCGGGAAGGTGATGCCATGGGCGGCCGCCCGGTCGCCACCATGTGAACCGTGATCGCAGCGCCAGGCGATCGGCGACCGGTAGTCGCTCACCGCGGACCCACGGCGGGTTTCCCGCGACCAGGTCGAACCCGCCGCGTCGCAGTTCCGGGGCGAAGGCTGCCTCGATGGCGAAGCCTGGTGCGCTCTCCTCTCGAACCACGCGGCGGCGTTCCGCCCGTGCCGCGACGAGTTCGCGTCGCAGAAGGGTCAGGTGGCGCCGGTCGCATCGCCGGAGGCCGCCACGTTCGCCGAAGAGCGTGCGCTCACGACCGAAGTCGACCAGTTCATGCGCGGCGGCCTCGAGTCGCTCGACCCGCGCCGCGAGCACCAGTTCCATGGCCGCCGATTCGCTGCGTCGAAGCGCCAACATTGCCTCCCGGCGCGAGCGCCCGTGGGTGCGCGCGGCCGTCGCACGCCAACGGGCCACCTCGGCCGCGGTGTCACGGGGTACCCGGGCGCCGGCGAGCGGATCGAGCAGGCTGTCGCCGGCGCGGAGGTGGCCGTCGAGGTTCGGGAGCGGCCGCAGTGCCGAGATCGAGGCTCCGCGGGCGCTTCGCAGCACCTCCAGCCAGAGGCGCAATTCGGCGATCCGGATGGCGGCCGGGTTGCGGTCGACACCAAAGACCTGCCGGCTCACGACGTGTCGCACTCGTGGGACCGAGGCCGCGGGCCCGGCGAGGAGCTGGACCGCCCCGACGAGGAATGCCCCGGACCCCGCCGCCGGATCCAGGACGCGAAGTTGCCGCAGCTCGGCATCGAGCGTGGGGTCGTTCCGCTCGAACCGCTCGCGGATGGAATCCGGCCTTGCGCCCATCCGGATCGCGAGGTGCTCGGCCAGTGCATCCCGGAGCATTGCCTCGACGAGTCGGGGCGGCGTGTAGAACGCCCCCGCCGCCCGCCGGGCATCGGGTGCCATGACACCCTCGAAGACTCGCCCCAGCAACTCCGGGTTCACCCGGTCGACGGCGTCACCCGGATCGAGGGTGACCTCGAGGCCGCCCAGGACGGCGTCGAACAGCGCTCGCCATCCGTCCGCATCCAGCCGCCACGCATGACGGCGCTCGAGGTCGTGTGCCTCGAAGAGGCCGCCGTTGAGGTACGGAATCCTGCCGAACGACCGTGCCTTGCGGTTGCGCCTGTCGGGCGGTCGGTTGAGCGTGCCGAAGAAGAGCGGGGCGAGCAGCGCGCGGTGCGGATCGAGTCTCCGGGTGAGGACTTCGTCCGTCGCCGCGCGCAGGAAATCGGTCCGGCCGTCGAGCCAGCCCTCCGTCTCGACGAAGCGGAGGAAGAGCAGGCGGATCAGCTGCAGGAGCGCCCATCCGTGGCGGGACGGGGCCGGGATCCGGCCGTCCAGGCGACTGACGACCTGCGAGAGCGCCGAGTGGAGGGAGCGGAAGGCCCGCCGTCCGGCCACGTCGAGGTCGAGCGCGTCCGCCGCCTGCATCGCAAACCCGAGGTCGCCGAGCGTCGTCGTGGAGATGCGCCGGAGACGCTGGAGCACGAGCGGATCCCGGTCCGTCAGCGCGACGACCGCCAACCGAAGGGGCCGCACCGACACGACCAGCGTCCTCCGGTGTCCCGCCGCATGGTCCGCGATCAGGAGACCGACGTGGCCGCGACGCGCGAGCCATGCGGCCAGTCGCCGCGCGTCCGCCGGCGATCCCGCGAGGCTCCAGACCGGAAGCGGACCAAGGCGACCGATCTCGAGCGAACCTTCGGGGCCCTCGATCGCGATCGCATGGGCGCTGCCGGCGAGCGACGCGAGCAGCGACTGGTGGGTCGGGAGGAGATCGCTGGCGGGAGGCACCCGCGGAGCATCGGCCTCGCGCGCGTCCCGGCGGGGCGCGCGTGGCCGCGTGCCGGCACGTCCGAGCGCCGACGGCCGAAGCTAGGTCGCCCCGACCCCCGTCGCGCCGGAGTAGGTCCGGCCGCGCCACTCGATGTGCCGCGATCCCCGCAGCGCCGACCGCAGCGCGATCCGCAGCGCCATCGCGGCGCCGAGCGGGTAGCCGAGACCGTAGGCGACCGGCACCTGCATGCCGTAGGACATCAGCATCCAGAACGCCGCCGACAGGCCGATCGCCATCAGCATCGCCGTCGGGGCGATGCCGAGCGCGAGCAGCGCGAACGGCACCAGCCAGAACAGGAACGCCGCCATCACGCCGAGCGGGGCGAGCGCCTGCAGCACGCGGTTGGGCCCCAGCGAGCGGCGCGCCCCGAGGTGGATGTTCTTCGACCAGCCCTCGACCAGCTCGGCGAGCGACCGGTACATCCGGGTCGCGAGGAATTCCTCGCCGTGCACCATCCGCACCCGGAGGCCGCGCCGGAAGAAGTGCTGCGCCAGCGCCAGGTCTTCCACCACCTCGCCAGCCACCGCCGCGTGGCCCCCGGCGGCGTGGTAGGTCGCGGCCGGGATGAGGATGAACTGTCCGTTCGCGACCACCTGTCGCTCGTGGCGCGCGCGATTGATCCCCCGCGGCGGATAGCGGAGCCCGAGCAGCACCCAGATCTGCGGCATCACCAGCCGCTCCCAGAAGGTCAGGCAGAGTTGGCGCGAGGTGAGCGTCAGCAGGTCCGCCGATTCGGCGTCGCGCGCCGCGGCGGCCCGCGCCAGGAGCTCCGGCTGGTGGATCGTGTCGGCGTCGGTGAACACGAGCAGCTCGCCGGATGCGACGGCCGCCCCCTGGTGACAGGCCCACGGCTTCCCGAACCATCCCGGGGGCAACTCGGCACCGGCCACCAGCCGGAGCCGTGGGTCTTCCCCGGCGAGCCGCGCGACGAGCTCCGCGGTGGCATCGGTGGAGCGGTCGTCGACGACGATCAGCTCGATGCGGGGGTGCGTGGTCGCGAGCACGGAGCGGATCACCGTCTCGATCGTCGCGGCCTCGTTGCGCGCGGGAATGATGACGCTGAGCGGCGCGACGCCCGCGGGCGGCGTGTCAACCAGGACGGGACGCCGGCCCGCGAGGCGCGGCAGCACGGCGAACGGGAGCGCCCACGGGAGGCCGGCGACGGGGAAGGGCATGGCCGGCCGCGCCTCAGCGGCGCGGCGCGATCGCCGCCAGGTCGTCCTCGAGTGCGGCGAGCTGCCGCGCGAAGTCCTCGGGCGAGGTGTCGGTCAGCGAGGTGGTGTGCCGGTCGGTCATCATGAGCGACGCAACCAGCGCGTCGGTGTAGCCCACGACCGCCTGGGCGATGGCGCTGTCGATGACGCTGCTGAGGCGGATGAAGACCGCGACCGCGCGGCGCGGCCGCATCGCCGCCACGCCGGCGCCGATGTACTTGATCAGGAGCGCCCGGAGCTGCTGGATCTCCTCGACCACCTCGCCGGCGGCCAGGCCGCGGGCGGCGCCGCTGCGGCCGTAGTGCTCCATGACCCGGAGCCAGACGAACTTGGCTTCGCGGCGGAGCGGCCCTAGCATTTCGACGAGGGTGTCGAGCACGAGCCGCAGCTCGCGCTCGACCAGGTTCACCGGGAGGTTGCCGCCGGCGGTCCGGTCGGCCATCCACTCGGACCACTCGGCGACCATCGTCTCGCGGACGTCGGCGATCGCCTTCGCCGCGGCGAGCTGGGTCGAATGGGACGATCGCACCATCTCGCCTCCCGGAACCGGACGCTCAACGTTAATTGGAGCCGCAATGGTCACAAAGTCGATCCTCCCCCCCCGGCTCCGCCCCGGCGCCCGGATCGCCCTCGTGGCGCCCTCGGGCCCGCTGCTCGAACGCGACGACCGCACGCGCGCCGTGGAACTCTGCCAGGCGATGGACTACGCACCGATCCTCTATCCGAACACCGGCAACGCGTACGGCTATCTCGCCGGTCGCGACGACGAGCGGATCGACGACCTGAACGCCGCGCTTGGCGCCAGCGACGTCGACGCCGTCTGGTGCATCCGCGGCGGCAACGGGATGAACCGGATCGTGCAGCGCATCGACTTCACCGCCTTCGCACGATCCCCCAAGCCGGTGATCGGCTTCTCGGACATCACCGTGCTGCTGCTCGCCCTGTGGCAGCGGACGGGGGTGGTGACGTTCCACGGTCCGATCGCGCGCACGCCGATGCCCAACTTCCAGCGCTGGCACTTCGACCGGATCCTCACCACCGTCAGCGCCGCCGGGCGCCTGGGACGACCGGCGCCGCCCTCGGACGTGCTCGTTCCGGAGAGCGGCCGGATCATCACGATCTCCCCGGGCACCGCCCGGGGCCCGCTCGTCGGCGGCAACCTCACGCTGGTCCAGGCGCTGGTCGGCACGCCGTACTTCCCGTCGCTCGACGGCGCGATCCTCTTCCTCGAGGACGTCGGCGAGGCCGTCTACCGCATCGACCGGATGCTGGCGCACCTCAAGCTCGCCGGAAAGCTCGACAAGGTCGCCGGGGTGATGCTCGGGCGCTTCACGGAGCTGTCACGAGGTGCTGACGGCGGCGCGCTCGGCCTCGACGAGGTGCTGCAGACGCACCTCGGCGACCTCGGCGTGCCCGTCGCCGCGGGCTTCCCGTTCGGCCACATCGACGACCAGTGGACGCTCCCGGTGGGGATCCCGGCGGAACTGGATGCCACGGCCGGCGAGCTCACGATCCTCGAACCGGCGGTGCGGTAGGTCGAGACTGGCGAGTCGCGATTGGCGATCCGAGGGCCCCAATCGCGAATCTCCATGCACCACGCTCCTATCTTTCGCCATGGCCACCCCCACCCTGACCCGGCACGTCCTGCCCGGTGCGCTCGGCGAGATCCAGGTCGACGTGCGGGCCGGCTCGCGCGCGAGCGCCCAGCCCGCCGTCCTGCTGCTGCACGGATTCAAGGGGTTCAAGGACTACGCCTTCCTGCCGGTGTTCGCCGAGCGTCTGGCGCGCTCCGGGTTCGTCGCGGTGACGGCCACGGTGAGCGGCGCGGGGGTGGACGCGGCCGGCGACTTCACCCGTCCGGAGCGCTTCCGCCGCAACACCTACAGTCGCGAACTCGACGACCTGCACGCGATCGCCGCGGCGCTCGGCGGCGGTGCACTCGACGTCGCCCCGCCCACGAGCCTCGGGCTGGTGGGACACTCGCGCGGTGGCGGCATGGCATTGCTGCTCGCCCGGGACCTCGCCGCCGTCGGCGCGGTCGTGACGTGGAGCGCGATCGGTCGGGTGCGCCGCCACACGGAGCAGGAGCTCGAGGCCTGGCGGCGGCTCGGGACGATCACGATCCTGCACCAGCGACTGCGCATCCGGCTGCCGCTCGACTGGGAGGTCGCCGAGGACGCGCTGAGCCACGAACAGGACCGGCTCGACATTCCGGTCGCCGCGGCGTCGCTCGGTCGCCCTTGGCGACAGCTGCACGGAACCGCGGACACGACCGTGCCGTTCTCCGAGGCAGAGGAGCTGGCCCGGTGCGCGGGGGCGGGGCACGAGCTGGTGCCGTTCGAGGGCGTCGACCACACCTTCGGGGCGAAGCACCCGTGGGCCGGATCGAACGCGACCCTCGAACGACTCTTCGACGAGACGATGGATCACCTTTCCCGACACCTGGGCTGAGCGATGGCACTCTACGACTTCCGCTGCACCGCCTGCGGACGCGTCTTCGAGAAGCTGGTGCGCCGCGAGGAGGTCGTGCACTGTCCGGACTGCGGCGCCTCGACCGCCGATCGCCTGCTCGCGGTCCCGGCGCCGCCGGCCAGGAGCTCCGGCGCGCGCGGACCGGACTGCGATGCGCCCGGCGGTTGCTGTGGCGGCGGCTGCGCGATGTGAGCCGGCTGCCGGCCCTCCTCGCCGATCTCGGCAGCGTCCCGCCCGTGGCGGTCGACGACCCCGCGCGGCGCCAGGCCGCCGTGGCGCTCCTCTTCGTCCCCGATCCCGACCGCCTGCTCCTCATCCGACGCGCCGAGCGCGACGGCGATCCGTGGTCGGGGCACATCGCCCTTCCGGGTGGCCGACGCGACGCTGCCGACCGCGACCTGCTCGAGACCGCAACGCGGGAGACGCTGGAGGAGACCGGCATCGGGCTCGATGCCGCGCGGCCAGGCGTCGCGCTGGACGACCATGCCCCGCTGACGCCGGTGCTGCCCCCGATCCTGGTGCGGCCGTTCGCCTTCCTGCTGGACCATGAGCCGCCCGTCACGCCGAGCGTCGAGGTGGCGGCGTCGGCGTGGGTGCCGCTCGCCGTGCTCGCCGATCCTGCCGCGTACCGGCCGACCGAACTCGAAGTGCGGGGTGCCCGCCACCGCGTGAGCGGCTACCATCTCGATGCCGGCCTGCTCTGGGGGATGACCGAACGGATCCTCAC
>CAZKYO010000025.1:0-43989 GCA_964557115.1 uncultured Gemmatimonadaceae bacterium
CCGCGAGGAGCCCGCGCTCGGGCCGCAGCAGCCCGAGCAGCCGCGCCCGGGTGTCCTGGCGGTTCAGCCGCGCCTCGGCGTCAGGAGCGCGATCGGCAGCACCACTTCCTCGGGCGAGACACCGCCGTGGAGGAAGGAGCCGCGGTAGCGTGCCTGGTACTCGCGCAGCTTGGTGGGATAGACGAAGAAGCGGTCGCCGGTGGCGAGCATCAGCCGCGCCCCGCCGCCTCGCGGCGGCAGGCCCCAGGCGGCCAGGTCGTCCACCGCGATCGCGGCGTTGGGATCCTCGACCCGCAGCTCCTCGCCGAACTTGAAGCGCAGTGAGGGCGTCGCGTCACGCTTGGCGTAGATGGTCGCGGGCGTGTGGCAATGGATCGAGCCGTGGTCGGTGGTGAGCAGCACCGGCACGTTGCGGCGCTCCGCCTCCTTCAGCGCCTCCAGCAGCACCGAACGCTCGAACCAGGTGCGCGTCAGCGAGCGCAGCGCCGAGGCGTCGCGCGCCACCTCGTAGAGCGCCTCGTTCTCGGTCCGCCCGTGCGTCAGCTGGTCGATGAAGTTGAAGACCAGGGCGGTCACCCCGTCGCGCGACAGGTGGCCGGGGAGCCGCTTCAGCATCGCCTCGCCGTCGCCCGCGGAGAAGACCTTCTCGTACTGCACCGGGACGGCGTGGCCGGTCAGCTCGCGCAGCTGTTCCGTCAGCAGCTCGGCCTCGTGCGCGTTGAGCGAGTGCTCGTCGCGCTCGTTCCACCACTTCGGGTGCCGCGCCAGGAGCTCCCTCGGGTAGAGCCCCGAGAAGATCGCGTTCCGCGAGTACGGCGTCGCGGTCGGCAGGATCGAGAAATAGTGGTCGACCTCGACGTCGAAGATCCGCTCGATCACCGGCCGCATCATCGCCCACTGGTCGAGCCGGAGGCAGTCGACCACGACCAGGAGCGCGCGGCCGTGGCCCTCGAACGTGGGACGAAGGAACTCGCCCACCACGTCCACCGAGAGCGGCGGGCGGTCGGCCCCGTCGTGGGCCACCCAGCGCGGGTAGTGCGCCTCGACGAAGCGGGCGAAGTCGTCGCGCATCGAGGCGCGCAGCGTGCGCAGCGCCTCCTGCAGTCCCGGCTCGTCGGCCTGGCCGAGGCGGACCTCCCAGCCGGCCAGCTCGGCCACCAGCTCGACCCACTCCCGCCACTCGAGGTCCTTGCCGCGACGGCCCTCCAGCTCCCGGAATCGCGTGACGAAGTCGCGCGAGAGGCGCTGCTGCCGGATGCGATCCCCCTCGAGCAGCCGGGTCACGACCGTGAGGACCTGCCGCGGGTTGACCGGCTTGATGAGGTAGTCGGCGATCTCGACGCCGATCGCGTCGCGCATCGTCGCCGGCTCCTCCGACTTGGTGACCATCACCACCGGCATCGAGGCGTCGATCGCCCGGAGCTCGGGGACCAGGTCGAGGCCGCGGGTCCCCGGCATCTGCTCGTCGAGGAGCACGACCCCGTAGGGCTGGCGGCGGAGGAGCACCAGCGCGTCGTCGCCATTGGTGGCGCGCTCGACCGAGAAGCCCTGCTGCTCGAGGAAGAGAACCTGCGAGTCGAGGGTGTCGATCTCGTCGTCGACCCAGAGGATGCTGCGGGGGCGGATCATGCCCGGAAACTAGCCCGAAACCGGGAATCGAGGGCAGAGGATGGCGAATGGAGGATTCGCCGCGTCCCGAGCACAGCGAGGGCCCCCTGGCCGCTCGAGGGGGCCGCCGGTCTCGGTGCCATCGCTAGCTTTCCCTGGTGCCGCCCAACATCCTCCTCGTCCGCTTCTCCTCGATCGGCGACCTGATCCTCACCACCCCGTTGCTCCGGGCGATCCGGACCCGGCACCCCGCCGCCCGGATGACGTTCGTGGTGCGCGAGGACCTGGCCGACACGCTGCGCTTCAATCCCCGGATCGATCGGCTGGTGACCTGGCGCCACGGGACCCCGCTCGGTCCCCTGGTCGCCGAGCTTCGCGGCGAGGCGTGGACCCATCGCCTCGACCTGCATGGCTCGTTGCGGTCGCGCCAACTCACCCTCCGCATCGGCGGGCACTGGGACGGGTACCCGAAGCACCGCCTCCGTCGCGCCGTCCTGATCGCCACGCGCCGACGGATGGGAAAGGCAATCGGTCCCGTTGCGGAGCGGTATTTCGCCGCGGCCCGGGCACTCGACGTGCAACCCGACGGCGGGCCGGCGGAGTTCTTCACCAGTTCGGACGCCGAACGCGAGGTGGCGGCCCGATTCGAGGAACACGGCATCGGGCGGACCAGGCGCCTCGTCGCGCTGGTTCCCGGAGCGGCCCACTGGACCAAGCGGTGGCCCGAGGACCACTGGTGCGAGCTGGTCGCCCGGATCGCCGCCACGATGGACGTGGTGATCCTCGGCGGCTGGGCGGAACGGGCGATCGCGCGCCGCATGGTGGCGGCGGGCGGGCCCGCGGCGCTCTCGCTCGCCGGCGAACTGTCGCTCGTCGGGTCGGGGGCAGCACTCCGCCGGGCCGACGTGGCGGTCGCCGGCGACACCGGACTCATGCACATGGCCAGCGCGGTGGGGACGCCGGTGGTCGCGCTCTACGGGCCCGGGGTGGAGGAGTTCGGATTCTTTCCCTACAACACGCCCTCGCGGGTGCTGCAGCAACCGCTTCGCTGCCGCCCATGCTCGGCCCACGGGTCGGCGCGCTGCCCGCTCGGCCATCACCGCTGCCTGGTCGACACCACGCCGGAGGCCGTGGCCGAGGCGCTCACCCGGCCGATGCGATGAGCGTGGAATCCGAGGCGCTCGATGTCCTGCTCTCGCTGATGGAGCGATTCGAGCGGGGGCCGAAGCGGGAGGGCGCCTTCGCGCTCTGGCTCGTCGCCCGGGTGGCTGTGGATGTGGGGGAGGCCGAAGGCGAGCTCGATCGCGGCGGTCGCAAGCGACTCAGCCTGCTCGATCGGAGGCTCGCGCCACTGGCGGTCCCGCGACCGCTCGCGCGAGGGCTGGCGACGGCCCTCTCCCATCTGCAGGAGGGCACCCCAACGGGGGCGCGGATCGCGTTGTCCCAGTTGGTCGCCCCGGCGCGAGAGGCGCTGGCCCCGGAGGCGGGGGAGTCCCTCGCCTTGCTCGCCAAGGCCCTGCACGAGCGGCGGGGTTGACGGGCTACTCGGTCGAGGCCGAGTCCGTCCCCTTCGAATCGGGCTTGGTGGTGTCCGCCTTGGCCGCCGGATCGACGATCGCGGCGCCGGCCAGGCGAACCATCGTGCCGCCGGCCGGGAGTCCCTCCACCGTCACCCAGAGCGGCGGTCCGTCCTGCTCCACATAGAACGACGTGGACCCCTTGTCTTCCGCCTCGTTGATCAACCGATAGGGTGGCCTCGACAGCAGGTCGCGATAGAACGCGACCACGGTGTCGGAGGGGGTCGGCGTCGAGACGAGCAGCTGCACGGCGTCGCCGCCCCGCTCGGTGGACACCGGCGCGCCGCCGGGCGGCAGCGGGATGTTGGGGAGCGCCTGCACCATCGGCAGGCCGGCGTCCTCGGCCGGCACCTCGGGCGACTTGCAGGCCGCCGCGACGAGGGCGAGGAGGGCGATCGAGAGGGTCCGGTTCGACATGCCGCGAACCGTAGCTCCCCGCCCGGTGCGGGGCAAGCCGCGGCGCGTTGCCGCGAGGGCCCCCGGCGGCTTAAGATCCCGCATTGCCGAGGGGAGGACCCGTGGCGGGTCACAGCAAGTGGAAGCAGATCAAGCACAAGAAGGCCGCGACGGACGCCAAGCGCGCCTCCGCCTGGACCAAGGTGATCCGCGAGATCACCGTGGCCGCCAAGGCGGGCGGCGGCGACCCGGCGGGGAATCCCCGCCTGCGCAAGGCGATCGACGACGCCAAGGCCGTCAACATGCCGAACGACAACATCGAGCGCGCCGTCAAGAAGGGCACCGGCGAGCTCGAGGGCGCCACGTACGAGGAAGTCACGTACGAGGGGTACGGCCCCGGCGGCACGGCACTGCTGATCGAGGGCTCGACCGACAACCCCAACCGGACCGTGGCCGAGATCCGGCACGCCTTCTCGCGCAACGGCGGCAACCTCGGCACCTCGAATTCGGTGGCGTGGATGTTCGAGCGGCGGGGCGAGATCGTCCTTCCGGTCGCCGGCCGCGCCGAGGAGCAGGCGATGGACGACGCGCTCGAGGCCGGCGCCAGCGACTTCTCGCGCGACGGGGACATCTTCGTGGTCTCGACCGAGCCGAACGACTTCCACGCCGTGATGGACGCGTTGAAGGCGAAGGGGTACGCGATCGAGTCCTCCGAGCTGGCCATGGTGCCGCAGAACGTCGTGCGGCTCGAGCAGGCGGAGGGCCAGAAGGTCCTCAAGCTGATCGAGGTCCTGGAGGAGCTCGACGACGTCTCGAAGGTGTTCAGCAACCTCGACTTCGACGCCCTCGAGCTGGAGGAGGCCGGGGCCTGACCCGGCACGCGGGACTCACCGTGCTCGGGATCGACCCGGGCACCGCGACTTGCGGATTCGGCGTGGTCCGGACCGGCGCCGACCGGCGCGCGACCCTGGTGGAGTGTGGCGTGATCCGAACCACCGCCGGGACCCCGCTTCCCGAACGCCTCCTCGTCCTCGCCGATGCCCTTGCGGACCTCCTCGATCGCCATCGCCCCGACGTGCTCGCGCTCGAGGACGTCTTCCTCGGCCGCAACGCCCGGTCGGCCCTGGTGCTGGGACACGCCCGCGGCGTGGTGATGGTCGCCGCCGCGCGCCGCGAGGTCCCCGTCGCCGAGATCACCCCCGCCGAGGTCAAGCGCGCGGTGACCGGCACCGGCACCGCCACCAAGGCACAGGTCGGCGCGATGGTGGCGCGGCTCCTCCGCCTCGCCAGCGCGCCGGCGCCGGCCGACGCCGCCGACGGCGTGGCGATCGCGCTGACGCACCTGATGCGCACGACCGTGGCGGCACGCACACCGGGAGTGCCGCGATGATCGCCTCGCTGCGCGGCACCCTCACCCACCGCGAACCGGCGGGCATCATCGTGGACGTGGCCGGGGTCGGCTACTTCGTGGAGGTGCCGCTGGGCACCTTCGAGCGGCTGCCGGAGCCCGGGCGCGACGTGATGCTCCACACCGAGCTCGTGGTCCGCGAGGACGGCTGGTCGCTCTACGGCTTCGATTCGGCAATCGACAAGGCGATCTTTCGGCGGTTGATCGGGGCCTCGGGCGTCGGGGCGCGCCTCGCCCTCGCGATCCTCTCGACCCTGGGCCCCGATCGCGCCGTGCGCGCCGTGCGCGACCGCGACCTCGCCGCCCTCTCGACGGTCCCGGGCATCGGGCGGAAGAAGGCGGAACGCCTCGCGCTCGAACTGGCGGATCGCTTCGACGACCTTCCGGCCGCGACCGTGGCCGGCACGCCGGCGACCTCGCCCTCCGCCGACGCGGTCCGCGCCCTGGTGGCGCTCGGCTATCCGGCCGGGCCGGCCGAGCAGGCGGTGCGGCGCGCCGGCGAGGCGGGCGGGACCGGGGACACCGCGGCGCTTGTCCGGCGCGCCCTCACCGAATTGACCGGAGCCTGAGCGATGTGGGATCATGCCCGACCGATGGTGACCGCCGAGTGGCTCTGCACGCGCTGCGGCGTGACCAACCGCAAGCTGGTCCCGGCCGGCACCCGCGAAGTGCGCGACCGCTGCCTCCACTGCGACCGTCGCCACGTGGTGCGCCCCGAGGAGCGGCCGGTGCGCTGGCACGCCGAGGCCGCCTGACGTGACCGATCCGCGGGGCGCGGCGGGTCGCCGGGTGGAGATCACCACCCCCGAGGCGCTTGGCGACGAGGGCGGCAGCGAGGCCGCGCTGCGCCCGTCGCGGCTCGACGAGTTCGTCGGGCAGGCGCAGGTGCGCCAGTCGCTCCAGATCGCCATCGACGCGGCGCGCGGCCGCGGCGAGTCGCTCGACCACGTCCTCTTCTTCGGCCCGCCCGGCCTCGGCAAGACCACCCTCGCGATGCTGATGGCGCGCGAGATGGGGGTGCAGTGCCGCACCACCTCCGGACCGGTGCTCGAGAAGCCCGGCGACCTCGTGGGCCTGCTCACCGGCCTCGGGCCCGGCGACATCCTGTTCATCGACGAGATCCACCGCCTGCGGCCCCAGCTCGAGGAATTCCTCTACCCGGCGATGGAGGACTTCCGCGTCGACGTGCGGCTCGCCGACGGCCCGCACGCCCAGACCCTCCCGATGGCGCTCGAGCGCTTCACCCTGGTCGGGGCCACGACGCGCTTCGGGCTGCTCACGCCCCCGATGCGCGCCCGCTTCGGACTCGTCGAGCGACTGCACTTCTATCCCGAGGACGACATCGCCCGCATCGTCGGCCGCTCGGCGGGACTGCTCGGCATCCCGATCACGACGGCCGGCGCGGCGGAACTCGCGCGCCGCTCGCGCGGCACCCCGCGAGTCGCCAACCGGCTGTTGCGGCGGGTGCGCGACTACGCCGAGGTGCGGGCCGACGGCGAGATCACCGACGACGTGGCCCGCGCGGCACTCGAGCGACTCAACGTCGACGAGTTCGGGCTGGACGACATGGACGCGCGGATCCTCGCCACGATCGTCGAGAAGTTCGCCGGCGGACCGGTCGGGCTGACGACGATCGCCGCGGCCGTCGGCGAGGACGCCGCCACGGTGGAAGAGGTGTACGAGCCGTACCTCATGCAGCAGGGCTTCCTCGAGCGCACCCCGCGCGGCCGCGTCGCCACCGCGCGGGCCTGGCAGCGGCTCGGCATCTCCCGGCCGGGACCGGCCGGGTCGCAGGGCTCGCTGCTCGATGGCTGAGCGGCGCTGGACGACCGCCGACTTCGACTACCCGCTTCCCGAAGAGCTGATCGCGCAGACCCCTTCCGCCGAGCGCGGGGAGTCGCGCCTGCTGGTGGCGGACCGCGCGCGGGATCGGCTTCAGGACGCCCGGTTCCCCGCCCTCCTCGAACTCGTCCCGCCGGGCGACCTCGTGGTCGTCAACACCACGCGCGTGCGCCACGCGCGCCTGCTCGGCCGGCGGCCGGGCGGCGGTCCCGCCGAGGTCCTGCTGCTCCATCCCGACGAGCGGGGCGACTGGCTCGCGATGGGAAGGCCCGGCCGGGCGCTCCAGCCCGGCAAGCGCGTGCTGCTCGGTCCCGACGCCGAAATCGAGGTGGTGTCGGTCGAGGACGACGGCCTCCGCCGGGTGCGCTTCGTCGGGCTCGATGCCGAGGCGGCGATCGCGCGCCACGGCCGGCTGCCGCTGCCGCCGTACATCACCCGCGATCCCGGCGAGGACGACGAGCGTCGCTACCAGACGGTCTACGCGGATCGTGAGGGGAGCGTCGCCGCGCCCACCGCGGGCCTCCATTTCACCGCCGCCCTGCTCGACCAGCTGCGGGCGCGCGGCGTCGAGTTCGCCGAGCTCGACCTCGAGGTGGGCCCCGGCACCTTCAAGCCGGTGGACGTGGACGACCCCGGCAGCCATCCGATGCATGCCGAGCGGTTCGAGATCGGCGAGGCGGCCGCCCGCCAGGTCGCCGCCGCGCGCGGGCGCGGCGCCGCGGTGTGGGCGATCGGCACCACCGTGGTCCGTGCCCTCGAGAGTGCCGCGCAGGACGACGGCACGGTCGTGCCGGGACGCCGCGAGACCCGGCTGATGATCCTCCCGGGCCACCGCTTCCGCGTGGTGGACCGGCTGGTCACCAATTTTCACCTGCCCCGCAGCACGCTGCTGATGCTCGTCGCCGCCTTCGCGGGGCACGACCTGGCGATGCAGGCCTATCGCCACGCCGTGGCGGCGCGATACCGTTTCTACAGCTACGGTGACGCGATGTGCGTCCTCTGAGGTACCGATGACCGATGCACCGATCTCCCCCGCCGCGCGGGCCTACATCGACGAGACCCTCGGGCTCCTCGGCGACAAGGACCCGCTCATCGTCCTCGAGGAGACGCCATCGTGGCTCGCGGGGCGGACCGACCACCTTGCCGAGTCGGCGCTGCGCGCACCCGAGGCTCCCGGACGCTGGTCGATCGTGCAGGTCTTCGCGCACCTCGCGGACACCGAA
This sequence comes from uncultured Gemmatimonadaceae bacterium, assembly GCA_964557115.1. GTDB lineage: Bacteria > Gemmatimonadota > Gemmatimonadetes > Gemmatimonadales > GWC2-71-9 > Palsa-1233. The sequence continues at coordinate 8,055 of CAZKYO010000025.1, forward strand.
ATCGTGCAGGGCTGGCGCGCCCGGATCACCCTCACCGCCGACCGGCCGCTCATCGTCGGATTCGATCAGGAGCGCTGGTCGAGCCGCTTCGACGACGCCGGCGCCGATCCGGCGGAGGCGCTGCACGCCTTCGCGACGATGCGTCGCTGGAACCTGAGGATCTGGCGCTCCGCGGCGCCCGCCGACATGGCTCGCGTCGGCCTCCACGCCGAACGCGGCGAGGAGTCGTTCGACCGCCTGCTGCGGATCACCGCGGGCCACGACCTGCGCCACCGACGCCAGGTCGACCGCATCCTCCGCGCGGTGACCTGAGTGTTCGAACTCGAGGTCCACGCCACTGACGGCGCCGCGCGCGCCGGCACGCTCACGCTGCCGCACGGCACCGTGCGCACGCCGTGCTTCATGCCGGTCGGCACCCACGGCGCGGTGCGCGGCCTGCATCCCGACGAGGTGCGCCGCGCCGGCGCCGACATCATCCTCGGCAACACCTACCACCTCCACCTCCGGCCGGGCGAGGCGGTGATCGCCGGACTCGGCGGCCTGCACCGGTTCACGACGTGGGATCGTCCGATGCTGACCGATTCGGGCGGCTTCCAGGTCTTCTCGCTGGCCGGGATGCGCAAGCTCGACGAGGACGGGGTCGAGTTCACCTCGCACATCGACGGCTCGCGCCGGCGACTCACCCCCGAGCGGTCGATGGAGATCCAGTGGGCCCTCGGCGCCGACATCGCGATGGCCTTCGACCACCTGCCGCCCGGCGAGGCGACGCGCGACGAGGCGCGCGAGGCGATGGAGCGGACCCTCCGCTGGCTCGAGCGCTCGCGCCGGCACCACGAGGCGCTCGCCGCCGGCAGCCCCGGTCGGCAGACCCTCTGGCCGATCGTCCAGGGCGGCAGCCACGCCGAACTGCGCCGCGCCTCGCTGGACGGCATCCTCGCCCGGGGCGACTGGACCGGCATCGCGATCGGTGGCCTCTCCGTCGGCGAGCCGAAGCCGGTGATGCGCCGCGTCCTCGAGAACCTCGAGCCGCACCTCCCCGCCGACCGCCCCCGTTATCTTATGGGGGTGGGGTTTCCGGACGACCTGCTCGCCGGAATCGCCCGCGGCGTCGACCTGTTCGACTGCGTCGCGGCCACCCGCAACGGACGACACGGCAGCGCCTGGACCACGGACGGCAAGGTCCAGGTCCGAGGCGCCGGGCTCCGGCTCGACGAGGCGCCGCTCGATGCCGAGTGCGACTGCGAGGCCTGCACCCGCTTCTCGCGCGCCTACCTCCGCCACCTGTTCGTGGCCGAGGAGCAGCTCGGGCAGCGCCTGGTCTCGATCCACAACATCCGGTTCCTGATCCGCCTCGCCGAGATCGCCGGCCAGCGGATTCGCGAAGGGACCTTCATCGCCTGGGCTGACGACTGGCTGCGGCGCTACGCGGCACGAGAGGACGAGTGAATGGGCAGCAATGGCGGAATGATCCTGATGCTCCAGTTCGCGGCGATCGCCGCGATCTTCTACTTCCTGATCCTGCGTCCGCAGCAGCAGGCGCGGAAGAAGGCGGCCGAGCTCCTCGCCACGATCAAGAAGGGCGACGAGATCACCACCGCGGGCGGCGTCGTCGGCAAGGTGCGCGAGGTGAGGGACAACCTCCTCGTCATCGAGAGCGGCACCGCGCAGCTCGTCATCGAGCGCGCCCGGGTGATCCGGGTCGGCGACACCGCGACCCCGGGCATGGCGAGCTGATGGCGATCCTGCCGATCCAGCTGCTCGGCCAGGGCGTCCTCCGCGAGGCCGCCAGGCCCGTCGAGCAGTTCGACGACGAGCTGCGCGCCTTCGTCCACGACCTCTACGAGACGATGGACACGGCCCTCGGCGTCGGCCTCGCCGCCAACCAGGTGGGCCGGGCGATCCGCGTCGCCGTGATCGACGCCGACGAGAAGCGCTTCGCGATGGTGAACCCGGTGATCGTGGAGCGCAGCAGCACGACCGCCGCCGGCGAGGAGGGCTGCCTCTCCATCCCGGACCTCTACGGCGAGGTGACCCGCCCCGAGCGGATCACCCTCGAGGCGCACGACGAGCACGGCGCGCCGTTCCGGCTCGAGCTCGAGGGGCTCGTCGCCCGCGCGGTGCAGCACGAGATCGACCACCTCGACGGCGTGCTGTTCATCGACTACCTCTCGGCGCTGAAGCGCCAGCTCGCGGTGGCACGGTGGAAGCGGGACCACCGGGACATGGGCCCGACCTGGACGCCGTCGCCCGAGGAGTCGGAAGCGGCCTCCTGATGCGGGTCGTGTTCCTCGGCACGCCCGCCTTCGCGGTCCCCGCGCTCGACGCGCTGGCCGCGGCCGACGTCGAGATCGCCGCCGTCGTCACCCAGCCCGACCGTCCCCGCACCAGGTCGCACTCGACGCTCCTGCCGCCGCCAGTCAAGGTGCGCGCGGAGGCGCTCGGAATCCCCGTATTGCAGCCCGACCGGCCGCGCGGCGAGGAATTCCTCTCGGCCCTCCGCGACCTCGCGCCGGACCTCGGCGTGGTCGTCGCGTACGGCCACATCCTGCGCGAGGAGGTGCTCGCGCTGCCGCGCCTCGGGATGGTGAACGTGCACGCGTCCCTGCTGCCGCGCTGGCGCGGCGCGGCGCCGATCCACTGGGCGCTCCTCGCCGGCGACGCGGTCACCGGCGTCTCGATCATGCAGATGGAGGCCGGGCTCGACTCCGGCCCGGTGTGGCTGCGGCGGGAACGGGCGATCGACGAGCACGACACCACCGGCACCCTCTTCGAGTCGCTTGCCTCGCTGGGCGCCACCGCGTTGCTCGAGGCGCTGCCCGGGATCGCGGCGGGCCAGGCGCCGGCCAGGCAGGACGCCTCGCTCGTGACCCTCGCGCCGAAGATCGATCGCGACACCGCGCGCGTGGCGTGGGACCGTCCCGGCCGGGAGGTGTCGCGAAGGATCCGCGCGATGGACCCGGCCCCGGGCGCCTGGACGATGGCGGGCACCGAGCCGCTCAAGCTCTTCACGCCGACGCTCGCCACGGTCGAGGCTCCCGCGGGCGCACCGGGGTCGGTCGCGTCCCATGCGGGGACCCTGTGCGTGGCGTGCTCCGATGGATGGCTGCAGATCGAGAGCGTCCAACCCGCCGGCGGTCGCCGCATGCCGGGCCTGGAGTGGCTGCACGGCCGCGGCCGCCTGCTGGGCGACGCGCCCCGCCTGGCATGAGGCCGCTCCCCCGCCTGCTCGCCTACCTCGATGCCGCGATCGCCGCACGCGACGACCTCGGCGTCGGGCTGGCGGCGATCGCCGCGGCCGGTCCCGCCGTGGCGCTCGTCGCGCGGCTGCCGGACGGGACGATCGACCAGCTCGCCGCGCTTGCCACGCGCTGCCAGGCGAACGCGCGGCCTCCCGAGGCGCAGGTCTTCGCGACCGGTCGCGTGGACGTCGCGCTCGCCGTCGGCACCGACGGCGTGATCGCCCGGGCGGGCGATCTCCCGATTTCAACGATGCGGGAGGCGATCGCCGCCAGCGGGCGCGATCCGGCGAGCCTGGCGATCCTCGCCTCGGTGCACTCGGCGGCCGAGGCCGAGGCGGCGATCGCCGACGGTGCCGACGGGGTGGTCGTCGGGAGCATCTGGCCGACCGCGTCGCATCCGGGCCAGCCCGGGGCCGGCGAGTCCCTGCTCCGCGCGGTGGTTGCCCTCGGTCGCCCGACGTGGGCAATCGGCGGGGTTACGCCCGCCCGGGCGGCACGCGCACGTGAGGCAGGCGCCTGGGGCGTCGCGGCGATCGGCGCGCTCTGGGAGCAGCGGGACCGGTTCGCCGCGGCCATGACGCTCCTCGGGGCGCTGCAAGGCACCGACTGAGACCGTCGCGCCACCTCGCTAGATTCCGGTCATGCAGCTCATCATCAACGGTGCCCCCCGGCTGGTCGATCGCGTCAGCACCGTCGAGGACCTCCTCGGCGCGCTCGAGCTCGATCCTCGCGGGGTCGTCGTGGAACTCAATCGCGAGATCATCCGGCGCCCCGCCATCGCGGCGACGCCGGTGTCCGATGGCGACGTGGTCGAGATCGTCCACTTCGTCGGGGGAGGCTGAATGCTCGAGATCGGTGGACGGCGCTTCACGTCGCGGCTGATGGTCGGGACGGGCAAGTACCGCGACAACGCGGAGATGTGCGAGGCGATCGAGGCCTCGGGAGCGGAGATCGTCACCGTCGCGGTGCGCCGCGTCTCGCTCGACCGCAAGGACGCGAGCGGCATCCTGCACCATCTCCCACCCGACCGGTACTTCCTCCTCAGCAACACGGCCGGCTGCTACAGCGCCGACGAGGCGATCCGCTACGCGCGCCTGGCGCGCGAGGCCGGCTTCAACGACTTCGTCAAGCTCGAGGTGATCGGCGACAGGGAGACCCTCCTTCCCGACACCGCGGGACTGCTGGAGGCCACCCGTGTCCTCGCCGCCGAGGGCTTCAAGGTGCTGGCGTACACCAACGACGACCTGATCACCGCCCTCCGGCTCGAGGAGGCCGGCGCGGTGGCGGTGATGCCGCTCGCCTCGCCGATCGGCTCGGGCCTCGGACTGCTCAACCCGTACTTCATCCGCACGATCAAGTCGCGGCTCGCCGTCCCGGTGATCGTCGATGCCGGCGTCGGCACCGCGTCCGACGCCTGTCTCGTGATGGAGCAAGGCGTCGACGGCATCCTGATGAACACCGCCCTCGCCGAAGCGGAGGAGCCGGCGCGCATGGCGCGCGCGATGCGGCTCGCCGTCGAGGCGGGTCGCGAGGCGTACCTGGCCGGACGGATGCCGCGGCGCGAGGTCGCCGTGCCGTCGTCCCCCACCGCAGGAATGCTCGGCTGAACGACACCGGACTCGCCCCCCGGCGCGCCGCGCTGGGCATCCTCCTGGCGGTCCGGCGCGGCACTCCCTTCGACGCGGCGATCGAGCGCGGCCTCGGCGGCCTGCCCGAGGTGGATCGCCGACTCGCCCACGAGCTCGCCGCCGGGGTGTTGCGGCACGAGGCCGCGCTGGACTCGGCGATCGCGCCGTTCGCCGCGCGCGGCCTCGACAGCATCCGGCAGCCGGTGCGAGACATCCTGCGCCTCGCCATCTACCAGATCACGCACCTCGAACGGGTGCCGGCGCACGCCGCGGTGGCGACCGCCGTGGACCTCGCCCGCGAGGCGGTCGGCGAGCGGAGCACCGGGTTCGTGAATGCGGTGCTGCGCCGGGCGGCGGTGGCGGGCCCGGGGCGGCACGACGACGCTCCGCTCGGCGAGGCGGCGCGGCTCGCCGCGGAATTCTCCCACCCCGAGTGGCTCGTCGCGCGCTGGCTCGACCGGTTCGGCGACGCGGAGGTCCGCGAACTCCTGGCCTGGAACAACAGCCATCCGCCGCTCGTGCTGCAGCCGACCGATGGCGACGTCGCCGCCCTCGCGCGCGACCTGGACCGCGCGGGGGTGCGTCACTTCGCGGCGCCGCTCGACGCCGGACTGGTCGTCGAGGCCACCCGACCGGATGGCCTCCCGGGGTTCACCGAGGGCCGCTTCTTCGTGCAGGACCCGGCGCAGGCCCTCGTGGTGCGGTTCACCGATTTCGAGCCGGGCGGCGTGGTGCTCGACGCCTGCGCCGCTCCCGGCGGCAAGACGCTCGGGCTCGCGCGCGATGCCGCGCTGGTCGTCGCGGCCGACCTCTCGCGGCGCCGTCTCGAGCGGGTGAGGGAGAACCTCGTCCGCACCCGGGCGATGAACGTGCGACCGATCGTGGCGGATGCCCTGCATCCGGCGGTCCGCCCTCTGGCGGCGATCCTCCTCGACGTTCCCTGCCTGGGGACCGGCACCTTCGCCCGCCACCCCGACGCGCGGCTGCGGGTCCGGCCCGGGGCGCTGGCCCGGCTGGTCGATGAACAGGCCCGTCTGCTGGACGCCGCCGCCGAACGGCTGCGCCCCGGTGGCGTGCTATGTTACGCGACGTGTTCGCTCGAGCCGGAAGAGGACGCCGAGCAGGTGGAGGAGTTCCTGGCACGCCACGCCGACTTCCGACGGGAACCACCGGCCGATCCGGGACTGCCGCTGACCGCCGCGGGCGACCTCGTGCTCCTGCCCCAGCGGCATGGCACCGACGGCGCCTTCGCCGCCCGACTGGTCCGGACCCGATGAAGATCCCGGTGGACCGCTGGCTGGTCGGCGCCCTCGTGGTGGCCGTGGCGGCGGGTCTGGTGGTGACCTGGCTGCTGTACCCGACGCCGTTGGTGCCGCGGACCGCGGAGGTGCCGTCGCTCCGGGGACTGCCCACGGCCCAGGCGGTATCGCAGCTCGCGGCGGGCGGTCTTCGCGGCCGGATCGTCGAGGAGATCGAGGATCCACTGGTCGAGGTCGGCACCGTCTCCTGGCAGTCGCCCGTCGCCGAGACGCGGCTGCCGCAGGGGGCCGTGGTGCGGCTGGGGATCTCCGCCGGACCGCCCCGCGTGCTCGTCCCCGACCTGGCGGAACTCGACCTCGGCACGGCCGGGACGGTGCTCGAGGCGGCGGGACTCGGGATCGGCCGGATCGACAGCGCCTGGTCGGCGAGTCCGGTGGGCAGCGTGGTAAGCACCAACCCCGAGGCGCGCGGCCCGATGCGCACCGGCGGGTCGGTGGACGTGACCGTGAGCAAGGGACCCCGGAGGGCAAGACGATGACGGTGCGGATCGCGCCGAGCGTGCTGAGCGTCGACTTCGGCCGGTTGGCCGAGCAACTGGCCGCGGCCCGTGAAGGCGGCGCGTCGTGGATCCACGTGGACGTGATGGACGGCCACTTCGTCCCGAACCTCACGTTCGGCGCCCCGATCATCAAGGCCGTGCGCAAGCTCACCGACCTGCCGATCGACGTCCACCTGATGGTCGAGCGACCCGAGCAGTACATCGCCGAGTACGCGGAACTCGGCGTCAACGTCTTCTCGTTCCATCCCGAGGCGACGGTCCACGTGCAGCGCCACCTCGCGATGATCCGCGAGGCGGGGATGAAGGCGGGGCTGGTCCTCAACCCCTCGTCGCCGGTGCCGGCACTGGTGGAGGTGGTGGACGATCTCGACCTCGTCCTGGTGATGACCGTCAACCCGGGCTTCGGCGGGCAGTCCTACATCCCCGCCTCCACCCGGAAGATCGCGCGCGTGCGTGCGCTGCTCGACGAGTTCGGCTCGCGCGCCGCGCTCGAGGTCGACGGCGGGATCACGACGGCGACGATCGGCGCCGCCCATCGCGCCGGCGCCGACACCTTCGTCGCCGGGACGGCGGTCTTCGGCCAGCCCGATGTCGCCGGCGCCGTGCGCGCCCTGAGCAACGCCTGCCGGACGGTGGTCTGATGCGACGCCTCGCCTTCCTCGCCCTCGCCCTGGCGGCCTGCAACACCCCCACGCCGCTCCAGATCGGTGGCGACGCGCCCGACTTCACCGCGACGGACCTCGCTACCGGCAAGGCCGTGTCGTTCCGCGAGCACTACCGCGGCAGCGTGACGCTGGTCAACGTCTGGGCCACCTGGTGCGGCCCGTGCAAGGAGGAGATCCCGGCGCTGGACTCGCTCTACCGCGCGCTCGCGCCGGAGGGCTTCCGGATCGCGGCCGTCAGCATCGACGACGCCGACTCGAGCACGGTGCAGCGCTTCATCGACGGCTTCCACGTCGGCTTCGACGTGCTGCACGACCGCGAGGGCCGCATCCAGCAGATCTACCAGACCACCGGCGTGCCGGAGTCGTTCCTGGTCGACAAGGACGGCAAGATCCTCCGGATCGTCTACGGGGCGGCGCGCTGGACGTCGCCGTCCAACCGGCGGATCGTGCAGGAGATCCTCGGCGAACCGGCCGGGGCCGTCGAATGAGGCGGCAGTGGCTGATGGTGCTTGCCATCGTCGCGGGCATCGCCCTCGGCGGCTGGGCGCTGACCCGGTTCGCGCCGGCGCCGGAAGGGGTCGCCGTGGGCAACCGCGCCCCCGACTACCGCGCCCTCGACCTCGCCTCGGGCGACTCGGTGAGCCTGCGCGACGCCTACGCCGGCGCGGTCACCCTGGTGAACGTGTGGGCCACGTGGTGCGCCCCGTGCCGGGCCGAGATGCCGTCGATGCAGCGCGTCTATGCGGACTTCAAGGACCGCGGGCTCCGGATCGCCGCCGTGAGCGTCGATGCCGGCGACCCCGGCAAGGTGCGCGACTTCGCCGCGACGCTGGGACTCACCTTCGACCTGCTGCAGGACGCCAGCGGCGAGATCCAGCAGGTGTACCAGATGATCGGCGTGCCGCAGTCGATGCTGCTCGACCGCGACGGCACGATCGCCTACATCGCCCTCGGCGAGGAGCGCTGGGACTCGCCCGAGAACCGCGCCCGCATCACCCGCCTGCTCGACGAGTGACGATGCGGGTCCTCGCCCTCGAGACCTCGTGCGACGAGACGAGTGCCGCGGTGGTCGAGCGGCAGGGCGATCGCGCGACGCTGCGCGGGCTCGCGATCCTCTCGCAGGACATCCACCGGGTCTTCGGCGGGGTCGTCCCCGAGCTCGCCTCGCGCGCCCACCTCGAGACGGTGGGACCCGTCGTCGACGAGGCGCTTCGCCAGGCCGGCATCGGCCTCGACGAGATCGACGGCATCGCGGTCACCCGGGGTCCCGGCCTCCTCGGGGCGCTGCTGGTCGGCGTGATCTGGGGAAAGACGCTCGCCTGGCGTGAGGGGAAGCCGCTGGTCGGCGTGCACCACATGGAGGGGCACCTGTTCGCCCCGACGCTGGAGGACCCGACGGTCCGGCCGCCGTTCATCGGCCTGCTCATCAGCGGCGGCCACACGATGCTGCTCGACGTCCCGGCCTGGGGCGACTATCGCCTCCTCGGCGCCACCAAGGACGACGCCGCCGGCGAGGCGTTCGACAAGGTCGGCACGCTCCTCGGGCTCGACTACCCGGCCGGCGCGGCGATGGAGCGGCTCGCCGCGACCGGCGATCCGTCGCGGCACGCCTTCCCGCGGCCGCTGCTCAAGGGGATCGACCCCGCCGATCGCTTCAACTTCTCGTTCAGCGGGCTCAAGACCGCCGTCCTGCGCGCCGTGCAGCGGTCGGACGACGTCGCACGCGACCGCGCCGACCTCGCACGCGGCTTCCAGGACGCGGTGATCGACGTGCTCGTCGCCAAGGCCCTCGACGCGGCCGACGTCCACCGTCGCGAGCTCGTGGTGCTGGGCGGCGGGGTCGCCTGCAACCGCACCCTGCTCGCGCGCATGCGCGAGGCCGCGCCGGCGGACATGCGCGCCGCGGCCGCGTCGCCGCGACTCAACACCGACAACGCCGCGATGATCGGCGCAGCCGGCAGCTGGCGGCTCGCCAACGGCGAGCGCGACGACGCCGCGCTCGAACCGAGCGACGCCCTGCCGCTCCCCGGACTCGCCACGGCCACTGGAGGCTCCGCGTGATCGTCGCCCACACCCTCGAGTTCCGCGTCGGTCCGATCCCGATCACCGGCTTCGGCATCACGATGATGCTGGCGTTCCTGATCGGCGGATGGGTGATCGACCAGGAGCTGAGGCGCCTCAGGTTCTCCGCCGAGTTCGCCGGCGACATCATCTTCGGCGCGGTGATCGGCGGCATCATCGGGGCCAAGCTGTGGTACGTGGCCCTGCACGGCGCGCACGCGCTCTTCGAGCGATCCGGACTGGTCTTCTACGGCGGCTTCCTCGGCGGCGTCCTCGGCGTGATGCTCAACGGCTGGCGCCGTCGGGTGCCGATCCGATGGACGATGCACCTCGTGGCCCCCGCCCTCGCCGCCGCGTATGCGATGGGACGGGTCGGCTGCTTCGTGGTCGGCGACGACTATGGATACCCGACATCGCTGCCGTGGGCCGTCGCCTTCCCCAACGGCTCGCCGCCAAGCACTGCGGGCGTGATGGCGGCCGAGTTCGGGACCAGGCTGCCGGCCGGGACGCCGCCGGAGACGCTCCTGGCCGTGCACCCGACCCAGCTCTACGAAGTGATCACGATGCTGCTCGTCTTCGCCCTGCTCTGGCGCTGGCGCCTCAGGCCGAAGGGGACCGGCTGGCTCTTCGGCGCCTACCTCGTCTTCGCCGGGCTGGAGCGCTTCGCGGTGGAGTTCTTCCGCGCCAAGGACGACCGCTTCCTGGCCGGATTGACCCTGGCGCAGGCCACCTCAATCGGGATCGTTGTCATCGGGATTGCGCTCTGGACCAGCCTGGCCAAGGCGCCGGCGGTGGCGCCGGGGAGCTGGCTTGCGGAGGCCAAGGCACCCGGGTCCTGAGCCGCCTGGCGGGCCGTTACCCGAGCTTGACAGGGTCCGGAAGATGGCCTAGGTTTTTTCCTAGTCGGTGGCGCCATCCCGCGATGGTGTCCGCCTGAAGAAAGTCCCAGGACGAAGAAGGGTGGAGCGAACACATCTGTTCGTCTCCGTATACTCAGGGGGCGTTCTGGGACCTCTCGGGAAACGGCCCGTCAGCGATGACGGGCCGTTTCATTTTGCGGGCGACGGGCCAACGGCGCGTCAGCTCGACGCGATCTCCTCGGCACCCGCCTCCACCACCTGCGTGCGCAGCCGCTCCACCTCGCTGCGCAGCGCGGCGAGATCCGCCTCCATCTGCTCGAGCGAGCGCAGCATCGACTCCTCGCGTCCTGCGCCGGCCGCCGCCGCGACGACCGGCGGCATCGGCGCCACCGGTGCCGCCTGCAGCCCGCCGCCCGTCGCCTGTCGCGCCTTGAGGCGCAGCCACACCAGTGCGAACGTCGCCAGCAGCAGCAGCAGGCCCTGCGCCGACATCGACTCGACGGTCGGATAGATGCCGAGCGCAGGCAGCCGCGGCCAGCCGCGGAGCACCGTCGTCGAGACGAGGCCGCCCTCCTGCAGCTCGGCGATCCCCTTCCCCGCGAAGACGAACGCGGTGTAGTAGAGGAAGGCGCTGGTCACCGCGAAGAAGGGCTTGAGCGGCAGCTTGACGCCGTACTTGTTGATCGCGACGTACACGACGGCCAGGATCGCGCCGCCGACCGCGATCCCGGCCATCACCGGCGCGATGCTCCCGCCGGCGTCGCCGCCGGAGACCAGCAGGGCCTTGTAGAACAGCACCGTCTCGAAGCCCTCGCGATACACCGCGAGGAACGCCGCCGACGCGAGCGCGAACGCCGATCCGCCGGTCACCGCCACCGACACCCGCTCCTTCACGAAGGCGGTCCACTTCTGGACCTCCATCTTGGAGAGCAGCCAGTAGCTGACGTAGAACAGCACCGCCACCGCGACGAGCACCGTGCCGCCCTCGAGCGCCTCGCGGTGCGACGGGGAGAGCTGGAAGACGGTCTCCAGCAGCACGGCGGTGAGCACCGAGAGCGCCACGGCCGCGCCGACGCCGATGTGGATGTCGCGGCGGCGATGGCCGGCGCCGATCTTGACGAGGAACGCCATCAGCGCGCCGATGATCAGGATCGCCTCGAGCCCCTCGCGAATCATGATCACCAGCGACTGCAGGAAGAGGTTGGGCGACGACAGCGGATCGCCCACCACCCGCTCGGCCCGCTCGAGGCCGCCGAGGAGCTCGCCCTGCACGGCCTCGAGCTCGGCGGCGGTGGCCCCGCCGGCGGCGCGGGTGCGCAGCGTCGCGAACGACGCCTCCAGCTCGGTCGCCAGTCCGGGCTCCTTGGCCCGCACCGTCCGCTCCACGCCCTCGAAGGCGAGGTAGGCGTCGAAGGCCGCGGCGACCGCGGCCTCGTGGTCGCCCGTGGTGGCGAGCGTCGTGGCGTTGTCGATCTTCTGGCGCACGGCGGCGAAGACCGCGGCGCTGCGGGCGCCGTCGCTGGCGACCTGGAACGCGCGCACGGCGGCGAGGCCCGGGCGATCCGCACCCGGGCCCAGCGCGGCCAGGATTTCCGCGTCGTTTCGCTCGGCGGTCGCGGTGAACGACTGCAGCGCGACCGGGACGGTGCCCGCGGGCGGTGTCTGGCGAAGCGTGGTGGCGTAGAGCGCCAGCGCCCAGCGATCGGCCGGATCGAGGCGCGACTCGTAGGCCGGCATCGCCGTGCCCGCCACGCCGATCGTGATCCGCTGGTAAAAGGCGAGCGGCGTCGCGTCGGCGAGCGCCACGTGGTCGGTCAGGTTCGACGGCGGCGGCGTGAGCGCCTTCCCGGCGCCGCCGTCCCCCGCCCCCGCCTTGCCGTGGCAGTTGGCGCACTCGCGGCGGTAGAGCTCCGCCCCGCGTGCGAGCGAGGGCGGGTGGTCGGGAATCTCGACCAGCGTGACGCCGAGGGTCGTGGTCAGGTGCGTCGCGAGCCGACCGACCGCCGCGTCCACCGAATCGGGCGAGCCGATCCCGTTCACAAAGCCGAGCGCCCGATCGATCGCCGCGATCGCGTCGACCGAGGCAACCGACGGCAGCAGTGCCGCGGTCCGCTTCGCCTCGCCAAGGAACAACTTCGCCTCGTCCACTTCCGCCTGGGCGACCACCCGTCCGTCACGGACGCCGAGCCGGTACTCCTGTGCGGCCAGGTCGGCCGACGCCGCTATCCGACGCGCGGACGCGGTCGAGTCGGGCCCCGGCGTGCCGAGGAGGGAAAGGAGGATCGTTGTCGCCTGGACGAGAATCATTCTCAATCGCTTTTTTCGAGCCGCGAGAAAGTAGACCCCGACGCTCGACAATGCCAGCCCGTCGGTTCAGCTCTCGAGGATGGCGACGGCCGCGGCCACGTCCCTGGAGTGGGAGATCGAGAGGTGGACGGTCACCTGATGGGGAAGCAAGACTTCGGCCGCCCGGCCGCTCAGGCGGACCTCGGGTCGGCCGTCGGGGAGACGCCGCACGCCGATCTCCCGCCAGCCGACCGGCCGCGCTCCCGGGAGTGCCTGCAATGCCTTGTAGACCGCCTCCTTGGCGGCCAGGCGGGCCGCCAGCGCGGGGGCCGGATCGCCGAGCGACGTGACGTACCGCCGCTCCTCGTCGGTGAGGACGCGATCGAGCAGGCGGTCGCCCTGTCGCGCGAGCATGGCACGGGCGCGTTGCACCTCCACCACATCCAGCCCGATGGCGACTACGGCCACGGCAGCCCCCAGAACCAGGCGACCAGGGGACGCATCCACTCGGGGGCCGGCAGCAGCCCCCCGATCATCCCGGCCAGGACCCCGGCAACCGCCACGAGCGCGACCCCCAGGGCCACGAGCGGTCCCCAAGGGCGCCGCCAGGCGAGCACGCCACCGGCCACGCGCGCGTACCGCGCCGATTCGGCCCGGGCGAGTCGGCTGGCAGTCTCCCAGGCGGCCTCGAGCGCCCCCCCGCGGCGCCGCGTGGTCTCGTCGCTTTCGGGCGCGGTCTCGAGGGCCTCGAGCGGGGCGCCCTCGGCGAGCAGTCGTTGCAGCAACGATTCGGCAGCGGCGGCGTCGGGCAGGAGCGGCGCCAGCCGTCGCGCCGGATATCGCGAGCGGGTGGCCGCGCGCTGGAGCGCGCCCTGCGCTTCGGCGACGACGTCGTCCCGCACTGCGGTGATCGCGGTGGTCCACGCGGCCACCCAGGCGCTTCCGTCGAGCCGGCCGCCGGCATCGGCGGCGACGAGTGCGTCGACGAGGTCGAGCCGGATCGCCTCGAACGGCTCGTCGCGCGGCGGCCGCGCCAGGCGACCGAGGGCGGGCGCGAGGACGGCCGTCATGTCGGCCAGTGCCCGGGCCGTTGCGCGCCGGCGGGGAGCGCGAGCGTCGCGGCCCGACCGGTGCGCTCGGTGAACCGTGCCGCGAAGGCGACCAGCGGCTCGCTCGAGAATGCGTCGCGCGGCAGTCCGGTGGCCGCGATCACCCGCTCGATGCCGGCCGGATCGCCCTCGATCTCGACCAGCGTGTCCAGGTCGGGATACCACTCGATGCGCGCCACGGCGTCGCCGAGCGCGTAGATCTCGACGTGCCGGTCGATGCGATGCACCACGCCATAGCCGAGCGCCTCGAGGATCTCGACGGCGGAGACGGCACCGGCCGTCGCGCAGGCGAGTTCGCGGCGGGCCTTGTATCCGTCGCGTTCACCGGTCGGCCCCTTCCAGGCCAGCTCCTCGTGCCGCGCGCCGTCGTCGCGGGTCGAGCGCCTTACCCGGAGCACCTCGTCGCGCGCGGCGAGGACCCCGTCCCGGTCGAGGCGCTGGTCGGCGAGGCGGCCACGAAAGGTCATCCGCGCCCCGGCGGCCGCGAGCGCACCGCGCAGCGCCGCGGGATCGGGGACGACCGCCTTCAGTTCGAGTTCGAGCACAGGATCGCGTCGACCGCGTCGGCGGTCGCCTCGAAGGTCGCGAACGTCGCGGCCGCGCCGGCGGCCCGCAGCTCGTCCTCGGTGTACGAACCGGTCGCGACGGCCACGGCGCGCACGCCGATCGCCGCGCCGCACGTCACGTCGGCGGGGGTGTCGCCGATCACGATCACGTCGGTGCCGGTGGGTACGCGTCCGAAGAGCGGCGTCGCGCGCTCGACCGCGATCGGCGGCAAGTCGGGGCGGTGGGCGCTGTCGGAGCCGAACGCGCCGACCCGGAAGCGCGAGAAGCCGAGGCCGGCCGCGCCGAGCTTGAGGCGGGCGCCCGGCACCACGTTGCCGGTCAACAGTCCGAGGCAGACGTCGGTGCGCTGCTCGAGGGCGTCGAGCAGCGCGGGGATTCCCGGCAGCGCGCGCACCATCGGGCCGCGCCGCTCGAGCTCGCGCTCGAGGTGGGCCACGTACCGTGCGAGGACGTCGGCGATCACCGCCTCGGTCGCGCGTTCCCCGAGGCCGGCGGCCTCGCACAGCTCGCGGACGATCTGCGGATCGGTCTTGCCGTCGAACCGCACGCCGTCGAAGCCGTCGAGCGTCCCGAGGACCTCGTTCACGGCGGCCCGGATCGCCTCGCGTCCGGCGGCGGCGGAGGTGAGCAGGGTGCCGTCGATGTCGAAGAGCACCAGCGCGCGCATCGTCACGTGAGACGCCGCACCGCAACCAGCCGACCACGCAGCGCCTCGGCGCGGGTCCCGGGCGCGAGGCGCTCGCGAGTCACCGAGCCCGTCTCGATCGTGCTGTGGACGATCTCGTCACCCCGTCCCGCGATCGCGACGTGGGTGATCCGGTCGGTGCCGGCACCGTGGAAGAACAGCAGGTCGCCCTCGGCGATCGCGTCGGCCGGGACCGACGCCCCCGCGTGCACCTGCTCGCGGGCATCGCGGGGCAGCGGCACCCCGCGGGCGAGGAACGTGGTCTGCACCAACCCGCTGCAGTCGATGCCTGCGGCCGTCACGCCGCCCCAGAGGTAGGGGGCGCCGGCGAATGCCTGCCACGCCCAGTCGGCCGGCGGAACCTGCGCCGCATCGCGGATCACCTCGCCCCAGGGCCGGATCCTGCCGGCCCGGAGCACGGCGGACCGGCCATCGGGCAGGCGCACCTGGCTCCCGGCACCCATCGCCACGCGGGCCCGGTGCGGGGCGCGCAGGGTGGTGCCGCCCAGCTCCAGCTCGGCACCCTCCGACCAGTCGGCGGTGCCGAGCCAGCGATCGAGCGTGCCGGCGTCGACCTCGAGGAGGTAGCCGCGGTGGATCCAGCCATCGTAGCTGTCGAGCGCGGTGGTGACGCGCAGCATGTCGCCCTCGCGCTCCGACACGACGGCGCCCTCGCCGAGGACCAGCTGGGACACCAGTTCGGATCGCAGGGAAGGCGCGGCGAGCAGTGGCGCGACCGACACCGTCGCCAGGACGGCGGTCACGACGTCGATGTCTCCGCCTGGCAGTCGCGGCAGCGCGTCACGCCGCGGATCGTGCAGATGAGGCACACGAACGTCCCGCACCCGTCGCACGGATAGCCCTCGGACGCGCGCTCCTCCCGGCCGCAGTTGCGGCAGAGCATCGCGTCGTGCTCGGCGAGGGTCGGGCGCTGGGCGGAGGTCATCAGTGCGGAATGGCGTAGCGCTTGATCTTGGCGATCAGCGTCGCGCGGGAGATGCCGAGTTCCTGGGCGGCGCGGGTGCGGTTGCCGGCATGGTGCTTGAGGGTCCGCTCGATGTGCATGCGCTCGACCTCCTCCATCGTCAGCGGCGTGTGGCGCCGGTCGAACGGCCCGGGCCGGGCCCGGAACTCTCCCGGCAGGTGCTCGACGCCGAGGGCGTCGTTGCCGCGGGCCAGGATCAGCGCCCGTTCCAGTACGTGCCGCATCTCCCGCAGGTTCCCCGGCCACTGGTGCGCGAGCAGTCGCTCGAGCGCCTCGTCGCTGACTGCCGTCGGTGCGCCGGGCATCGCCGGCGCCAGGCGGGAGATCAGCTGCCGCACCTGGGCGGCCAGGTCGGCAGGCCCCCGCTCCCGCAGGGGCGGAACGACCACCGCCATCGCCTTCAGACGATAATACAGCCCGGGATCGACCTGCCCGCCGGTGGCCCCGGACTCCGGCTCCTGCGACGTCGTCGCCACCAGGCGAACGTCGATCGGCACCTCGCGGGTGCCGCCGCTCCGCCGGAAGGCCTGATGCTCCAGCATCGCCTCGAGGCGCGCCTGCACCCCCATCGGGGCGGCACCGATCTCGTGCAGCAGCAGCGTGCCCCGATCGGCGATCTCGAGCAGGCCGGCTCGCGAGGGGTCGTGCCCCGCCCCTGCCTCGCCCTCGACGCCGAAGATCGTCGCCTCGAGCGCGAAGGGCTCGGTCGCCGCGGCCACGCACTCGATGAACGGCTCCTCGGCCCGGTTCGAGAGGTCGTGGATCATCCGCCCGATCGCCCGCTTGCCGGTGCCGGTCTCGCCCACCAGCAGGATCGCCGGCTGGGTGCTGCGGGCCAGGACCGTGATCCGGTCCCGCAGCGCCCGCATCGGCGGCGACCGGCCGAAGCTGTCGAGCGCCCCCTGCCCGCTGCCCTGTCCGATCAGCGTGCGATTGACCCGCCGCAGCCGGACCTTCTCGGCCGCGCGGTCGGCCGCGGCCCCGAGGTGCTCGAGGTCGATCGGCTTCACCAGGAAATTCTCGGCACCGTTGCGCATCGCCTGCACCGCGGTGGGGATGTGGCCGTCGCCGGTGAGCATGATCACGGCGGCGTCGCGGCCGCGAAGCCGCTCGAGCACCTCCATCCCGTTGATCCCGGGAAGGTGGATGTCGCACAGGACGACCTCGGGCAGGGCGCGCCCGTAGGTCTCGAGCCCGGCCTCGCCGGTGAGTTCCCGGTAGACCTCCCAGCCGCGCCGCTCGAAGAACTCGCCGAGGAGGCGGAGGAGCGTCACGTCGTCGTCGATCAGCAGGATGGAATCAGCCACGCGAGTCCCCTGGGCGAAGCGCCGGAAAGGTCAGGGCGGCCAGCGACAAGCGTCCGTCGTCCTGAAGATACTGCCCTCTCACCGGAAGGTGGTCACTCCGGCGGCAGCATCACCCGGATCGCGCCGGGGACCACCGTGGCCGTGAAGGGCGTCTCGCCGCCCGCCTCGCCGTCGAGCTGGACCGGCTGGGTGGCGTCGCCAAGGACGCGCACGCCGATCTCGCGCCCGCGCCCGTAGGCGACCGACACGTCCTCGCCGTAGGTCCCCGACCGTTCGGTGAGCAGATCCCAGACCGCCTTCACCGACTGCGGGATCGAGTTGGTCCGGAACACGACCACGTCGAGCAGGCCGTCGTGCGGCGAGATCCCCTTGCCGAGCTTGACGAGGGGCGGAATCACCTCGCCGCAGTTGGCCACCAGCAGCATCGCCGCCTCCGCCTCGTGCACGGTGCCGTCGATCGTGATCTCGAACGGCACGCTGCGGATGTGCGGCAGGATCCGGAAGGTCGTGGCGACGTACGCGAACATCCCCCAGCGATGCTTCTGGGCCGACTCGGTCTCGGTCATCACCCGGGCATCCACCCCCGCGCCGCAGGCAACGGCGAAGTAATGGTCGCCGTCGTCGCGGCGGATCTTGCCGAGATCGAGCGCCCGCGGCACGCCGGCCACGATCGCCTCGGTGGCACGGAGCGGATTGACCGGCAGGCGCAGGTTCCCCGCCAGCAGGTTGCCGGTGCCGCCGGGGATGATCCCCAGCGAGGTGGTCGTGCCGACCAGCGCGGCGGCGGCCTGCATCGTGGTGCCGTCGCCCCCGAAGACCGCGGCGACGTCGAAGCCCTCGGCCACCGCGAACTCCGCGTGCCGGCGGGCGTCGCCGGGACCGCCGGTCGCCATCACCTCGAGGTCCCACCCCGCGCCGGTGATGATCTGCTCGATGCTCCGCACCGTCGCCGCCTGGGTGCGGGCGGCGTTCGGGTTCGCGATCAGGAGCGCGCGCGGCATCAGTAGTCCCTCGACCAGCGCAGGTCGCCACCGAGCTGGTAGCGCTGGGAGATGGTGTTGAACGCGTCGGAGCCGCGCGTGGTCGAGCAGCCCTGCACCGGCTCGGCCGAGGCCTGCAGGCGCCAGTCCTTCGCGAAGCGGTACTCGATCGACGCCCCGAAGTTGCGGGCCGAGAAGCTCTGGGCCGCCTCGCCCCCGATGCAGAAGCCCGCGTTCAGCGTCACGAACCAGCGCTGGCCGAGCTGGACCCCGGCGGCGAGCGAGAGGCCGCCGGTCGTCGTGCTGCCGAACTGGGAGACGGAGGGACGCAGCTCGAAGAGGTCGAGGCCGACCGATTGCGCAATCGACCGGCCGGCCTCGCCGGAGAGCACGGACAGGGCGCTCTCGAGCGCCTGGCGGCCGAGCGCGCCCTGCGTGCCGGTCCCGGAGGCGACCTGGAACTCCGGACGGCCGAACAGCAGGTAGGAGACGAGGTCGCGCTCGGCGATCGTCCGCCCGGGTGAGGAGAGCTTCACCTGCGGCACGTCGATCGTGCCGGTGATGTTGGCGACGATCGGGACCTCCTCGCCGTCGGCGGCGTGCACGTTGTAGCTCGCCTGGATGTCGAGTTCGGCATCGAGGTCCGGCGTGCCGAGATAGCGGACCGTCCCGTGGTCGATCTTGAAGGTCCGGTTCAGGACGCCACCGAGTTCAAGCTGATAGTCGCCCCGTGGCGTGCTCAGCTCGCCCGCCACCCGGTACTCGCGGCCCCGCTTGCTTGCCTGCACGGCCCCCTCGAGCTGGATGTTTGTCGCCCCGGTGGAGCGCAGCCAGACGTCGGTCCCGACGTTGAAGCGCATGTTGTCCAAGCGGAGCGAGTCGAGGAAGCGGCTCTGGAACGACGCCTGGAGCTGCTCGCGCCGCAGCATCTCGAGGTCCACCAGGTCCGCGAATGCGGGATCCTCGAGGTTGATGATGTCCTTGGCGAGCAGGTCGGTGAAGTAGACGTCGCTGTCGTTGAGCGTCACCGACTCGCCGCGCATCACCGCGTTGAAGAGCGGCCCCGTGAGCGTCACGGTGCCGGTGGGCCGCAGCCGCATGAACCCGGCGACGTCCATCGCGAGGAAGTTGCGGGAGTCGAGGCGCAGGTCGAGGACCGGGTGGCTGAGGTCCTCGAAGGCGACCGACCCCTTCACGATCAGGTCGCCCTCGCCGCTGCTGAGCAGCAGCGAGTCGACGTGCATGGAGTCGCGCTCGAAGCGGGCGCGGCCCTGGATCGGGCCGTAGCGCACGCCGAGCGTTGGGATCGTCATGCGCCCCTCGTGGATCGCCATGTCGCCCTGCAGCACCGGCTCGGCCCAGGTGCCGCTGACGCCGAGGTCGAGCGTGAACCAGCCGCGGGTGCTGCGGATCGAGGAGACGAACGCCTCCAGCGTCGCCAGTTCCGCGGAATCGGCCGTGGCGCGGATGCGCAGCTCGCCGGGCAGCGTCCGCGTGGCGCGCGAGGCAAGGGCGAGGTCGAAGGGGACGTCGGCATCGACCTCGAGCACCGGGTCACCGAGCTTCCAGAAGGCGAGGTTCGTCCGGAAGCGCCGGTCGCGGTAGTCGTACACGGCCCGGAGCAGCGGCGGCTTCGCGTCGCCGAACGACGGTCCGGTCACCATGGCGTTGCCGCGCAGCGTCGGTGCGTCGCGGCTGCCGCCGAGGCGGAAGTCGGCCGAGGCGAGGCCGCCCACTGCGCCGGTGTCGCGCTGCATGATCCCGAAGAGGTCGCCCAGCTCGAGGCCGACGATCGACACGTCGAGCTGGTCGCCGGCGCCTCCCGAGCCGCCGGTCATCTCGATCGTGCCGCTGCCGTCGGTGGTGTGGACCAGCAGCGTGTCGTCGAGCGCGAAGCCGCCGGTACCGATGGTGGCGGTGGCCGGCCGGGCCAGCCGCCAGTGCTGCCGCGGCAGGTCGAGCTGCAGCGAGTCGAGGCCGAACCGGGTCGCGTCCTCGCCCACCTGTCGCCAGCCGCCCGCGGCCAGCGTCGCGCCGCGCAGCTCCCCCGCCACGCCGATGGTGACCGAGTCGGCGGTGCCACCCAATTCGAGCGAGACGTCGCGGCCGAGATATTCGCCATGGCTCAGCGAGTCGGCGGTCGCCGTCACCCGAATCCCCTGGCGGCTGAGCGAGTCGGCCTGGATCCGGGCCCGGAGCGCGGCGACGTGCCAGGCGTCGAGCGTCACGTCTTCCGCCTCCACGGTGCCGTCGATCGCCGGGTCGTCGAGTGCGCCGAGGACGGCGAGCTGCACTCGAGCCAGCCCCTCGAGCGACTGGTGCACCAGCGTGTCGGGGACGATCCCGAAGCTGGCCCGGGCGAGCGAGTCAAGCGGCGCGAGCGACGCCGCGGCGGCGTCCACGCGAAGGGTGCCGGAATCCGGCGCGGTCCAGCCCAGCGTGCCGTCGGCCAGCAGCCGCCCCTCGGGCCAGCTCGTCCGCACCGAATCGACGAAGAGCATCCGTCCGTCGGACCGCAGCGAGCCGAGGATGCCGTCCACGGTGAAGCCGCCGATCCGCGACTGCCCCAGTGCGAGATCGACCCGGCCGACCGGCGGCGCGGCGGAATCGATCGTGCCGCTCACCAGGAGGTGCCCGCTCAGCGCCGTCGGTTGTCCGCCGCCCAGCAGCGCCTGCGCATCGAGCCGCTGGATGTCGAGCGCCAGCGCGTCGAACCGGTAGCCGTCGGCGAGCACGCCGATCGTCCCGATCGCCCGGACGTTGCCGATGTCGCCGGTCAGGTCCGTGTCGATCCGGAGGTCGTCCAGTCGGCCCTCGGCCGCGAAGTGCCCGCTCACGCCGCCGCGCGGTGTGAGGGTCGGATAGCCGCTCCGGAGCGCGTCGAACGAGAGGCGGTCGAACTGCACGTCCATGCCCAGGCCGAGCGTGGTGTCGCGGGTGTCCATGCGGACCGTGCCGACGAGTCGCGAGAGTGCGCCGTCGGGCGCCGTGTGCTCGGCAGTGCCGACGAAGGTGACGTCCTGCCAGGGTCCGTCGAGCCTTCCGACCAGGTGCAGTCGCCCGGGCAGCACGACCGACGGCACCAGCGCCCGCACCGTCGCGAGGTCGAGGTCGCCGGGCTCCAGCGTGAAGCCGCTGAAGGTGGCCCCTGCCTCCTCGCCGAAGCGGACGTTGCCGTCGATGCGGAAGTCGGAGGTCGGCGCCCCGGGCGGCACCGCGTCGGTGAAGCGCAGCGCGCCGGCGAAGTGCATCCCGTCGCGATAGCCGTCGGCCTGCAGGGTGCCGTCCAGTCGACCGACGAACGGCAGCGTGTCGAGATAGGGTCGGAGCACCTCGAGCGACACGTCGCGGAGCGCGAGGTCGAGGCCGAACACGCCGAAGCCGCGATCCTCGTCGACGGCGGCCACCAGGTGCCCGGAGGCACCGGTGCCCGGGGCGCCGAGGGTGAGGTCATCGAGGCGGTAGTCGGTGTGACGGTTGCTCGTGCTCAGCGCCCGGACCCGACCGCTTCCCGACCAGGCCGGGAAGTCGGGCTGGATCCAGCGCAGGTCGGCGAGCGAGACCGTCTCCGCCTCGAGGGCGAAGTCGAACCGGATCGTGTCCTGCGGCCAGCGCACCGCCCCGTCGCCCCGGATGCGCGAGGCCGGCAGGTCCACGTGGTCCACCTCGAATCGCAGCGAGTCCGCGGCCGTGAGCACCTCGCCCCGGAGGTCGGCGATCGTCACCGCGGGATCGCTGAGCCGGGTCGAGAGCCGCGCGATCCTGACCCGGATCGGGTCGTCCGCCGGCGTCGAGATCCTGATCGACGGGAATGCCGCGTTCAGGTCGGCGGCACGATAGACGCGCCGGGACTCGCCGTCGACGGTCACGTACTCCGGCTGCGGTGGCTCCGCCCCGTGCAGGGAGATGGGCACCTTCGGCGGGCCGGGTTCGCTCGCCACGTCGACCCGGAGCGTCGCCCCGCGAATCGTCACGTCGGTCAGCGACACCAGCGGCGGCGACGACGGGACGCCGGCCGTGTCGCCGCCGCTCCGGAAGATCGCCTGGTAGTTCCAGCGTCCGTCGCCGCGGTGGATGAGGTGGATCACCGGGCGTTCGAGCGTCACCCCGTCGAAGACCAGCCGCCCGGCGAGGAGGTTCGGCAGGAGGTAGCGCGCCTCGACCCGCGGCGCCTCGAGCATCGTGACCCCGGTCGAGTCGCGGATCGCCACGTCCTCGAGCACCACGTGGTTGAGGAGGTTGCCCCGCACCCCGCCGATCGCGATCGCCCCGGCCATCCTCGCGTTGAGCATGTCGGTGACCGCGCGGGTCGTCAGGGCGCGCCCGGGCGGCGTGTAGAGCAACGCGAGCGAGGTGCCGAGCACCCCGGCGACAAGCACCAGCGGCGGGCCCACCGACCAGGCCAGCACCAGCCGCACCGCGCGTCGCCATCCCATCAGAACGGGTGCCCGATCGAGAAGTGGATCGTGTAGGCATGGCTGCGCTGGCGACGGTCGGCGGCGCGGATCTGCAGCAGGTCGCCGTTCGCCAGCGACGCATAGACGGCGCCTTCCTCCAGCTGGTAGCCGTTGTAGCCGACGTCGAAGCGGATCGGACCGAGCGGCGAGGCGACCCGGAGCCCCAGGCCGGGCGTCAGGCGCAGCCCCGGGCTCCCGGTCCGCGACCAGAGCGCCCCGGCGTCGAGGAACGCCGCGAGGCGGAACCGGTTGCCGAAGACCGGCGAGGGGAAGCGCAGTTCGACGTTGCCGATCGCCACCCGGTCGCCGCCGGTCGCCGCGACGCTGAGGTTCGTCGGCGAGTACGTGGTGTCGGCCCCGGTCGGATCGATGTGCAGCGAGTCGGCCGGAATGACGTAGACCACCGGTCCGAGCTGGTTGCGGTCGTAGCCGCGCACGTCGTTGGGGCCGCCGGCGTAGAAGCGCTGGTCCGGCGGGATGAACGAGGTCCGACCCGCGGTGAGGGTGATCTTCGGCGCGAAGATCGCGCCGACCCGGGCGTGGGTCGCGAGGACGACCCGGCGCGAGAGCGGGAAGTACGCCGAGGCGTCGCCCACCACCCGGACGAACTGCTGCAGCGGCGACGAGCCGAGATAGCGCGAGGAGACGGTGGCCTCCCCGCTCAGCGCGGTGCCCCGCGAGGGATCGAGCGGGTCGTTGGTGCGCTGCCGCAGCGCCGAGGCCGTGAGGGTGGTGAGCACCCGTCGCTCCCGCAGGCGGGAGATGTCGACGGCCGTGCACGCGTTGAAGAACTGGCAGAACGAGATCGCATTGGCCTCGGTGAAGCCGTACGACAGCCGGTAGGCGAGCGTGACCGGCAGGTTCCAGCGGGTGTCGCGGGTCAGCGAGACCTCGGCGCCGAGGTCCTCGCGCGCGTACACGAGATATTCGCTGCGGCGCTCGGAGAAGAGCGTCAGCGCGAGGGTGTTGTCCGGCGACAGGAAGGCGTGGCGCCGGAGCGTCACGTCGAGCCCGTAGTTGGCGAGTCGCGAACCGACGGTGTCCTCGGCCAGGCCGCTGCAGACGTTGTTGCGCGCCCCGAAGTCGAACGGGTCGCCGACCCCGATCTTCGACAGCCGCCCCGCCACGTCCACCACCCGGCCGTTGCCGAGGAGGTTGCGGGCCGTCCAGCCGGCGCTGGTCCGGAAGCAGTCGTTGGTGGCGTAGCCGACCGAGGCGCGCGCCCGGTGGAACTTCCCCTCGGTCACCTCCACCACGATCGGCACGACCGAGTCGCCGACGCCGAAGCGTGTCGAGTCGATCGTCACCGTCGCGTAGCGGAAGAGTCCGGTGCCGTACAGGGAGCGCTGCGACCGGTAGAGGGCGTCGAGTTCGTAGGGGCGCCCGGGCTTGATCGCGAGCAGCGAGCCGACGAACGCCGAGTCGATCCGGTCGATGCCGCGCACCACGACGTCGCCGAAGCGCGCGCGACGCCCGGTCGTGACCTGGAGCGTCACCTCGGCGCTGCGGGTCGTGGAGTCGGCCGAGAAGTCCGTCTCGACGATGGCGGTCGGGAAGCCGTCGTTGCGGAGGCGCGTCGCCAGCGCGTCGACCATCCGGCCGAGCACGAACCGCGAGAAGACGTCGCCCACCTCCATCGGCAGGTCGCGCATCAGCCGTTCCCGCTCCGGGAGGGTGTCGAGTCCCTCGATGCGGAGCGAGGTGACGCGCGTCGGCGGCCCCTCGGTGATGTGGAACGTCGCCTTCACCGACGCGTCGGTGCGCACGACGGTGGTGTCCACCTTCACCGACAGGTAGCCGCTGTAGCGGTACAGCACGATCACGCGGTAGACGTCGGTGCGGAAGTCGGTCTCGCTGAAGTAGCGCTTCTCCCCACCGATCCAGGACGTGAGCGGGAAGCGCGAGATCCAGGACGAGTTGGTCGTCGCGATCGCCGCCGCCAGCGCCTCGTCGTCCACGGCGTGATTGCCGGTGAACGACAGCCCTTCGACCGTGCGCTGCCCCCCCTGCGCGGCAAGAGGGAGGGCCGCGCCGGCGAGGGCGAGGAGGAGGGCGATTGACCGCATCCGCTAAATCTGGTTTCTTGAAGGGGTTACGCCAACAGCCCGCCCCGGATCCGGACTCCGATGCCCCGACTCGCCGCGCTCGCGGCGGCCCTCCTGCTGGTCTCCTGCGACAGCGGGATCCCGCCGGGACTCAAGTACTACTTCAATGCCGACCCCCGGTCGCTCGACCCGGCGCTCTCCACGGACGTGCCCACGGGCGAGTCGGTGACCCTCGTCTTCGACAACCTCACGCAGTTCGATCCCGAGGGTCGACTGGTGCCGGGCCTCGCCACCTCCTGGTGGCCCTCGCCGGACGGGCGGACCTGGAGCTTCCGGCTCCGGTCCGGGGTGCGATTCCAGGACGGCCGGCCCCTGGACGCCGCGGCGATCGAGGCCTCGATGATCCGGGCGCTGCGGATGCGGGCCGAGGGCGGCCGGATCTGGCCGCTCCTGCCGATCGAGGGCGCCGACGCGGTGGCCGACGGCCGGGTCGACACGCTCGCCGGCCTCCGGCGACTCGACGACTCCACCCTCGCGTTCACGCTGACCGAGCCGCTCAACATCTTCCCGAAGCTGCTCGCGATGCCGGTTGCCGCGATCGTCCCGACGCCGGTCCCGGAGGACTTCGGCGAGCACCCGGTCGGCAGCGGTCCCTGGCGTTTCGTGTCGTGGTCGCACGACGATCTCCTGGTCTTCGCCCGCAACGACGATTGGTGGGGCACCCCGCCCCGCGCCGACACGCTCCGGATCCGGATCATCCCCGAGGCGTTCACCCGGGCCGCGGAGTACGAATCCGGGCGGCTCTCGGTGGTCGAGGTTCCGTACGGCGAGACGGCACGCTGGCGACGCGAGCACCCCGACGAACTGCAGACGCGCGCCTCGCTGATCGCGATCTATGTCGCGATCAACACGACCCGGGGCCCGCTGGCCGACGTCAGGGTGCGCCAGGCCATCAACCACGCCGTCAATGTCCCCGCGATCCTCGACCGGGTGATGCAGGGCCGCGGCGTCCTCGCTGCGGGCAGCATCCCGCCGGGCCTCGACGGCAGCGACCCGTCGCGTGCGCGCTACTCCTACGACCCCGCACTGGCGCGGAAGCTCCTCGCCGAGGCCGGGCACGCCACCGACCTGCACCTGCAGCTCTGGCGCTCGACGCGGGCGGAGTTCGCGCGCATCGCGCAGGCGATCCAGGCCGACCTCGAGCGGGTGGGGATCGCCGTGGAGATCGTCGAGCGCGACGCCTCCACCGCCCGGGCGGCGGCGCGCCGCGGCGACGCCGACCTCTTCCTCAGCGACTGGTGGGCCGACTACCCCGACGGCGAGAACTTCACCTTCCCGCTCTTCCACTCCAGCAATGCCGGCACCGGCGGCAACTACGCGTTCCTCGCCGACACGGCACTCGATCGCCTGCTGGTCGCCGCGCGCACCACGCCCGACTCCGCCGCCAAGGTGGCGATGCTCGGCGAGATCGACCGCCGGGTGTTCGACCTCGCGCCGTGGATCTTCTGCTGGTTTCCGCTCGACCTGTGGGCGATGCGCCCCGAGGTGCACGGCTGGCGCTACCCGGCGGTGTTCACCGGCCAGCGCTGGACCGGCGTCACGATCGACCCGGACGCGACGCCGTGATCCGCTACCTCGCGATCCGACTCGGGCTCCTGGTGCCGACGCTCCTCGGCGTGCTGGCGGTGACGTTCGCCCTGCTCTACCTCGCGCCGGGCGATCCGGTGGCGGGGATCGTCGGCGAGCGCGCCGACTCGGCCACGGTGGCCCGGGTGCGGAGCGAGCTGCGCCTCGACGATCCGGTGCCGGAGCGCTTCGCCCGCTACGTCGGCGGCGTCGTGCGGGGCGACCTCGGCCGCAGCTACGTGACCCGGCGACCGATCGTGGCCGAACTCGCGCAGCGCTTCCCCGCGACGCTGCGCCTCGCCGGCGCCGCGATGCTGATCGGGATCGCCTTCGGGCTCGCCGTCGGGATCCTTGGCGCCCTCCGTCCCGACTCCTGGGCCGACCGCCTCGCCACCGTCGGGGCGTACCTCGGCATCTCCTTCCCGGTGTACTGGGTCGGGTTGCTGCTGATCCTCTGGTTCGCGGTCTGGTTGGGCTGGTTCCCGCCTTCCGGCTACGGCGGCACGCTGTTCCTGGCGCTGCCCGCCGCCACGCTGGGGATGCGCTCGGTCGCCTTCCTGGCGAGGATGACCCGCGCCACCATGCAGGAGGTGCTGGGCAGCAACCTCGTCCGCACCGCGCGGGCGAAGGGGCTGCCGGCCCGGGTGGTCGTGCTCCGGCACGCCCTCGGCAACGCGCTGCTGCCGATCATCACGGTGGTCGGCCTCGACTTCGGGGCGTACCTTACCGGCTCGATCCTCACCGAGACGATCTTCTCCTGGCCCGGCGTGGGGCGCTATGTGCTCAGCGCCATCGACAAGCGCGACCTCCCCGCGATCCAGGGAAGCGTGCTCTTCCTGTCCCTCGTGTTCGTCCTCGTCAACCTCGTCGCCGACCTCTGCTATGCCGCTGCCGACCCGCGTGTCGCGTATGACTGACCCGATCCTCCGCCGGACCCTGCCGGCGCTCCTCGCGACCCTGGTCGCCGCACCGATCGGCGCACAGTCGCTCGCCGCCCGGCTCGATGCCCGGCTCGACGCCCCCGGCATGGACCGGCACCTCTGGGGCGTCGCCGTCACCGACCTGGACGGCAAGGTGCTCTACGGACGGAACGCCGACCGGCTCTTCGTCCCGGCGAGCAACACCAAGCTGGTCGTGGTCTCGACCGCGCTCTCGCTGCTCGGCCCGGACTTCACGGTGCGCACCTCCGTCTACGGCACCGGCCCGGTGCTCGACGGCGAGCTGCAGGGCGACCTCGTCCTCTACGGCCGCGGCGACCCGACCTTCTCGCATCGCTGCTACAGCGTCGACGAGTCGCAGCCGGGCGTGTGCGACGAGGACCCCGCGGCCAAGTTCCGCGACCTCGCGCGGCAGCTCCGCGAGCGCGGCGTGCGGCGCGTCGCCGGCGACCTGATCGGCGACGGGTCGTACTTCGAGCCGGAGATGATCCATCCCGGCTGGGAGACGTACGACCTCAACTGGTGGTACGCCGCGCCCGTCTCGGGACTCGCGTTCAACGACAACTCGGTCGACATCACCATCGCGGCCGCCGACTCCGGCGACGCGCAGCCGGTGATGCAGCTCGCCCCCGACGTGGGCGCCGCGGTGCTCGAGAACCGTGCGGTCATCGGGCCGCGCCGTGCCGAGCGGACGTTCGACATCATCCGGTCGCGCGACGGCGAGCGCTACGTCGCCAGCGGCGTCCTCCCGACCGGCGCCGCCAAGCGCACCGAGAACGCCGCGATCCTCGACCCCGATCGGTATGCGGCGCTCGCGTTCCAGCGGGCGCTCCAGGCCGAGGGGATCGTCGTGCGGGGTGCCGTGCGCTCCACCGTGGACTCGTTCGACTACGGCACCGCCCGCGGCACGCCGGCCCTCGCCGAGGTGGCCTCGCGCCCGCTCGGCGACTGGGTCTTCCCGGTCCTCAACACCTCGCAGAACTGGTTCGCCGAGATGATCCTCAAGCAGCTCGGTCGCCGCTTCGGGGGCGAGGGATCATGGAGCGCCGGGGTCCGGGTGGAGCGCCGCTTCCTGATCGACTCGGTCGGCGCCGACAGCACCGAATTCGCGCTGGTGGACGCCTCCGGGCTCGCCTCCAACAACCTCATCTCCCCCCGCACCTTCACCCGGCTGCTCGCGTTCATGCGGCGCAGCCCCGCCTACGACGCGTTCGCCGCCGCGCTGCCGCAGAGCGGCGCCGCCGGATCGCTGCGCCGCCGCTTCGTCGGCACGCCGCTGGAGGGCCGGGTGCGCGCCAAGACCGGCAGCATCTCCCGCGTCAACACGCTGAGCGGCTACGTCGAGCGCGCCGACGGCCGGGTGCTGGTGTTCTCCGTCCAGGCCAACAACCACACCCTCGGCTCGTCGGGGATGATCCCGGCGATCGACAGCGTGGTGACGGAGCTCGGGAAGCCCTAGCTCGAGAACGGAGAACCGAGAACGGAGAACCTGGCCTGAATCCCCTCGGCTCTCCGTTCTCGGCCCTCCGTTCTCGGTTATCTTGCCTTCCGCCATGCCGACCGACCCCACCACGCTGCGCGTCGCGATCATCGGATCCGGGCCGTCGGGCTTCTACGCCGCCGAGGCGCTGCAGAAGGCCGTGCCGGAGATGCGGATCGACCTGTTCGACCGGCTCCCCACCCCGTACGGCCTGGTGCGCGGTGGCGTGGCCCCCGACCATCCCAAGATCAAGTCGGTCACGCGGATCTTCGACCGCATCGCGTCGCGGAGCGGCTTCCGCTTCGTCGGCAACGTCGAGATCGGGCGCGACGTCACGCCGGCGGAGCTGCGCGCCAACTACGACGCGGTGATCTACGCCGTCGGCGCGAGGACCGACCGGCGCCTCGGCATTCCCGGCGAGGACCTCCCCGGGAGCCATGCAGCGACCGAGCTGGTGGGCTGGTACAACGGCCACCCCGACTACCGCGACGCCCGCTTCGACTTCGACGTCACCTCGGTGGCGGTCGTCGGGCTCGGCAACGTCGCGGTCGACGTGGCCCGGATCCTCGCCCGTCGTCCTGACGAACTCGACCCGACCGACGTCTCGACCCACGCCTCGCACGAGCTCGCCGGTTCGGCGATCCGCACCATCCACATCCTCGGGCGTCGCGGTCCGGCGCAGGCCGCCTTCACGACGCCGGAGCTCCGGGAACTCGGCGAGCTGCCGGGGGTCGCCGTGGAGGTGCACGCCGAGGAGCTCGAGCTCGACGAGGCGACGGCGCGGCAACTCGCCGCGACGGAGGATCGCACCGCCGAGAAGAACCTCGACGTCCTGCGCGGCTGGGCGGCGCGCCCCGCGAGCGACGCCCCGCGGCGCATCGTCTTCCACTTCAACGTCTCGCCGGTCGAGCTCATCGGCCCCGACCGGGTGCGCGGCGTGCGGATCGTCCACAACCGCCTGGAACCCGACGGCAAGGGCGGCGTGCGCCCCGTGCCGAGCGACCGCGAGGAGACGCTGCCGGTCGGCCTCGTCTTCCGTTCGGTCGGCTATCGCGGCGTGGCGATCCCCGGCCTGCCGTTCGACGAACGCGCCGGCGTGATCCCCAACGCCGAGGGACGGATCACCGAGCACGAGGGAAGTCGCACGCCGATCGACGGACTCTACGCCGCGGGGTGGATCAAGCGCGGCCCCAGCGGCGTGATCGGCACCAACAAGGCCTGCGCCGCGCAGACCGTCGACCTGCTGCTCGCCGACGTCGTCGCCGGCCGACTCACCCGCGCCGCGGGCAACCCCGACGCGCTGCTCGACGTGCTCCGCACCCGCGGCGCGCGCCCCACCACCTGGTCCGACTGGCAGCGCCTCGACGCCCTCGAGGTCGAGCTCGGCCAGGCGGCCGGCAAGCCGCGCGAGAAGCTCACGAGGCTGCGGGAGATGCTCGAGCATCTGGACGGGGACGGGTGAATGGTGAATGGTCAATGGGGAATGGGAGCCCTGCCCCGGACAGCCCATTCCCCATTCACCATTCACCCTTCACCACTACTGTCCTTGGCTTATAGTTGAGCCATGACCCTCCGCATCTACACCCGCACCGGCGACGCCGGGCAGACCGGCCTCTTCGGCGGCGGGCGGGTCGGCAAGGATCACCCCCGCGTGGTCGCCTACGGCGAGATTGACGAGCTCAACTCGGTGCTCGGACTCGTCCGCGCGACCGAGCCGCGCGACCTCGCCGACCCGTTGCTGGAATCGGTGCAGCGCGACCTCTTCGTGATCGGCGGCCACCTCGCCACGCCGGATCCCGAACGGGTCCGTGCCGCGCTGGCCCGGGCCGAGCTCCCCGAGGACCGCGTGGCCGAGTTCGAGCGCGCCATCGACGCGGCCGATGCGGAGCTCCCCGCCCTCAAGGCGTTCGTGCTCCCGGCCGGGACGCCCAAGGCCGCCGCGCTCCACGTGGCCCGCACGACCTGTCGCCGCGCGGAACGGACGGTGGTCGCCCTCGCGGCGCGCGAGCCGGTGCCGGAACGGTTCCTCGTCTATCTCAACCGGCTCTCCGACCTGCTGTTCACGCTCGCGCGACTCGCCAACCATCGCGCCGGGACCGGAGACGTGACCTGGTGAGTGAACTCCTCGTGCGCCACGCGCACGGGAGCTATCCGGTGCGCATCGGCCCCGGGCTCGCGGACGGGCTCGCCGACGTGGTGAAGCACCTCGCGCCCGATGCCCGGCCGTTCGTCATCACGGACCATCACGTCGATTCCGCCTGGCCGGGCCTTCTCCCGGGCGTGCCCCGCCTGGTCTTCCCCGCCGGTGAATCGCACAAGACGCGGGCGACCTGGGGTGAGCTGACCGACCGCCTGCTCGCGAGCGGCGCCGACCGACACGCCGTCATCGTCGCACTCGGCGGTGGCGTCACCGGCGACCTCGCCGGCTTCGTGGCGGCAACCTGCCTGCGGGGGATCCGCTGGGTCGCCGTTCCCACCTCCACCCTGGCGATGCTCGACGCGGCGGTGGGCGGCAAGACCGGCGTCGACACGGAGGCGGGCAAGAACCTGGTCGGTGCGTTCCACCCGCCGATCGCGGTGATCGCCGATCCCGCGCTCCTCGCCACCCTCCCCGCCGACACCTTCCGCGAGGGACTCGCCGAGGCGGTCAAGCACGCCGCGATCGCGTCCCCCGACATGTGGCAATGGCTGGAGGCGCATGCAGCGGCGATCCTCGAGCGCGACGACGTGGTGCTCGCGGAGCTGGTGCACCGGTCGCTCGCGATCAAGGCGGAGGTCGTCGAAGGCGACGAGCGCGAGGCCGGGCGGCGCGCGATCCTCAACGCCGGGCACACAACTGCACACGCCCTCGAGCACGCGACGCGCTTCGCCATTCGACACGGCGAGGCGGTCGCCATCGGCCTCGTGGTGGAGGCGCGGATCGCCGAGTCGCACTCCCTCGCCGCGGCCGGCACCGCCGATCGCATCGCGTCACTGCTCGGGCGACTCGGCCTTCCGACCGCCTGCCCGCGCGGCGTGGACATCGCCGCGTTCCGCGCCGCCCTGGTGCACGACAAGAAGAACCGCGCCGGGGAGATCCACGCCACGCTGCTCGCCGGGATCGGCGCCGTGGCACGGTCCGCGCAGGGTGGATGGACGCAGGCGATCGACCCGGATCGCCTCGCCGACCTGCTCCAGGGCAACTGAGCCGCCATTTTCCACAAGGGCGCGCCCCGCCGGTTCAATCCATCAAGTTGAATTGCAATGAGTTGTATGGCGCATCCACATCACCGTGGAAAAACGGGCTGTGGAGGATGTGCAGGAAACGCGCAACAGCCGATCTCGCAAGTCATTGCATTGTGGGCATTTAGGCCCTCTTGACAGGGTTCCCGCCGGCCCCATCTTGCGATAGATCCGCAGGACAATCTTCGAAAACACATTTCTCCGAGTGGGCCATGCCCCGACGTCAACGTCGTGCACCCGTTCGTACGCGCTTGCCGCTCGCCCCCGCAGCCGGGGAGGCGTTCGAGCAGTACCTGCGCGACATCAAGGACCTCCCGATGATCACCGACATCGAGGAGGAGCGACGATTGGCGCGACTCGCGCGCACCGGCGACCAGGTTGCGGCCGAACGGCTGGTCACGGCGAACCTGCGATTCGTGATCGCGTTCGTGAAGCGCTACCAGGGCCACGGGCTCGAGCTCGGCGACCTGGTCGCGATCGGCAACGAGGGACTGCTCCGCGCGGTCCGCAAGTTCGATCCCGATCGCGGCGTCAAGTTCATCTCCTATGCCGTGTGGTGGGTCCGGCAGGCCGTGCTCAAGGCGCTCGCCGAACAGACCCGCTCGGTCCGGTTCCCGCTCAACCAGAACACCGCCGTCGTGCGCTTCGCCAAGGCGCAGGGGCTCCTCGCCCAGGAACTCGGCCGCACGCCCACCGACGAGGAGCTCGCCACGGCGCTGGCGCAGTCGATCGAGGACATCCGGGAGGCGAAGCGGCTGTTCGTCACCGAGGTCTCGCTCGACGCGCCGGTGGACAGCGGCGACACCCGCTCGGCGACGCTGGGCGAGCGACTCCCGATGGGCGAATCGAGCGAGATCGAGAGCCGCACCGACGAATCGCTCCGGCGCGAATTCCTCGACCGCCTCTTCCGCCGGTACCTCACCCCGCGCGAGCGCCGGATCCTGTCGCTCTACTACGGCCTCGACCCGCAGGAGGAGGCCCGGACCCTCGAGGAGATCGGCACCGCGCTCGGCGTCACCCGGGAGCGGATCCGCCAGCTGCGAGAGCGGGCGTTCGCCAAGTTGCGCGACTGCCCCGAGGTGCGGCATCTCGGAGAGTTCCGGGCGGCCTGATTCGAGACTGGCGATTCGAGACTGGTGATTCGAGGGCGGGCCACTCCAATCTCAAGTCTCGAGCCGCCAGTCTCACCCGGTGGGGCACCGTCCGCCCCTATCTTTCCTTCATGCCCCGCCAGCTGGCCCTCTTCCCGCTCGACATGGTGCTCTTCCCCGGCACCCGCGCCCCGCTGCACATCTTCGAGGACCGCTACCGGGCACTGCTCGCCGACGTCACGGCCACGGACGGGCGGTTCGGCCTGCTGCCCCCCGGCCCGGATGGCGAGGTCCCGCCCAGCGGCACGATCGGCACCGTGGCCCGGGTGCGGACCCAGCAGGCCCTGCCTGACGGCCGCAGCAACATCCTCGTCGAGGGAGAGTCGCGCTTCGTGCTGCGCCGACTCCTCGACGAGGACACGCCTTACCTGAATGCCCTGGTGGAGGAATTCGGCGACGAGGAGGGGGCGCGCGAGATCCCGCCCGATGCGGAGGCCGCGCTGCGCGGCCTCGCCGAGCGGTGTCGACGCGCCATGGCGGTCCTGGCCGACCTGCCGGGCGAGCTCGACTGGAGCGAGGATCCCGGCGTGCTGACCTTCCAGGTCGCCGGCACGATCCCCTGGGACGCCGAACAGGCGCGACCGCTGCTTGCCATGCGATCGGCCGCGGAGCGGGCCGGCCTGCTGCTGCGCCTGCTGCCGGGAATGGTCCCGGACCTCGAGGGCCGCGCGGCGGTGCACCGCCGTGCCGGCAGCAACGGCCACGGTCGCCACGCCCCCGGGGAGGCGGGATGACTCCCGACGTCGTCGTCACTCGCGAGGCGTATCTCGCCGCGGATGCGGAGCCGACCGCGATCGCGAGGGCCGATGCGATCCTTCGCGTCGAGGGGCCGGGGGCTCGCGACTGCCTGCAGGGCATCTTCACCAACGACCTGGTGAAGGGTGCCGCCGACGGACTGCGCTGGGGCGCGGTGCTCACGCCGAAGGGGATGATCGTGACCGATCTCTGGATCGGCAGCGAGGCGAGCGGCCACTGGCTGATCGTCCCCGAGGGAGGACGCGACGCGCTGCGGGCATTGCTCGCGCGCAGCTTTCCGCCGCGCCTGGCCAAGGTGACCGATCGCAGCGGCGACCTGGCGGCGTGGTGGCTCACCGGGCCGCCGCAGGACGTGCCGGCGGCAGCGATCGCGCTGCGATCGCTCGGTCCCGCGCCGTTCGCGGCGATCGCGCTCGTGCCGCGTGAGATGGAGCCGACGGGGTGGCGCACCGCGGCGGCGGGGGTCGCCGCCGCCCGGCAGCTGGCGGGCGGATGGCCGGTGCTCGGCCGCGAGATCGACGAGAAGACGCTGCCGCAGGAGGTGCGCTTCGACGAGCTCGACGGGGTGCGCTACGACAAGGGGTGCTACGTGGGACAGGAGACCGTCGCACGGCTCCATTTCCGCGGCCACGCGAACCGCACGCTGCGCGCGCTCACCGGTCGCGGCACGCCTCCGGCGGACGGCACGATCACGACCGCCGGCGGCAAGGAGGTCGGCACCGTCGCGACGCTCGGCGTGATCGGCGATCGCTGGATCGCGAGTGCCAAGCTGCGCCGCGAGGTGGCGACCGGCGACATGGTGAAGGTGGGCGGCACCGGCGCACCGGTCGCGGACTTCCCCGTGGCGATCGACGCGGCCACGGCGTGAACGCACGACGCCCCGGAACCTGTCCGGGGCGTCGGGGTGCAACGAGCGTGGTACCGATCGATTACATCTTGGTCGTGTCGGGCTTCGCCATGGTCGTGTCGTGCGACATCGTCGTGTCGTTCATCGTGTTGCCCATGGTGTTCGTGTCCGTCGTCGTCGCGGCCGGAGCCATCGTCGCCGTCGTGTCCATGCTGCCGTCTTCCGACTTCTCGCCGCACGCCGCCGCGGCGACCACCGCCGCCACCAGAAGGAACTTCCGCATCGCCTCTCCCTTGGGAACTGTTCGCTGAATGGTGACCGTGGCCCGCGCCGCGCGTCGGCCGCAATCGCCCGATGCACCGCGGTTCAAGTTAGGGCGTGGCCACCCCCTGTCAAGCACCCTAAGCTGCTGCCTGCAAAACACTTCCGACACCTTCCCCCGATGAGACACCGAAAGATGCGTCACGCACCGCCCCGTTCGAGCGACTCCCAGGGACCGCGCCATGGCCGGCCGGGGGCCCGATGACCCAGCGTCCTGTCACCCTCGGGGAATTGTCCTTCTCGCCCTGGGGCGAGGAGCCCCTGCGCGGCCGCAGCGTCCGCGACGAGCTGCGGACCAACCTGCTGGCCCGCCTGGCGTCCGGCGCCCCCCTCTTCCCGGGAATCGTCGGCTACGAGGAAACGGTTCTCCCCCAGCTGGTCAACGCCGTGCTCGCCCGGCACGACTTCATCCTCCTCGGCACCCGCGGGCAGGCCAAGTCGCGAATCCTCCGTGCCCTGACCGACCTCCTCGACGAGGCGATCCCGGTGGTCGCCGGCAGCGAGGTGCACGACGACCCGTTCGCCCCGATCTCCCGGGAGGCGATCGCGCTGATCGAGCGGCGGGGACCCGACACGCCGATCACCTGGCTGGGGCGGGAGGAGCGCTTCGTCGAGAAGCTCGCCACCCCGGACGTCACGATCGCCGACATCATCGGCGACGTCGACCCGATCAAGGCGGCGCGCGGCGGCCACGAGCTCGCCAGCGAGCTCACCATGCACTACGGCCTGCTGCCGCGCGCCAACCGCGGGATCTTCGCGATCAACGAGCTGCCGGACCTCGCCGGCAAGATCCAGGTCGGCCTCTTCAACATCATGCAGGAGGGCGACGTCCAGATCAAAGGCTATCCGGTGCGGCTGCCGCTCGACGTGCTGCTGGTCTTCACCGCCAACCCCGAGGACT
>CAZKYO010000026.1:0-383 GCA_964557115.1 uncultured Gemmatimonadaceae bacterium
CGTGGAAGGAAATACCCGAGTCATCACAGAGTTGGTGACTCTGATCTCAAAATCTGATGGGGAATAGCCCCAGATAGGAAAGGAATCCAGCAAATGACAAATCCATGGAAGAGCTTACGAACCTTGGTCCCGAATACCATCACGGTATACATGACCAAACAGGAGTATGAGGGCACCAGCGGGGTGGGCACCGGGGCGCCGGTAGACAACACCAAGCCCTATAAGCCCTGGCGGGACAACGCGGCCTGGTATCCAGGGTCCAGTTGGTGGGGCGGGGTTGGCATGCGGGAGTACAATACCTTCAAGACCGACAGCCAGGGCCGGTTGGTGTTGGCGCCGCTGGAGTCCCCGGATTGGTTTTACACATATGGGGATCAGGCGAT
>CAZKYO010000026.1:393-42401 GCA_964557115.1 uncultured Gemmatimonadaceae bacterium
CGGGTCTATCGGGAGTACAAGCATCTGTTTCCAGCGGGGGTGCCGGTGCTGCGGGCGCTGCAGATGCCGGGCGATGAGGCTGGGCAGTTCAACTATGGCAGCAATGGCCAATTTACTCCGCCGCCGGCAGAGATCGCTAGTAATCAGATGCTGGCCCAGGCCGCAGAGTGGGGTGGGGAGTGGATGGTGATTGATTGCCAGGAGTGGGTCAAGCTGCAAAAGGCCAGGGTACCCCAAACCGCGGAGGCCAAGGTTGCCCGGATTCTGGAGATCTGCCAAGGCTCGGGGGTGGCAGAGGCCAAGCTATCCGAGATCCGGTTGGTGGCGCAGATCAGCCCGCAGAGTGGGGGAGTGATCTAGCCGAAATCTGAGAGGAGACCACCCAGAATGACTCGACCAATGCCAATGCCACCCCGGCGCCCCGGGGGCCCCGGAGGGGGTCAACGGGGGCCCGGGGCCCGTGCGGGGGGGGCCCCCCGTGCCGCTTGGTGGGGTCCCTCGCTGCGCTCGGGACGAGGTGGATCGCTACGCCTTGTCGCCCTGGTGCCCTTCCGCTATTCCCACTCGATCGTCGCGGGCGGCTTGCTGCTGACGTCGTAGACCACCCGGCCGACGCCCTGCACCTCGTTGGCGATGCGGCTGCTGATCTGGGCCAGGACGTCGGGCGGGAACGGGAACCAGTCGGCGGTCATGCCGTCCCGCGAAGTGACGGCGCGCAGGCCCACGACCTGGTCGTAGCTCCGGAAGTCGCCGAGGACGCCGACCGACCGGATCGGCAGCAGCACCGCGAACGCCTGCCAGATCTGGTCGTACAGTCCGGCGGCGCGGATCTCCTCGATGTAGATCGCATCGGCCTGCCGCAGCAGGTCGCACTGCGGGCGGTCCACCGGACCGAGGATCCGGATCGCGAGGCCGGGACCCGGGAACGGGTGGCGCCCGACCATCTCCTCCGGCAGCCCCAGCTCGCGGCCGACCTGGCGGACCTCGTCCTTGAACAGCTCGCGCAGCGGCTCGATCAGCGTGAACGGCAGCCGCTCGGGCAGCCCGCCGACGTTGTGGTGGGTCTTGATGGTGACCGACGGGCCGCCGGTCGGCGAGAACGACTCGATCACGTCGGGGTACAGCGTCCCCTGCACGAGGAAGCGAACGTCGTCGCCGACCGCCTTGGCTTCCCGCTCGAACACCTCGATGAAGCGGTGCCCGATGCGCTTGCGCTTGAGCTCCGGGTCCTGGACGCCCTCGAGGTCGGCGAGGAACTCCGCCGAGGCGTCCACCGTGCGGAGGTCGATCCCGAGGTTGCGGCGGAAGGTCTGCTCGACCTGTTCCCGCTCGTTGAGCCGCAGCAGCCCGTGGTCGACGAAGATGCAGGTGAGGCGATCGCCGACGGCGCGGTGCACCAGCGCGGCGGCCACCGAGGAGTCCACTCCCCCGGAGAGCCCGCAGATCACCCGGGCGTCGCCGACCAGCTCGCGGATCCGCGCCACCTCGCTCTCGACGAAGTGCTCGGGGGTCCAGTCGGGCTCGCACCCGCAGACGCCGAACAGGAAGTTGCCGAGGATCTCGGCGCCGCGCGGGGTGTGCGCCACCTCGGGGTGGAACTGCACCGCGTGGAGCGGGCGCGACTCGTGCTCCATCGCCGCGACCGGCGAGTTCTCGCTGCTCGCCGTCACCCGCCAGCCGGCCGGTGCCTCGTCCACGTGGTCGCCGTGGCTCATCCAGACGGGGGTCGTTCCTCCCGCCTGGAAGCCGAGGAACAGCTGCCCCCCCGCCACCCGCACGTCGGCACGCCCGTACTCCCGGCGCGAGGCGCCGACGACCTTGCCCCCGGCGAGGTGGGCCATCAACTGCATCCCGTAGCAGAGCCCCAGGACCGGGATCCCCAGCTCGAGCAGCGCCGGATCCGCCGTCGGCACTCCCTCGCCATACACCGAGTTCGGCCCGCCCGAGAGGATGATCCCCTTCGGCTTCCACGCGCGGATCCAGGCGATGTCGCGCGAGGGCGGATGGATCTCGCAGTAGACGCGCTGCTCGCGCACCCGGCGCGCGATGAGCTGGGTGTACTGCGAACCGAAGTCGATGATCAGGATGCCGTCGTGGTGGCTCACGTCTGCTCGTCGGAGAATGGGTCGGGTCGTTCGGTGCGGAACAGGTCGCCGAGGCGCTCGCGCGGGCGGGCCACCGCCCAGCGGCCGCCATCGACCAGCACTTCGGCGGCGCGCGCGCGGGAGTTGTAGTTCGAGGCCATCGCGAAGGCGTATGCGCCGGCCCCGAGGACGGCGAGGAGGCCGCCGGCAGGGACCGGCGCGAGCTGCCGCTCGAGGCCGATGAAGTCACCGGTCTCGCAGACCGGGCCGACCACGTCGGTCGCCGCCGGCGGGGCGCCGATCGCGGCGACCGGTACGATCTCGTGCCATGCCTTGTAGAGTGATGGGCGCAGCAGGTCGTTCATCCCGGCGTCGATGATCGCGATCTCGCGACCGCCGGAGTGCTTCCGGTGCACGATGCGCGTCAGCATCACGCCCGCCGGGCCGACCAGGTAGCGACCGGGTTCCATCTGCACGACACAGCCGGTGGCCGCGAGCGGCTCGCGGATCGCCGCGATCCAGTCCACCGGATCGAGCGGCTCCTCGTCGCGGTAGCGGATCCCGAGCCCGCCGCCCACGTCGAGCACGCCGACATCGTGGCCGCGGGCCCGCGCCTCGGCGAGCACCGCCGTGAGGCGCTCCAGCCCCGCCACCCACGGGGCCGGCTTGAGGATCTGGCTGCCGAGGTGCATCGCCAGCGCGCCGAGGCGGAGCGCGGCGTTTTCCTCGAGGATCGCGAAGGCCTCGCCCAGCTGGTCGATCGGCACCCCGAACTTGAGTCCGCCGGTCCCGGTGCTGATGTAGGGGTGGGTCTCGGCCGTGACATCGGGGTTGATGCGGATCCCGACCGAGACCGTGGCGCCCTGCAGGTCGGCGAGCATCGCGAGGCGCGAGAGCTCCGCGAGCGACTCGACGTTGATGTGGCCGACGCCGGCGGCGATCGCGGCGAGCAGCTCCTCGTCGGTCTTCCCCACCCCGCTGAAGACGATCCGGTCGGCGGGAAATCCCGCCGCGACGGCGCGCAGCAGTTCGCCGCCCGACACAATGTCGGCGCCGGCGCCGAGATCCGCCAGCAGGCGCAGCACCGCGAGGTTGCCGTTGGCCTTCACCGCGTAGCAGATCCGGTGCGGCAGGTCGCCGAACGCGGCATCGAGCCGGGCGAACCGCTCGCGGATCGTCCCGGCATCGTAGACGTAGGTCGGCGTGCCGACCGCCTCGGCGATCTCCTCGAGATCGACCCCGCCCATCGCCAGCGAGCCGCCGCCGGGACGCGACAGGCCGGCGTCGGTGAGCAACGGCGTCAGTACGCCTTCGCCCACAGCGCCTCCATCGTCGCGGGCCGGCCGGTCCAGATGCAGGTGGTTGGCGCCTCGGCCGAGCGGAACTCCTCGTCGGGGATGCAGCGGATGGTCGCCTTGGTCTGTTCCTTGATCTCGGCCTCGACGGCGGGATCGCCGCAGAAGCCGGCGTACACGAAGCCGCCGTCGCGGGCGAGGAACTCGATGAACTCCTCCTTCGACTTGGGGCCGCGCAGCGAGTTGGCCTCGCGCCGATCCCGCGCCGCGGCGAAGAGCGCGTCCTGCATCGCGTCCAGGGCGCCCTGCAGCGCCCCGGCGAGGCCGTCCATCGGCACGCTCTCCTTGCCGCCGGTGCGCCGGGCCAGCATCACGGTGCCGGCGGCGAGGTCGCGCGGGCCGATCTCGAGCCGGAGCGGCGTGCCGCGCGCCTCCCACTCGAAGTACTTGGCACCCGGCTTGATTCCCTCGCGGAGGTCGGCGGTGACCCGGATCCCCGCGGCGCGAAGCTCGGCAACCAGTCGGTCGGCCGCGCCGCAGGTGGCCTCCTTCTCCTCGTCCGAACGCCAGATCGGGACGATCACCACCTGCCACTGCGCCAGGCGCGGCGGGCAGACCATGCCGCGGTCATCGCCGTGGGTCATGATCAGGCCGCCGATCATCCGGGTGGACACGCCCCACGAGGTGCTCCACACGTAGTCGAGGCCGCCCTCGGCGGTCTGGAACTGCACCTCGAACGCCTTCGCGAAGTTCTGGCCGAGGTGGTGGGACGTGCCGGCCTGGAGCGCCTTGTTGTCCTGCATCAGCGCCTCGCACGCGTAGGTGCGGAGCGCCCCAGCGAACTTCTCGCTCTCGGTCTTCCGGCCGGTCACCACCGGCATCGCCATCCACTCCTCCATGAAGCGGCGGTAGATGCCGAGGATCTTGAGCGTCTCCTCCTGGGCCTCCGCCTCGGTGGCGTGGGCGGTGTGGCCCTCCTGCCAGAGGAACTCGGTGGTGCGGAGGAAGAGCCGGGTGCGCATCTCCCAGCGCACCACGTTGCACCACTGGTTCATCAGCAGCGGCAGGTCGCGCCAGCTCTGGATCCACTTGCCGAACATCGAGTAGATGATCGTCTCGGACGTCGGCCGCACGACCAGCGGCTCCTCCAGCTCCTTGCCGCCGCCGTGGGTGACCACCGCCGTCTCCGGGGCGAACCCCTCGACGTGCTCCGCCTCGCGGGCCAGGAAGCTCTGCGGGATGAAGAGCGGGAAGTAGGCGTTCTGGTGACCGGTCGCCTTGAACATGTCGTCCAGGGCGTGCTGCATCTGCTCCCAGATCGCGTAGCCGTTGGGGCGGATCACCATGCACCCCCGCACCGGCGAGTAGTCCGCCAGCTCGGCCTTCTGGATCAGGTCGTTGTACCAGGCGCTGAAGTCCTCGGCGCGGGGAGTGATGCCCTTGTCTGCCATTGCTCAGTCCGTTGAAGTGAGGATCGCGCGACAGCGCGCGACCAGGTCGCCGAGCGGCACCGCCGCCTGGGTCTTGGCCGCGAGGTCCTTGAGCTGCACCTCGCCGCGGGCGCGGTCGTCGGGGCCGATCACGATCGCGAGCCGCGCGCCGCGCGCGTCGGCGAGCTTGAGCTGCTTGCCGAGGCCGGCGACCGGCGTGCCAAGCGGATACTCGACCGCGATCCCGGCGTCGCGCAGCGCGTGCGCGCTCGCCAGCACGGCCGCGAGGTCATCGTCGGTGACCGCGGCGAGGAAGGCGTCGATCGCCGGCGGCGTCGCCGGGCGGAGGCCGCGGTCCTTGAGCAGCTCGCCGAGGACCACGTCGCCCATCCCGAAGCCCACGGCCGGGAGGTCGGCCCCGCCCAGCGAGGCGAGCAGCGTGTCGTAGCGGCCGCCGCCGCAGATCGCGCGGAACTTGGCCCCCCGGTCGAACAGCTCGAACACCGTGCCGGTGTAGTACGCCAGGCCGCGGACGATCGAGAAGTCGACCTCGACGAACTCCTCCAGCCCCATGGCCCCCAGCGCGTCGAGCACCAGCGAGAACTGCCAATCGGCGGTCTTCAGGCCCCACCCGTCGGCGAGCGCAGCGAGGTCCTCGGCCGACCGGACCGCGGCGACGGCGAGCACCGCCTCTGCCCGATCCCCGAGCCCGAGTTCGAGGAGACGGGCACGCGATGCGGTGGCGCCGTCGCGTTCCAGCTTGTCGATCACGCCAAGCACCGCTTCCCAGGCGTCCGGCTCGATCATCGCCTGCGCGAGCAGAGTGTAGATCACGCGACGATCCGACAGGCGGACCCGGAAGTCCTGCGCCGTCAGCCCCAGCTCGCGACAGACGTCGATCGCCAGCGCGATCACCTCGGCGTCGGCGCGCGGACCGGCCTCGCCCACGAGGTCGCAGTTGAGCTGGAAGTGCTCGCGCAGCCGGCCGCGCTGCTGCTTCTCGTAGCGGAAGAGCTGCGGCATCGAGAACCAGCGCACCGGCTTGGGCGCCGCCTTCGCGAACGAGGAGACCATCCGCGCGAAGGTGGGGGTCATCTCGGGGCGGAGCGCCACCTCGCGATCGCCCTTGTCGGTGAAGTTGAACAGCTGGCCGACGATCTCGTCGCCGCTCTTGGCCGTGTAGAGCTCGAGCGGCTCCAGCGGCGGGCCGTCGTACTCGGTGAAGCCGTAGCGGGTCGCGACCCGGCGCCAGGCCGCCAGGATGTGGGACCGGAAGGCCAGGTCGTCGGGCGGGAAGTCACGGAACCCGGGGAGCGCCTGGAAAGTCATGGCACAAAATAGTCTCCCCCAAGGGGGGAGACAGGGGGGAGACCCCGGTGTCGAGGGCCACCCCGTCCCAGGCCCCTCGCACTCAGCGCTGGGCGCGAGTCTCCAGGAACCGTCGGGACGGCTCGGAGAGCCGCGGACATCCCCCGCAGGAGGGGGTCCTCGAGGCCCTGTCATAGGCCAGCAGGAAGCCGGCGGGGTCCAGGATCGTCGCTCCGAGGACGGCCGGACCAAGACCGTCGCGCACCTTGGCCGCCAGGAACGAGCCGAGCGGGCGGCCCTCGAGCGGCAGCCGGTCGCCCAGGGCGCCAACCAGCGAGTCGGCGTGGGTGGCATCCCCGGCGATGCGCGTCAACGTGCGATCCAGGTCGGCAACGAGTTCCACCGCCCGTTGTGCCTCCGCTCGATAGGTCGACAGGTATTCGGCCCGTGACGCGCCGACGTTCCGCACCATCGTGGCGCTGTCGGCCGCGAGCTCCGGGAGCTTGTCGAGCAGGTCCGCGATGCCCTCCTCCTGGAGCTTGGTGAGCAACTCCTGCAGGTCGTCCGAGGGCCGCGAGGTCTCGGCGCCCCCACGCGCCCCGACGAGCGCCCATCGGTAGTAGTGGATCGCCTCGTGCCCGAAGAACCTAGTCAGCTGAGTGTCGCTTCGGCCGGCGAGATTCGCGACATCGGCGACGATCAAGCCGGGATAGCCGCGGCCATCGGGGAGGAAGTAGAGGAACGCCACGCGCGGTTGCCCGAATCGCTCGACAGAACCGGGGGGCAGGAACGGCGCCGCGAGTTCCGCACCCCGGCGGAGCACGCCCGCCTGCTCGACGTGCACCAGGAAGGCGTCCAGCTCGGTCCGCCTGCCAACGACCTCGCGGACATGGCGGAGGACCCGGGCGGTCCAGCCGTTGGCCGCGAGGATCGAATCGCGGGTCGCGGCGAGCGACGGTGCGAGCGCCGCCCTGATGCCGAGGGTGATGGCGGCACGGCGGTGCTCGCGGGATTCGAGCGCCGCATACCCGGGCGTGGTGAAGAGCGCGTCCCATGCCGCCGTGGAAGGCTCACTCCCGGCGGTCAATTCGTCGACGACCTGCCAGAAGTGCCGCTCCCCGCTTCGGTCGAGCGCGGGCGACTGCGCAGAAAGCGATCCGGTGCCAAGGAGCAAGACGAGGAGCAGCAAGCGATTCCGGTGCGACACGGCGGTCCTGGAGGATGGTGAGCGAGCGGACGTTGCGTGGGACGCTGCGGGTGGACCGCAGGGTTGCAGGCGACCCCTGATCCTATGCCGTGGCCGGCTCGCCCCTGGCTTGAAGCACGTCGCCCACGGTGTGGAAGGAGCCGGTCACCAGCACCGTCCCGGCCCCTGCCTCGGCCCGCGCCAGGGCGGCGCCGAAGTCGGGCACCAGGTGCCACTCGGCGCGCGGCGCCGGCCGGTCGGGGTCGGCGAGCCAGCGCTCCAGCCACCCCAGGTCCCACCCCCGCCCTGCCGCCGACGGAGCCACGGTCAGGATCCCGACATCGATGGCGGTGTCGAGCTCGACGAGCATCGCCGGCCAGTCCTTGTCACCGAGGATCGAAACCAGCGCGTGGACCGGCCGCGGCGGCTCCAGGGCCCGGAGGGCCGCGGTGAGGGTCTGCATCCCGTCGGGGTTGTGGGCCACGTCATAGAGCCAGCGACCGCGCCGGTCGAGCCGACCCGGCAGCCGCGCCGCGGCGAAGGCCACTGACGTCTCGGTCGGGGTCGGCCTGAGCGGTGCCGGGAGGGTGTCCAGGACGGCCTCGGCGATCGCCGCGTTGCGACATTGGTGCGGCCCCAGGAGCCCGAGGGGTCCGCGCCATTCCGCCTCGGGCGGCACCACTCGCACGAGGGGCCCGGGGCCCGCGACGGCCGCCTCCGCCGCCTGCCGGAGGACCGACGCGATCGCCGGGTCGCGCTCCCCTATCACGAATGGCACCCCGGGCTTCGCGATCCCGGCCTTCTCCGCCGCGATCTGCTCCAGCGTGTCGCCGAGGTACTTCTGGTGGTCGAGGGCGATGTGGGTCACCGCGCTGGCCATCGGGGTGATGACGTTGGTGCTGTCGAGTCGACCCCCGAGCCCCACCTCCAC
The DNA here is from genome assembly GCA_964557115.1 of uncultured Gemmatimonadaceae bacterium. Classification (GTDB taxonomy): domain Bacteria; phylum Gemmatimonadota; class Gemmatimonadetes; order Gemmatimonadales; family GWC2-71-9; genus Palsa-1233. The sequence continues at coordinate 8,628 of CAZKYO010000026.1, forward strand.
CACCGCCACCTCCACGCCGCGGGCGGCGAAGTCGGCGAAGGCGATCGCGGTCGTGACCTCGAAGAAGGTCGCCCCGGTCTCCTCGATCACCGGCCGGAGGTGCTCGGTCCACGCCACCACGGCATCACGGGAGATCGGCGCGCCACCCACCGCGATCCGCTCGCGGAACGAGACGAGGTGGGGCGAGGTGTAGAGCCCGGTCCGGACGCCGTGCTCGCGGAGCGCGGCGGCGATCAGGGTGGAGACGCTCCCCTTGCCGTTCGTGCCGCCGACGTGGATGGCGAGGAACTGGCGCTCGGGATGCCCGGCGGCCTCGAGGAGGCGCCGGGTCGTCTCGAGCCCGAACTTGATGGTGGTGACCCGGGGGAAGAGGTAGTCGAGGGCGGCCGAGTAGCGAGACTCGAGACTCGTGATTCGCGAATCGAGGGAACCGGAGGGCTCCCTCGAATCACCAGTCTCGATTCGCGGATCTCGACTCAGGCGGCCGTTTCGGTCTTGCTCGACACCCGCCGGCGGCGCATGTGGCGCAGCAGGCGCGCCGTGGTTTCGCGGAGCGAGCCGCGCGGCACGACGTCGTCGATCTGGCCCTTCTCCAGCAGGAACTCGGCGGTCTGGAACCCTTCCGGAAGGTCCTGGCCGATCGTCTGCTTGATCACCCGCTGCCCGGCGAAGCCGATCACCGCCCCCGGCTCGGCCAGGATCACGTCGCCCTGCATCGCGAAGGAGGCGGAGACGCCGCCGGTGGTCGGGTCGGTGAGCACGGTGATGAACGGGACGGCGAGCTTCTTGAGCTGGGCGATGGCGGCGGAGGTCTTCGCCATCTGCATGAGGGAGAGGGCACCTTCCTGCATCCGGGCGCCGCCGGAGGTGCACACCAGCACCATCGGGATCTTCTTGTCGGCGCTGCGCCGGGCGAGGCGGGCGATCTTCTCGCCGACCACCGAGCCCATCGAGCCGCCCATGAAGCGGAAATTCATCACGCCGAGGTGCAGCGGCTGCCCCTCGAGCTTGGCGAGGCCGGTGTAGATCGCGTCCGACGCGCCGGTCTTCTTCTGGGCCGCGGCCACCCGATCGGGATAGTGCTCGAACTCGAGCGGGTCCGCCGAACGGAGCTCGGCGAAGAGCTCCTTCCAGCTGCCGTCATCGGTCAGGAGCTCGATGTACTCCTCGGCGGCGAAGCGCTTGTGCATCCCGCACTCGGGACAGACCGACAGCGCCCGATCGAACTTCTCCCGCAGGTCGACGTGCCCGCACGACTCGCACTTCTCCCAGGCATCCGCCGGGATGTCGCGTCGCTCGCGCGGGGCGACCCGCGGTTTCCGCTCCTTCTTGAACCACGCCATTACGGTCATGGTACTCCGGGTATGCGACCGCCGGGGGAGGCGCATCGCGACCATTGAACGTGCCGAGCCGCCGGTCGCCGCGCAAGGTCTTGACAGGGAAGTTGTTGTCAGGCCTCGACATAGCCGGCGGCCCGCCCCTCCCGGGCGGTCCGGTAGGCGAGCCCCAGGGCGATCCCGTTGGCCAGGAGGAAGGAGCCGCCGTAGGAGAAGAACGGCAGCGGGATGCCGGTGATCGGCATCAGGGAGATCGTCATCCCGACGTTCTCGAAGACGTGGGTGAACAGCAACCCCACGATCCCGAAGGTCACCAGGGAGGCGAACGGATCGGCGGCGCGACGGGCGATCTGCACCAGCGTCACCAGCAGGCCGAAGAAGAGCCCCAGCACGACGATGACGCCGAGGAAGCCAAGCTCCTCCCCGACCACCGAGAAGACGAAGTCGGTCCAGTGCGCCGGGATGAAGCCGGAGCGCTTGAGCGGCCCGTCGGTGAGCCCGGCACCGACCAGTCCGCCCGAGCCGATCGCGATGCGCGACTGGATCGCCTGGTAGCTGCGGCCTAGCGGATCGGCCTCGGGATTGAGGAACGAGGTGATCCGGGCCTTCTGGAAATCGCTGAGCCGGTCCCATACCACGATGGCCATCACACCCATCGCCGAATTGGCGAGGTAGACGAGGATCGCCTCGAGGATGAAGGGCCGCCAGACGACGAGCATCAGGAACAGGGCGACCATCCAGAACGACCAGAGCACCGTGCTCCAGGCCAGGAGCAGCGAGATCGCGGGCGACACCAGGAAGAGCAGCAGCGAGGGCGGCACCCCGGCCCAGAAGAACGTCGCGAGCATGATGCCGCCGAAGACCATCGCGCTGCCGAGGTCTGGCTGCCGAAGCACCAGCAGCGCCGGTGCGGCGGCGATGAGGATCGGGGGGACGAGGCCGCGGAGCGTCTCCGGCGGCTCGCGCCGCGCCGAGAACCAGCGGGCGAGCATCAGGATGGTGGCGAGCTTGGCGAACTCGACCGGCTGGATCTTGATCGGCCCGACCACGATCCAGCTCCGGATCCCCTCGGCGGTGGTGCCGCCCGAGCCGATCACGAGCGTCGCGGCGAGCGCCACCAGGGAAAAGCCGTAGAGCCATGGCGCGGCCCACTCGAGCATCCGGTACGAGATGCGCGAGGTCACCACGGCCCCGGTGACGGCGACGCACAGGAAAACCAGCTGGCGCTTCCAGATTCCGTCCGCACCGGAACTCACGTCCGTCTGGCCGGCGCTGTAGAGGACCAGCAGCCCGAGGGCCACCAGCGCGGCGGCGACCAGGAGCAGCAGGCGCTCGAGCCGACGGGTCACAGCGAGTCGCCGGGGGTGGTCGAGTCGCGCGGGGCCAGGTCTTCGGTGAGCGGCACGTCGATCGGCTGGCGGGCCACCGACGGGTCGGCACCCAGCAGCCAGCGGCGGATCGCGTGCACCACGTAGGGCGCCACCAGCGAGCCGTGCTCGCCCTCCTCGACCAGGATCCCCACCACGATCTCGGGCTGCCGGGCGGGGGCGTAGCCGATGAACCAGCCGATGTCCCGCCTGCCGCCCGAGACCTGGCCGGTGCCGGTCTTGCCGGCCACGTCGAGTTCCGCACCACCCGACGCGCCCGCCGTGCCGCGGGTCACCACGTCGCTCATCGCCGCCCGGAGACCGTCGAGCTGTGCCGGGGTGAGGCCGAGCGAGTGGACCGGCGCCTCGGGATCGCGGGCGACGAGGTACGGCGCGCGCTTCACCCCGTCGGAGGCGAGCGCGGCATAGAACGACACCATGTTGACGAGCGTCTGCGCCTGGGCCCCCTGGCCGATCGCGAGGTTGAGCGTCTCGCCCTTGTTGAAGGCGCCGCGGCGCTTGACGTACTCGGCCACGTCGTCGTACAGCGTCGGCTGCATCTCGCCCGGCAGGTCGATGCCGCTCACGTCGCCGAAGCCCATCTCCCGCGCCCCGGCGAGCAGGTCATCGGCGCCGAGCTTGAGGCCGAGCTGGTAGAAGTAGACGTCACACGAGGTGGCGATCGCGCCGCGGAGGTCGAGCGAGCCGTGCCCCTCCGGCTTCCAGCAGCGGTAGCGCCGGCCGCCGAAGGTGAACCCGCCCGTGCAGGGCACCGGCATGTGGGTGTCCATGGTGACCAGGCCCCGCTTCAGCCCCATCGCCGCGACCGCGAGCTTGAACGGCGACGCCGGCGGATAGGCCCCGTAGATCACCCGGTTGAGCAGCGGCTTGTCCGACCCGTTCAGCCGGGCGTACTCGGTGCTGCTGATCCCGCCCACCCACTCATTCGGATCGTAGGTGGGGTGCGAGTAGTAGGCGAGGATCGCGCCGTCGGGGCGCATCGCGAGCAGCGCACCGTGCTTGTTGGCCAGGAACGGCGAGGCCCGCCACATCGAGTCGACGAAGCGCTGCAGCGGCAGGTCAATCGTCGTCCGCAGCGGCTGCCCCGCCTCGGGGAGCTCCACCGTCCCCTGCCCCGGGTCGTGGACCAGGCGACCGCGGGAACTCACCTCGACGATCCGCATCCCCTCGGAGCCGCGCAGCAGCGAATCGTAGCGGCGCTCGAGCGACGACTTGCCGACGATGTCACCCATCCGGGCGCCCGGGAAGTGGCCCTGCTCGAGCTCCCCCTCGGAGACCTGCCCGATGTAGCCGGCCAGGTGCCCGACCGCGCTGCTGTCGGGATAGCGCCGGCGGGGCTCGGCCTGGATCACCAGCCCCGGGAGCTCGGTGCGGTGCTCCTCGAGCAGCGAGACGAGCCGGAAGTCGCTCGACTTGAAGACCGTGACCGGGCGGAACTGCGCGACGGCCCAGTTGGAGAAGACCGCCGCCGTGTCGATCCGCGAGTCGGGCACCATCGAGTCGAGCCGTCCGACCACCTCCCGAAGGTCGGCGGCACGCGTCGCGAGCACGCCGACCGAGTAGCCGGGCGCATTCTCGGCGATCGCCTCGCCGTTGCGGTCGAAGATCTCGCCGCGGGGCGCCGGCAGCGGGATGAAGCGGCGCCGGTTCTCCGCGGAGCGGAGCCCGTACTCGTCCGACTTGAGCACCTGGGCCCGGAAGAAGGCGCCGGCGAGGACGACGAACGCGGCGCCGAGTACCCAGCGCGCGACCCGGGCCCGGCTGCCCACCATCCACGATGCGAAGGTGCTCACCGCTCGATCCGGATCGCGAGCCAGTCGCGGAAGAAGAGCACCACCAGCACGCCCACCACGGCCGTGGTGAGCCCCTGCAGCGGCGACCAGAGGATCGCCTCGACGCCGAGGCGCGCGAGCGCCGCGCCGCTCAGCATCAGCACCAGCATGTTGCGCACCCAGGTGCCGAAGAAGAAGAGTCCGGCGTTGACGGCGATGTTGTCGGCGAAGAAGACGGCGCGCCCCCACGCCGCGCCCCAGCCGAGCAGCGTGTGGGCCAGCATGTTGGCCCCGAAGCGCGCCGGCGACAGCACGTCGATCACGGTGCCGACCAGCAGCCCCACGATGGCCGCCATCCCGGGCCGCAGCCGCAGGCAGAGGAGCAGCAGCGCGAGGAGGAGGAAGTCCGGCATCCCGCGCCCCTCGACCAGCGAGGGCCGCAGGTAGAACTCCAGCAGCAGGAGGAGGCCGATCACGACCGCCACCCGGAGCCGGTCGCTCGAACGACGGAACTGCCGGAACTCGCCGGTCCAGACGTTGCTCATGGCAGCGTGTCCCCCGTCTCGAAGCCGGCGAAGGTCGAGTCGCGCGGCGACGTGAGCACCATCACGTGGCTGGCGGCCGACGGCACCGCGAAGGGCGAGACGATGTACCGGCGCTCGTAGCCCATCGGGTCGCGGCCGACGCCGACGATGCGGCCGACCGGCAGCATCCGCTGGTACACGCCGCCCAGGCCGGCGGTGTAGACGCGGGTGCCGATCGCCAGCGTGTCCCGGAAGGCGACGCCGCGGAGCTCGAGCATCGCCTGGCCGCTGGAGCCGACCACCGTCGGGGCGAGGATCCCGAGCACGCCGCCCTCGAGGGTGAGGGCCGACGCGCGCCATTCGGGGTGCATCCAGGTGAGCACCGCGGCGGAACGCGGGCCGACGTTCCAGACCACGCCGATCAGGCCATCGGGGGTGACCACCGGGTCGTTGCGGGCCACCCCGTCGGTGGAGCCGACGCCGAGTAGGAGGGTACGGGCGTCGGTCGGGGTCGGCTGGTGCAGCACCTCGGCCGGGATCCAGCCGGGGATCTTCCGCTCGCGCATCGCGAGGAGCCGGCGGAGCTGGGCGTTCTCGTCGCGGAGGGCGGTGTCGGCCAGGAGCTGCAGCGCCATCGAGTCGCGCTCGTGCTCGATGCCGGCGAGGCGGAACCGCGAGGTGCGGTCGGAGGCGGCGCGGGCCTGGAGGGCGACGACGGGACGCAGCGCCGTCCGGCGCATGGCGCCGACCACGTCGGCCGACCAGGCGCGCGGCAGCGCGTAGGCGAGGAGGGCCACGCCGACGCACGCGGCGAGCAGGAGGAGGTCGCCACCTGGCGCGTCCCGTCCCCCGAACTCGCGCATGTCAGGTGGTCAGGACGGAGCGGTACTTGTCGAAGTCGTCGAGGATCCGGCCCGTGCCGCGCACCACGCAGGTGAGCGGATCCTCGTCCACGTGGATCGGCAACCCGGTCTCCTGCGCGAGCAGCAGGTCGAGGCCGCGGATCAGCGCGCCGCCGCCGGTCATCACGATGCCGCGATCGACGATGTCGCTGGCCAGCTCGGGCGGGGTGATCTCGAGGGCGCGGCGCACGGCGTCGACGATCTGCTGCACCGGCTCCTGCACCGCCTCGCGGATCTCGGCGCTGTGCACGGTGACCGTCTTGGGGATGCCGGAGACGAGGTCGCGTCCCTTGACCTCCATCTGCCGCTCCTCGCCCGCCGGGAACGCCGAGCCGACCTTGATCTTGATCAGCTCCGCGGTCGGCTCGCCGACCAGGAGGTTGTAGTTCTTGCGCATGAACATCACGATCGCCTGGTCGAGCTCGTCGCCGCCGATGCGGATCGACGTGTCGGAGACGATGCCGGAGAGCGCGATGACGGCGATCTCGGTGGTGCCGCCGCCGATGTCGATCACCATGTTGCCGGTCGGCGTCTCGACCGGCAGCCCGACGCCGATCGCGGCGGCCATCGGCTCGGCCACCATCAGCACCTGCTTCGCCCCGGCGGTCTCGGCGGAGTCGCGCACCGCGCGGCGCTCCACCTCGGTGATCCCCGACGGCACCGCGACGATCACCTTCGGCTTCACCTTGAAGACGTGCTTGTCAATGATCGTCTTCAGGAAGTAGCGCAGCATCTTCTCGGTGACGTCGAAGTCGGCGATCACGCCGTCCTTGAGCGGACGGACGGCGATGATCCCCTCCGGCGTGCGGCCGAGCATCCGCTTCGCCTCGAGACCGATCCCCTTGATCCGGCCGCTCGACTTCTCGATCGCGACAACCGACGGCTCGTTCAGGACGATGCCCTCGCCCTTGACGTAGATGAGGGTGTTCGCGGTCCCGAGATCGACGGCGATCTCGTTGGCCGGCAGGAACGACCCGAACTTGAACAGGCTCACGACGGGGTCACCGAGGGGACGAGGTGGAGGCCGGAGGGCGAATCTGCCGCAATGTGGTGCAGGGTGCCGCATTTCCGCAACACCTTGCCAGCGGCGAATTTGGCTCGTGGATGTGAGCAAGCGCTCACCGGAGGTGTCGGGTGAGCGGACACTCACATGAAGGGGACAGGCGAGAGCGAGATGGTGCAGGGAGACGGCTCCCCCTCGGGTGGCGGCTATCGCCCGGTGCTGCCGAAGCCTCCACTCCCCCGTGTGCTGGGGGGAAGCTCGGCAACCTCCCGCAAGCGCACTGGCTCGACCCGCTGCACCAGCATCTGGGCGATCCGGTCGCCGCGATGCACCGCGAACGGCTCGGCGCCCAGGTTGATCAGGATCACCTTGAGCTCGCCGCGGTAGTCGGCGTCGATCGTGGCAGGAGTGTTGGGGAGGGTGATGCCGTGCTTGAGGGCGAGGCCCGAGCGGGGGCGGAGCTGCAGTTCGTAGCCCTCGGGAATCGCGACCGTGAGGCCGGTCGGGACCAGTTCCCTTGCGCCCGGGGCGATCGTCACGTCCACGGCGGCCACCAGATCCATCCCGGCCGAGCCGGGGGTGGCCCGGGTCGGGAGCGGAAGCCCCTCGCCGTGCGGCAGCCGCGCGACGAGGAGCTCCACGGCGCCGCTAGAGGACGCCGTCAACGTCCGACCATTCCATCCCGAACGCCTCGGCGACGCCGGGATAGACGATCTTCCCGTCCACCACGTTGAGGCCGAGCTTGAGGGCGCGGTCCTGGCGGCAGGCGTCCTTCCAGCCGAGGTTGGCGAGCTTGATCGCGTACGGCAGCGTGGCGTTGGTGAGCGCCAGGGTGGACGTGCGCGGCACCGCGCCCGGCATGTTCGCGACGGCGTAGTGCAGGACGCCCTCGACGAAGTAGGTCGGGTCCTCGTGCGTGGTCGGCTTGATCGTCTCGACGCAACCGCCCTGGTCCACCGCGACGTCGACGATCACGCAGCCGTCAGGGATTCCCTTGAGGTCCTCGCGGGTGATCAGGTGCGGCGCCTTCTTCCCCGGCAGCAGCACGGCGCCGATGATCAGGTCGGCGTCCTTGACCGCGTCGAGGATGTTGTGGCGGTTGGAGAAGACGGTGTCGACGTTGGCGGGCAGCACGTCGTCGAGGTAGCGGAGCCGGTCGAGCGAGGTGTCGAGGATGGTCACGTCGGCGCCCATGCCGGCGGCCATCTTGGCCGAGTTGATGCCGACGACGCCGCCGCCGATGATCACGACCTTGCCCGGCTTCACGCCGGGGACGCCGCCGAGGAGCACGCCGCGGCCGCCGAAGAGCTTCTCGTTGTACTTGGCGCCCTCCTGCACGGCGAGCCGGCCGGCGACCTCCGACATCGGGGTCAGCAGCGGCAGCGCGCCGCTCGGGAGCTGCACCGTCTCGTAGGCGATCGCGATCGCGCCGGAGGCGATCACGGCCTCGGTGAGCGGCTTGTCGGCGGCGAAGTGGAAGTAGGTGTACATCACCTGGCCCTTCCGCATCCGCGGCCACTCGACCTTGATCGGCTCCTTGACCTTGATGATCATCTCGGCCTTGGCCCAGACCTCGTCGGCGGTGGCGAGAATGGAGGCGCCGGCCGCGACGTACTGCTGGTCGGTGAAGCCGCTCCCCTCGCCCGCCCCGGCCTCGACGAAGAGCTGGTGGCCCTCGGCCACGAGCGCCGTGACGCCGGACGGCACGAGGCCGACGCGGTTCTCGTTCGTCTTGATCTCCTTCGGCACGCCGATCAGCATCGCGGTCTCGCTTGCGCGCCCGGATGGCGCGCCGTGAAGGTCAGTGGCTCGGTCCGAGGCGGACCGCGGTCATCAGCTCCGGCACCAGGAAGCGCCCCGCGAGCGCGGCGGTCTCCTCCCGGGTCACGCCGTCGACGCGCCGAAGCATCTCGTCGAGCGGCCGGTACGGCTCGTCCTGCAGGACGTGCGCGGCGAGCCGCGACATCCGGGCGCTGGTGCTCTCCAGCGCGAGCATCAGCTGCCCCTTGAGCTGGCCCTTGGCGTCGGCCAGCTCGTCGTCCGGGAGGCCCTCCGCCGCCGCGCGCGCCAGCTCCGCCTCGATCGCCTCGACCGCGCGATCGGCGGTGCCGGGCTGGGTGCCGACATAGACGCCGAACACCCCGCCGGCGCGGTAGGTCGAGTGCCACGCGTACACTGCATAGCACAGCCCCAGTTCCTCGCGCACCCGCTGGAAGAGGCGCGAACTCATCCCGCCGCCCAGCGCCGTGCCGATCAGCGCCATCCCCCAGCGCCCCGGATCGCCGACCGGGATCGTGTCGACACCGACCACGACGTGCACCTGCTGGAGGTCGCGCTCCATCACCTGGCGCCCTCCGCGGCTGGCGATCGTCGCCCCGACCGGCGCCATCGGCGCGCGCGGCGCGCCCTCCATCCAGCCGAGCCGCTCGAGGTCGTCGAGCACCGCCCGGTGGTCGATGTTGCCGGCCACCGCGATCACGCAGTTGCCCGGATAGTAGCCGCGGTCGTGGGCGGCCCGCAGGTGGTCGCGGCCGAGGCCCTGCACCGTCTCGGCGGTGCCGAGGATCGGCCAGCCGTAGGGATGGTCGGGAAAGAGCGCCGCGCCGAAGAGCTCGTGGACCAGGTCGTCGGGCGTGTCGGCCACGCCGTTGATCTCCTCGAGCACGACGTTGCGCTCGAGCGAGAGGTCGCTGTCGCGGAGCAGCGGCTTCCGCACCAGGTCGGTGAGGACGTCGAGCGCCAGCGGCAGGTCCTGGTCGAGGACGTGGGCCTGGAACGAGGTGTGGTCGCGCGAGGTGTAGGCGTCGAGCGAGCCGCCGCGCGACTCGAGCGACAGGGCGATCTCGCGCGCGGTGCGGCGCTCGGTGCCCTTGAAGACCATGTGCTCGAGGAGGTGCGAGACGCCCATCACCGGCGGCGTCTCGTGTCCGCTCGCGGAGCGGACCCAGATCCCCGCGGCCGCGGACCGAACGCCGGGGAGGCGTTCGGTCACGACCACGAGGCCGTTGGGGAGGTCGGTGCGGAAGAGACCCGCGTCGAGTTCGGCGGTCGGCACCGTTCCCCCGCTACTCCGGCTTGGGCAGCAGCGCCTTCCGCGACAGCCGCATCCGGCCGCGCTCGTCCACCTCGAGCAGCTTCACCTGGACGATGTCGCCCTTCTTGACCACGTCCTCGGTCTTCTCGACCCGCTTGTGGTCGAGCTCGGAGATGTGGAGCAGGCCCTCGACGCCCGGGAGGATCTCGACGAAGGCGCCGAACGCGGTCACGCTCTTGACCGGGCCCTCGTAGACCTTGCCCACCTCGGGCTCGGCCACGATCGCCATGACCATCTCGCGGGCCTTGTTGCCGGCCTCGGCGCCGACCGCGGCGATCGTGATCAGGCCGCTGTCGTCGATGTTGACCTTGGCGCCCGACGCATCCTGGATCCCGCGGATCGTCTTGCCCTTCGGCCCGATGACGTCGCCGATCTTGTCCGGCTTGATCTGGACCGTGATGATCCGCGGCGCCCACGGCGACATCTCGGCGCGGTGCGTGTCGAGCACCTTGTTCATCTCGCCGAGGATGTGCATGCGACCCTTGTTGGCCTTCTCGAGCGCTTCCTTCATGATCTCGATGGAGAGGCCCTGGATCTTGATGTCCATCTGGATCGAGGTGATTCCCTCGCTGGTCCCGGCCACCTTGAAGTCCATGTCGCCGAGGTGGTCCTCGGTGCCCAGGATGTCGGTGAGGACTGCGACCTTCTTCCCCTCCTTGATCAGCCCCATCGCGACGCCGGCGCAGGGCGCCTTCATCGGGACGCCGGCGTCCATCAGCGAGAGCGAGCCGCCGCAGACCGTCGCCATCGAGCTCGAGCCGTTGGACTCGAGGATCTCGGAGACGACCCGGATCGTGTAGGGGAAGTCGGCCATCGCCGGGAGGAGCGGATGCAGCGCCCGCTCGGCCAGCGCGCCGTGGCCGATCTCGCGGCGCGAGGTGCCCCGGATCGGGCGGACCTCGCCGGTCGAGAACGGCGGGAAGTTGTAGTGCAGCATGAACGACTTGGTGGACTCGCCGGCCACCTCGATCGAGTCGATCCGCTGCTCGTCGTCGGCGGTGCCGAGGGTCGTGGCGACCAGCGCCTGGGTCTCGCCGCGCTGGAACAGCGCCGAGCCGTGGGTGCGCGGCAGCAGGCCGGCGGCGATCATGATCGGCCGCACCGTGTCGGTGTCGCGGCCGTCGATCCGCTCGCCCTTGTCGAGGATCTGCGCCCGCATGGTGCGGTACTCGATCTCCTCGAGCTCCGTCTTGATCTCCTTGGCGCCCTCCGGGTACGCCTCGGCCAGCGCCTCGAGCACCTCGGTGCGGATCGCGGCGACGCCGCCGGCACGGCCGGCCTTGTCCTTGCCGCTCATCGCCTTGGCCATCTTCGCCTCGGCCAGCTTGCGGACCGCGGCGACCAGCGCCTCGTCCACCGCCGGCTTCTCGAACGCCATCTTGTCGCGGCCGACCTTCTTGGTCATGTCGGCGATCAGGCCGACCTGCTCCTTGATGCCGACCTGCGCGACCTTCAGCGCCTCGAGCACCTCGGCCTCCGAGACCTCGAGCGCGCCGCCCTCGACCATCATGATCGAGTCGGCGAGGCCCGAGACGACCAGGTCGAGCGTCGAGAGCTCGAGCTGCTGGAAGGTCGGGTTGAGGATCCAGTTGCCGTCGACCTTGCCGACGCGCGCAGCCGCGATCGGGCCGTTCCACGGGATGTTCGAGATCGAGAGCGCGGCCGACGCGGCCAGCACGCCGAGGACGTCCGACTCGTTCTCCTGGTCGGTCGACAGCACCGTCACGAAGACCTGCACCTCGTGGCGGAAGCCCTCCGGGAACAGCGGCCGGATCGAGCGGTCGATGATCCGCGCGCAGAGGATCTCGTCGTCCGACGGACGCCCCTCGCGCTTGAGGAACCCGCCCGGGATCTTGCCGGCGGCGTACTGCTTCTCGCGGTACTCGACCGTCAGCGGGAAGAACGGCAGGTGGGTGACGTTGGGGGAGACGGTGACGGCGGCGAGGACGACGGTCTCCCCGAACTGGACGAGGACGCTCCCGGCGGCCTGCTTGGCGAGGCGCCCGGTCTCGATGACCAGGGGGCGACCCGCGAACTGCGTTTCGATGCGATGCACTCTCAATCCTTCACGACATGAGCACCCTGAATGGCAAAGGCGCCCCACTGTGCTCGCGTGGGGCGCCAGGCAGCATCGTTCGTGCTCAGTTGCGCAGGCCGAGCTCGGCGATCAGGGCTCGATAGCCCTGGAGATCGCGGCTCTTGAGGTAGTTGAGGAGGCGGCGCCGCGTGCCGACCATCTTGAGCAACCCCTGCCGCGAATGGTGATCCTTCGCGTGGGTCTTGAAGTGGTCGGTGAGGGAGTTGATCCGCTCCGTGAGCAGCGCCACCTGCAGCTTGGTCGAGCCGGTGTCGGTGGCGTGGGCACGGTGCTTCTCGATGACGGGCTGCTTCGCGATCATCCTCGGTCCTGTCCTGCAGGGTCTGAGACGGGCTGCGTGGCTTTGGTTTCGCTTCGTTCCTAGCCCCCAAGAATAGCCACGGCAGGGGGTTAGGGCAAGTACGGAGAGCCGAGAACGGAGAACGGAGAACGGAGGTTGAGCTGCTGGGTGGCGCTGCATTATTGATATTGTATTATCGAGCGCACGGTGGCCAATTACGCTTCCAATGCCCCTGTTCTCCGCTCTCTGCCCTCCGTTCCCCGGCTTCGGCTCGCCGTTCCCTGCTAGCTCAAGAGCCGCATGATGTCGTTCTTGAAGGCCAGGAACATCAGCGCCACGATCAGGACCAGCCCGAGGACCTGGATCGCTTCCCGGAGCCGGGTGGGCAGCGGCCGCCGGATGATCCCCTCCACCGCCAGGATCAGGAAGGCCCCCCCGTCCAGGACAGGGATCGGCAGCAGGTTGACCACCGCCAGGTTGACCGAGATCAGCGCCATGAAGGCGAGCAGGGCATCCACGCCGAGTCGGGCGGAGGTGGCCGCCATCTGGGCGATGAGGATCGGGCCGCCGACCTCGCTGGAGGCGATGCGCCGGGTGAGGAGTCCCCGCACGGTCCGGACGATCGTCCCCGCGGCGAACCAGGTGGCCCGGCTCCCCGCCCCGATGGCGCCGCCGAGCGAGTACGGCTGGTGGACCACCGGCACTCGCTGGGCGACCCCGATGCGGCCGACCAGCGGGGTGGTCGTGTCGGCAGGGTCGCGGTGCTGCGCCTCGGGAGTGACGGTGAGCTCCACCCGTGCCCCGTCGCGCATGACCGCCATCGTCACGGGGCGACCGGCGTTCCCCTCGACCCGCGCCACCACCTCGGGCCAGTAGCGCACCGGATCGCCCTGGACCGCGACGATCGAGTCGCCGACCTGGAGCCCGGCCCGCTCGGCGGGCGAGTCGACGCCGATGACGCCGAGCACCGGCGGGTGCATCGGCCGGATCGCGTCGGCCAGGTGGCTGCGTTCGATCAGCTGGTCGCGGTGGAGCGGCACGCCGACGTCCGGGTGGCCGTCGAAGGCGAAGGTGATCGTGTCGCGCGACCCCGTGGTGATCGCCGCGGTGACGTCGTCCCAGGTCTGGATCGCCCGGCCGTTCATCGCCGTGATCCGGGTGCCGGGCCGCACGTCGGCCAGCCCGCGCGCCTCGGCCGGCAGCGCCTCGGCGGTGACGCTCCCCACCGTGGTGGTCGGGTCGTAGGCGTTGCCGTTCTTGAGGGCGAGGCCGCAGAAGACCAGCCACGCGAAGAGCATGTTCACCGTGACGCCGGCGAGGATGACGATCATCCGCTGCCAGATCGGCTTCGCCTCGAAGACGCGATCGGGCGGGACGATGGCGTTCTCCGCGCCGCCCTCGAGCACGCCCGAGCTGGGATCCTCCTCGCGCGAGGCCATCTTGACGTAGCCGCCGAGCGGCAGCCAGGCGATCGCCCACTCGGTCTCGCCGCGCCGGAAGGAGAGCCGCTTGATCGGCGCCCCCATCCCGACCGCGAAGCGGTGGACCCAGATGCCGAACGCCTTGGCGGCGACGTAGTGACCCAGCTCGTGGAGGAACACGAGGACGCCGAGGACGACGACGACCATCAGGACCGCAAAGAGCACGTTGGCCATCAGGCCGCCTCGGCCGCGTGGGCCCGGGCGGCGCGATCCGCTTCGCGCACCGCCTCGAGCGAGAGGGTCGTCGCGGCGTCGTGCCGCACGAGGGCGTGGTCGATCACGACGGGAATCCGCCCGAACGGGATTCGCCGGGCGAGGAACGCGGCCACGGCCACCTCGTTCGCCGCGTTGAAGGCCGCCGGGAGCGTGCCGCCGGCGCGGCCGGCGGCGACGCCGAGGCCGTAGGCCGGGAAGCACTCGTCGCGGACCGGTTCGAAGGTGAGCGTGCCGGCGCGCACCGGGTCGAACCGCGGCGTGCCGTCATCGGCGAGACGCTCGGGATGCGTCAGGGCGTACAGGATCGGCACCTCCATCGTGGGGAAGCCGACCTGGGCCAGGACGCTCCCGTCGGCGAACTCGACGAAGGCGTGGACGATGCTCTGGGGGTGCACGACCACATCGATCGCGTCGAACGGCAGGCCGAACAGGAAGTGCGCCTCGATCACCTCGAGGGCCTTGTTGGCGAGGGTCGCCGAGTCCACGGTGATCTTGGCGCCCATCGACCAGGTCGGATGCTGCAGCGCCTGGTCCACGGTCGCCCCCGCGAGCTGCTCGCGCGGCCAGGTGCGGAACGGGCCGCCGCTCGCCGTGAGGGTGAGCCGCGAGGGGACGGCGCTCCGCCCGGCGATGCACTGCAGCACCGCGCTGTGCTCGGAGTCGATCGGCACCAGCTCGCCGCCGCCCAGGCGCGCCGCCTCGGCGACCAGCGGACCCGCCATCACCAGCGTCTCCTTGTTGGCGAGGGCGACGCGCTTGCCGGCGCGCAGCGCCGCGAGCGTGGCGTCGAGGCCGGCGGCGCCGACGACGGCGTTCACGACGATGTCGACGTCGGCGCGCGTCGCGGCCTCGACGAGCGCCGCGGCGCCCGAGGCGATCCCCGCCCCGCCCTCGCCGCGCACCACGGCGGCGAACGGCGGCTGCCACTCGGCGACCTGGGCGCGGAGCGACTCGGCGTTGGAGCCGGTCACCAGCGCCGCGAGTCGGAACGCGTCGGGATGGCGACGCAGCACGTTGAGGGTGCTGGTGCCGATCGAGCCGGTGGAGCCGAGGAGCGCGATCCCCTTCACGCCAGTCCGACCAGGTGGTAGCCGAGCGCGGCGACCGGCAGCACCGCGTACAGCGCGTCGAAGCGATCGAGGATCCCGCCGTGGCCGGGGATCAGGTTGCTGCTGTCCTTCACTCCCGCCTCGCGCTTGAGCAGCGACTCGGCGAGGTCACCCAGCTGGCCGACCACCGACAGGACGAGGGCGATCGCGACGGCGGGACCGAGGCCGAGGGCGACGCCGACGGCCGGGAAGATCCAGAGCGCGAAGATCGGGGCGACGAGCATCCCGCCGACGAGCCCCGCAACGCCGCCGACGCGCGTCTTTCCCGGCGAGATGACCGGGGCAAGCTTCGGCCCGCCGATCGCCTTGCCGGCGAACATCGCCGCGGTGTCGCACACCCACACCACCACGAGCGGGAAGAGCACCATCGCGGTGCCGCCCCACGAACGCGTGCCGAAGCCGCCGTGGCGGATCGCGAGCAGGAACGACGGCAGCACCGCGGCGTAGAGCACCGCGAAGAGCGAGATGCCGATCGCCGCGAGGGGCCGATCCGACGGTCCGCGCTGCAGCAGCAGTTCCCAGAGCCAGAGCACCGCGCCGACGCCGACGAGGTAGGGCCACGCGCCGGCGGTCCAGGTGCGCATCGCCGGGATGGTGATCGTGGCGTGCACCAGCAGGGGGAAGGCCCCGGCGAGCAGCAACGCGGTCGGGCGCAGCGGCCGGTTCCCGGACGCCTCGGCGATCGCGACGAGTTCCCGCACGCCGAGGACGGCGATCGTCGCGACGAGGAGCGCCAGCGGCCAGCCGCCGAACCAGACGACGAGCACCGCGAGCGGGATCGCCACGGCGGCGAAGCCGACCCGTTGTGCCATGTTGGACGCCATGGTGCTCCCCCGCTCAGGCGCTGACGCGCCCGAACCGGCGGTCGCGTCGCTGGAAGTCGAGGATCGCCGCGAAGAGGTCCTCGCGGGTGAAGTCGGGCCACAGCACCGGCGTCACGTGGATCTCGGCGTACGCCACCTGCCAGAGCAGGAAGTTGGAGATCCGCATCTCGCCGCTGGTGCGGATGAGGAGGTCCGGGTCGGGGAACGGCGCGGTGTAGAGCTCGGCCGCGAGGGCCGCCTCGTCGATCGCCGCCGGATCGAGGGAGCCGGCCGCCACGCGCTCGGCCAGCCGCCGAGCGGCGCGCACGATCTCGGCGCGGGCGCCGTAGGAGAGGCAGACGTTGAGCGACAGGTTGCCGCCGCCCCGGGTCGCGGCCTCGATGCGGTCGACCGCCTCGCGCGACGACGGGGCCAGCCGGTCGAGGTCGCCGAGCATCCGGACGGTCACGCCCTCGCGGCGGAGCTCGTCGGCCTCCTTGGCGATGTACTCCTCGAGCAGCGCCATCAGGGCGTCGATCTCGGCGGGGGGCCGCTGCCAGTTCTCCTGGGAGAACGCGAAGAGGGTCAGCACCTCGACGCCGGCCTGCAATGCGCCCTCGACCGCCTCGCGCACCGCGCGGGCGCCGGCCTGGTGGCCGGCGGGGCGCTCCAGCCCCCGTTCGCGCGCCCAGCGACCGTTGCCGTCCATGATGACGGCGACGTGGCGCGGCACGGCGCCGTGGAGGCGCAGCTCGGCCAGGCGGGAAGCGGGCTCGCTCGTCACACTTCGAGGACTTCGGCTTCCTTCGCCTTGAACGCCTCGTCGACCTGGTGCACGGCGTCGTCGGTGTGCTTCTGCACCTCCTTCTCCGCGCGCGACTTCTCGTCGTCCGAGACGTGCTCGACCTTCTTGATCCGGTGCATCGCGTCGGTGCGGGCCTGCCGCACCGCGACCTTCCCCTCCTCGGCCAGCTTGCCGCAGAGCTTGACCAGCTCCTTGCGGCGCTCCTCGGAGAGCATCGGCAGCGGCACCCGGATCAGGTTGCCCTGCGACTGGGGATTGAGCCCCATGCCGCTGTCGCGGATCGCCTTCTCGATCAGCTGGGCGAGTCCCTTGTCGAACGGCTGCACGACGAGCATGCGCGGCTCGGGGGCGGTGACCATCGCGACCTGGTTGAGCGCCATCTGCGACCCGTACGCCTCGACGCGCACGAGATCGAGCAGGTGGGGCGACGCCTTGCCGGTGCGGATGGCCGAGAGCTCCTTGCGGGTGTTCTCGATCGCCTTCTGCATGCCGGACTGGGCCTGGCTGACAATCTCGGGAAGGGTCATCGGACGAGGGTGCCGACCCGGTCGCCCGCGAGCGCACGGGCGATCGCGCCGGACTGGTTGATGTTGAGCACGACGATCGGCAGCTTGTTGGCCTGGCAGAGCCCGAAGGCGTTGGCGTCCATCACGGCGTAGCCGTTGACCAGCGCGTCCTGGAAGGTGAGCTCCGGGATGTGGCGCGCCTCGGGGTCCTTGCGCGGGTCGGCGGTGAAGACGCCGTCGACGTTGGTCGCCTTGAGGACGACCTCGGCCTCCATCTCCAGCGCGCGCAGCACCGCCGCGGTGTCGGTCGAGAAGAACGGGTTGCCGGTGCCGCCGGCGAAGATGACCAGCCGCCCCTTCTCGAGGTGGCGCATCATCCGGCGGCGGATGTACGGCTCGGCGAGCGACTCCATCCGGATCGCGGTGAGGACCCGGGTCTCGATGCCGCTCGCCTCGAGGACGTTCTGCAGCGCCAGGGCGTTGATCACCGTGGCGAGCATCCCCATGTAGTCGGCCGAGACGCGGTCGAGGCCGTGCTGCGAGGCCATCGCGCCGCGGACGATGTTGCCGCCGCCGACCACCAGGCCGAGGGCGACGCCGGTGGCGTGCACCGCCTTGACCTGCGCGGCCAGCGACTCGATCACGCCGTAGTCGAGGCCGGTGCCGCGCTCCCCGGCGAGTGCCTCGCCGGAGAGCTTGAGCAGGGCGCGGCGGTAGGCGGGCATCAGGCCTCGCCCACCTTGAACCGCGCGAATCGCACGACGGCCGCGCCGGGGACGCCGGAGAGCAGCTGGCCGACGGTCCGCGACTCGTCCTTGATGAAGTTCTGCTCGACGAGCGCGCGCTCGCTGGCGAACTTCTTCACCTTGCCCTCGACGATCTTGGCGCGGATCGCCTCGGGCTTCCCCTCGGCGGCGACCTGCTCCTCGGCGATGCGGCGCTCGCGGTCGAGCAGCTCGACCGGGATGTCGCCGGTGGAGACGGCGATCGGGTCGGCCGACGCGACGTGCAGCGCGACCTCGCGCGCGAGCGCGAGCGCCTGGTCGCCGGTGGCGCCCTCGACCTCGACCAGCACGCCGACCTGGCTGTTGAAGTGGCGATACTCGCCCACCAGCCCGCCGAACTTCGCGACCCGCTTGAGGCTCATCGCCTCGCCGGTCTTGCCCGACGCCTGCTTGATGACCTCGTCGATGGTGGTGCCGCCCATCGTCTCGGCGAGGAACTGCTCGCGCGTCACGCCGACCGGCGAGCTCGCCAGCGCGTGCTCCGCCAGCCGCTTCGCGAGCGCCTGGAACTCCTCGTTCCGCGCGACGAAGTCGGTCTCGGTGTTGAGCTCGACCATCGCCGCGGTGGTGCCGTCGGCGGCGGTCTCGATCACCACCAGTCCCTGCGCGGCGTCGCGGCCGGCGCGCTTCTCGGCCTTGGCGATCCCCTTCTTGCGGAGGATCTCGCCGGCGAGGGCCATGTCGCCCTGCGCCTCCTCGAGGGCCTTCTTGCAATCCATCATCCCCGCCCCGGTGCGGGCGCGGAGCTCGGCGATGTCCTTGGTCGTGATCGTGGTGCTCATCTCGCTGCTGTCCGTCGTTCAGGGTTCCGTGTGTGAAAACCGCCGTCCGGGTCCCGGGGGGACCGGCGGACGGCGGCTTCCTGCTGGCCGGCCGGAGCCGGGATCAGCCGTTCGCTTCGCCGCCGGCGTCGCCGGCCACCGCGTCGCTGGTCTTCAGGCGCGCGGCGATCGCCTCGGGGCGCGCCTTGCGCTTGCGCCGCGGCCGCCGCCGCTTGCGGTCGTCGTCGCTGGCGCCGTCGCCCTCGCCGGCGGAGTAGGTCTCGGACTCGTCGTCCAGCACCATCTCGCGCACCGGCACCTGGGCCCGGGCCTCGCGGATCGCCTCGCAGAGCGCCGCGGTCAGCAGCGACACCGACCGGATCGCGTCGTCGTTCCCCGGGATCGGCACGCTGATCTGGTCGGGGTCGGCGTTCGTGTCCACGATCGCCACGACCGGGATCCCGAGGCGCGTCGCCTCCTGGACCGCGATCCGCTCCTTCTTGCTGTCCACCACGAAGAGCGCGCCGGGCAGCCGGCCCATGTGCTTGATCCCCTCGAGGTTGCGCGACAGCTTCTCGCGCTCCCGGGCGAACAGCAGCTGCTCCTTCTTGGTGTAGTTCTCGAAGTCGCCCTCGGCCGACCCCTGCTCGAGGTCACGCAGGCGACGGATCTGCTTCTTGATCGTCTGGAAGTTGGTGAGCGTGCCGCCCAGCCACCGCTCGGTCACCCAGTGGGCGCCGGCGTTGCGGGCCTCGGCCTCGACCACCGCCTTCAGCTGCCGCTTGGTGCAGACGAAGAGGATGTTCTCGCCGCGCAGCGCCACAGACTTGAGGAGCTCGGTCGCCTGCTGCAGCTGCTTGAGGGTCTTCTGGAGGTCGATCAGGTAGATCCCCGACCGCTCCGCGAAGATGAACCGGCGCATCTTCGGGTTCCAGCGGCGGGTCTGGTGGCCGAAATGGGTCCCGGCCTCGAGCAGGTCCTGCAGTGACGGCATGCCCACGTGAATCGTGCTCCCTGGTTGGTTGTGGCGTCCGCCTCCGTCACCTGCCGGCGGCAACCCGTGAAGGGCACCGGCCGCCGGCATCGGGAGGCGTGCGACTCCTCCGCTCGTTCGAGGGGAGGGTGGACTGCGGCCGCGTGGGTTCCCCCGCGGCGGGGTCGTGCAACCCGGCGCTCGGCCGGGGGGTCCCTCGCCTTCGGCTCGGGACGGTGTCGCGCCGGTCAGGCCGCCATCGCGACCCGACCGGCCGGCGCGACTACCGCTTGCTGAACTGGAACCGCTTCCGGGCGCCCGGCTGGCCGGGCTTCTTGCGCTCGACCATCCGCGGATCGCGAGTCAGCAGCCCGCCGGCGCGCAGCTTGGCCCGGTGCTGCTCGTCCGCCGCCACCAGCGCGCGGGCGATGGCGTGGCGCATCGCGCCGGCCTGGCCGGTCACGCCGCCGCCGTCCACGTGCGCCTTCACGTCGAACGCGCCGAGGGTGTCGGTCGCGGTGAACGGCTGCTGGATGTGCTGCACCAGCGACGGGCGCGGGAAGTAGTCACCCAGGGTGCGGCCGTTCACGTCCCACTTGCCGGTGCCGGGCGTGAGGTACACGCGCGCCACGCTGGTCTTGCGGCGGCCGACGGCCTGCCAACGGAACTGCTCCGACGTCGTGCTCATGCCTCGGCCTTCTCGGTCGCAAGGGTGTAGGGCCTGGGCTGCTGGGCGACGTGCGGATGCTCCGCGCCGCCGTACACCTTCAGCTTGGTGCGCAGCTTCTGCCGCGACAGCGAGTTCTTCGGCAGCATCCCGAAGACCGCCTTCTCGATCACCCGGTCGGGGTGCGAGGCGAGCAGCTCGCCCGCCGGCGTGTGGGACTCGTGGCCCATGTAGCCGGTGTGCTTGAAGTAGGTCTTGCCGGTCGCCTTGTTGCCCGTGAGCCGCACCTGCGACGCGTTGATCACGACGACGAAGTCGCCGCCGTCCATGTGCGGCGTGAACGTCGGCTTGTGCTTGCCCCGGATCAGCTGCGCCACCGCGGTGGCGAGCCGGCCGAGGGAGACACCCGACGCATCCACGACGTGCCAATCGTGGCTGATGTCGGAGGGCTTGGCGGTGAACGTCTTCATGCCGGGTCTTCCTGCCGCGTGAGGCGGCGAATCATCGTTTCGGACACAGACCCCAAAGATAGGCCAATGAACGGGTTGGCGTCAATTCCTCGAGATCCGCAATTGGGGATTCGAGACTCGAGCGCTGGCCTCCCCGGCCGTGCCTGCCAAGGGTGCCGCCGGGTCGGGGGAAAGGCCCCCTTGCCCGAGTCTCGAATCCCCAATCACGAATCTCTACCAACTTGTTGCCCTGATTGCACTTAGGGGAATATTCCCCGGTCCCGATAGGAGACGGCGATCTTCTCGAGGGCCGCGATGAATGCCGCGGTCCTCGGGTCGGCCTCGGGGTGACGGGCCATGACCTCCTCCAGTCCGTGCCAGGCAACCACCATCGTCTCCTCCAGCCCGGAGTTGACGATGTCCTCCTCCCCCGCCCCGTGGGTCAGCCGGAGCCGGTCCTCGGCCGTGAAGTGGTTGCCGTTGTGCTGCTCGATCGCGGCCACGAGTCGGCCGAAGGCCCCCTCCTCGAATCGCTTCTCCATCCGGCCGAAGCGGACGTGCTGGAGGTTCTTGAGCCACTCGAAGTACGAGACCGTGACGCCGCCGGCATTGAGGTAGATGTCGGGGATGACCAGGATGCCCCGTTCGCGGAGGATCGCATCGGCCGCCGTGGTGGTCGGCCCGTTGGCCCCCTCGGCGACGATCCGCGCCTGGAGTCGGGGGGCGTTCGCGACCGTGACCTGCTCCTCGAGTGCCGCGGGGACCAGGATGTCGCAGGGGAGTTCCAGGGCGGCGGCGTTGCCGGCGAGGTCGGTCGTGCCCGGGCAGCCGAGGATGCTGCCGGTCTGCCGGCGATGCTCGAGCACCGCCTCCAGGTCCATGCCGTCGGGTGCCGAGATGCCGCCCTCGCGTTCGGCTACCCCGACGAGCACCGCTCCCGCCTCGGCCAGGAACCGCGCCGCGTGCGACCCGACGTTCCCGAGGCCCTGGACCACGAACCGCTTCCCGGCGAGCCCGGTGCCGAGCCCGAGCCGCTGCATGAGCGCCGGTCGGCTGCAGATCTCCTGCAGGCCGTACGCGATCCCCCGGCCGGTCGCCTCGGTGCGGCCGCGGATGCCGCCGTGGGGGATCGGCTTGCCGGTGACGCAGCCGACGGCGTCGATCTGGTCGGGGTGCAACTGCTGGTACGTGTCGCAGATCCAGACCATCTCGCGCGGCCCGGTGCCGTAGTCCGGCGCCGGGACGTCGGCGCCGGGGCCGATGAAGCCCTTCCGCACCAGCTCGAACGTGTAGCGCCGGGTGATCCGCTCGAGCTCGGCCTCGCTGTAGGCGCCGCGGTCGATCCGGATGCCGCCCTTGGCGCCGCCGAACGGGACGTCGACGACGGCGCACTTGTAGGACATCAGTGCCGCGAGCGCCTGGACCTCGTCCTCGTTGACGCCCGCCGCGAAGCGGATGCCGCCCTTCGTCGGGGTGCGATGATGGGAGTGCTGGGCGCGCCAGGCGTCGATGATCTCGAGGCGGCCGTCGTCGCGCCGCACCGGGAAGCGGACGTGGTAGATCGCGTTGCACGCCTTGATCTGCGCGACGAGGCCGGGCTCGAGGGCGGTGAAGGCGGCGGCGCGGTCGACGGCGGCGTTGACGGCATCAAGGAACGTGGGCTGATCCACGACGACTCCGCGGGAAAGGGGATCCGGGGAACCTACACGGCTCCCCGGATCGGGTCCCTCCCGCTACTGCGGCCAGAGCCAGCCGAAGGTCCCGGCGGTGAGCAGGGCGTAGGCGAGCGCATCCACGGTGCTGCGCATCGTGGTCCCCCAGTTGCGGCGATACCAGATCGACTGTGGCCAGAGTCCGGCCGCGTGCGCCAGGAAGGCGACCGCGCTGGTGACGCGGAAGACCTGCATGTAGCCGCTGCCGGCCGGCAGGACGAGCCCGGCGGCGTAGGCGATGAACACGTTGACGACCACGAGGAACGCGAACCACTTCGCCAGGTATCCGCCGAGGTCGGTCTGGCCCGATGGGAGCACGGTGGCGACCAGCACCGGCCCCGCCTGCATCTTGGCCTTGAACTCCGGCGACTGCATCTCCTTGCTGTCGTTGCACCGCGGGATCATGTAGTCCCCGGGCGGAATCGCGAAGGGGCGCAGCGCGGCCATCACATCGTCCTCGCGGGGAACGGTGCGGTAGTCGCCCTTGTGCCACGGCAGCACCATGTGAATGACGAAGGACGCGAAGAAGAGGATCACGGCGGCAAGCAGGATCGGCATCCACAGCGCGGCAAGCCCGGTCATGACGACTCCAGGATGGA
This sequence comes from uncultured Gemmatimonadaceae bacterium, assembly GCA_964557115.1. GTDB lineage: Bacteria > Gemmatimonadota > Gemmatimonadetes > Gemmatimonadales > GWC2-71-9 > Palsa-1233. Next base: position 31,892 of record CAZKYO010000026.1, read on the forward strand.
AGGGTCCAGGTGGCACGGATAGGCTACAGCCGATCCCGCCGGGCGGAAGTCCCGGCCGCCGCGCGCCCTTCCCTCGCGCGGCGCCGCAGTCGATCTTTGCCGCGTGCCGAACCCGGGTCCCCTCGATTCCCGTCCGCCGGACCCCCGGCGGGCGCCGCACGCCGCCAGGAGGCGGTGCTGAGCGCGGCACGGCGGGCCCTCGTCATCGGCAGCGGCTTCGGCGGCACCATGGCTGCGCATGCGCTGCTCGACGCAGGCTGGCAGGTGACGCTCGTCGAGCGCGGCGGCTGGGTCCCGCGCGGCCCGGAGAACTGGCTGCCGCAGTCGGTCGGGACGATGGGTCCGCACTACGCCGGCGAGGGCCTGTATCGCGACCTCAGCCGCGAGCGCCCTCGCGCGATCGGCACCTTCCACTGCGTGGGCGGGCCGTCGGTGTTCTACGGCGGCGTGTCGCTGCGCTTCCGGGAGCGCGACTTCGAGCCGGTGCCGGCGATCGACGGTGACAGCGGCGCGGCATGGCCGTTCGACTACGCCGCCCTGGAACCGTTCTACGACGAGGCCGAGCGCCTGATCGGCGTCGCCGGCCAGGCCGGCACCGACCCGACCGAACCGCCGCGCAGCGCACCATTCCCCGCCGCCCCGATGCCCTGGGCGCCGGTCACCGAGCGGATCGCCGGGGCCGCACGCGACCTGGGCCTCCACCCCTTCCCGCTCCCGCTCGCCATCAACGCGTCCGGGCGACCCGGCCGCACCGACTGCATCGCCTGCGCGACCTGCGACGGATTCGCCTGCGCCATCGAGGCGAAGAACGACCTGGCCACCACGATGCTCCGCCCGATGCAGGCGCGCGGCCTCGACCTGGTGTCCGACACCGCGATCACCCGACTCGAGCACGACGCGGGGCGGATCGTCGCCGCGCACGGCGTCCACCTGCCGTCGGGACGCGCGGTGCGCCTCGAGGCACCGTGGATCGTGCTCGGCGCCGGGGCGCTCGCGACGCCGCACCTGCTGCTCGCCTCGGGACTCGACGCGGTCAATCCCGCCGGCGACGCCGTCGGGCGCTACCTCACCCGGCACAAGAACGAGATCCTGCTCGGCTTCTTCGCGCGACGACCGGATCCCGAGCGGCGATTCCACAAGCAGCTCGGCATCCACGACCTCTACTTCGGCGCGCCCGACGGCCGCGGCCCCGCCGAGCGCCTCGGCGGCCTGCAGCAGCTGCCGACGCCGCCGGTGGCGCTGGCGCGCGACGGCCTGCCCTGGGCGCTCAAGCCGCTGGCGCCGCTGGTGAGCCACCTCACCGGCCTGCTGGTGATCGCCGAGGACCAGCCGCGCCGCGAGAACCGCGTCTGGCTTGGCGACGGGAAGGATGCCGTGGGGATGCCTGAGCTCCTCCTCCGGCACGCGTACACCGCGCGCGACCTCGACGCGACCGCGGTCCTGCGCGACACGGCGCGCCGCGTGCTGCGACGCGCCGGCGCGCTGTTCGTCTACCGCCACGTGATCGACACCTACTCGCACGCGCTCGGCACCGTGCGCATGGGACGCGATCCGCGCACCGCGCCGCTCGACGGCGACGGCGCCTTCCGGGGCGTCGACAACCTGCTCGTCGTGGATGGCAGCACGCTGCCGCGCGCGGCGGGGGTCAACCCGTCGCTCACCATCGCGGCGAATGCGCTCCGGATGGGGCGGCGGCTCGCCGCCCGCGTCGCCGAGGATGGAGGCCGTGATGGCTGATCGCCCGCTCTCGATCGCGCTGCTCGGCTGCGGCCGGATCGCCGGGCGCCACGCCGGCCTGCTCCGGAAGATCCCCGGGGTGCGGACCTTCTTCGCGAGCCGCGACGCGGCCCGTGCCGAGGCGTTCTGCCGCCGCCACGGCGGCGCCGGCAGCTTCCCGAGCTACGCGGCGGCGCTCGCCGACGCCGGGATCGACGCGGTGCTCGTGCTGACGCCGCCCGACTCCCATCACCGGCTCACGGTCGATGCCCTCGAGTCGGGGAAGGACGCGATCGTCGAGAAGCCGGCGTTCATGGACACCAGCGAGGCCGACCACGTCGCGGCGGTGGCGTCGCGCACCGGCCGCCAGGTGCTCGTCGCCGAGAACTACCACTACCGGCCGCTCCTGCGGGTGGTGCGCGAGCAGATCGCCGGCGGGGCGATCGGCGAGCTCCGGCTGGTGCAGATCGATGCGGTGAAGGCGCAGCGCGATCCGCCCTGGCTCGACCGGCCCGGGATGCGGGGTGCGCTCTGGGAGGGCGGCATCCACTGGCTGCACTTCCTCGCGATGCTCGGCCCCGAGCTGCGCGCCATCGGCGGACTGGTGGCGGGCGACCCGGCTCGGGAGCGCACCACGCTGGTCACGGCCGAGTTCGCCGGCGGCGCGGTGGGCTCGCTGGCGTACAGCTGGGAGGTGCCCTCGCCGCTCCAGGGGATCCGGATGTCGCACTGCTACGGCACCGGTGGCGTCCTCGCGTTCGAGACGCAGGGGCTGTTCGTGCGGATCAACGGCCGGCGCACCCGGCTGCTCTTCCCCGGCTTCCGCGACATCGGCGGGACGCGGGCGATGTGGACCGACTTCATCGCGGCCTTGCGCGGGGAGCGCGCGCCGTCGATGACCCTGGCCCTGGCGCGCCGCGACCTGGCGCTCGTGGAGGCCTGTCACCGGCCGGTCGAGGCACCGGCACCCATGGAGGAGTCATGACGCTGGGGATCGCGATCGCCATCGGCCTGCTGGCCGGGCTGCACGCGTCGATCTGGGGGATGTACAAGGACGCGCCGCACGAAGGCTTCACCTGGCCGACCTTCTTCCGCAGCACGGTGGTGGGCGCGGTGGTGGCGCCGGTGCTGGTCCGCCTGCTGGCGCTGCCGCTCGACGGCCCCGGCGACTGGGTGGTGCTCTTCGGCTGCACGTACGCCATCGAGCGGGCGCTGGCCGAGGTCTACAAGACCTTCATCCGCATCGAGGACCAGTCGAAGTACTTCATCCCGATGCAGCTCTCGGTGTTCGGCAAGCCGGTGAGGAGCTACGGCGCCCGGCTGCTGGTCGGCGCCTGCTACGTCGCGATCCTGGTCGGGGTGGTCTGGGGCGTGAACCGCCTCGATGCGAGCGGCACGGCGCTGCCCTGGGGCGTCACGGTGCTGATCGCGAGCGCGTTCGGCTGGATCAGCGCGTTCGGCGGGGCGTGGAAGGATGCGCCGCTGGAGGGGTTCGAGACGCTCAAGTTCTTCCGCTCGCCGGCGATGGCGGCGGCCTTCGCGGCGGCGATGACGGTGCTGACCGACCGGCTGCTGCTGATCACGCTCTGCGCCATCGGCTTCACGATCGCGACCACGGAGAGCTACAAGACCTTCTTCCGGCTCCACGTGCCGCGCGGCAAGTTCCAGGGGATGCCGGTCACCCACCCCGAGATGCTCACCTGGCGGCACCGGTTCGTGCCGGTCTATGTGGGGATCTGGCTGCTGGTGCTCGGCAGCTACGCGGCGGCCCTGCTCGGCTAGCGGGCCCCGCTCCGCCATCCCGGCCCGCGCACGACGCGGCCCGGGGTGGCGCCGGTCGGCTCGCCGCCGCGGAGCACCGGCACGCCGTTGACGAGCACGTCGGTGACGCCGGTGGAGAACTGGTGGGGCTGCTCGAACGAGGCGCGGTCCTCGATCGACTTGGGGTCGAACACCACCACGTCGGCGAGGTATCCCGGCGCGAGCGTGCCGCGCCGCGCGATGCGCAGCGTCGTCGCCGACATCGAGGTGAGCCGCCGGATCGCCTCCTCCAGCGGGATGAGCTTCTCTCCCTCCACGTAGCGCCCCAGCAGCCGGGCGAAGTTGCCGTAGGCGCGCGGATGCGGGTTGGTCGCGAGGAAGACCCCCTCCGGCGTCATCGAGGCCGCGTCCGACCCGAACATCACCCACGGCAGCTTGACCTGCCGCCGCACGTTGTCCTCCGACATCAGCTGGTACGCGACGGCGATCCGGGAATGGTCGCGGATCACCAGGTCGATGATCGTCTCCTCGGGTGCCTGGCGGCGCTCGCGGGCGACCTCGCCCAGCGTCCGGCCGGTGAGCGGCTTGAGGGAGTCGGTCTTGAAGCCGAGCAGCATGACGACATCGGGGCTGCCGGCGGCGAGATACAGCGATTCCCATTCGTCCGACGGCGTGCGCATCTCCTGCACGACCCGGCGGCGGATCGCCGGGTCGCGGAGGCGCCGCACCCACTCGTCGATGCCGCCCTCCTGCACCCACGGCGGCATCGCGGCGTCGAAGCCGGTGGCGCCGGCGGTGTAGAGGTACATGTCCGCGGTGATCGAGTCGCCGGCCGCGCGCGCGGAATCGACCTTGGCGATGGCGCTGTCGAGCTTCGGCCAATTGGCTGCGCCGGCCGCCTTGAGGTGGTAGATGTGGGTCGGCAGGCCGGCCTCGCGACCGATCCGGAGCGTCTCGTCGATCGCGCCGAGGAGCCGACTCCCCTCGCTGCGGATGTGCGCGGTGTAGATCCCGCCCGAGCGCGCCACCACCTTCGACAGCGCGATCAGCTCGTCGGTGCTCGCGAACGTCTCCGGCGCGTAGATCAGCGCCGTGGTGAGCCCCAGCGCGCCTTCCTGCATCGCGAGGTCGACCTGGCGCTCCATCTCCGCGAGCTCGTCCGCCGTGGGGGCCCGCGCCACCTGCCCGAGGACGTAGTCGCGGATCGTCCCCTCGCCGACGAACGACGCGACGTTCGGGGCGACGCCCCGGGCCACGAGGGTGTCGAGGAAGCCGCCGAGGGTGGTCCAGGAGACGTCGTAGCGAAGGTCGCCCTGCTGCGCCGCCATCTCGCCCTGCATCCGCGGGTTGAGCGGTCCCATCGAGCTCTCGCCGAAGACCTCGAGGGTCACGCCCTGGCGGATGTCACCCTGGCTGCGGCCGTCGTGCAGCAGCGCCGGGCCGGCGTGACTGAGCCAGTTGATGAAGCCCGGCGCCACGACCAGCCCGGTCGCGTCGATCACCGAGTCGGCGGTGGCGCGACCGAGCGACCCCACGGCGACGATGCTGTCGCCACGGATCGCGACGTCGGCCACGCGCCCGGGCGCGCCGGTGCCGTCGATGACGGTTCCGCCCCGGATCAGCGTGTCGTAGTGCGGCGCGGAACAGGCGGCGCCGGCGAGGCAGAGTGCGAGGAGCGGTCGATTCATCGAGCGGGACTCACGGGAACGTGAACGCGATGGCGGCCCGCGACGGCACCGCGCAGTCGCGGAAGACGGCCGGCCAGAAGGTGTGCTCCAGCATCTGGCGGCGCATGACGTCGAGATAGCCGGGGTCGGCGGCACCGTGGAGGCGCACGCTGTCGACCGCCCCGCGCGCGTCGAGGAAGAACTCGACCGCGATGCGCCCGCTCGCCGGCGGCGCCGGTTCGAGCGGCGGGGCGATCATCACGCGCGGGCGGGCCGAGCGCACCGCCTGGGGCTGCTCGAGCGCGAGGCGCAGCGTGACCGAATCAGTGCAGGCCGGGACCTCCGCCATCGCCAGGTGCCGGACGCCCGCCGCCGCCATCTGGGCGCCGAGGGCCGCCGGCGACAGCGCGGCGAGCGTGGCCACCATGGCGCACCTCACCATCGCGCGTTGGTCCGCATCAGCCCGCAGGTGTGGCCGGGATCCCCCGACGGCGGCACGAGGCTGTCGACCGCGGCGGAGTCGGCGGCGGTCCGTGCCTCGCGATACCGCGCGCCGCACTCGCGCGCCTGGGGCGAGACATTCGTGCGCGTCATCAGCCACCAGCCGGCCAGCGCGAAGAGCAGCAGCCCCGCAAGCAGGACCGGCAGCGGCGCCGGACGACGCGCGGCGGGCCCGCCCGTCATGTCGCCGCCCCCTCCAGCACGACGAGCACGGCGCCCTTGTCCACCGCGGCGCCGACCGTCGCGGCGATGCTCGTGACGATCCCGGCGGCCGGGGCCTTGAGTTCATTCTCCATCTTCATCGCCTCGAGGACCACCAGACTCTGGCCGGCGCGGACCGCATCGCCGACGGCGACAAGCACGCGCACCACCAGCCCCGGCATCGGCGCCTTGACGGTGCCGCCACCGGCGGCGCTGCGGCCGGCGCCGGCGAGCGACTGGATGTGACGGGTCCGTTCGTCGATCGCCAGGACGGCGCGCACCGCGCCGCCATCGACGAGCTGCCATCCCTCGTCGTCCCGGCCCGCCACGCCGAGGTGATGTCGCGCGCCGTCCAGCTGGAGGATCACCTCCGCATCGCCATGGCGCTCGAGCCGCGCGGCGACGGGGCGACCGCCGACGGTGACGTGGTCGCCGTCGACCACGACCTCGAGTTCCTGGTTCCCGACGGTGACGAAATACCTCATCGGCGCTCCAGCACGGCGACGCACTCGAGGTGCGCCGTCTGGGGGAACTGGTCCCATGCCCCGAGATCCGCGAGTCGATAGTGCGACGCGAGGCGCTTCAGGTCACGGGCCAGCGTTCCGGGATCGCAGGAAACGTAGACGATTCTCGCCGCGCCGCACCCCGCCAGCACCCGCGTCACCGGCTCGGCCATCCCGGTCCGGGGCGGGTTGGTGAGGACCACCCCCGGCGGCGTGAGCGCGCCGATCCGGTCCGCCACGTCACCCGCCAGCCGCCGAGGTCCCGTCGGGCCGAGCCGCTCGGCGAGCGCCACCGCCCGGGGGTTGAGTTCCACGCTCTCCACCCGGAACCCCTGCCCCGCGAGGAGCGCCGTGGACTCGCCGATGCCGGCGTAGAGGTCCCAGGCGACCTCGGCGGCGGCGCGCCCGTCCGCGACCCGCTCGACGGCATGACGCCGCACGGCGGTCGCCACCGCCGGATGGACCTGCTCGAAGACCGTCGCCGGCCAGGGCGAGTCGCTGCCGGCGACGGCCCGGGCGGCCCCGCCCTCGGGATGCCACCAGGTGACCACGTCACGGCCCAGGGCCGCGGCGACCGGCGCCGCATTCGACCAGGCGCGCTTCCCGCTGGTGCGCACGATCACGTGCCGGGTCCCCGCGGCATCGCGCCGCAGGGTGACATGGGTCGCGTCGTCCGGCAGCGCGTCGAGCACCGTGCGGAGCCGCTGGTGGACGTCGTCGAGTGCCGGCTCCAGCAGCAGGCAGCGATGCACCGCGAAGACCTCGTCCGGGGCCGTGAGGCGGTGATAGCCGAGACGACCATGGCGCCAGGCGAACGTCACCTTGCTGCGGTAGCCGAGCGACTCGGGCGCGGCGGTGATCGGCGGATCCTCGACCGACAGTCCGGCGATCCGCCGGATCGCGTCGCCCGCGATCCTGGCCTTCGCGGCCAGTTGCGTGGCGGCGTCGAGATGCATCAGCTGGCAGCCGCCGCACCGGTCGGCATCGTAGTGGGGACAGGGCGCCTCGACGCGTCCCGGTCCCGGGGTGTCGATCCGCAGGATCGTCGCCCTGGCGAAGCGCGCGTGGCGACGCACGTCGCGCAGCTCCAGCTCGTCGCCGGGGGCGCTCCGCGGCACGAAGACCGTCCGCCCGTCGGCGAGGGTGCCGACGCCGTCGCCGCCGGCGGCGATCGCCCGGATCGCGACCCGTTCCGCCGCGCTCACCGGCGCGCGTCGGCGCGCCCGGCGTCCCGCCACCGCGAACCGGCGTCGGTGGCGGAGGCCACCACGCTGATCCGGCGCGAGCGGCGCCGCTCGTCCTCCAGCAGCGCCGCGGTGACCGCGAGGCGCTCGAGCGTCGCGGGATCCGACGGCGGCTCGAGCAGGTCGCCGCGGCGGTCGAGGAACTGGATGTCGATCCGGCCCGCGACGAAGTCGGGATCGGCGAGCAGCTGGCGGTGGAACGCGGCGTTGGTCGCGACGCCGACCACCAGCAGCTCGTCGAGCGCACGGCGCGCGACGGCGATCGCCGCCTCGCGGGTCGGCCCGTAGGCGATCAGCTTGGCGAGCATCGAGTCGTAGTGCAGGGTGACCTCGCTGCCCGCCTCGATCCCGGCGTCCCAGCGCACGCCGGGCCCGGTGGGGACGCGGAGGTGACCGATCCGCCCCGCGCTCGGCAACAGGCCGTTGGCGGGGTCCTCGCTGGTGATGCGGCACTCGATCGCCCAGCCGCGCGGCACCGGATCGCCCTCGGGGAGCGTCATCCGGTCGCCGCGCGCGATCCGCAGCTGCTCGCGCACGAGGTCCACGCCATACACCAGTTCGGTGACCGGATGCTCGACCTGGATCCGCGTGTTCATCTCGAGGAAGTAGAACGAGCCGTCCGCGGCGAGCAGGAACTCGCAGGTGCCCGCCCCGCGATAGTCCACCGCGCGCGCCGCCGCGACCGCCGCGGCGCCCATGCTCGCACGGAGGCCGGGATCGACTGCGACCGACGGCGCCTCCTCGACGAGCTTCTGGTGGCGCCGCTGGATCGAGCACTCGCGCTCGCCGACGTGGACCGTCCGCACATGGTCGGCGAGGACCTGGATCTCGACGTGACGCGGCCGCTCGATGAACTTCTCGAGGTACACGCTGCCGTCGCCGAACGCCTTGAGCGCCTCGCGCGACGCGGTCTCGAGCGCGCCGGCGAGCTCGCCGGCCTCGCGGACCACCCGCATCCCCTTGCCGCCGCCCCCGGCCGCGGCCTTGACCAGCACCGGATAGCCGATCTCGCCGGCCAGCTGCGCGGCCTCGGCGGCATCGCTCAGGGCGGCCACGCCGCCGGGGACGATCGGCACCCCGGCGGCGGCCATCAGCCGGCGCGCCGAGGTCTTGTCGCCCATCGCGTCGATCGCCTCGGCCGGCGGCCCGATCCAGGCGAGGCCCGCCTCGGTCACCGCCCGCGCGAACGCCGCGCGCTCGGCCAGGAAGCCGTAGCCGGGATGCACCGCGTCGGCGCCGGCCTCGCGCGCCGCGGCGATCAGCGCGTCGATCCGCAGGTAGCTCTCGGCCGGCGTGGGTGGACCGATCCGGATCGCCTGGTCCGCGCGGCGGACGTACGTCGCGTCGCGATCGGCGTCGGAGAAGACGGCGACCGCCTCGATCCCCTCATCGTGGCAGGCACGGATGATCCGGAGCGCGATCTCGCCCCGGTTCGCGACAAGGACCCGGCGGATCACTCGCGGGGACAGGAGGCGATCGCGGGCAGGTTGGGTGTCAGGTCGCTGCCGGCCAGCAGGGTGCGGCACAGCTCGCGGTTGCGGCGCGCGGCGAGTTCGTAGACATCCCGAGCCGCCTCGCTCCACACGGAACCGGCCAGCCCGGTCAGGGCCAGCTGGTGCACGCTGAGCACCGACGAGTCGGCCGGCGGGGCGTGGTCGACGCCGGCCGCGAGCACCAGGCGCACCGGGCGCCAGTTGATCGCCGGGGCCGTGAGCGAGTCGACGGCCGGGGTGAGGCAGAGCGGCCGGTGGTTGCTCACCTGCAGCAGCGCCTCGGGGAGCGGCAGGTCGATCGGCACACCCATCGCCTCGGCCATCCGGACCCGATAGCGGGCATCCCAGGAGTAGAGGTCGGGCCGGAGGAGCAGCAGTCCCTCGCGGCCCTTCCGGTCGAGCAGCCAGCGACCCCAGACCGCCGCGGTCTCGACGATCGATCCGGTGACCACGACCCCGTTGGCCGGGCAGCTCCCCATCAGGTTGTCGCCCAGCTCGGCGAGCACCGGCGGGAGGGGCAGCTCCTCGGCCGAGAAGTTCATCGTCTTGAGGGCGTCCCAGCCGTCGTTCTCGACCCGCAGGGTGGCGCGCTCGGCGCCGACCAGGACCCGGTACACCGTCCCGCTGTCGGCCAGGAGGTGCTGGGCCTGCTCGAAGGCCGCCCCGGCGAACTCCAGCAGCATGCCGCCGTCGGGCTCCCCTTCGTGGCCGTTGCGGTGCCAGCGCTGAGCGTCGGCGAGGTGGATGCGACCGAGGTAGTGCCAGGCCCGTCCGTCGGTCGGATGCTCCGAGAGCCAGCGCCCCAGCACGTCGGCGGCGTCCTTGCGCCGGCCGTCGCGGAGCAGCGCCTCGGCGAGCGACATCGCCGTGGAGCCGGCCGAGATCGGGCGCACGATCGGCACCTGCTGGGCGGGAAGGCCGGAGGCCACCGCAAGCAGGCCGAGGAGGCCGAGGAGGGGTCTGGAGGAACGGGGCATGGACGGGACCTCACCGGCGGGTCGGCCAGTGATCGCGGGACTCCCAAAGGTAACGCCCAAGGGCCGGGGGGGAAACACGCTAGAGGGGGATGCAGCCGTGCTTGCGCGGCGGGTTGGTGTCGCGCTTGCCGGCGAGGGTCTCGAGGGCGTCGATCAGCCGGGGCCGGGTGTCGCGGGGGTCGATGACGTCGTCGACGTAGCCCCGCCCCGCCGCCTGATAGGGGTTGGCGAACGCCGTGGTGTATTCCTCCGTGCGCCGGGCGGCCTCGGCCGCCGGGTCCTCCGCGGCCGCGATCTCGTTGCGATAGAGGATCTCGACCGCCCCCTTGGGACCCATCACGGCGATCTCGGCCGACGGCCAGGCGAGGTTCACGTCGCCGCGGATGTGCTTCGAGCTCATCACGTCGTAGGCGCCGCCGTAGGCCTTGCGGGTGATGACGGTGAGCT
>CAZKYO010000027.1:0-37700 GCA_964557115.1 uncultured Gemmatimonadaceae bacterium
GCGGGATGGATTCGCCCCGCCCTCACCCTGAGCGAAGCGAAGGGCGAGCGGCGGGATGGATTCGCCCCGCCCTCACCCTGAGCGAAGCGAAGGGCGAGCGGCGGGGCCTCCTCGCTTGCCGACTCCCCGACAGAAGCAACTAGTGTCAGGCGTTCGGCAAGCGAGGAGGCCCCGCCGCCCGGGCTGACGCCCGGGGGCGGGGCGATGCTTGACAGGTCACGATCCGCCCCGTAGTCTCATCGGTGAAGGCAGTGTGCGTTGCAGGCCGGGTCGTTCGTCCCCGGACCTGAACGCAGGAAAAATCGGGGGCTGGCCTTGGGGCCGGTCCACCTTGTCGGGCGGGACACTTGGTCCCGCAAGGCGAAGGCGCCACTCCGGCTGGTCCGGGGCGGCGCCTTCGTGTTTTCCCGAACCCGGAGCGGCGCGTGTCCCTCGGCTCCATGCACGACCTGCTGGTCCACCAGCTCCGCGACCTGCATTCCGCGGAGCGGCAGATCCTGCTGGTCTGGCCCCAGCTGATCCAGCGGGCCAGCAGCCGCAACCTGGCGCTGGCGCTGGAGGACCACCGGGCCGAGACGGTGCGACAGATCGCCCGGCTGCACGAGACGTTCGAGATGCTGGAGGCGTCGCCCATCGGGGTGCGCTCGCGCGGCATGGAGGGCCTCCTGGTGGAGTGCCTCACCAACGTCGCCGAGCACGCCGATCCGGCGGTCCGCGATGCGGGAATGATCGCGGACTGCCAGCGGGTCGAGGGATACGAGCTCGCCGTGTACGGCAATGCCCGGATCTTCGCCGACGCGCTGGAGCATCACCAGATCGTCCAGCTGCTCGACCGGACGATCGCGGAGGAGGAGGCGGCCGATGCCCGGCTCGCCGAGATCGCCGAGCACGAGGTCAATCCACTTGCCCTCGCCTCGGCAATGCGGGAGGCCGCCGAGAAGGACGGCATCGCCATCCCGATCACGCGTCCCCGTCGTGGACGGGGACTGATGGTATAGATGCAGGAAGGCCGGGACCCGACCAGTCCCGGCCGGCAAGAGTCAGTGGTGTGGTGAAGGGTGCAGGGTGAGATGGTGTGGGGGAGAGCGTCCCCGGCACTGCCGAGCCTTCCACCCTTTACCCGTTTCCGGGCCGGCGGTTCCACCGACTGGCGCACTCGTCCCGACGACGCGATTCTGAGGCGATGCCAGGAAGCCAAGCTCATCGCTACCGCCAGCGGGTGATGCGGATCGCCCGGGGGGTCGGCTGGACGCTCGTCGTCTCGGCCGTCCTGGTCGTCCTGCTTCGCCGGGTCGGGGTGCTGCCGCCCTACTCGCCGCTGTCCGGCATCGGGATGGGACTGCTCGCCGTCTCGCTGCTCGGCCTGACCCGCGGGACCCGGGGCGGCGGTCGGGTCGCGGCGATCCTCGCCCTGCTGGTCGCCCTCGCCGCGGTCTGGGTCACGACCGATCCGGAGGCGTTCGCCGAGTCGCTGCGGCTCAACTGGACCGTGGCGGCGGTGCTGCTGGCCGGCTCGGTCACCTTCGTCATCGCCTCGTTCACCCCGCGCTCGGCCGAGCAGGCGGTCCTCGGCGTCGGCGGCTTCGTGCTCGCCTTCTTCGGCTGGGTCGCCCTGATGATCCGGGCCCTCGGCCTGCTCGACCAGGTCGGTGCCCGCGGCTTCGAGAACGTCCCGATCGCGATGGCGATCGGGACGATCATGCTCGGCGGTGCCGCGCTGCTGCTGGCGTGGACCGAGGTCACCGACGTCTCGCCGGTGCCGCGCTGGGCGCCGCTGGCGGCGGCGATGGGCGGAATCGCCGCGTCGCTGCTGCTCTGGAGCACGCTGGCGGAGCGCGAGCAGCTGGAGAACACGCGGTTGCTGGCCCAGGCGGCGCGGGGCCGCGCCGCGTCGCTCGAGCGCGAGATCGTCGGGATGGGCCGGGTGATGCTCCAGTTCGCCTCGTACCGCGATCCGGCCGTGCTCCCCGATGCGCGTGCCCTGGTGCTGCTCCGCAGCTCGCTGCCGACCGTGGACGCGATCGCCTTGATCGACTCGGTCGGGATGCCGGCCCAGGCGATCGTCGAGGGGGAGAACGACCTCGCGCCGATCGTCGCGACGGTGCCGGCGCGGGCGGTGCCCAGGACCGACGGCAACACGCCGTTCATCGCCTACCTCGAGGTGCCGGGCGACTCGACCCAGATCGTGGTCCACGCCGCGCACTGCGTCCCGGACCGCTGTGCCGGCGGGGTCGCGGCGGTGGTCTCGCCGGCCAAGGTCAACGCGTTGATCACCGGCGCCGCGGGCGGCGGCTGGCGGTTCACCGTCTCGCCGCCGCACGCTTATCAGCAGATCGACGAGCATCTCTACACCGTTCCGCTCCGGCTCGGCACCGTGAACTGGACGCTGGCGGCCTCCCCCGTGCCGGGATCGGCACAAGGCAATCGCTCGATCCTTCCCGAAGTCGCGCTGATGCTGGGGCTCCTCAGCACCGCGCTGCTCACGGTCGCCTTCCGCCTCGGCGCGGCCGCCTGGGAGAATGCCCGCACGGTCGAGCGGATGCGGATCGCGGCGGCGATCACCACCGCCACCGACGCGATCTGGGAATGGGACGTCGCCAGCAATGCCCTGCGGCGCTCGGGCGAGCTCTGGCGCCACCTCGACTACGACCCGGCCGCGCTGGCGCAGACGCTGCCGGAATGGCTCGACCTGGTGGATCCCGACGATCGTCCCGCCGTCGCCGACGCGTTCCGGTGGCTGCTCGACGGCCATCGCGACGAGTTCGATCTCGAGTACCGTGTCCGCACCCGTTCGGGCGGCGTGCACACGATGGTCGATCGCGGCCGGGTGGTCGACCGCGACGATCGCGGCACGCCGATCCGCGCTCTGGGGATCACCGCCGACGTCACCGCCAGCCGGCTCGCCGAGCGCGAGCTGCGCGAGGTGGAGGCGCTCTCGGGGATCGGCCGGATCGCGGCGCGGGTGGCGCACGAGATCAACAACCCGCTGGCCGGGATCCGCAGCGCGTTCCTGCTCATCAAGGACGCCGTGCCGGGCGAGCATCCGCATCGCCACTACGTCGGCGCGATCGAGCGCGAGATCGACCGCATCGCGGCGGTGACCCGGTCGCTCTACGAGACCTACCGCCCCGAGCAGGAGAGCCGCGGCGCGTCGCTCTCGACCGTCGTCAACGACGCGGTCGCACTGCTCGGCGAGGTCAACCGCGCCGCCAACGTCGAGCTCCGCGTGGCGATCGAGGGCGTCCCCCCGGTGGTCCCCATGAGTGGCGGGGTGCTGCGCCAGATCGTCTACAACCTGCTGCAGAACGCGATCGACGCCTCGCCCAGCGGCGGGATGATCGACGTCCTCGGCCGCACCGAGGGCGCCGAACTGGTGATCGAGGTCCGCGACCAGGGGCACGGCGTCCCCGAGGCGCTGCGCGAGCGGATCTTCGAGCCGTTCTTCACGACCAAGGAGGCGTCGGTGCGCACCGGCGGCCTCGGACTCGGACTGGCGATGGTCGCCCGCAGCGTCGGCGCGGCGGGCGGCACCATCGCCGTCGGCGACACCCCCGGCGGCGGTGCGACGTTCACCGTCCGCCTCCCGATCACGAAGGAAGGAACATCGGCATGAGTGACAGTGGCCGCATCCTGCTGGCCGACGACGAACCGGTCTTCGCCGAGGCGACGGCGGACCTGCTCCGGCGCGAGGGATACACGGTCGACACCGTCGGCGACGCCAAGGCCGCGCTCAAGGCGGTGGAGGAGTCGAGCTACGACCTGGTGATCAGCGACCTCGAGATGCCCGGCAACGAGGACATGCACCTGCTCCGCCGGCTCTCGGAGAACAACGGTGGGCTCCCGGTGATGGTGCTCACCGGCTACCCCTCGCTCCGCTCCGCGCTCACCTGCATCGAGCTGCCGTGCGCCGGCTACTTCACCAAGCCGATCGCGATGGAGGGCTTCCTCGAGAGGGTCCGCACCGCGATCCACCGCTACCGCGCCTTCATCGCGATGCGGCGAAGCGAGGCGCGCATCAAGGAGTGGCGCGACGAGATGGAGCAGCTGACCGCCTCGGGGCACGGCGGCAGCGGGATCGACTCGTTCCTCGCCCTCACCCTTCGCAACGTGATGGGCTCGCTCACCGACCTCCGCGAGGTCGGCCAGGCGGCGATCGCCGGCTCGCGCGCCGAGGGGCACACCTGCCAGCTGATCAACTGCCCGCGGGGCACCCAGCTGTACCAGGCGATCCGCGAGACGGTGGACGTGCTGGAGAGTACCAAGGGATCGTTCAAGTCCAAGGCGCTCGGCGACTTGCGTCACAAGCTGGAGCTGCTGCTCGAGCACACCTGAGCGATCGCGGACTGTGCGGGACGGAACCATTGGGGCGTCCCAGTGGTTGCAGCACCAGCGGGACGGGGAAGTGAAGCGAAGGGCAGTCCAATGACGGCCGGCGGCAACGCCGGATCGCCTTGCCGCACGGGGCCACCGGGCCCCGCGAGTCGAAGGCGCGTTCACATCGCCAAGGCGATGGGGGCGCGCCTTCGTGCGTCCAAACCGCGCGCCACCGGGCGCGAGCACGATTGGAGGAGGTTGCATGCAGGTGGTTCCGGAAATCGTCCTTGCCCTGGGCATGGTCGTGATCGGGATCCCGACCGACGGGATCCTCAACCGCCGCCGACCCGATTCCGGGGTGGCGCCCGCGATGGTCCGCTTCGTCAACAACACCCTGACGAGCGCCACGCTCAGTGCCAACGGCGAACGCCTCTTCGACCGGATACCGACCGGTCGGGTCACCGACTACGTCGAGCTGCGGGACAGCGCCGTCGCCTTCACGCTGGTCGCGCGCGAGCCGCAGGGCGAGCCGGTCTCGATCGTCGAGAAGCTGACCCACGGTGCCCGGTACACGATCACGGCGCGCGGCGGCCAGGATGAGCGACCCGAGCTGATGGTGCTCCGCGAGGACCCTTCCGGGACGATGCAGGCGCCGTGGTAACGAGAACCCGGGCGCAGGACCGGCGGACGGGAACCGTCGCCCGAGCGCCGGGTAACCGGAGGATGGGTTCGATGGAGTCCGGCGATCGACGCGAGGGACACTGGCATGCAGGTCCTCATTCCAACTCCCGTCACCGGGATGCACCGCAACCACGTCCCGATGCGGACGGGGCCAAGTCGGGCCTCGCGATCTATTCCCAGGGCGATGCTCGATCACCCCGCCCCGTCTTCGTGGGTCCGGCCCCGCGGCGTGGGTGGTTCGGTCGCCTCCTCGGCTGGTTCCGCCACGGCGACGCTCGCTAGCGCACTCGCTGTCGGGACCGGCGCCTGGCCCGCGCATCTCCGGGTGTACCGAGCCGGAGGGGCCGAGATGTACCAGCACGAGATCGATCGCCTGCCGTGGCAGTCCACCGCCCCGGGCGTCATGGGATTCCTGGAGCGCGCCGTCGACCGCATGGTCGAGGTCCTGGTTGCCGTGTGCGGCACGAGGACGTGGGGGGCCTGACGGTGAGGGCGACAGGTGACAGGCGACGAGTGAAACACATGAAAGGCCGGCTCCCCAAATCGGGGCCGGCCGTTCAGCGCTTGTCACTTGTCGCCCGTCGCCTGTCGCTTTCGATGGCCAGGGTCGGAATCGAACCGACGACACCACGATTTTCAGTCGTGTGCTCTACCAACTGAGCTACCTGGCCGGGGGCGGAGAAGATAGGCCGTAGCCCCGCCCTCCCGCAACGCGGGAGCGGCGGGGCCTCCGAGCTCGGGACGCTCCGACGCCGGTCGGGGCGTTCGGCGCCTCGGAGCCCCCGCCGCCCTCGCCCTCCGGGCTCGGGGGCGGGGCTACAAGTCCCCCCGGAAGTCCGGATGCGCCAACGCCTTGAGCAGCTCCGCCCGCTCGCGGAGGGTCTTGCCGTGCAGGTTCACGGCGCCGTGCTCGGTGACCACCCAGTGGACGTGGCCCCGGGTGGTCACCACCCCGGAACCGGGGGTGAGCTCCCGCACGATCCGGGAGACGGTGCCGCCCTTCGCGGTGCTCGGCAGGGCGATGATCGGCTTGCCGCCGGGGCTCTTCGCGGCGCCCCGGATGAAGTCCATCTGGCCGCCGATCCCCGAGTAGATCCGGTGACCGAGCGAGTCCGAGACCACCTGGCCGGTGAGGTCGATCTGCAGCGCGGAGTTGATCGCCGTCATCCGCGGGAACTTGCGGATCAGCGCCGTGTCGTTGGTCCAGTCGCAGCCGTAGAAGCCGACCAGCGGGTTGTCGTGCACGAAGTCGAACACGCGCCGCGTCCCCGCCACGAACGAGGTCGCCAGGCGACCGCGGAGGATCGGCTTCTCGCGGTTGGTCACCACGCCGCCCTCCACGAGGTCGACCATGCGGTCGGAGAACATCTCCGTGTGGACGCCGAGCTCGTGCTTGTCGTGCAGGCGGGCGAGGACGGCGTCGGGAATCCCGCCGATGCCGACCTGCAGCGTGGCGCCGTCCTCCACCAGCCCGGCGATCAGTTCGCCGATCCGCGCGATCGCCGGTGACTCGGCCTCGGCGGCGTGCTCGTGGAGCGGCCGGTCGGTCACCGTGAAGGCGGTCACCCGGTCGATCGGCACCGGCGTCTCGCCATGGGTGCGCGGCAGCCGGTGGTTGATCTCGGCCAGGATCATCGGCGCGGTGTCGACCGCGGCGCGCGCCGCGTCGACCGACGGACCGAGGGTGCAGAAGCCGTGCGCGTCGGGCGGCGAGAGCTGCACGATCGCCACGTCGAGCGGCAGCGCACCGGTGCGGAAGAGCACCGGGATGTCGCTCAGGAAGA
Source organism: uncultured Gemmatimonadaceae bacterium (assembly GCA_964557115.1). Lineage (GTDB taxonomy): Bacteria > Gemmatimonadota > Gemmatimonadetes > Gemmatimonadales > GWC2-71-9 > Palsa-1233. The sequence goes on from CAZKYO010000027.1 coordinate 6,780, forward strand.
CCGGCAGGTAGTCGGCGCGCCCCTCGGCGATCGGCGCGCGACAGCCGGGGCCGGTGAACAGCGAGACGCTGCGGAAGTGGCCGGCGAGCTCCGGCGCCATCGGCGCCAGCGGCCCCTCGAGGTGCAGGTGGTAGAGCGTCACATCCTCGAGATCGCGACGCGTCGCCATCGCGTCGAGCAGCGGCGTCGGCGTCGCCGCCGCGCCATGGACGAAGCCGCGCATCCCGGAGCGGAGCCGCGCCACCACATCGGAGGGCGACTCGGCGCGCGACTGCCAGCTCATGGGGAGACTCGCGGATCGAGAATGGAGATTCGAGGCGGCGTCCTCGATTCGCGAATCGCGAGTCGCGAATCTCTGGTCACTTCGCCACCCGCAACCCGAGGATGCCGATGACGATCAATCCGATGCAGAGCAGCCGCAGCGTGCCGCGCGACTCGCCGAGGAGCACCACGCCGAGGATCGCCGTGCCGACCGCGCCGATCCCGGTCCAGACCGCGTAGCCGGTCCCGGCGGGGAGCACCCGCAGCGCCTGCGCGAGCAGCCACATCGAGGCGACCATCGCCGCGATGGTGAAGGCGCTCACCCACGGCCGAGTGAAGCCCTGGGACGACTTGAGCCCGATCGCCCACGCCACCTCGAGGAGGCCGGCGATCGTGATCAGCAGCCAGGCGCGATTGGGGGACAAGGCAGGAGTCTCCGCGAGGGTGGGATGTGGTGAATGGTAAATGGTGAATGGTGATTGGGAACGACCCCGAACCCCATTCACCATTCACCATTCACCCCTCGCCCTTCACCGTCGTTCATGCGTCACCGCATCGGCCTCGATCTCGACGAGCATGTCGGGATGGATCAACGCCGACACTTCGACCATCGAGGTGGCCGGGCGGATGTCGGAAAAGACCTCGCCGTGGGCGCGGCCGACCTCTTCCCAGCGGGCGATGTCGGTGACGTACATCCGGGTGCGGATCACGTCCTCCGGGCGGGCGCCGAGTTCGGCGAGCGCCGCGACGATCACGGCGAGCGCGGCCTTGGCCTGCAGGTAGGCGTCATCCGGATGGGCGACGGTGCCATCGGGGAGCGCGGCGGTGGAACCGGAGACGCTGATGAACGGACCCGAGCGGACCGCGCGGGAGTAGCCGACGACCTTCTCCCACACGACGCCCGTGGCGACGCGCTGGCGCATCCCCATCTACTCCGTCAGCTCCTTCACGCCAAGGGCGCCGACCGGGCGGCGCTCGCCGGTGACGATGCGGCGGTGGATGTCGGCCTGGCCCAGATGATACGCGAGGTGGGTGGCGAGGTGGGCCAGCGCAAGCGGCACCGGCATCTCGCGATCCTGGCCGAAGCGCACCGGCGGCAGCGCGGCGAGGTCGGCGCCCTCGAGGCCGGCGAGCGCCTGGTCGACGTCGTGCTGCGCCGCGCGAATCCCCTCGACGAGCACGGTGCGCGGCAGGTCACGGGTCGCGAACTCCGCCTCGCGATCGCGCACGTAGCCGGTGCCGCCGAGGCTGGCGCCGATGAAGTGCCGCAGGTTGCCGGCGACGTGCAACGCGAGGGTCCCGGTGGAGTTGGCGACGCCGACGGGCATCGCCCAGACCGAGGCGTCGTCGGGGTAGCCGTCGAGTTCGGCGAGGAAGCCGTCGAGGTCGCGGCGGAGGCAGCGGCGGATCGCGTCGATCATGTCCTGGTGCCCTGCAGCTTCTGGCGCGCCCGCTCGGCCTGCCAGAGGTGACGGCGCTCGTGCGCGGCGAGGATGCACAGCGCCGACCACGCCCCGTACTTGAGCGAGGCGTTGAACGGCGAGATGATCCGGATGGTGCTCAGGTCGTAGCCGTCGAGCGCGGGCAGCTTGGCCAGCAGCCGCGACTGGGTCGCGTCGAACGCGGCGACGGTGGCCGAGCGCGACGCCGGCGCCTGCGGCACGAACGGCGCCGAGGTCGGCAGCCGGAACCGCACCGGCGGCTCCATCATCCACGACAGGAACCAGCCGGCGAGGTCGCGGCGCATCGGCCGGATCACCGGGTTGCCGTCGGGGCCGTTGAGCCACCGCGGGGCGGCGTCGGCCACCTCGTCGAGCAGCGGCAGGAAGCGCTCGTTGGTGAGGTTCAGGTGCGCGACGCACTCGTCGATCGACCAGGAATTCGGCGCCGGTCGCGTGGTCCAGGTCGCCTCGTCCACCTGCTCGGCGAGGCGATGGATCTTCGCCTGCGTCTCGCTGAACTCCGACGCGATCCGCTCGAGGTCGGGATGCATCATCGATCCCTTCGGCTGACGAGGCCCCAGGCCATCAGGCCATCGACCACCCCGGCGGCGACGAAGCCGACGCCGACGAGCGCCTGGTGACCGGCCACGGCCATCCAGGTGCCCACCGCCACCAGGACGACCGCGGAGAACTGCAGCGCGCGGAGGACGATGACCATTGCGTCGCCGTCGTCGCTGGCCATCGTCACATCGCCGGGATGAACATGATGTGGGCCCGCGGCGTGCCGGGGAACATCACCCACGGCAACCCCGGCGCCGGCGTGCCGGGCAGCCCGGTGGACTGCGGCGTGGCGCCGGGGATGTACACCACGTAGAGCGAGCGGACCGTCGCGGCGGGGGTGTTGGTCGCCCAGTCGAACGAGCCCTCCGGTCCGGTCAGCTGCCAGAGCGCGGCGCGCATCGGCATCGGCAGCTTGCCGGCGTCGACCTCGGCGTTGCGCATCGCCGCGGCGGAGTCGCCGGGAATCCCCTGGGCCCGGAGCTGGCGGCCACGCGCCATGAACGGCTCGAGCGACTCGTGGTAGCACGCGACGTGGAAGCGGGGCGCCGGATCATCGGCGAGGCAGATCATCGAGCCGGTCCCCTTGCGGAGCACCTTCACGGTGTTGGGTCCCGTGAAGCCGAGGACGGTGGCGTCAGCCCGGAACTCCTCGGGCAGCGGCAGCACCGCCGCCGCGATGAGCTGCTCCGTGGTCGGCGTGGCCGCCGGCGGCGCCTGCGCGGCGAGCGGTACGGCGAGGAGCAGGGCGGAGACGACGAGAAGCGGACGCATGGGAGGGCTCGTGGGTTCGGGTGCACTTCAAGGATGCGGTCACGACGCCGGGTCCACCACCCCGGAGAGCACGGTGAGGGGCCACTGGACTTCGCGGACGCCGTCGCCCCAGACCGCCCGGATCCGCTCCTCCACCACCCCGACCGGGTCGGTGCCGAGCACCTCGCGGGCCCGCCGGGTGGCGCTCCAGGAGCGCAGGTAGGCGAGTTCGCGGCCGACGTCCCAGACCGCGGTCATCGCGGCGGCCGGGGCCTCGAGCCGCTCGAACGGGAAGTGCAGCTCCTGGTAGCCGGTGTCCACGTGGCGCCGCTCGGGCGGCCAGTAGGGGCCGACCACGTCGGTCGTGAACTCGCGCAGCAGGGCGTCGAGCGCGGGGTCGCCGACCTGCTGGAACGCGTAGCTCCAGGCACTGACGATCCCGTACGGCCGAACCACCCGTCGCACCTCCGGCCAGAAGCGCTCGAGGTCGATCCAGTGGAGCGCCTGGGCGATCAGCACCGCATCCACCGAGTGATCCTCCAGCCCGCTTTCCTCGGCGGTCGCCACCTGCCAGGTCACCCGCGGAATCTCCGGCGCGTGGGCGATCTGCTCCGCCGACGCGTCGGTGGCGAACACCCGGGCGAAGTGGGTGGTGAGGCCGGCGGTCGACTGGCCGCTGCCGCAGCCGCAGTCCCACGCGGCGTCGCGACCGGGTGACATCGCGGCGAGCCAGCTGTAGAGCTCGCCGGGATAGCTGGGACGGGAGCGGGCATAGTCGGCCGCGACGCCGGAGAAGTGATCCGGGAACTTGCCCTCGGGGTCGACCCCGAACGGCGTCGCGCGGCCGACCTGCCGCTTGCTCAGGGCAGGTCTCCCTGCGAGGCGACGATCGTCCCGACCAGTCCGTACTCCTTCGCCTCCTCGGCGCTCAGCCAGAAGTTGCGGTGGGTGTCGTCCTCGATCCGCTCCAGCGACTGGCCGGTCTCGCGCGCGAAGATCTTGTTGAGCCGCTCGCGCATCTTGACGATCTCGCGGGCCTCGATGTCGATGTCGGCCGCGGTGCCGCCCATCCCGCCGGCCGGCTGGTGGAGCAGGAAGCGGGTGTTGGGCAGGCAGTAGCGCTGCGCGCGCGGCACCGCCACGTAGATCAGCGCGCCGGCCGAGGCGACCCAGCCGGTGCCGACGATGCGGACCGGCGAGGTGACGAAGCGGATCATGTCGTGGATCGTGTCACCCGCCTCGACGTGGCCGCCCTGCGAGTTGATGTAGATGGTGATCGGCGCCGTGCCGGCGGGATCCTCGGAGGACATCGCCAGGAGCTGGGCCATGGTGCGTTCGGCCACCTTCTGGGTGATCTCGCCCGAGATGATGATCGTGCGGGCCTGGTAGAGTCGCTCGGAGAGCTTGTCGGAGGTCTTCGGGGTGCTGCTGTCGTTGTCGGCCATCGGTTCCGTCGGGAGAGGGAAGCTTGGTCAGCGCCGGGATTGCCGGCGGCTCCAGGCCCGCAGCCAGAGGAATCCGCCCAGGATGAGGCACAGGGCGCCGGCGGCGTAGCTCGGCATGAAAAGGTAGCGGACCCACGGCGCCGCCGCCGGGTGGCCGACCGTGGCCGCGAGGCCGATCAGCCCCAAGAGGGTGAGGGCGATGCCGGCGACGAGGAGGGTGCGGGGCATGCCGGAAGTCTAGGTGGAGAGCCGAGGGCGGAGAACCGAGAACGGAGCGAGACGGCGGAACCCGGGGCATCGGGCATGGGTAGATCCCGCGAATGGATGATCTGATTCCAATTGACAGATCGAGCAGATTTGACTCTGTTTTGAGCACCTCCCCCGACACTCCGTTTCGCACCCCCCGCCACTCCGACTTCGAGAGAGCGAGCGTCATTGCATGTCCAAGATGTTCAAGGATGCGGTCGAGACCCACATCGAGCAGCTGAAGGGCAAGATCACCGGCGCCGACCCGCGCCACGTCGAGGAAGAGGCGAAATCAGTCCAGGCCCTGCTCGATCACACCACCGACGCGCGGCTCCGCACCGCGCTCCAGAAGCGGCTCGCGGCGCTCCACAAGCAGCGCCAGGGCGCCGGCGGCACCGACGACTACAAGAAGATCCTCTCCGCCGTCCAGAACGTCTATTCGCTCATCAAGGAACGGCCCGAGTACAACGTGGTCCGCAAGAAGCGGGGCGAGGGGAAGCGCGCGAAGAAGGCGCGCGCCTGAGCGCGCGCCCGGGGAACTTCGCTACCCCTTCTTGAACGGGTGCACCTGGTTGCGGGGAACAAGTGCCTGGCACGGGGCGATCACGACAAGTTCGACATTCTGGATCGTCCCCGCGAAGCCGCTGGACTGCGGGACTGGACGCTGATTGCAGGTCGGCAGCATGAAGCGAACGGTGAAGTCCACCGGGATGTTTCCAGCCGGTCGATTCGGTCCCACGGGCGGCAGCTTCCAGCTCCGCACCGCAGTCGCGACGGGCGTCTCGAACACCCGGTTGGTGGAGCTGACCACGGCTATTGACTTGGGGTCGACGGTCCCGCCGTCGGTCACCTCGAAGTGCACGACAACCATCCCCATGATCCCGACTGCCCGCATGATCGGCGGGTAAACGGGGATCGCATTCGTCGTGTCCCACGCCAGCCCCAGTCGAACTCCACAGGAATCGACGGGGTAGCAGTTTGGCGGCATCGTGACGCGCGACCAGTCCGCCGGCGTCGCCTGCGCGGCGAGCAGCGACGGGCCGAGCAGCGTGAGAGTCAGCGCGAACCTGGCATGCTGCATGGTTCCTCCCGTGGTGAGTCCTACCTCACGACATCCTGCCACTCCGCGTGACGGGCGAGCACCTTTTTCGTGAACGGGCAGGTCGCGACCACCTGCTGGCCGTTGGCGCGGGCCCATTCCACAAGGTGCGCCACCATCGCGCGGCCGACCCCCATCCCCTCGAGCGACGGCGCCGTCTCGGTGTGGTCCACGTTGATCGTGATGTCGTCGAGGCGCTCGTAGGTCATCGTCCCGGCATGGTTGCCCTGATGCCATGCCATGAAGGTGCCGCGCGCGCCCCGTTCCTTGTGGCTGAAGGTCAGTTCGGGCTCAGCCACAGCCGTGCTCCTCGATGCGGTCGACCTCGCCGGGCTCCGGCACCCACCTCGACGTGACGTCGCGCTGCCACTGACCGTACCGCGTGGCGAGCGGATAGATCCCGAACATCGTCTCGGCCGTGGTCCCCTCGGTCCAGGCGCGCCGCATCGGCTCGAGCCCCGCGGTGCGCAGCAGCCAGTCGGTGAACGACGCCGCCTGCAGGTAGGCGCGCAGGTCGTTCTGGCGCCGGAACGCGGTCAGCATCGTGTCGAGCGGGATCCAGCCGTGGCGCGCCACCAGGGCGAGCATCACGTCGTCGTTGCGCCGTCCGGCGCAGCGGCCGTCGGCCATCTGGGCGATCCCCTCGACCAGCCACTCGTTGCCGGCGGCCGGACGGCCCCACGCATCGTTGCTCACCACGTGCATCAGCTCGTGGCGCTCGAAGGCGCGCCACTTCGGGTTGGTCACCAGGAAGACGCTGCGCCCCTGCGTGTCGGCGAAGCCGGTCACCGGCAGCCCAACCAGCCGCCCCATCTGCTCGCGGCTCTCGACGAAGAACACGGCGATCGTGTCGTCGCGCGCCGGCGCGTCGAGCAGGGCGCGGTCGCGCCGCAGCGCGGCGGGAAGCCGCTGCAGCAGCGAGTCCTGGTACTGCGCCGGGTAGCTCCCCTTGAGGAAGCGGACCCGGAAGCCGGGGATCTCGCGCACGATCCAGGAGAATCCCCCCGCCTGGGCGGCACGATCGGCCATCCCCTGGGCGGGGAGCAACGCGGCCGGCAGCGCGACCAGGGCGAGGAGCGCGAGGCAGAGGCGAGGCATCGAACGAGTTGGGGGCGGTCCGGATAGGATACCACGATCCCGGGCCGACTCACATCCCGAGGACGATTGAACCACTTCGTCCCCCCACGCGTCCCTTGGACACGATGCCGACCGAGCCCCAGCCCCGATGACCGCCGCGACCGACGGCAGCGCCCTCCGGCTCCGGATCCTCGTGATCCGCTGCCAGGCCGGCGACGAGGCGGCCTTCGCCGTCCTCCTCGACCGGTTCGGGCCGGCCGTCCATCGCTACCTCGCCGGACTGGTGGACGACGGCGCCGACGACGTGGCCCAGGAACTCTGGCTCACCGTCTACCGCCGGATCGGCGAGCTCGCCGATCCCGGGGCGTTCCGGACCTGGCTCTTCCGGTCGGCCCGGCATCGGGCCATCGACTGGCTCCGGAAGCGCCGCCGCGAGCGCGAGCTCTTCGCCGACGTCGAGCCGGCAGGCGTCCCGAGTGCCGGCACCACCGATGACGACTTTGCCGGACTCGACCTCGGCGACGCGATCCGGGCCCTCGCGCCGCTGCACCGCGAGGTGATCCTGCTCCGCTACCGCGACGACCTGAGCTACGGCGAGATCGCGCTGGTGGTGGGCGTGGCGATCGGCACGGTGCGATCGCGACTCCACCACGCCCACCGCCACCTCCGACAGATCCTGAACCCGCCGCCCGACATCGGCGCGGCCTGACCCATGGAGCAACCAATGAACACGACGAACACCGCCCCGACCTGGGACGCGATCGCCCGCGAGAAGCGGCTGGACAAGCTGGTGCGCACCGTCTGCACCGCGGCCTGGCTGGTCACCTTCCTGATCACCGCCGGCTATGCGTGGCTGGTCTGGCAGCAGGTGGCGCAGGTCCGCAAGCTGGTCGGGGTCGGCGCCGTGAGCGACCAGGCGGTCCTGGCGACGGCAACCCCGCTCGTCATCGCCCTCGGCGCCCTGGCGCTGCTGATCGCCACCCTGAGCACCGTCGGCGTCTTCCTGCGCTTCCGCGGCGCCACGATGCAGGAGATCCAGCTGCGCCTCGCGGCGCTGGAGGCGATGCTGGCGGAAGAGCGGTGAAGGGTCAATGGTGAATGGTGAATGGTGAATGGGACGGCAGGTCCTTCGGGTGCTTCGCTCAGGACGAGGAGGTCCGCCTGACGTCCCCATTCACGATTCACCATTCACCATTCACCTCTTCACAGGTGGTCCGCGATGAACCGCCGGGCGGCGTACACGCCGATCGCGGTGCCGACGGCGCTCAGGATCGTCGCGGTCATCAGCCCCACGAACGCGCCGAGCCACCAGCCGATCGCGCCGCCGATCGTGGCGCCGATGATCCAGATCACCGTTGCGAGCATCGCTCCCCCCGTCTAACCTGCGCACCGAAGCAGCCACCAATTTTCGTGCAAGGAACGTGCGCAATGCTCGACGACGAGGAGCAGGACGGCGACGACTGGGGCGACAGCGGCACCTCGACCGAGACGGAGGTCGAGGTGACCTGCCCGTACTGCGGCGAGGAGGGGTCGGTGCTCGTTGATTCCGGCGGCGGCGACACCCAGGAGTACGTCGAGGACTGCGCCGTGTGCTGCCGCCCGTGGCAGGTGCACGTCTCGATCGGCGTGGACGGCGCGGTCGAGGTCTGGGTGGAGGCGGCGGGCTAGCCGCCGTCGAGCTCCGCGGCCCGTCGGCGCGCCGCCTCGACCACCTCCCCGGGCGCGCCGGCCGATGCGAGCAGGGCGAGCGCGGTCCGGGTCCGTGCGGGTCCCGGTTCGCGGCGGTACTCGAACCGCAGCTCGCCCGCGACAATCGTCTCCGAGAAGTGCCACGGCCGGTAGCGATCGGCCAGCATCCCGACCAGCTCCCCATCGTGCGTGGCCACGAGCGCCACGTTCCCGCCACCCTGCACCAGCCGGCGCAGGATCGCCTCGCCGGCCGCGAGCCGTTCGATCGTGTTCGTGCCCCGCAGCAGTTCGTCGAGCAGGAAGAGCGTCGGCGTCGCCTGGTCGGCGAGGCCGAGCAGCTCGACGACCCGCTCCGCCTCGACGAGGCAGTAGCTGCGACCAGTGTGCAGGTCGTCGGCGCGCCCGATCAGGCTGCGGACACCGAAGCGGCGGCCGCGCCACGCGGTCCCCGGACACAGCTCCAGGGCACCGGACAGTGCGGCGGCGAGCCCGACGGTGCGGAGGTAGGTGCTCTTCCCTGTCATGTTCGCGCCGGTGATCACCAGCCCGCTGCCCGGGGTGAGTTCCGCGTCGTTGGCGACCGGTGCATCGACCAGCGGATGCCAGAGCCCGCGGCCGACGGTCTCCGGCCCGTCGTCCCACGTGGGCCGACACCATCCGCTCGATTCCGCCTGCAGTGCCGCGCGCATCCGCGCCAGGTCCACGTCGCCGAGCCAGCAGGCGACCCGCGCGAGTTCGTCGCGATGGCGGCGCAGGTGGCGGGCGCCGAAGAACAGGGCGTTGCCGTCGAGGAGGAAGAAGAGGTTCAAGTATTCGTAGAGCGAACTGCTCAACTCGTCGGCGGTCATCGGGTCGCGCCCCACCCACGCGCCGATCGTCCGCAACCGACGCAGATGGTCGAGCGCCTCAGGGATGCCGGCCCGCGCCTCCGGCGGAAACGTCGGCACGGCGACGATCGACTCGGCCCCCTTCAGGAGCGGACCCAGCTGGCGGATCGGGGCGAGGATCCCCGGGATCTGCCACGCCGTCGCCATGCGGGCGGCCATGTTCACCGCGGCGAGTGCGCCGATGGCGAGCAGGAATCTCGGTTCGAGCACGGTCAGGGCGATGGCGGCGACCATCGACAGCGACAGCACCGGGTACATCGCGTACCACCAGCGGGTGCGGATCGCATCCTCGCGGGTGATGAGCCAGAAGCCGCGTCCCAGTCCCCGGCCGCACCCCTCGAGGCACAGCCCGACCGCGTCGCGGAGCGGCGCCGAGTCGGCGAAGCGGTCGGTCAGGCCAAGCAGGCCGGGGGACTCTCCCAGCGACGTGCCGGTCCGCAGGCGACGATGCAACTGCTGGCGACCGAGACCGGTGCGGGTACGGTCGATCGTGGCGATCACGTCGTCGACGTGGAGATCGACCCAGGTCCGGTCGTCCAATCCGAGTGGACCAACCGATCCCGAGTCGAGCAGCCGCCAGGATTCGTCGGCGGGGTCGTCCGCGTCGTGGCTCGCCGGGGGTCGCGGTCGGCCCCAATCGGCCCGGAGCGCCGCGAGGCGACGGTCGCGGGCACGCTCGCCGAGCGCCTTGAGGGCGATGAAGCCGAGCAGGATGGCGAGCGAGGTGACGACTGGGACGACCATCGCGGGTCCGGGGAGGTGGTCGCCGAAAGCTAAGGCGGACCCGGAAGCAGCGGGCCCGTCCACCTCGGTCCTCCGTTCTCCGTTCTCCGTTCTCCGTTCTCCGTCATCCCCACCCTTCGTCGGCCGTCGGGCCGTACATCGACGGCACCGGGATGTCGAGCAGCCGCAGGTAGACACCGAGCTGGGCGCGGTGGTGCACCAGGTGGGAGATGTTCTGGCGCACCACCCGTCCCTTGGGGCTGGTGAACAGCACCCGCTCGCCCATCATCAGCGACCACGGTGCCGCCATGTCTTCCGCCGTGGCTGCCTGGATCGCCGCGCGTCCCTCGGCGACGCCCTTGTCGAAGAGATCCAGCAGCGTCGCGGTGCTCTCGTTGCTGTATTTCCCCGCGGCGGAGAGGTCGAGCTTGCCGTGCTTCAGCGTGTGCACCTGCCACCCGGGCATCCAGGCGACCAGCTGGGCGAGATGGGCCAGCGAGAACGACTTGGGGTGGGGCTTCCAGTCGGGCCGGTCGTCCGGGACGCGTTCAAGCACCCGGCGGGTGGTTGCCATTTCCTCGTCGAATTCGCGCAGCAGTTCGGTGTTCTGTTCCATGGAGGGATTCCTTGCTGGGGACCGGTCGATCCCGGATCATACGTCCTGATCGTCACGGCACGAGGCCGATCCGGATCCTGACCCCGATCCGTCGGGTCGGGCCTATCATTGCCGCATCCCCTCCGCCGACACTTGGGGGGAGGAAATGACCCCACTCGATCGCCCCGGTTCCATCCGAGAGGTCTCCATGCCGGACAGCCCGATCGCCGCGCCGCGCCAGGCCCCGCTCGCCCTCGACCCCGCCGTCTTCCGCGAGGCGGGGCACGCCATGGTCGACCGCCTGGCCGACTTCCTCGCCGGGCTCGGCCAGGGGAAGGTCACCGCCGGCGAGCGCCCGATGGAGGTCCGCGACGCGCTCGGGACCGACGGCCCGCTCCCGGACGCCGGCACCGATCCGGTGGTGCTGCTGCGGGAGACGACCGAGCAGTTGATCGCCCACTCGCTCTTCAACGGCCATCCGCAGTTCTACGGCTACATCACCTCGAGCCCCAGCCACATCGGGATGCTCGGCGACTTCCTCGCCGCCGCGATGAACCCCAACGTCGGTGCGCACCGGCTCTCGCCGGCCGCCTCGGAGATCGAGGGCCAGGCCGTTCGCTGGATCTGCGAGCTGCTCCGCTACCCCACCTCGGCGGGCGGGCTGTTCGTGAGCGGCGGCAACATGGCCAACATCGTGGCGCTGATGGTGGCGCGGGCCCGGGCCACCGAGTTCGACCGCGAGCACAGCACCGGATGGGACCCCAAGGCGGCGACCCGCGTCTACGCCTCGACCGAGACGCACACGTGGCTCCAGAAGGCGACCGAGCTGAGCGGCCTCGGCAACCTGGCGGTCGAGTGGATTCCGGCGGATGCCGCCGGCCGGATGGACGCCCAGGCGCTGCGCAGCCGGCTCGCGAGCGACCGCGCCAAGGGGATCAAGCCGATGATGGTCGTAGCGACCGCCGGTACCGTGGGCACCGGGGCGATCGATCCGCTGCGCAGCATCGCGAACATCTGCTACGAATTCGGCGCGTGGATGCACGTCGACGGCGCCTACGGCGCGTTCGCCGCGGCGGCCCCGGATCCCTCGCCCGAATTCGAGGCGCTCGAGCTGGCCGACTCGGTGGCGGTCGATCCGCACAAGTGGCTCTACGCCCCGCTGGAGGCCGGCTGCGTGCTGGTGCGCGACGCGAAGGCGCTCTGGCAGACCTTCACGCACAGCCCCAGCTACTACCAGTTCGACACCGACGGCATCAACTACCACGAGCTGGGGCCGCAGAACTCGCGCGGGTTCCGGGCGCTCAAGGTCTGGCTCGCGCTGCGACAGGTCGGCCGCGTCGGCTACGCGCGGATGATCGGCGACGACATCCGGCTCTCGGAGCGGCTGCGTGACAACCTCGAGGCGCATCCGTCCTTCACGGTGTTCACCCAGTCGCTCAGCATCACCACCTTCGGCTACGTCCCCGAGGACCTGGCCGGCCGGCAGGGCGACACGATGGTCGTCGCCTACCTCGACGAGCTCAACCGCGAGCTGCTCGAGTCGCTCCAGTCCTCGGGCGAGGCGTTCGTGTCGAACGCGATGGTGAACGGTCGCTATGCCTTGCGCGCCTGCATCGTCAACTTCAACACCGGCCCCGGGCACGTCGACGCCCTCCCAGAGATCATCGCGCGCCACGGCGCGCGGGTCGACCGGGTGATGCCCAACCGGCCCTGAACCGCTTGGGGTCAGGAGCGGGGCGCCGCGTCTCCCGTCGCCGCGGGCGGGGCGCTCGACGTGTGACCCGACTGGAAGAGCCAGCGGTCGCCGCGATGGACAACCACCGCGCTCACCGCGCCGGCGAAGCCGCCGCTGGTGCCGTCGGCGCGCGCGAACTGCTGTGCGAACCCGCTCGACATCACCGCCACGCCGGGGGCGAGTGGCGTGACGACGGTGCCGTCGTAGAGCAGTCGACTCCCCGTGATCGAGCCCCGGAAACCCTGGAACGCCTGCGCGATCTGCCCGCGGGCGGTGTAGCGCACCGTCCCGTCCTCGATCCAGCGCAGCGTCGAGTCCGCCACGTAGAAGCTGGCCACGCTGTCGCCGTCGAGGGTCCCCACGGCTGCGCGGAAGTCCGCCAGCATCGCGTTCACCGAGTCGACGATCGCCGCGCGATGCTCCGCCGTGAAGGCCGGGGCCGGCGTGCCGCAGCCGGTGAGGAACGGGACGAGGATCGCGGCGAGGGTGGCGAGTCGGCGCATCGGGACTCCGGGGCCTTCAGGCGAAGGCGCGCAGCGTGGCGTTGTCGAGGATCCGGAACGGCTCGTGCCCGCGCAGCATCTCGTCGACCAGCCCCGCGGCGATCGCGGCGGCCGGCACCGGCCGCCAGCGCGGCGGGGTGAGTGGCGCGAGCAGGATGGCGACGCGCTCGCTGACGCGCACCTGGTCGCGCGCACCGTCGATCACGGCCGGGCGGGCGATCACGGTCCGTTCCCACCCGAGCGCGGCGAAGTCGCCCTCGACCTCGCCCTTCATCCGCAGGTAGAAGTTCCGCGAGGCGGGATTGGCGCCGATCGAGGAGACGAGGCCGCCGGTTCGGGCTCCCGCCGCACGGGCCCGACCGGCCAGCTCGAGCACCAGGTCGTGATCGACCCGGCGATACGCCGCCTGCGTCCGCGCCTGGCCGATCGTCGTCCCCAGCGCCGAGACGAACGCATCGACCCGGAAGGCGTCGTCGAGCCCGACCAGGCTGGCGAAGTCGACCACCCGGTAGCTCACCTTGGTCGACGGTCGCGCCGACGGTGCCCGGCGCACCAGCGCGACCACCTCGGTGACCTCGTCCCGCGCCGCCAGGAGCCGCAGCAGCTCCCGACCCACCAAGCCGGTCGCGCCGACCACGAGAAAGCGTGCCATGGCATCGAGGCTCGTTCCGGAAGGCGACTCGCGCAAGGGGTGAGCGGTGCCTCGTGACGCGTGATGGGCTGCCCGGCACGCCGCTGCTGGTGCGACGCGGGTTTTGACGCAATGCTTGTCGCCGATCCCTCTCCCGGAGGTCTCCGATGTTCCGTGTCCGTCCCGTCGCGGCCGGCGGCCTCGCCGCCGCCCTGCTCCTCGGCGCCGCCCTCGCGGCCCAGCGGCCGACGCAGAAGGTCCCGCTGGGCGTGGTGCTCACCTCCTTCCTCGCCGACTCTGGCGCCAGGATCACGTCGCTCCCGTGGACGACCGGGTCGACCCTGCCGATTCGCTGGCGCAGCGCGGCGCCGGTCGCCAACCCCGACCAATGGTCCGCCAAGCAGGGCTTCACCCACGTGCGCGAGGGCGCCTTCCTCGGCACCCTCGGCGACAGCGTCGCCCTGGTCATGAAGATCCAGGCCCGCGGCACCCAGGCCGGCATCACCCAGCTCGGTGTCACGATCGATTCGATGATGGTCACGACGAAGGGCGGCGGCGGGTACTTCGTCAATCGCGAGATGATCGAGGCCGCCCTGCGCAGCGGCGGGGTGGAGCTCAAGCCGCTCAAGTGCGACCGGGCCAAGGAAGGCGCGTCGTACGGCAACCTCGTCGACGCGTTCCGCGGTCCGGGCAAGAACGCCTCGGGCCTCTGGTGGTACTGGGACTCGCCACAGCAGGCGCTCGTCGTGAACCTGACGATCCTCTACCGGCGAGCCGACATGGCGCAGGTGGAGTGCGCGGAGGGCTAGGACGAAGGACGGAGAACCGAGGACATCCTCGGTTCTCCGCCCTCGGTTCTCCGTTCTCGGTTAGGGCAAGGCCTCGTACGTGCAGCCGTGCTCCTGGCAGAGCCCGACGAGCATCGTGTGCGCCGGCACCAGCTTCACGTGCGGCAGCAGGTTGGCGCGGAGGTCGGCGTAGACCTCGCCCGCGTCACGGTTGGGGGCGAGCCGCTGGGCCACGCCGTGCAGCGCGTTGTTGCACATCCAGAACACGACGCCCCGCGCGACGAGCGCCGGCACGCCCTGCTCGGCCGGCCATCCCTTGGGCGAGTGCACGAACAGGTTGCGCCGCGCCCAGGTGCCGGTTTCCGGGTCGGTGATCTTGTAGCTCTCCCCGATCGGGTAGCGCTCGTACAGCGCGTCGCTCGCGTTCGCCGGGAAGCCCTTGGAGGCGAGGCCGACCACCGCGCTCAGCTGATTGTCGCCCAGCTTGTAGACCTCGTTGTGGGCGTTCAGCCAGTTCTTCACGACGTGCAGCTGGCCCTCCTGGACCAGGCCGATGTCGAAGACCTGGCGATGCTCGCCGGTGAGGTCGAGCAACCAGCGCAGGTCCCACTCCTCGCTGGCGGGAAGCCGGGCCGCCAGGTGGCGCGGCAGGGCCGGCGCGGCGACCAGCCCCGCCACGAGCGAGCCGAAGAAGGTGCGTCGGGATGCCATCGGAGACCTCCGGGAAGACGGGGACGGCGCGGGGCGCTGCTTCCAAGCTACAGCCCCCCGCGGGGCGTGCTAGCGGTGGACGACGTAGCGTCCGGTGAACGTGGCGACCACCTGTCCGTCAGTGTCGGCCACGGAGACCTCGAGGCCCAGCCGGGCCCGGCCGCGGCGGCCGACCGTGGCGAGCAGCCGGTCGCGGGTCTCGGCGTCGGGAATCCGGCAGCTCGCGATGGCGTCGCTGCGGACCGGGTGGAGGTAGCGGATCGAGGAGTCCTGGATCACCACGTGGACGTCAAGACCGGCGGCGCGGGTCACCAGCCACAGCGTGCTCCAGCCGGTCAGGGTCGCCAGCGCCGCGAGGGAGCCGGCGAAGGCGGTCCCCTTGTGGTTGCGGTTCGCCTCGAGCGGCAGGGCGAGCGCGAGCGCGCGGTCGTCGAGCGCCGCGATCGTGATCCCGAGGGCACCGGTGATCGGCATCTGGTCCGCCCAGACCGCCGCCAGTTGTCGGCGTGCCGTGTCTCGATCCGACATCCCTGAACGGTAATGCCGCGCGCCTTGCCAGTCGCGGGCGGCCGGTCGATCATTACCCGCATGACCGCTGGCCAGGCGGGCGGATTCACGGTGCTCGACCATCCGCTGATCCGCCACAAGCTCTCGCTGCTCCGCAACGCCGCCACCACGACGCGCGACTTCCGCGAGCTGGTCGGCGAGATCGCGGGGTTGATGACGTACGAGGTCACCCGCGACCTGCCGACCGCATCGGTCGAGGTGCAGACGCCACTCGAGACGATGCAGGGCGAGCAGGTCGCACGCGACATCGCGCTGGTCCCGATCCTGCGTGCCGGCCTCGGCATGGTCGACGGCATCCAGAAGCTGATTCCCAACGCGCGCGTCGGCCACATCGGGCTCTACCGGGACCACGACACGCTCCGGCCGGTATCGTATTACTTCAAGGTGCCGTCGCCGGTGGCCGCCCACCGCTTCCTGCTGCTCGACCCGATGCTCGCCACCGGCGGATCCGCGGCGGAGGCGGCCGACGAACTGAAGAAGGCCGGCGCCGAGGAGATCACGCTGCTCTGCCTGGTCGCCGCACCCGAGGGGGTCAAGACGTTCACCGCACGCCATCCCGACATCCCGGTCTACGCCGCGGCACTCGATCGCGAGCTCAACGCCCAGGGCTACATCCTGCCCGGGCTCGGCGACGCCGGCGACCGGATCTTCGGCACCCGATGACGGCACGGACCCTGACCTTCTTCGGTGGCGCCGCCACCTCGACCGGCTCGATGATCCTGCTCGAGGCCGCCGGGGCGCGCACCCTGCTCGATGCCGGACTCTTCGAGGGCAGTCGCGCCGAGGTCACCGCCAAGAACCGCGAGCTGCCGCTCGACCCGGCGAAGGTCGACGCCGTCCTGCTCTCCCAGGCCGGGCTGAGCTATGCCGGCCGGGTGCCGCAGCTGGTTCGCCACGGCTTCAGCGGCCCGATCTACGCCACGCCGGCGACCCGCGACCTCGCCGCCGTGATCCATACCGAGACCGCGCTGGGGCGCGGCGGCGACGGCGAACCGCCGTACCGCCTCGCCGACGTGGTCGCGACCCAGGCGCTGGTGGTGGGCCAACCCTACCGCCGCGCCGTCCACCTCCGCCGCAATCTCGTCTTCGAGTTTGCCGACGCCGGCCATGTGCTCGGCTCGGCATCGATCGAGCTCCGGACGGGCGAGGGAGGCTCCCACCGGATCGTCTATTCCGGCTGCCTCGGTCGTCCGGGCTCCCCCCTGCTGCGCGACCCCGAGCCGCTGCCCGGCCCGGTCGACACGCTGATCATCGGCGGACCGTTCGCGCACGCGCACCACCCGATGTTTGCCGACGCGCAGCGCGACCTCGCCGAGGTGATCCAGGCGATGGTGGCGCGCGGCGGACAGATGATCGTGCCGGCCTCGAGCGTCGGTCCCGCGCACGAGTTCATCCGCGCGATCCAGGAACTCTGGCGCCGCGACGCGATCCCCGAGCTGCCCATCTGGCTCGACACGCCGACGCCGATCTCGTCCTCCACCGTGCTGCGACTCCACCCCGAGGCGATCCCGCGCGCCGAGCAGGCCTACGCGACCCACGCCGGTCCGTTCGACCAGGCGCTGCTGCGCCAGGGTGCCGCCGAGGGGGGCCGCGAGGCGCTCGACGCCTTCGACGGCCCCGCGATCATCATCGCGCCCAGCGAGATGGGCGACGGCGGGCGTGCCGCCCACCACCTGCGGCGCTGCCTCGGCGATCCGCGACACGTCATCGCGATGCTCTCCTTCCAGGAGGAGGGCTCGGTGGGCCGGCAACTGGTCGACGGGAGCACCCGGGTCACCATCGGCCAGTCGCCGATCGACGTCCGCGCCCAGGTGCTCGGCCTCCCCGCCTGGAGCGGCCACGCCGACGGCGAGGAGACCCGCGGCTGGATCCGGTCGCTCGGCGGCCCGATCCGGCGCGCCTTCGTCGTCCACGGCGACGACCTCGCCGTCGCCATGATGGTGACGATCCTCCGCGAGGAGGGGGTGCGCGACGTGATCGTGCCGCGCGAGGGCGAGTCCT
The DNA here is from genome assembly GCA_964557115.1 of uncultured Gemmatimonadaceae bacterium. Taxonomy (GTDB): domain Bacteria; phylum Gemmatimonadota; class Gemmatimonadetes; order Gemmatimonadales; family GWC2-71-9; genus Palsa-1233. The sequence continues at coordinate 24,491 of CAZKYO010000027.1, forward strand.
TCCCGTTCTGATGTCGCCCGGCCGTCGCTGGAGCGCGATCCTCGCGGCGGCGGTCGGCGGCCTCTACCTCCTGTCGTTCCTGACGGTCTTCGCCGTCTCCCGCCTCGACCAGCGCTACGCCGCCGACGCGATCGTCGTCCTCGGGGCCGCCCAGTACGACGGCCGCCCCTCCCCGGTCCTCCAGGCACGGCTCGATCATGCCGCCGAGTTGTATCACGAGGGGTGGTCCGACCTGATCGTCGTCACCGGCGGGATCGTCGAGGGCGACCGGATGAGTGAGGCCACCGCGGGACGCCGCTACCTGATCGGCGTCGGCATCCCGCCCGACTCGATCGTCGTCCAGGCGGAGGGGCGGTCGACCGCCGGCTCGATGGACGCGGTGGCAAGCTGGCTCCTGGGCCAGGGCCACCGTCGCGTGCTGCTCGTGAGCGACCCGTTCCACCTCGCGCGGCTGCGCCTGGTGGCCCACGGCCTCGGCCTCGAGGCGTTCACGTCGCCGACGCACACGTCACCGATCTCGTCCCGCTTCCGGACCGAGCTGGAATACCTGCTCGCCGAGGCGGTCAAGCTGCCGTTCCTCACCGTCCGGGACATCATGCCATGAGCGAAAAGACGATCACCTTCTGGGGCGCCGCGGGCCAGGTCACCGGCTCGTGCCACCTCGTGGAACTGCACGGCCATCGCGTGCTGCTCGACTGCGGCCTCTTCCAGGGGCGCCGCGAGGAGTCGCGGCGCCTCAATGCGACGCTCGCCTTCGATCCCCGCTCGATCGACGCGGTGGTGCTCTCGCATGCCCACATCGATCATGCCGGCCGGCTGCCGCTCCTCGCCGCGCACCAGTTCGATCACCCGATCCACGCGACGCCGGCCACCCGCGACCTCTGCGCCGTCATGCTGGCCGACGCGGCGTCGATCCAGAAATCCGACTTCCACTTCCTGCAGAAGCGTGGCCGCGCCGGCCCCGCCGCCGAGCCGCTCTACACCACCGGCGATGCGACGCGGGTGCAGGAGCTGATGCACGGACGGCCCTACGGCAAGACCTTCGACGTCAACGGCAGCGGCTGTCGCGCCACCTTCTTCGACGCCGGCCACATCCTCGGCAGCGCCAGCGTGCTGCTCGAGGGGCAGCGTCAGGGCGATCCGCGGATCCTCTTCTCCGGCGACGTCGGCCGCTGGAACCAGCCGATCATCCGCGATCCGTCGCCGCCGGTCGGCCCGGTCGACGTCCTGATCGTCGAGAGCACCTATGCGCTGCGCACCCACCCCGAGGTGAAGGGCGCCGAGGCGGAGCTCGGCCAGATCGTCCGCCGCGTCGTCGGCCGCGGCGGCAAGCTGCTGATCCCCTCCTTCGCGCTGGGCCGCACCCAGGAGCTGGTCTACGCGCTCCACGAGTTGCTGCGCGACCGGCAGATCCCCGAGGTGCCGATCTTCATCGACTCGCCGCTCGCCCTCGAGGCGACCGACGTCTTCCGGATGCACCCGGAGGTCTTCGACCAGGACGAGGCGATGGTCCGCGGGACGTCCCACGTCTTCGACCACCGCCTGGTCCGCTTCGTCCGCAGCGTGGCCGAGTCGAAGAGCCTCAACCAGCTCAAGGAGCCGGCCATCATCATCGCCGCGAGCGGGATGGCCGAGTCGGGCCGGATCCTCCACCACCTCATCAACCACGGTGGCGATCCCCGGAACGCGATCGTCTTCGTCGGCTTCCAGGCCGAGCACACGCTTGGCCGCCGGATCAAGGAGGGCCTCTCGCCGGTCCGGATCTACGGCGAGGAACGGGAGATCAAGGCCGAGGTGATCGGCATCGAGGGCTACTCGGCCCACGCCGACCGCAACGAGCTGCGGCGCTGGGTCCGCGCCGTCGGCGGGCCGATCCGCCGCGCCTTCTGCGTCCACGGCGAGCCCGACGCCCTCGAGGGGATGCGCCAGATCCTCCTCGAGGAGGGGATCCCCCAGGTGGACGTCCCGAAGCACGGGGAGACGTTCGAGATCTGACGCGACGAGCGACGGGCGACAAGCGACAGGCGTCATGAAACGGGAATCCCCTCGACCCACGTAGATTCCGATCGGTCGGGGGCTGATTCGCCCCGTGTCGCCTGTCGCCTGTCGCCTGTCGCCATCCGAGGAACCCCGAATGATACGGAGTGCAGCCCCCCTCGCCCTCGCCCTGCTCCTCGCCGGAGCCGGGTCGCTGGGCGCCCAGTCGGTGTCGGTGCCGGCCTCGGTCGACACCCTCCCCAACGGCCTCACCGTGATCGTGCACGAGGACCACTCGGCGCCGATCGTGATGGTGAACGTCTGGTACCACGTCGGCTCGGGGAGCGAGAAGCTCGGGCGGACCGGCTTCGCGCACCTCTTCGAGCACCTGATGTTCATGGGCTCGGAGCACGCGCCGTATCCGCAGTTCGACCGGCTGCTCGAGGCGGCCGGCGCCGACAACAACGGCTCGACCACCGAGGACCGCACCAACTACTACGAGTCGGGCCCCAGCTCGGCCGTCGAGCTCATGATGTGGCTCGAGGCCGACCGGATGGGCTGGCTGCTGCCGACGATGGACTCCGCCAAGGTCGATGCCCAGCGCGACATCGTGAAGAACGAGCGCCGGCAGAGCTACGAGAACCAGCCCTACGGCAAGGTCGCCGACGTGATGCCGCCACTGATGTACCCGAAGGGGCATCCGTACTCGTGGCCGGTGATCGGGTCGATGGTGGACCTCTCCGCGGCGTCGCTCGAGGACGTGAAGGACTTCTTCCGCACCTGGTACGCGCCCAACAACGCCTCGCTGGTCGTGGCCGGCGACGTCACCCGGGCGCAGGTGCTCGCGCTCGCGCGGAAGTACTTCGGCCAGATCCCGCGCGGCCCCGCGATCACCTACCCGACCCCGAGCCAGCCGACGCTGGCCCGCGACACGCTGGTGCGGCTCGAGGACCGGGTGCAGGTGGCGCGGCTCTACTACGACTTCCCGACGGTGCGCAGCTGGGCCGACGACGACGCCGCGCTGCAGGTCGCCGCCCAGATCCTCACCGGCTCGAAGAACTCGCGGCTCTCCAAGCGGCTCGAGCACGACGACCAGTCGGTGATGTTCGTCTTCGCCGGCCAGGACGACAAGCGGCTCGCCGGCGACTTCAGCATCACGGCGCAGGCCAAGCCCGGGATCGCGCTGCCCCGGCTGCAGCAGGCCATCGACGAGGAGCTGCGCCGGCTGGCGACCGGCGGCCCGACCGATCGCGAGATGGAGCAGGCGCGCAACATCATCGAGTCGCGCTTCCTGCAGCGGATCCAGACGGTCAGCGGCAAGGCCAACCAGCTCAACAGCTACTACTACGAGACCGGCCAGCCGGACGCGTTCCAGCGCGACCTCGACCGCCTCAAGGCGGTGACCGCCGCGGACGTGCAGCGGGTGGTCGCGAAGTACCTCACCGGGCCGCGCGCGATCGTGAGCGTGGTGCCCGAAGGCAAGGACGAACTCGCCGCGCAGCCGCGGGAGGTGACGCCGTGAACCGCTTCCCCGCACTCGCCCTGCTGCTCGCCCCGGCCGCCCTCGCGGCCCAGGTCACCACCGCGCCGTCGCTCGCGCCGGCGCCGCGGCTCACGCTCCCCACGGTGGACACGACGCGACTGCCCAACGGCCTGACGGTCCTCTCCTCCCGGAACGCGGAAGTGCCGATCGTCAACGCCCGGCTGATCCTCGACGGCGGCTCGCGCACGACCGGCGCGATGCCGGGACTGGCGACCTTCGCCGCCGGGATGCTCGACGAGGGTGCCGCCGGGAAGTCCGGCCTCGAGTTCGCCGAGGCGGTGGACTTCCTCGGCGCATCGCTCGGCGCCGGCGCCGGCTGGGAGAACACCACCGTCACGGTGAGCGGCCCCAAGCGCACCTTCGACCAGGCGATGGGCCTGCTCGCCGACGTCGTGCTGCGCCCCAACTTCCGCACCGCCGACATCAACCGGGAGAAGGAGGCGCGCCAGGCGTCGCTCCTCTCGGCCAAGGACTCGCCCGGCACCGTGGCCAACCGCGTGTTCATGCGCAACGTGTTCCCGGCGGGGCATCCCTATCACCTGAATCCCTCGGGCGACTCGGCCAGCACCGCGGCACTCGACTCCTCCGTCGTTCGCCGCTTCTGGACCCGCACCGCCAACCCGCGCAACGCGACGCTGATCCTCACCGGCGACGTGACCCCGGCCGAGGCGCGGGCATACGCCGTGAAGCACCTCGGCACGTGGGCGACGCCCGCCGATCCGGCCACCAAGCCGGCGGCAAGCGCCGTCGCCGACCCGGCACCCGCGGCGACCCGCATCATCCTGGTCGACAAGCCGAAGGCCGCCCAGTCGGTGATCATGATCGGCTCGTCGGGGATCGACCGGCGCTCGCCCGACTATCCCGCCCTCGAGGTGATGAACACCATCCTCGGCGGCTCGTTCTCGTCGCGCCTCAACGACATCCTGCGCGAACAGCGCGGCTACAGCTACGGCGCCGGCTCGGGATTCTCCTGGGGGCCGGTGGCCGGCGGCTTCCGCGCCCAGAGCCAGGTCCGCACCAACGTGACCGACTCCTCGCTCGCGGTGTTCTTCACCGAGTTCAATCGCATCCGCGACGAGCCGATCGCCGCCGTGGAGCTCGAGCGGGCGCGCAACTACATGGTCCTCGGCGCCCTCGGCAATTACGAGACCGCGGGGCAGGTGAGCGGGGCGATCTCCGCGGCGCTCGCGTTCGGCTTCCCGCTGCAGCGCACCGCCGACGAGCTGGCGGCGATGAACAAGGTCACGATCGCCGACGTGCAACGCGTCGCGAGGAAGTATCTCGACCCGGGACACCTGACGGTCGTGATCGTCGGTGACATCGACACGATCCGACCGGGCATCGAGAAGCTCAACTTGGGGCCGGTCGAGGTGCAGGCCTACTGAGGATGGAATAGAGAACGGAGAACGGAGAACGGAGAGGCGACGGGAGGGCCCCGCTGTACTCCGTGCTCGGTTCTCCGTTCTCCGTTCTCGGCTCTATCCTTCGTGCATGACCCTCCTCTCCACTCGCCGTGTCCACACCGGTCGCGTCGTCTCGCTCGACATCGACACCGTGGAGTTCCCCAACGGCACCGTCGGCGAACTCGAGATGTTCCGGCATCCCGGGGCGGCGGCGGTGGTGCCGTTCCTGGACGATCCGGCCGAGGCCGATCCGCAGATCCTCCTGATCCGGCAGTTCCGCCACGCCACCGACGGTTGGCTCTGGGAGATCCCGGCCGGCCGCCGCGACGGCGACGAACCGCCGATCGACACCGCCCATCGGGAACTCGCCGAGGAGACCGGCTACCGCGCCGGGCGGATGGAACCGATCGCGTCGATCTGGGCCACGCCGGGCTTCACCGACGAGCGGATCCACCTCTTCCTGGCCAGCGGACTCACTCCGGGCGCGACCGCCCGCGAGGGGGACGAGGTGCTCGAAATGCACCCGATCCGGCTGTCCGAGGCGGTTCGTATGATTCAAGATGGAACAATCCAGGACGCCAAGACGATCATTGCGCTGCTTTCGCTGGCCGTGACCCGTTCGTCGTTTGTCCGATCAAGGAGTTCGGCGTAGCATTCTCATTCCGACGCGGGGTTGGACTCGGGCACCTGTCCCCCACAGGACCCGACCACCGGCGGCAGCAAGAGCCCGGTCGCAGGTGCGACCCGCGGGGAAGGGCGCGAAAGGCAGGTCATTGTGGCTTCCACAATGCCTTCTTTCGCCTCGACACAACGCTCCGGACGAGGCCACCTCGTGGCCTCGCCGGTGTCGGAGCGAACGAACTCTGACAACGCGCGGCTGGTTGCCGCGCACCTCGAAGGCGACGAAATGGCGTTCCCCGCCCTGGTCAGGCGGTACCGGACGCGACTGCTCGCCTTCGTGCATCGCATGATCGGGGACGCGGAACGGGCGGAGGACCTGGTTCAGGAGACCTTCGTCCGGGTCCATCGACACCTGCATCGCTTCGATCCGAGTCGGAAGTTCTCGACCTGGATCTACACCATCGCCTCGAACCTGGCGAAGAACGAGCTCCGCAACCGGGCCCGTTCGCCGCTCGTCTTCCCGGAGTCGTCACGGCATCCGGGCGACGAGAGCCGTCCGTTCGAGGCGGAGGACTGGCAACGCACCCCCGATCGGCTCTATCGCGATCGCTGGCTGCACGGGCTGGTCCGCGAGACGGTCGACCAGCTGCCGGAGCATCAGCGGCTGGTGTTCGAGTTGCGCGAGCTCCGCGGCAAGAGCTACGAGGAGATCGCCCAGGAGACCGGCACCAACCTCGGCACCGTGAAGTCCCGGCTCAATCGCGCCAGGACGGCGTTCGCGGAGATCATCAAGCCGAAGCTCGACTAGCAGGAGAGTGGGAGGGAGGAGAGAGGAGAGAAGGGGCCGGCTCGGTCTCTTCTCTCCTCTCTGTTCTCCGTTCTCTGTTCTCCGTTCCCTGCCCTATCTTCCCGCCATGCCTCGGTCCCTGACGCCCGACCAGCTGCGCGCGCGCCTCCAGAAGGCGCCGCCGACCGGGAACTTCTACCTCCATGGCGGCGAGGCGATCCTCAAGGACGAGGCGCTCGCGGCGCTGGTCGAGACGGCGCTCGACCCATCGCTCCGCGACTTCAACCTCGACCTGCTGAGTGCCCAGCAGCTCGACCCCGACCAGCTCGCCGGTGCGGCGAGCACGCTGCCGATGATGGCGGAGCGTCGCGTCGTGGTGCTGCGCGACGTCGAGGCGTGGAAGCGCAAGTCGAAGGCGAAGCAGGCGGCGGTCGCGTACCTCGAGCGCCCGGCCCCCGAGACGGTCCTGGTGCTGGTGCAGGGGGACGACAAGGAACCCGACGGCGACCTCGCGGCGCACGCCACGCTCGTCGACTGCGGGCCGCCCGTGGGCGAGGCGCTCGAGGCGTGGCTGGACGCCCGGCTGGCCCGCAACGACGTCACCCTCGCCCCCGACGCCCGCGAGCACCTGCTCCGTGCCACCGACGGCGCGCTGGGGATCCTCGCCGCCGAGTGCGACAAGCTCGCGGGGCTCGGGGGAGGCCAGGCGGTCGATCGCGACACCGTCGCGGCGCTCGTCGGGATCCGCCACGGCGAGACGGTGGACGACTGGCGCGATGCGGTGCTCCGGGACGACCTCGGCACGGCGATCGCCGCCTTGCCTCGCGTGCTGTCCCAGGGCGGCGTGTCCGGGGTGCGGCTGCTGCTGACCCTGGGCGGCTCGCTGCTCGTCCTCCAGTGGGCCCGGGCGACGGCTCGGCAGCGCAAGTCGCGCGGCGGCACCCTGGCCCAGCAGGTCACCCGCGAGGTCCTCTATCCGACCCGGCCGCTTGTCGGCAACTATGCTACCTTCGCCACGCTGGTGAGCGAGGTGGTGGCCGAGTGGCCCCTGTCGCGGATCACCGCCGCCGTGCGCGCGACCCTCGCCGCGGACGTCGCCCTGAAGAGCACAACCGTTTCCGACGAGGAAGGGATCCTGACCGACCTCGTCCTGACGCTCGCCGCGTCGAAGACCCGGAAGGCCGCATGACCCGCTCACGCCTCGCGCTGCTCGCGCTGCTCCTCGCCCCCGCCGCCACCCTGGCGGCCCAGCAGGGCACCTATCCGACGTCGCCTCGCTTCGTCGAGATCCTCCAGCTCGCCCAGGACGGCCGCGGCGACTCGGCGCGTGCGCTGATCGATCGCTACCTCGATCGCACGCCGCAGTCGGATCCGTCCTACGCCGAGGCGCTCTACACCGCGGCGACGCTGGCGACGTCCGGCGGCGACGCGCGGCTGCTCTTCTCGCGCGTGGCGGTCGAGCACGCCCAGTCGGCGTGGGCCGACAAGGCGCTGCTGCGCCTCGCGCAACTCGACTACGGCACCGGCGACACCGACGGCGCGATCAATCGGGTCCGCCGCCTGATGCTCGACTACCCCGACTCGCCGGTGACCGCCAGCGCGGCGCTCTGGGGCGCCCGCGCGGCGTTCGAGCGGCGCGAGTACGACACCGGTTGCCCGTGGATCACCCGCGGCCTGGAACGCGTCGGCGACGACGTCGAGACCCGCAACCAGCTCGAGTTCATGCGGCAGCGCTGCATCTCGGGCGAGGGCGTGCAACTCACCCCGATCCCGCAACCCGCCGAGACGCTGCGGGTGGCGCCGCCGGTGACACCCCGCACGCCGGAGCGGCGCCCGGTGGACACCGCGGAGGTGCGGCCGCCGGCGCAGGTGCCGCCGCCCCCGCCGCCGGCCGAGCAGCCCAAGACCGCCGGCCCGTGGCGGGTACAGGTCGCCGCGCTCAGCGATGCTGCCGCGATCCGGCGCCTCGAGGGGATCATCAAGAAGATGGGGCTCACCAGCTACCGGGTCGCCGGCCCGGGCAGCCTCGTGAAGGTGCAAGCGGGGCCGTTCGCGACGCGCGAGGCGGCGTCGGCCCGGGTGGCCGACCTGACCAAGGCGGTCGGCGGCAAGCCGTTCGTCACCCGGGCTCCCTAGCGCCGACGATAGATCGCATCGAAGGTGGCGCGCCAGGAGGCGCCACCATCGGTCGAGACCTCGATCACCTGGCGCACGGTGCCGTCCGGTTGCGGTGTCAGCGTGGTCCGGTCGAGCCATGAGCGTCCCCGGTTGTGCATCGTGCCGGCGAATCGGACCGACCCCGCCGGTACTCCCTCTCGCACCTGGGTCTTCTCCTTGGTGCCTCCGGGCTCGAGCGCGCGCGACGTGAGCCATACCTGCTGCCAATGGTCGGCATCGGGCGGCACGAAGAAGAGGGAGCGCCCTTCGCCTCCGCCACCATCGTGCCACTCCTCGGTGATCGCGCAACCATCCAGCTGCTTGGCGATCCGATTCGTGCCGACCCGCTCGTCACCGATCCACACGGTCCATTCGCCCACCCAGAAATCCAGCTCGGCGAATGGCGGGACGTCGGCACACCGGGGCGCCTGTTGGGCGTGGAGCGACGGCAGCAGGACGAGCCCGAGCAGGAGGGCGATGGGTGGGCGTGGCGACATGACGACTCCGGTGGCGGCGGGATCCTGAACCGACGGGGAATCGGCCGTGGAAGATCCAGCCCCGTCACGATGCATACCTCGCCCCCACACGGGAGAGCCCCCGCCGGCACCCCACCGCGCGACTAACTTCTCCCCGTGTCCGACACCCCGCTCCTCGCCCAGTACCGCGACATCAAGGCGCGCCACACCGACGCGATCCTGTTCTTCCGGATGGGCGACTTCTACGAGATGTTCTACGACGACGCCCAGGTGGCGGCGCGGGTGCTGGGGATCACCCTCACTGCCCGCGGCGACGGCGTCCCGCTCGCCGGCGTCCCGGTCAAGGCGGCGGCCGGCTACCTCCGCCAGTTCATCGCCGCCGGTCACCGCGTCGCGATCTGCGAGCAGGTCGAGGATCCGCGCGAGGCCAAGGGAATCGTCAAGCGCGCCGTCATCGAGACCGTCACGCCCGGCGCCTTCCTCCACGACGAGTACGTTCCCGGCTCGCGCAACAACTGGCTGGTCGCCGTCGCCGACGGCGGTCTCGCGGCACTCGACCTCTCGACCGGCGAATTCGTCCTCGAGCGGACCGGTGCCGACGGGTTGGCCGAGGCGATCGGGCGACTCTCGCCGGCCGAGATCGTCCTCGCCGGCGACGCGCCGGAGCCTCCGGCGGACGCCGAGGTGCTGCGCACCCGTCGCGAGGGATGGGAATTCGATCCCGACCTCGCCCGCGAGGAGCTCACGCGGCGGCTCGGCCTCGCGTCGCTCGACGGGCTCGGTCTCGAGCCGGGGGATGCCCCGGCGATCGGCGCCGCCGGCGCGCTGATCCGTTACGTCCACGAGCTGCAACCGGCGGGGCTGCCGCACCTGCGCCGTCCCGCCGTGCGCCGCAGCGACGAACTCTGCTGGATCGACGAGATGACCCGTCGCAACCTGGAGCTCGTCGAGCCGCTCCGGAGCGGCGCCAAGGGCGTCACCCTGGTCGAGACGCTCGACCGCACCATGACGCCGATGGGGGCCCGGCTGCTCCGGCAATGGGTCACCTCGCCGCTCCGCGGGGTCGATCGGATCGCCGCCCGCCACGATGCCGTCGCCACCCTCGCCGAGGCGTCGCGCCTCCGCCACCGGTTGCGCGAGGCGCTCGACGGGGTGCGTGACGTCGAGCGGCTCGCCGCCCGCGCGGCGGCTGGACGCGCCAACCCGCGCGAGATGGGCGCGCTGCGCGACTCGCTCGCCCGGGTCCCCGCGGTCGCCGAGGTCCTCGCGGAGCTCGCCGCCGCCTCGCCGGCGGCGCGACTCCTTCCCCACGCCGCCGCCACCCTCGACCCGCTCGACGACCTGCGCGACCTCCTCGGCGCCGCGCTCAGCGAGCGACCGCCGATCGCGCTCGCCGACGGCGACGTGATCGCGCGCGGCCACGACCCCGAGCTCGACGAGCTGCGCCACCTGCGCGACCACGGCAAGCAGGCGCTCGCGGCGATCCAGCAGCGCGAGCGCGAACGCACCGGGATCACCTCGCTGAAGGTCGGCTTCAACAAGGTCTTCGGCTATTACATCGAGATCACCCGGGCCAACCAGGCGATGGTCCCCGACGACTACGAGCGACGGCAGACCCTCGCCAACGCCGAGCGCTACGTCACGCCGGAGCTCAAGGAATACGAGGCCAAGGTCCTCGGCGCCGAGGACCGCATCGTCGCGCGGGAGGGCGAGCTGTTCGCGGCGCTGCGCGACACCGTCGGCGCGGCGATCGCCCGGGTGCAGGCGACCGCCGCGCTCCTGGCGCGCCTCGACGTGCTCGCCTCGTTCGCCGAGGTCGCGGTCACCGAGCAGTGGGTGCGCCCGGAGCTGCACGACGGCCTCGAGCTCGTGCTCGAGGGCTCGCGCCACCCGGTCATCGAGCGGATGATGCCGCGCGAGAAGTTCGTCCCCAACGACGTGCGGTTCGACGAGGCGATCCGGGTGCTGCTCGTCACCGGCCCGAACATGGCCGGCAAGAGCACCATTCTCCGCCAGATCGGCCTCTGCGCCCTGCTGGCGCAGGTGGGGGCCTTCGTGCCGGCGCACCGGGCGCGGATCGGCGTGGTGGACCGCCTCTTCACGCGCGTCGGCGCCAGCGACAACCTGGCGCGCGGCCAGTCGACGTTCATGGTCGAGATGAGCGAGACGAGCGCGATCCTCCACAACGCCACCGAGCGCTCGCTGGTGCTGCTCGACGAAATCGGCCGAGGCACCAGCACCTACGACGGGGTGGCGATCGCCTGGGCGGTGACCGAGCACCTGCACGACCGGATCGGCTGCCGCACCATGTTCGCCACCCACTATCACGAGCTGATGCAGCTGCCCGAGGAGCTGCAGCACGCGAGGAACTGCAACGTGGCGGTCCGCGAGACGGCGCAGGGCATCGTCTTCCTGCACCGCCTCGAGCCGGGTGGCACCGACCGATCGTACGGCATCCACGTCGGCGAGCTCGCCGGCCTCCCGGGTTCCGTCGTGGATCGTGCGAAGGAAGTCCTCGGCACGCTGGAGACCGGCCATCGGGTCCTCCCCGGCGGGCCGCCCGCGTCACCCGATCCCGACCAGCCGACGCTCTTCGATCTGACCCCGCCCCCCGCCAGGGGCGGGGCGGCGGGGCCTCCTCGCTCAAGCTCGACGGACAGCCGCCCTCACGCCCCCGACCCCGTCCGCGAACACCTCCGGTCGCTCGACCCGGACCGGATGACGCCGCTCGAGGCGCTCAACGAGCTGGCGCGCCTCCGTCACCAGGCCGACGACCGGGACCCCTGAACCGAGGCCCAATTCCGACCGTAAGTGTCGTGTTTCGAACGACTTGCGGCCGTGGTGGGCGTCACCGGAACGCGGTAGAATTCACGTGGTCACTCCCCAAGGAGTCCCCCGTGGCCTTCCGTTCCGGCGTCTACATCGTCCCCACCACTACCTGGTACATCGAGCGCACCGTCTGGCTGATCGCTGGCGTCGTGCTGCTCGCCGCCACGGCGCTGGCGCGCTGGGTCGACCCACGCTTCGTCCTGTTCGTGATCGCGACCGGACTCGCCTCGATCACGGTCGGGCTGACCGGGTTCTGCATCGTCGGCAACGTCCTCTCGCGACTCGGCTTCACCGGCAAGCTCGCCCAGCCGCGCCGGGACCGCTGGTACCTGATGCAGACCGATGCCTGGTACCTCGAGCGGCGAATCTATGTCGCGGTCGGCATCAACATCTCCATCGCCTCGATCCTCTCGCTGGTCTGGTCGCCCTGGTGGCTGGCCTTCACCGGGTTCGTCGGCGGTGCGATGGTGTGGTTCGCCGCGACCGGGTTCTGCATCATGGCGAACGGCCTCTACTGGCTCGGCGCCGAGCCGCGGCTGGCGCCGCTGGCGAACTGCGCCGCACCGCGCGGCGAGGAGGCAGTCCACCCGACCTGAGTGGATCGCGTGGTGAACGGCGGGGGTCGCAAGGAGCGCGACCATGGACTATGAGCGGCTGATCGAGACGGAGCGACGGAACGACGACCTCCTCGGGCGTGCGAGCGAGGAGGCGGCCGCCATCCGTGAAGCCGCGCGAGCCGCCGTCGACCGTCGCCGCCGGGAGTTCGAAGCCGAGCTCGAGGCGGTCATCGCGACGGCGCGTGCCGAGGTTGCCTCCCGTCGCGCCGCGATTCTCGCCGAGATCGACGCCGCGACCCGCGACGGCGTGGCACGCTTCGAGGCGGTCGACGACCGGCGCGTCGAGGAGGTTGCCGTCGGACTGCTCGCGTGGCTCGCGCACCGCGAGGTGCCGCCGTGATCCTGGCCATGTCGAAGGCACGGATCCTCGGCCCGCGGGGCCGCCTGCCCGAGGTGCTCGCCGCCCTTCAGGACCTGGCGCTGCTGCACCTCGCGGCACCGTCGACTGCGGCGGCGCTCGAGCCGATCACCCTCGATGCCGACCAGCGCCGCGAGCAGGCGCGGATTCGCGCCGCACTCGCCGACGTCGAGGAGTCGCTCGGCGCACTCGGTGCGGCGACCGGACGGCCTGCCGACGCATCCAGTCCGGTCTCCGTCCACGACCTCGCGCGCTGGACCCGGCTCGCCGGCCGCACGCGAACCGAGGCGCGCCGACTCGCCGGGCGCCGGGCCGAACTGCACGACGAACGAGCCCTGATCCTCAAGTACCAGCACTTCTTCTCCGCCTTCCGCGAACTGATGGAAAGCGAGGCGCGCTGGGCCAACGCGACCGCCTATCACGTGCTGCTCAAGCGCGGCGA
>CAZKYO010000028.1:0-36008 GCA_964557115.1 uncultured Gemmatimonadaceae bacterium
GCCACCTGGCCGACGGCCCGACGCCGGCGTGGCACGAGGGCGGGAAGCCGTAGCGGGGAGGGTGACAGACCTGCTGGAGGGGGCAGCCTTGGATCCCGAGGATCAGTTCGACGGGCTGGCTTGGACCGGGACGAGCGGGAGGATCTCGAACCACAGTACGCCCGACTCGTCCTGGCGCGACACGAGGACGACCGAATCCGCGAAGGCTATCGGCGACGATTCGCCCAGCGTCGATTCCAATCGTGAGACGACTTCGCCCGTCGAAGTGATCCGGGTTGCACGCCATCCCATCGAGGTACCGGCGCGGCCGTGTACGAGCCACAGGTCTCCTGATCGTGCGTCGAGGATCAGGTTGTCCGCGGCAGGCATCGAGTCCGCGAAGGGCCCGGTTTCGAGGAATGCCAGCGCGGCCGGAAGATTGGGCGGCGGCGGGTGCCCTCCGAGGGATTGCGTTCGGAGCGGTGCCGTTTCCCTGTCGGTATAGGCAGCCTTCATCGCCGGTGTCACGGCCTCGCGAGCGATCGCGAAGGGCAGCGTGCGAACCAGCGTCCCGTGGGCGTCGTGCACCCGCACCTCCGACGCTCCTCCCGGGAGCGCGTAGAGCGTGTCGCCCTTCAGTCGAATGATGGCCTTCCCGGAAAATCGGACGTGGTCAAGCATCGATTCGTTCGCGCGACCACCCGGAGGTCTCCGCGAGACCAACAGCAGGTCCGGTACCTCGAGGACTTGCTGAAGGGGTCCTCCGGGTGGCAACGCGGCGACTCGCGCAAACGCCCGAAAGGCGTCGGGGCGCGGGCGGTCGATCCGGTCGCTGTAGCTGTTGAGCGAGGCGATGTAGACGGCACCTTCCCCGTCCCCGCCGAGCAGGGTCGAGAACTCGAAGGGGAGGTCCACGGCGACCGTCGCGGCGCCCAGGATGCCGTCAGTCGCCGTCAAGCGAGTGAGGCGCTTCGATCCGCGGTCGTAGACCAGGAGCGTGTCGCCGGGGAGGCGCGCCATCCGGGGTGACCGGAACAGCCCCGGACCATCGCCCCTCCCGCCGTAGGTGGCATTCAAGTTGCCGCTGCGATCGTAGACGAGGATGCGGTTCTCGCAGCAGAGGACGGCCAGGCCCCCATCCGAGAGCAGTGCCGCGTCGGCGAACGACGAGAGGTCGCGGGTCCGTGCCGTGGTGTCGTGCCCGAACGTCACGAGAGGCACCGCTCCGGTCGACGCATCCGCCACCCATGCGGAGGCATGGCTGGGCGTCGTTGGCGGAGGGGTGCAGCCGGGAAGCAGGAGCGCCAACACCGCGAGGGCGGGGAACCACATCGGGATCGGACACCTCCCTTGAGGCTGGGGCGAGTCCGGGGCGTTGCAGCCACTCCACGTCGCGGTACGGATCAAGTCAGGCTGCTTCCCGGGGATGGCGTCCGCACCGTCGTGCATCGACCTTGTCGATGACCTTCAGACGCGAGGCTCCAATCTACCGCATCGTCCCGTTGCCGCTGGTCCTTGTCGCCGTCATCATCGCCGTCGCGCCAGCGGCGTCGCAATCCGCCCGCGGATCCGATGCTGCCGACTCCGACGCGTCGGCACTTCGCGCGGCGATGCACCGTGCCCTGGGCGGGGATGACTCGCTCCGGTTCATCCGATCGATCGCCTCGGTGCATTCCCCGTCCGGCGAGTTCGAGACGCGCCTCGCGGCCGCCGCGGATGGTCGCATTCGACTCGCGATCGGGAAGGGCTTTCGCGCCGGGATCAACGCGGCAGGTGGCTGGCATTGCGACTCGACCGGGAAGGCCCGGCCGCTCGACCCCGCCACGCTGACGTTCGTGCACGGCCACGACCTGCACTTGCTGGTGCTGGCACCGGATTGGCTGGGGCCCCCGGTGGTTGAGCAGATGCGGCGATGGCGCGGTGATTCGGTCCTGGTGCTGCGCTACCGCGACGAGCTTGGCGAGCCGCTCCGGCTCTTCCTCCGGGTCACCGACACGATGCCGGTCGGACTTCAGGTGGTGAACCACACCGGCAGCGGTGCGCGGGACGTGGACGTCGAGATCGGCGACTGGATCACGGTCTCGGGGCATCGTCTCTTCCGGCAGGCCACCTTCATCCAGGCTGACGACCGCTACCACTACACCTATCGGGAACTCGACCCCGATGCCCTGCCGGAGGAGGCTTTCGCTCCGCGCTGTGGCTGACCGCGGGAGATGCACAGGGAGGCCCCGCCGCTCCTGCCGCGAGGCGACAGGAGGGCGGGGCGGGAGATCCCTCGGCTCGCGCCCTGCGGGCGCGTCGCTCGGGACGAGTGCGAACGCCGGGAGTCGAACCCGGACCCCTTGCGGGACAGGATCCTAAGTCCTGCGCGTCTGCCAGTTCCGCCACGCTCGCAGTGTCCAAGGGTGCCGCCGCCGCCCCGCCGGGTCAACGGCCGGGCCCGCCCCCGGCCCCTTGCCCCCGGCGCTACCTTCCACGGGCCGCCGAAGGATGGCGGCGCCGACCTCCATGCCCCCGCGTCCAAGGACCCGATCGATGTTGCGCCCTCGCCTCCACGCCGCCGCCCTCGCCGCCCTGCTGCTGGCCACCACCGCCTGCAGTGACTCTCGCCTCAAGGACCTTTCCGTCGGGATGGGGCGCGACTCGCTCAACCTGGTGATGCAGACCGACCAGCCCCATCGCACCGAGAGCTATTTCCTCGAGGGCAAGCTTTGGGAGGTGCACTACTACAGCCGGAAGGCCGCCGGCCAGGAGGACACGATCCCGTGGCGCGAGTTGTCCCCGGTGATCCTGGCCGACGGGAAGGTCGCCGGCTGGGGTTGGGACTACTGGGATCGCGAGGCCGCCAAGCTGAACGTGCCGGTCCCCGGCAAGGAATAGCCCACGCCGAACGCAGCGACGCCCGCCACCCCGTGAGGAGTGGCGGGCGTCGCTTGCGTCCGGGGCGCGCCCTACTTGTCGGCCAGGCGCACCCGCTCGATCCGCGACTGGCCGTCGTTCAGCTGGCTCACGACGGTCAGGGTGATCACGCCATTGCGGCCGCCGCTGGCGAGCGCCGCCTTGAAGTCGGCCTCGGTCTTGACCGGCTTCCCCTCGATCGCGGTGATCACGTCGGGGGCGCCGGCACAGCCATCGACCGGGCAGAGATGCTCGGCGGCCGGCGAGTGCAGCGACATCTCCCGCACCAGCAGGCCGTGCACGGTGCCGGGCACCTGCATCTCCTGGGCGAGCGCCGCGGTGAGCGGCTCCACCGCGATCCCGAGGCGGTTGCGCGTCGCGGGGGACGGCTCGTCCTCCTTGGGTTGCGCGGGCGCGACCGCGCCGGTGTCGCCGTTGCTGCCGCCGGCCCCGGCGAGGCGCACCGTGAGCTCCTTGGTGCCGTTGGCGCGGGCGACCTTCACCTGCACGGTCTCACCCGGGCTCCGGAAGCCGACCAGCTGCTGCAGCTGGGCCACGTACGACACCGGCTTGCCGTCGATGGCGACGATCACGTCGCCCTGCTCGAGGCCGGCGCGCTTCGCGGGGGAGGCGTCGTCGGCGAAGTTGTCGATCCGCACGCCGGTGATCGAGTCGAGGCCGACGTACGCGGCGTCCTCGGCGGTCGCGGCGCGGACGAAGATGCCCATCTGCGTGCGCTCGACCCGACCGCGCTCGATGATCTGGTTCATCACCGCGCGGGCCAGGTCGATCGGCACCGCGAACGCGTAGCCGGCGTAGAAGCCGGTGTACGACGCGATCGCCGAGTTGATGCCGATCACCTCGCCCTTCACGTTGACGAGCGGGCCGCCCGAGTTGCCGCGGTTGATCGCCGCGTCGGTCTGGATGAAGTCCTGGATCTCGGCCTGGTTGCGCTCGTTGCCGAGCTGCAGCGAGCCGCGGCCCTTGGCCGAGACGATCCCCTGGGTGACCGAGAAGGTGAGCTCGTCGCCAAGTGGGTTGCCGATCGCCAGCACCCACTCGCCGACCCGGACGCCGGCGGAGGAGCCGAGCGCGGCGGGCGTCAGCCCGGTCGCCGCGATCTTGAGGACGCCGACGTCGGTGTCCTTGTCGCTGCCGACCACGCGCGCCTTGAACGAGCGGCCGTCGAGCAGTCGCACGGTGACGTCGCTGGCGCCCTCGATGACGTGGTTGTTGGTCAGGATGTAGCCGTCGCTCGAGACGATGAAGCCCGAGCCGCTCGACTGCTCGATGTTGCGGCCGTTGTCCTGCGGCTGCTGCGGCTGGCCGAAGAACGGCTCCATCCCGGGCGGGATCTGGGGCTGCTGTCGCGAGCCGGCGGTGACCGGCCGGTCCGACTCGATGTAGACGACCGACGGGCGGACCGCCTCGGCGACCGCCGAGAAGGCCTCGCTCAGGTCGGCGAGCGGCCGCGCCGCGGGGATCCGCGGGGCGTCCACCGGGACGATCGTGGCGCCGCGACCGCCGCGGCCCGGGTCCTGGGCCGCGGAACTCCGCGGCAGGTCGAGGAGTCCGGCAAAGAACAGCCCGAGCACGAAGGCGAGTGCCACGAGCGTGGTGAGCTTGAGCCAGTTGCGAGAGTGGTGCGACATCTGTGTGTCCAGCTCCATGGTGCGTGGGAGGATCCCGACGGGCGGCGCGTCCCCACGGGCGGCGGTCGCCCTCGCTTGCATTATACCCGGATGCACGATCCGGCGGTTCCGTCGCCCGGGGTGACGAATGACGGGTGACCCGTCACGACAGGGGGGCGGAGAGCGACCGTGGTCTGCTCTCCGCCCCCCTGTCCCCTGGCCGCTCCGAGTCCCCTACCCCTCCTTCGGGGCCTCGTCGACGATCTCGTAATCGGCCTCGACCGCGTCGTCGGCCTTGGGGGCCCCTTCGGCCGCCCCCTCCCCGGCGGGCGCCTCGGTGGTGCCGGTGGCGCTCTGGTAGAGCGACGCGCCGGCGGCCGAGTAGGCCACGTTCAGCTCGTCGAGCGCCTTCTGGATCTGGGCGGTGTCGCCGGTCCGGAGCGCCTCCTTGCCGGCCTCGACCGCGGCGTCGAGTCGCTCCTTCTCGGCCGCCTGGAGCCGGTCCACCCACTCCTTGCTGTCCTTCTCGACCTTGTAGACCAGGCCGTCGAGGCGGTTGCGGGTCTCGATCGTCTCGCGGCGCTCCTGGTCGGCCTTGGCGTTCGACTCGGCCTGCTTGACCATGGCGTTGATGTCGGCGTCCGACAGCCCGCTCGACGCCTCGATCCGGATCTTCTGCTCCTTGCCGCTCGCCTTGTCCTTCGCCGAGACGTGCAGGATGCCGTTGGCGTCGATGTCGAACGTGACCTCGACCTGCGGCATGCCGCGCGGAGCGGGCGGGATCCCGGTGAGCTGGAACTTGCCGATGGTCCGGTTGTCCCCGGCCATCTGCCGCTCGCCCTGCAGCACGTGGATCTCGACCGTGGTCTGGTTGTCCTCCGCGGTCGAGAACACCTCCGACTTCTTGGTCGGGATCGTCGTGTTCCGCGGGATGAGGACGGTGGTGACGCCGCCCAGCGTCTCGATGCCGAGCGAGAGCGGGGTGACGTCGAGCAGCAGCACGTCCTTCACCTCGCCGCCCAGCACGCCGCCCTGGATCGCGGCGCCGATCGCGACGACCTCGTCCGGGTTGACCGAGCGATTCGGCTCCTTGCCGAAGAAGCCCTTGACGATCTCCTGGATCTTCGGGATGCGGGTCGAGCCGCCGACCAGGATCACCTCGTCGATCTCGCCCGGCTTGAGGCCGGCGTCCTTGAGCGCCATCTCCATCGGCGGGATGGTGCGCTGGATCAGGTCGTCGCACAGCTGCTCAAACTTGGCGCGGGTGAGCGACAGGTTGAGGTGCTTCGGCCCCGACTGGTCGGCCGTGATGAACGGCAGGTTGATGTCGGTCTGCGTGGTGCTCGACAGCTCCATCTTCGCCTTCTCCGCGGCCTCCTTCAGGCGCTGGAGCGCCATCGGGTCCTTGGAGAGGTCGATCCCCTGGTCGCGCTTGAACTCCTCGACCAGCCAGTCGATCAGGCGCTGGTCGAAGTCGTCGCCGCCCAGGTGGGTGTCGCCGTTGGTCGACTTCACCTCGAAGACGCCGTCGGCGAGCTCGAGGACCGAGATGTCGTAGGTGCCGCCGCCCAGGTCGAAGACGGCGATCTTCTCGTCCTTCTTCTTCTCCAGGCCGTAGGCGAGCGCCGCGGCGGTCGGCTCGTTGATGATCCGCAGCACCTCGAGGCCGGCGATCTTGCCGGCGTCCTTGGTGGCCTGCCGCTGCGCGTCGTTGAAGTAGGCGGGGACCGTGATCACCGCCTTCTCGACCGAGTGGCCGAGGTAGTCCTCGGCGGTCTGCTTCATCTTCTGCAGGATCATCGCCGAGATCTCGGGCGGCGTGTACTTCTTGCCGGCGATCTCGACCGCGGCGAGGCCGTTCGGGCCGGCCTCGACCTTGTAGGGCACCCGGCTCGACTCCTCGGGGATCTCGTCCATCCGGCGGCCCATGAACCGCTTGATGGAGAAGATCGTCTGCTTCGGGTTGGTCACGGCCTGGCGCTTGGCCACCTGGCCGACCAGCCGGTCGCCGTCCTTGGTGAACGCCACGACCGACGGGGTGGTCCGACCGCCCTCGGCGTTCGGGATCACGACCGGGTCGCCCCCCTCCATCACGGCCACCACCGAGTTGGTGGTGCCCAAGTCGATTCCGATGATCTTCGAAGCCATTGCGTCCTCTCGTCTGTGCCGGTCCGGGGAGGCCGCCACGGTGGCGGGACCCGGAAATCGGCCCGAAGGGGAGCAATGGGCGTACCGGGAAAAACTGCCAGAAAGGCAGAAGCAGAGAATGGAGAGCAGGGAACGGAGAACCGAGGGGGATCGGGATCGGGTTACGTTGCGAATACCCCTTCCGTGGAGCCCTGATGGCCGGACTGTTTGACTCGATCAGCAAGGACCAGGTCCTGGCCGTCCTCGCCACGGTGCTGCCGAAGCTGGCGGCCGCCGTCCTGGTGTTCATCGCCTTCTGGGCGATCCTGCGGGTGGTCCAGCCTGCCCTCCGGGCGGTGCTGCGGCGGGCCGACTTCGCCGAGGCGCTGATCCACCTCCTGGTGGATGGGGTGGTCCGGGGCGCGGTGCTCGTGCTGGGCCTGGTGATGGCGGCGAGCCAGCTCGGGATCAACGTGGCGGCCGCGCTCGCGGGGCTCGGGGTGCTCGGCATCGCGGTCGGCTTCGCGGCCCAGGAGACGATCGCCAACATGATCGCCGGCTTCCTGATCTTCTGGGACCGGCCCTTCAAGGTCGGCGACTGGGTCACCACCCAGGACCGCTACGGCGAGGTGCGCGACATCACCCTGCGCACCACCCGGATCCGGACCCTCGACAACACCTATGTGGTGATCCCCAACAAGCAGGTGATCGGCGAGCTGCTGGTGAACCACTCGATGTACGGGGAGACCCGGGTCGTGGTCCCGGTCGGGATCGCCTACAAGGAATCGATCGACGCGGCGCGCGCGGTCCTGCTCGAGGCGGTGGGCGGGATCGACGGCGTCCTTCGCGAACCGGCGCCGACGGTCGTGGCCGCCGAGCTCGCCGACTCGAGCGTGAACCTGGCCGTGCGGGTCTGGATCGCCCACGCGGCCGACGAGGTGCCGGTCCGCTTCCGGGTCGTCGAGGCGGCCAAGGTGGCGCTCGACCGCGCCGGGATCGAGATTCCCTTCCCGCACCTGCAGCTCTTCGTGGACGACGTGAAGGATCGCGTCTGGGAGCGGCTGGGGCGCTGAGGCGCCGACCCCCACTTCGCAACCAACGCAAGGAGCCCCCGCCATGCGTGTCGCCAGGCTCGTCTCCGCTGCCATCCTGCTCGCGGCACCGCTGCTCGGTGCCCAGCAGTCGCCCCGTGACTCGGCGTTCGCGCTGTTCGACCGCGGCGAGCACCGCGCCGCCTTCGCGCTGTTCGAGCGTCTCGTGCTCGCCGGCTCGACCGACCCTACGATCCACGGGCGTTACGGCAACCTGCTGCTCGAGTTCTCGGGCGCCTCGGAGGACTCCGCTGAGCGCCGGCTGATGCGCGTCAAGGGGCGGGACGCCCTGCAGCGGGCGGTCCGTCTGGGTTCGACCGATCCGCAGGTCCGGGCGATGGCCGAGGCGATTCCCGAGGATGGCGGCACCGACGCGGTGTTCAGCGAGTCGCCCAAGGTGCAGGACGCGATGCGGCGGGCCGAGGCCGCCTATTCCTCCCGGGACATGGCGAAGGCGCGTGCGGCGTACCTGGAGGCGCTGGCACTCGATCCGTCGCTCTACATGGCGGCCGTGTTCGTGGGCGACACCTACATCGAGAGCGGCACGATCGATTCCGCCTACGCCTGGTATCGTCGCGCGACCGAGATCGACCCCGACCAGGAAACGGCATGGCGCTACTGGGCCGACATCCTGCTCAAGCATGACGAGGTGGACGCGGCTCGCGAGCGCGCGGTGGAGGCGCTGGTGGCCGAGCCGTATTCCGCGATGCCACGCCAGATCCTGACACAATGGGCGCGGCGGGCGGGGCGGCCGCTCGGGCTCCCGCGGTTGTCCCTCCCGAGCGGTGACTCCGCCACGGCGGCGCGCATCGCCTACGACAGCGTGCGCGCCGCATGGCGGGACGTGGCGGGCGGTCGCTCGGCCGCGTTCGCGGCGGCACTGCCGTCGGAGACGGCGTATCGCCACAGCCTGGCCGAGGAACTCGCGGCGCTGCGGGCCGCCGGCAAGGCGGGTGGAGACGATCCGCGCACCCGCAACATCGCGACCCTCGACTCGCTCGGCCTGCTGGAACCGTTCGTGTTGATCGCCGGCTCGGATGCGGGGGTGGCCCAGGACTACCCGGGCTATCGCGCCGCCCATCGCGACGCGCTCAGGCGCTTCTGGCGGGAGGTCGTGATCGGCGCCCCGATGAGCCGGTGAACCCGACTGACGCCCCACGCCCGATTGACGTAGCTTCCGCCGTCCCCCACCGCAGCCCATGCTCGAAGGTCGCCACGTGACGCACAGGCTCATCGCCGCGCTGCTCGTCCTTGTCGTCGCCCCGGCATCGGCGAACGCGCAGGCGACACTCCGCACCCGCTGGGCCGCCGACGTGTCGCCCACGAGCCCGCTGCCCGACTATCCGCGGCCGCAGATGGTCCGCGGCGACTGGCAGTCGCTCAACGGGCGCTGGCAGTACGCGATCGTGCCGAGGCACGCCGGGCGCCCGGCGACCTGGGACGGCGAGATCCTGGTGCCGTTCCCGGTGGAGTCGCAGCTCTCCGGCGTGCAGCGAGCGGTCGGGCCGGAGCAGGTCCTCTGGTACCGCCGCCGCTTCACGCAGGACCGGCCGGCGTACGGGGAGCGAGTGCTGCTCCATTTCGGCGCCGTCGACTGGCAGGCGACCGTCTGGGTCAACGGGACCGAGGTCGGTCGCCACGAGGGCGGCTACGATCCGTTCACCCTCGACGTCACCGACGCACTCGGCGCGGGTCCGCAGGAGCTTGTCGTCTCGGTGTGGGATCCGAGCGACGCCGGCAACCAGCCGCGCGGCAAGCAGGTGCGGCGGCCGGGCGGCATCTGGTACACGGCGGTGACCGGCATCTGGCAGACGGCATGGCTCGAGCGCGTGCCCGGCACGCACATCACCCACCTGGTCACCGTGCCGGACCTCGACCTCGGCACGCTGCGGGTCGATGCCGACGTCGCGGGTGCCGTGCCGGGGACGATCGTCACCGCCCGGGCGAGCGGGCGGGGTGGCACGGTGGCGACCGGTTCCGCGCCGGCGGGCGGCACGATCGTGCTGCACATCGACCGGCCGCGGCCCTGGTCGCCGGACGACCCGTACCTGTACGACCTCACGGTCTCGCTCTCGAGCGGCGACACGGTGCGCTCGTACTTCGGGATGCGCAAGATCGCGGTCGCCGCCGACCGGGACGGGAAGAAGCGGCTCTTCCTCAACAACCGGCCGCTCTTCGAGTACGGGATGCTCGACCAGGGATGGTGGCCGGACGGCCTCTACACGCCGCCCACCGATGCGGCCATGGTGCACGACATCGTCACCATGAAGGCGCTCGGCTTCAACATGATCCGCAAGCACGTCAAGGTGGAGCCGGCGCGCTGGTACCGGCTCGCCGACAGCATCGGCATGCTGGTGTGGCAGGACATGCCGAGCGGCGACAACACGACGGAGGCCTCGCGCGCGCAGTTCGCGACCGAGCTGGGGCGGATGGTCGAGGCGCTCCGCGACCATCCGTCGATCGTGATGTGGGTGCCGTTCAACGAGGGATGGGGGCAGCACGACACCGAGGCGACCGTCGCGCGGCTCCGGGTGCAGGACCCGTCGCGGCTGATCGACCACGCGACCGGGTGGACCGACCGACACGTGGGCGACGTGAGCGACATCCACGCCTATCCGGGTCCCGGCACGCCGCCACCCGAACGCGAGCGCGCGCTGGTGCTGGGCGAGTTCGGCGGGCTGGGGCTGCCGCTGGCCGGGCACACCTGGGTGGATCGCGACAACTGGGGCTACCGCCGCTACGACGACACGCTGGCGCTGCGGGCCGCCTACGCCGACCTGCTGCACCAGCTGCGCTTCGACGTCGCCGAGGGGCTGGCGGCGGCCGTGTACACCCAGACCAGCGACGTCGAGGTCGAGGTGAACGGGCTGATGACCTACGACCGGGCGATCACGAAGCTGGTGCCGGCGGAGACGAAGGCGCTCGCCGACGCGCTGCACGGCCCGCCCGTCGCGGTGCGCGCGGTGGTGGCCACCTCGGAACGCCTGGGTGCCGGATGGCAGTACACCAGGACCACCCCGCCCGAGGGGTGGCAATTGCCGGGCTTCGACGACCGCGGCTGGGACCAGGGCATCGGCGGATTCGGACGCGAGGGGACGCCGGGGGCCGTCGTGCGGACGCCGTGGACGACCCCCGACATCTGGCTGCGCCGCGCGTTCACCTTTGATGGCGGCGCCGGCGACGCCCTCGTCTGGCGGATCCACCACGACGAGGACGCCGAGGTATACCTCAATGGCGTCCTCGTGCTGAAGGTTCCGGGCTACACCTCCGGCTACTGTCGGGTGGGCTTCGACTCCGCCGCGCGCGCCGCGCTTCGCGTCGGCCGCAACATCATCGCCGTCCACGTCCACCAGACGTCGGGCGGCCAGTACATCGACCTGGGAATCGACGAGGTGACCACGCCATGAACCGGATCGTCCGGCTGACTTCCTGCTGCGGCCTCGCCGCGGCCGCGCTTGGCGCCTGTCGCGCCTCCGACTCGCCCGGGGAGACCATGTCCGCTGCCGCCGCCTCCGTCGCCTCCGCCCCGTTCGGCGCCATGCCGGACGGGACGCCGGTCCGTCTCTTCACCCTGGTCAACGATTCGGGGATGACGGTCCGGATCATGACGTACGGGGCCACGATCACGTCGCTCGAGGTGCCCGACCGGCACGGCGAGCTGGGTGACGTGGTGCTCGGCTACGACTCGCTGGCCGGCTACCTGGCGAGCTCGCCGTACTTCGGCGCCATCGTGGGCCGCTACGGCAACCGGATCGCGAAGGGCAAGTTCACCCTCGACGGCCGCAGCTACTCGCTCGCGATCAACAACCCGCCGAACTCGCTCCACGGCGGGGACATCGGCTTCGACAAGCGGGTCTGGAGCGCCGAGCCGGTGGAGACCGACTCGACGGTCGGGGTGCGGATGACGCTGACGAGCCGCGACGGGGAGGAGGGCTATCCCGGGACGCTGCGGGCAACCGTCACCTACGCGCTGCGACGCGACCGCAACGCGCTCGCGATCGACTACGAGGCGACGACCGACAAGGCGACGCCGGTCAACCTGACCAACCACAGCTATTTCAACCTGGGCGGGGCGGCGTCGGGCGACATCCTCGGCCACCTGCTCACCCTGCACGCCGACAGCATGACGCCGGTGGACAACACGCTCATCCCCACCGGCGCCATCACGCCGGTCGAGGGCACGCCGTTCGACTTCCGCACGCCGATGGCAATCGGGGCGCGGATCGCGGCGCCCGACTCGCAACTGGCCTACGGCGGCGGCTACGACCACAACTTCGTGGTGGACCGCACCGGGCCGGGCCTGGTGCCGGTGGCCACCGTCACCGAGCCGACCAGCGGGCGCACGCTGACGATCTCGTCGACCGAGCCGGGGGTGCAGTTCTATTCGGGGAACTTCCTCGACGGGACCCTCGCCGGGAAGGGCGGGGTGGTGTACAAGCACCGGGCCGCGTTCTGCCTCGAGACGCAGCACTACCCCGACTCGCCGAACCAGGCGGGATTCCCCAGCACGATCCTGCGGCCGGGCGACACGCTGCGGTCGCGGACGGTGTGGGTGTTCGGGAACACGGAATAGCAGAGAGCAGAGAACGGAGAACGGAGAACCGAGCTCTCTCTGTTCTCCGTTCTCCGGCCTCTCTCTAGACCCTCGGGAACTCCGTGATGCGCAGGTTCGTGCAACCGTAGGGGATCAGTTCGACCGTCTCCTCGGGTTCCGCGGTCGCCGGCCTGGCCGGATCGGCGCGCGCGACGTCCACCGGCGAGATCTCGCCGGCCCAGCCCCGCACCAGCTTCCAGTCCGGCATCCGCCGCGCCCGCGCGGTGGCGACCATGCCGGCGCCGTCGGGCGAGAACGGCCGCTCGCCGACCGGCGCCTCGCGGAAGGCGAGCGTCGCCTCGGGCCTCGCGGGATCGACGACGAGGCCGAAGTTCCACGGCGTCGTCGCGACGACCTCCCAGTCGGCGTGCGGCAGCTCGCGATGCGGCTTGTCGGCATGGATCCGGTTCCACTGCTCGCCGATGCGCAGCGAGTAGACCAGCGGGCCGCGCTCGACCGCCACCGCGCCGTTGTAGCGGGTGACGACCTTCGGCCGCATCGGCAGGCTGACGGTGATCGTCGTCTCGCCGCGCCATTCCCGCGCGATCCGGTGCATCGCCCCGGCCCGGGCGGGTTCGGGGCGCCCGTCGCCGATCCGCACCGTGGCGCCCTCGGCCCAGGCCGGGATCCTGAGCTCGAGCGGGAAGCGCGCCGGACGCTCGGCGCGGATGGTCACGGCGACCGTCTCGCGGAACGGGTAGTCGGTGGCGACGTCCACGCTGACCGGCACGCCGCCGGGCGTCGCACGGACGGTGCACGGCGCGAGCGCGATCGCCGCGAGGCCGTCGTCCGGCGTCGCCATCCAGAGGTGCGCCACGAACTTGGGCCAGCCCTGGTGCATGTTCGACGTGCAGCAGCCGTAGGTCGGCTCGAGCCCGAAGACGTTCGCCTCGGGCCCGTTGCTCGACCAGTTGTGCTCGGGATTGACGCCGCACTGCACCTGGTTGACCTGCTGGTCGTACTGGTGGGACCAGCCGTCGGGCGAGATCGTGGCCGGCAGCGCGTTGTAGGCGAGCCGCTCGAGTCGATCGGCGAACGCGCCGTCGCCGAACGTCGCGGCGAGGTGGGCCAGCGAGTACATGTACTCCACGACCGCGCAGAGCTCGCTGCCCTGCAACGGGTTCTTCCCCGACAGCGTCTCGTCGCAGCTGAACATCCCCGTCGCCTGCCCGTGATAGCGGTCGAGCAGCGCCACCATCTCGGCCGCGAAGGCCCGATCGCCGGGCCGCGCGTCGAGCCGCCAGTTGAGCGCGGCGGCCTTGGTCGCCATCGCCATGTTGACGCCGTGCTTGGTCCAGCTCCACATCCCGCGCCGCGCGGTCGGCACCCGCACCTCGTCGAGCGCCATCAGCCGCTCGTAGTCGATCCCCTGGTCGCGCAGCTTGCGCGCCAGGTCGAGCAGCCAGGGCTCCCCGGTGCGCTCGTGGGCGTACAGCGCCGGGATCACCCCCTCGAACCAGCGGAAGCGGCCCCAGTCGTAGAGCGGCGTGCGATCGAGGCCGGCCTCGAGCGCGCGGAGCGACCGCATCGAGGCCTCCAGCGCGGCCGTGTCGCCGGTCGCCTCGTGGTACTGCGCCAGGACCTTGTTGACCAGCAGGATGCTCCAGAGGTCGTAGCGGTTCGTCTCGGCGTCGAGCGGGTACGGCGCGAACCACCCGTCGGCGCGCTGGTTGGCGATGATGTGCCCGACATGGGCGGTGATCCGCGCCTTGAGCGTGGCGTCGTCGAGGAGCCACGCCAGCGGGATGGCGCCATCGAGCCAGTACGGCGCCCGTTCCCATCCCTCGGCCTTGCCGCCGAACCACTGGCTGTCGGCCACGTCGGGCCAGAACTCGTCGAGATGGCCGCTGAGCCCGTCGGCCATGATGCGGAGTTGCCGGGCGGTCCAGCCCGCCGGGCGCACCGCGCCGAGCGGCAAGGGGCGGAACGCCATCGCCCCCGCGAGGGCGGCAGGCCCGGCCGCGCGCACGGGCGGCGCGGCGCGGGTCACGTCGGGACGGAGTGCCGAGGCGGCGGCGACGCTGGCGAGGAACTCGCGGCGATCGAGGGAGGACATGGCAAGGTCCGGCGCTTGGGGAATGCCGGAAGATACCATTCGGGTGAAGGGTGAAGGGTGAAGGGTGAAGGGGGAAGGGCGAAGGGCGTGGCGGTGCTCGCCGCGACCTTCACCCCTCGCCATGCGCGTGTCGCTACTTGCGCGTCGCTTGCGGCCGGCTGACGGTGACGCCGGGACGACCGCCGCTGCCGCCATCGGTGCGGTGGATCACGATCCCGGCCACCGACGGCGGCGAGGTCGCGATCGGGAGCCGCACGTCGGCATCGCCGACCAGTTCGAAGGTGCCGTCCATCCGCACGTCGTACCGGGCGAGGTGGCATTCGAATCGCGGGTCGCGCGCCGCATTGGGGCAGGTGCCCGCGACGGAGTTGAGCACGGTCAGGATCGAGCCGTCGATCGCGGCGAAACGGGCCGACCGGACGAAGTCCACGAACGTGCCGATGGCTCGACCCAGATCCGACGGGTCTTCATCGCGTGCGAAGGCGGCCTGGTCGGCCCTCGAGACGGCACGCAGCGCCGCGGTCACCCGGGGGTCGCCGGTCCACGCAACGAAGCGTCGGGTCAACACTTCGGCCCCGCCGGCCTGGCGCTCCAGGATGCCGATCACGACGGCCCAGTAGCGGTACTCCTGCCCGCCGACCGCCATGGCGATCTCCGTCGGCTCGGCGCCCAGGCGGATCGCCAGCGCGCCGTCGGCGAAGTCGGACGATGTCCCGCCGTCGCCGCGCGCGGCGGCGTCGCTTGCCAGCTGGTCGAGCAGCACCGCGGCGTCGCCCGTCGCGGCGGGGGTTGCGGGTTCGATGCCGCTCGGGGCGGTCGGCGCGTCGGCGCAGGCCGCGAGCAACAGGGCGGCGCAGAGCAGGGCAGGGGTTCGGTTTCGCATCGCGAGCTCCAGGGGGTTGGGTCACCGCGCCGCACTCAGGGGGAGGGCGGTCGGGGTGGCGTGCTCCCCAAGGACACCGGAGCGGGCACGGCACCCTGACACCGGCGGCGATCCGGCCGCCGGGCCGGGTTAGACTTGCTCGATCCCACCCCGCCGGAGCGTCCCACCATGTCGCACCGCTGGTTCCCCGTGCTCGCCGCCTGCGCGGCGCTGCTGCCCTCCGCTGGCGCGATCGCCCAGGAGCGCTACGTCCCGGAGACCGACCCGCTGGTCCGCGAGAAGCTCGAGGCCTGGCAGGACCTGAAGCTCGGCCTGCTGATGCACTGGGGGCCCTACAGCCAGTGGGGCGTGGTGGAGTCGTGGTCGCTCTGCTCCGAGGACGTCGGCTGGTGCCGCCGCAAGATCGACGACTATGGCGAGTACAAGAAGGCGTACGAGGCGCTCCAGACGACCTTCAACCCGACCGGCTTCGATCCGGCGCGCTGGGCACGGGCCGCGAAGCAGGCGGGGATGCGGTACGTGGTGTTCACGACCAAGCACCACGACGGCTTCAGCATGTTCGACACCCGGCTCACCGACTACCGGATCACCGCCGCGGCCACGCCGTTCAGCCGCGACCCGCGGGCCGACGTGACGCGCGAGATCTTCGACGCCTTCCGGGCGCAGGGCTTCATGGTCGGTGCCTACTTCTCCAAGCCCGACTGGCATTCACCCGAGTACTGGTGGCCCTACTTCGCGACGCCCGACCGCAACCCGAACTACGATATCGCCCGCTATCCGGATCGGTGGCGAAGGTTCGTGGACTTCACCCATGGCCAGGTCGGCGAGCTGATGTCGCGCTACGGCAAGGTGGACATCCTCTGGCTCGACGGGGGCTGGGTGCAGCCGATGACGCCCGAGCAAGTGGAGGCGCAGCGAGTGGCGCCCGACAACAGCCAGCTCCGGATCCAGAGCCAGGACATCGACATGCCGCGGCTGGTGGCGGAGGCGCGGGCCCTGCAACCCGGACTGATCGTGGTGGATCGCGCGGTCGAGGGGCCGTACCAGGACTACCTCACGCCCGAGGCGCGAGTGCCCGAGAAGGCGTGGCTGGTGCCATGGGAAGTGCCGATGCCGATGGCCGGCAGCTGGTCGTACGTCCCGAACGACCGCTACAAGCCGACTCGCGTGCTGGTGCAGATGCTGGCGGACGTGGTCGCCAAGGGCGGCAACCTGCTGCTCAACATCGGTCCCGGGCCCGACGGGCGGTGGCACGACGCGGCCTACGACCGCCTGGCGGGTCTCGGGAAGTGGCTCGCCGTCAACGGCGAGGCGATCTACGGCACCCGGCCGATCGCACCGTACGTCGCGGGACCCTGGCGCTTCACCCGGGCGAAGGACGGGCGGGCGTACGCGATCCTCCTGCTCGACGAGGGCGAGGCCGGACTGCCGGACTCACTCGTCGTGCCGGGACTGCGGCCGGCGCGCGGCGCGACCGTCTCGATCCTCGGCGGGGCGGCCAGGCTCGCGTGGCGCGAGACGGCCGACGGGTTCATGGTGCGGATCCCGCGCGCGGCGCGCGGCACGTCGCCGTCCGACGCGGCCTGGGTGCTGCGTCTCTCCGCGCTCCGCGAGTCCCCCTGACGCGTCGTGCGGCGGGTCATCCTTCGCGCAGGTCGCCGAGCGCCTCGCGGAGTTGGCGCAGCGCGCGGCCCATCAGCGTCTCCACGGTCTTGACCGAGATCTCCAGGGTCGTGGCGATCGCCGCGTAGCTCAGCTGCTGCTCACGGCTCAGGAGGAACACCTCCCGCGTGCGGGGCGGCAGTGCCTCCAGCGCGACGAGCGTGCGCCGGCGGAGCGCCTCTTCCTCGAGTCGCCGCGGCCCGTCCGGTGCGGACGCGAACTGGAGGAGACCGTCGGGGTCGACTCGGTCGCCGCGCACGGCGCGCAACTGGTTGAGCGCGCGGTTCCGGACGGCACGATGGAGGTAGCCGGCCAGGGCCTCCGCGGCCGGCAACCGCTCGCGCCCCTTCCAGACGGCGACCAGCACCTCCTGGACGGCATCCTCGGCCATGTCGCGGTCGCCGAGCAGCCGCAGGGCGTGGTCGGCGAGTCGTCCGTACCAGTCCCGGAACAACCGCTCGAAGGCGATCTCGTCGCCGGCCGCGATCGCGGCCAGGAGCTGCCCCGTCGGTGCGCTTTCGGTCACGGCAATCCTGTGGTGGGTCTGGGCATATTATGGACACGGGACGATCCTGTCAGGGTATCGGCCAGCTTCCCGTGTCTTGATCGCACCCCCCTCACTCCGCGGGTCCGATGCCACACGACCACCCTTCCGACGACTCCCTGGCCCGCTTCCTCGCGGGCGAGAGCCCAGCCGACGAGCGGGCCGCGGTCGAGCGCTGGGCGGCGGCGTCGCCGCGGCACCGCGAGGCGCTCGAGGCGCTCCGCGCCGCCTGGCGACCGACCGCCACCGGCGATTGGGACGCCGACCGCGCCTGGCAGCGGGTGCGGGTCGAGATCGGCCGGGCTCCGGTCGTGGGGACCCTGCCGGTTGCACGGCCGACCCGCCGGATCGGGCTGGCGATGGCGGCAATGCTGCTGCTGGCCTTCGGGGTCGCGCTCGGCTGGCAGGCGCTCCGCCCGGCGGCGGCGATCGATCATGTCACGGGACCGGGCGAGACCCTCGAGGTCGCCCTCGGCGACGGCTCGACCGTCGTGCTGGCGCCGCGCTCGACGCTGCACATCGCCGACGGGTACGGCCGCCGTGAGCGGCGCATCGCGCTCGAGGGCGAGGCGTGGTTCGAGGTGCACCACGACCCGGAGCGGCCATTCGTGGTCCACATCGCGGGTCGCGAGGTGGAGGACATCGGCACCAGCTTCACGCTGCGCAGCCGAGACCCTGATTCCCTCGACGTCGCGGTCATCGAGGGCGAGGTGGCGGTCCGAAGCCCCGGCACGTCCGGCGCGCGCCACCTCCGGGTCGGCGACGTCGCCCGCTTCGCCCCGGATCGGGACGAGATCGTGCACGACCAGAAGGTTGCCGCACCCGCAGGATGGCGCGAGGCGAGACTCGAATTCACCGCGGTTCCCGCCAGCCGAATCGCCGCCCGGCTTGGCGAATGGTTCGGCGAACGGGTGTGGATCGCCGATTCGTCGGTCGCGGCGCGACCGGTGAGCGTCACCTTCCCGCGGGGAAATCTCGATGACGCGATCGAGGTGCTCGACCTCCTGCTCGGCACCACCGCGGTGCGCGGCGACTCGGGGCTGGTGCTGCGGTAGCGATGCGACGCGCGGCCGCGGTGCTGCTTGCCAGCGTGGCGTGGGGCCCCCGGATCGGCGCCCAGGGAGTGCCGGCGCCGCTGGACCGGCGGGTCACGCTCGAGCTTCGCGCGGCGCCGATCGAGGAGGGGCTGCTGCGGCTCCGGGCGCAGGGCGTCGCGCTGGCCTGGCGCGGCGACCAGCTGCCGTCGGGACCTCGCCGCAGCCTGAGCCGCCGTGACGCGCCCGTCGGCGAGGTGCTTGGCCTGCTGATCGCCGGGAGCGGCCTCGAAGTGCGCGTCACCACGGCCGGGGTGATCGTGCTGGTGCCGCGGGCCGCGCCGGCCGCGGCCGATGCGCAGGCCCTCCTCGCCACCG
The DNA here is from genome assembly GCA_964557115.1 of uncultured Gemmatimonadaceae bacterium. Classification (GTDB taxonomy): domain Bacteria; phylum Gemmatimonadota; class Gemmatimonadetes; order Gemmatimonadales; family GWC2-71-9; genus Palsa-1233. The sequence goes on from CAZKYO010000028.1 coordinate 18,878, forward strand.
GCGTGCAGTCGCTCGATCAACTCGTCGTCACGGGCTCGCCGGTCGAGCCGTTGCCGAGGCGCGACCAGCCCACCGCGATCACCGTGGTGCGGGGCGCCGATCTCCGCGCATCGCCTCACCGGCGGCTCGGGGACGCCGTGCGCGCGTTCCTCCCGGGCCTCGTGCTGTGGGACCGCGGCGGCCCCGGCCCCCCGCCGGTGCCCGGCGGTGTGCGCGGTGTCGCCTCGTTCACCGCCCGAGCACCCAAGCTCTACGTCGACGGTGTCGAGGTCGCCTCGAGCGAACTCTTCACGCTGCTCGATCCACGGGGCATCGCACGCATCGAGATGATCCACGGGCCGCAAGGTGCGGCGCTCTACGGTCCGGACGCCTTGAGCGGCGTGATCCAGATCGAGACCGCGCGCGGCGAAGCGGGCGACGTTCACCCGTCGCCGTACGCCGCCGCCCAGGGCGGCGTCCTCGTCCGGGACCTCGATGGCACGTCGGCCTGGCGCGACGGCGCCGCGGGCCTGGCGGCCGGTGGGCAGGCCGCATCGTTCGCGGTGCTCGGTTCGGCCACCCGCCTCGCCACGGACGCCGCCCCGGCCGACGCCTGGCGCCTGCAAGGCGGCGGACGCTGGTCGGTCGGCCGTTGGCGGATCGACGCGAGCGCGCGTGCGGCGCGCCACGAGGCACCGATCGAGCGCGTGCTGCCACTGGCCGACGCACAGGCGGTGCGGGGCAGTCAGCCGCTGGAGGAACGCGGGTTCGGCGTGCGCGTTGCGCAGAGTCTCGGGGCGCACCTCACGCAGGTGCTCGTGGCCGGGTTCCACCGGATCAGCGGCTCCCGTGAGCCGTTTCGCTCGCCGATCCTGCCGCCGCGACTGCCGCTCGGGGCGACCAACGAGCGGGCCACGCGCGCCAGCGCACGCTACGCGGCGAGCTACGAGCGCTCGCGCCTGACGCTCGCGACCGGCGTCGAGTGGAGCCATCGCCTCGTCGATCGTTCCGCACGCCTCGCCGACGGCTCGGCCGATCTCTCGGCGCTCTACCGGGAGGCACTCGATGCCACCGGCGCCTTCGTCCAGGCGCGGATGCGTCTCGGCCCGGTGGTGCTGAGCGGCGGGGCGAGGACCGACCGCATCAGTTCGGTCGGTGCGGAGGCCGCCACCCCCTGGGCGGCGACGACCGGGGCGGCGTGGACCATTCCGCTCGGATCGGCCACGGTGGCGCTCCGCGGCGCGTGGGGTCGTGCGCTCCGGCCACCGGAACCGGGGATGCGCCAGGCGCTGGCCGCCGGCACCATTCGCCAGGAGGCGAACGCGGGGCTGCGCGCCGAGTCACAGCGCGGGATCGAACTCGGCGGCGAGCTGCACCTCGCCACCGGGGCCTGGTTCCGCGCGACCTGGTTTCGACAGCGGGCCGTGGACCTGTTGCAGCAGGTGGACCTTCGACGCCCCTCCGGCGGCACGCGCTACTACCAGTTCCAGAACGTCGGCGCGATCACCAACCGCGGCATCGAGCTCGATGGCGGGTTCACGCTGGGCCGGTTTGCCGCGGCGGCACGGGCCGCGTTCGTCTCGTCGCGCGTGGCGGAGCTCGCCCCCCAGTACACCGGCGAATTCTCGCCCGGCGATCCTCCGCTCGAGGTGCCCGCCTCGAGCGGGTCACTCGCGCTCCGGTACGCCACGGGCGGGGCGCGGCTGGAACTCGGCGGCACCTGGCTCGGTCCGTGGACCGGCTACGACTGGCGGCTGGTGTACCGGGTGCAGGCGGGCCAGGCGCCGGCGCGCGACGGCGCTCGGGACTACTGGCTGCGCTACGACGCCGTGGTGCGGCCGTTCGTCGGCGCGACCGTGCCGATCGCCGGCGATCTCGCCCTGCTTGCGCGGGCGGAATGGCCGCTCGGCGAGGCGGTGTCGCTGCGCGACAACCTGGCGCCGGCGCTCGGCCGGACGCTGATGATCGGGCTCGAGTTCGGTCGCTAGGGCAGGCCGAGGACCGACGGACCCTGCTCGAACACGACGTCGACCGGGATCCCCTTGGTGGCGAGGCGATCGAGGTCGCCCTGCAGTTCGGCGCCGATGGTGCCGTAACGCGCCACGAAGCCCTGCACGCCGGCATAATCCCCGTTCCCCTGGAAGCGCAGGATCGTGGCCGAGAGCGAGTCCACCGCGGACGGCATCTTCGCGAAGTCGACCGCGTAGGTGCCGGTCGCGCTGTCGCGGGTGAACGCGCCGAGCGCGTGCAGGAAGTTGAACGCCGCCACGTTGGCGCGGCCGTGCGCGCTCGCGCCGCCGAACCGCACCGACCGGAAGATGCTCGCGATGAACGTCACGTCGTTGGTCCGGGTGTCGTGCTCGCCCAGCTCGCCGCCCGCCGCGAGGCGGTGCACCATGTAGAGCCCGAGGACGTCGGCCTTGCCCTCCTCCAGCGCGCCGGCTTCCTCCTTGAGGGCCGTGCGGACGGTGCCGCGGCCGTTGACCGTGCGCTTGATCCCCAGGCCGTGCGCGACCTCGTGGAACATCACGTTCTCGAAGAAGGCGTCGAACGCCAGGTACTGGCGCTGGTCGGCGGCGATCAGCTCGTCGGCGATCGGCATCAGGATCCGGTCGAACTTGGCGCGCACCGCGTTCTTGAGCTGCAGGCGCCTGGTCCCCTTCTCGAGCTGCACGGTCTCGTCGTTGGGGAGGTTGATGGCGATCGTCTTGGAGCCCGAGTTGGACTGGCCCGCGTAGTACACGACGTCGTACGCGTTGAGGTCGCTGTCGGTCCCCGGCGTCTCGCGCTTGTAGGCGGCCTCGACCGGCAGGCCGCGCTGCAGCGCCGGGAGCAGCGTCGCGTAGCGGGCCAGCCGGGCGCTCCAGTCGCGGTCCTTGACGAGGACGTACGCCTCGTGGGCCGCCTTGTAGCCGAAGAGCCGGTCGTCGTAGGTCTCGATCGGCCCGATCACGACGTCGACGCCATTGTCCTTCATGTCGAGCCACGCGACGTCACTCGGCCGGTAGTCGTCGTCGAGCAGCGCCTTGGCGCGGAGCTCCAGGTAGTGCTTGAGCCCGGGATCGTCGGCCAGCTCGGCGGCGGCCCGCAGCTTGTCGGCGGCGCGCTCGACCAGCGGCTGGAATGCCACGTGGTACGGGACCGCGGTGAGCGAACCCGAGCCGTTCCAGCGCACCAGCGTGTAGAGCGAGCGGAGCGCCGCGCCGCTGTCCGGCAGGGTGGCCGCGATCGAGTCGAAGGCGGCCTTGGTCAGGTCGGCCGGATAGAAGTTGGCGCCGAGCGGCATCTCTCCGGCGCCGGGAATGAACGGCTTGAGGCCGTCGAGGCGGTCCCACGGTCCGTAGTTGATGTCCACGTAGCGCCGCAGCGCCGAGTCGGCCACCATCCCCAGCACGCTGTCGCGGGGGCCGATCATCTCGCGCCAGTAGATGTCGTCCATCACCTGGGCGGCGTCGATGAGCGGCGGCAGCATCTGGCGCTCGTGGTCGCTCAGCCGCGAGAGGTCGGCCTCGAGCCGCACCGTGGTGTACTGGGCGAGGAGCGAGTCGAGCCCCGGGACCGTGGCGGTCACCTTCGGCGCCTCGCCCGCGCGGCAGGCGGCAAGGAGGAGGAGCGGCAGCAGGCGGCGGAACATCGGCGAACCTCCGGCAGGAGCGGGACTGGGCGCGTGCCTGCACGATACCCCGGCGCCGGCCCGCAGGGGAGGGCGGTCGCGCCTCAGGCCGCCCGCGGGGTCGCCCGTCCCACGATGATCGTGATGTTGTCGGTGCCGCCGCCGTCGAGCGCGTCCTGCAGCAGCGCCTCGGCGCAGCTCCGGGAGTCGGTCATCGTGCGCAGCCGCTCGGCGATCCGGTCATCGTCGACGTGCTTGGTGAGTCCGTCGCTGCAGAGCAGGTGGACGTTCTCCCATTCCGAGGCGATCCGGGTGACCACCGGCGCCGACTGGTGGCCGCCAATCGCGCTGGAGAGGACGTTCGCGAACGGCGACCGGTGCAGCGCACTCCGGGTGAGCACGCCCTGGTCGACGAGGTCCTGCGCCATCGTCTGGTCGCGGGTGACCTGGGTGAGCGCGCCCTGCCGGTACAGGTAGTAGCGGGAGTCGCCCACCTGCAGCAGGTAGAACCACGGCCAGACGCCGATCCAGAGCGTGAGCGTCGTCGCCATGCCCGATCGCGAGTCGTCGGAGGCGGCCTGCTGCAGCACCCGCTCGTGGCTGCGGTGCGCGGCCTGCTGGAGCAGGTCGATGAACTCCTCTTCCTTGGTGTCCGCCTCGTACCAGCAGCGGGTGCTCTGGGTCACGTAGCTGGTCGCCTCCTCGAGGGCGATGCGGCTCGCCTCCTCGCCGTGCGATCGCCCGCCGACGCCGTCGGCCACCATCGCGAGAAAGGCGATCCGCTCGTTGCCGCGCAGCAGCTCGGCCGGGGCGGGGAGCGAGGTGCTGTGGACCTGCAGCTGCCGGTGCAGCGAGGCGAGGAGGTAGTGGTCCTGGTTGTCCTTGCGCACCTTGCCGGGGTGCGTGAGGCCATAGACATCGATCTCGTCATCGTCGGGCTTGCGCGGGGGAAGCGTCATCCGAATGGCCGTCCGAAGGGTTGGCGGGGATCCCTCCCGAATATGCCGTCCGCATCGGGACCCCGTAACCCCCGGCGCCGCGGCTACACTTCGGGATGCGCTTGCCGATCCCGCTCCTGCTGGTCGCCGCCGCCGGTCCCGCGGCCGCCCTCCACCCGCAGGCGCCGCCGCGCCATTATGCCGCGCCCCGCCTCGCCACGCCGCCGGTGATCGATGGTCGCCCCGACGAGGGGGCGTGGGCGGCCGCGCCGTGGAGCGACGACTTCGTGGACATCGAGGGCGACCTCCGTCCGCGACCGGCGCTCCGCACCCGGATGCGGATCGGGTGGGATGATCACGCGCTGTACGTCGCGGCCGAGCTCGAGGAACCGAACCTCTGGGCGACGCTGGTGGATCACGACAGCGTGATCTTCCACGACAACGACTTCGAATGGTTCATCGACCCGGACGGCGACACCGCGCGCTACTTCGAGTTCGAGATCAACGCCCTGGGCACCGGCTGGGACCTGTTCCTCGACCGGCCGTACCGGCACGGCGGACGACCGGACAACGGCTGGTCGATCCCCGGCCTCCGCGCCGTGGTGCGACGCGACGGCACCGTCAACGACCCGCGCGACACCGACCGCGGCTGGACGGTCGAGATGGCGATCCCGTGGGCGGCGTTCCGGCGCGGCGCGACCGCGCTGCCCCCCGCGCCGGGCTCCAGCTGGCGCATCAACTTCTCGCGGGTGGAGTGGGACCTCGAGGTGGTCGACCATGGCGGGGCACCGCGCTACCGGGTGCAAGCCGACGCGTCGGGGAAGCGGCTCCCCGAGCACAACTGGGTCTGGTCACCGCAGGGCGAGGTCAACATGCACATCCCGGAGCGGTGGGGCGTCGTGACGTTCGGCGCGCCATGAAGCGTCATCACCGGTGGCGATCAGCCGAAAGGAGACCCCGATGTCCGATCGATCGTACCTGAGGATCTGCCTCGCGCTCGTTGCCTGCTGCGGCTGTGGCAGGCAGGAGGACGGACCGGTCCGGGGCGAGGAAGTGGCCGCCTTGCCGCTTCCTCCCGAGGTGCCGCCCCCGATCCGGCGTGACCACCCGACAAGGGTGGTGGTGCATCTCGAGGTGCAGGAACGGGAGCAGCGTCTGGCCGACGGGGTGACCTATCGGTTCTGGACGTTCGGCGGGCAGGTGCCCGGCCGGTTCATCCGCGTTCGGCAGGGCGACCTGGTCGAGTTCCACCTCGACAATCCGCCGGACAGCAAGATGCCGCACAACATCGACCTGCACGCCGTCAACGGCCCGGGTGGCGGCGCAGTGTCGTCCATGACGGGGCCGGGCCGGACCTCCACGTTCTCGTTCACGGCGCGGAATGCCGGGCTGTTCGTCTATCACTGTGCCACCGCTCCCGTCGGCATGCACATCGCCAACGGAATGTACGGGCTGATCCTCGTGGAACCCCCCGGTGGATTGCCCCCGGTGGACCATGAGTACTACGTGATGCAGGGCGAGGTCTACACGAGCGGCGACTTCGGCGCACCCGGGCTGCAGGCGTTCGACATGGCAAAGGCGATCGACGAACGGCCGCCCTACGTGGTCTTCAACGGGGCGGTCGGCGCGTTGTCCGGGAAGCGCTCCCTCCACGCCGAGGCGGGGCAGACGGTCCGCCTGTTCGTCGGCAACGGCGGGCCGAACCTGTCGTCGTCGTTTCACGTGATCGGCGAGATCTTCGACACGGTTCATCCCGAAGCCGGCACGATGACGACCCACAACGTCCAGACCACGGCGATTCCGCCGGGCGGCGCCGCGATCGTCGAGTTCACGGTTGACGTCCCGGGGACCTACCACCTGGTCGATCACGCGATCTTCCGGGCGATGAACAAGGGCGCCCTGGCCGAACTCGAGGTGACCGGCGCCCCGGACAGCACGATCTACTCGGGCCGGACCTACGAGGGGGTGTACCTGCCCGAAGGCGGTGCGCTCCAGTCGATGCCGGCCGGCCAGCCCGTCGCGGAGCCGAAAGCGACGACGACGGCGGAACGGATCGAGTTCGGCCGGCGGCAGTTCGAGCACACCTGCATCGCGTGCCACCAGGCCGACGGTCGCGGCCTGCCGCACGCGTTCCCGCCGCTCGCGGGCTCCGACTATCTCAATGCCGATCGCGACCGGGCCATCGCGACGGTGCTGCACGGCCGTTCCGGCGCGATCACGGTCAACGGGCAGGTCTTCAACGCCGTGATGCCGGCCCTCGGACTCACCGACGAGCAGGTCGCGAACGTCCTGACCTACGTGTACAGCCAGTGGGGCAACAACGGTACGGTGGTCCGTCCCGAGGACGTGGCTGCGGTGCGGGCGAAGGGGCCATGACCACCAGACGCGACTTCCTGCGCGCCACCGGCGCGGGACTCCTCGCGGCCCGGGGCTGGCCGAGGCCGACCCGGCCCGGCGGCGACTTCTCGCTCTGGACCTGGGTGCACGGCGGCGGCGCGATCGACGTCGCGGGCTGGCGCACGCGCTACGGCCGCCTCCGCGAGGCCGGCTTCACCGGCGTGGTGACGAGCGGCGGCGACGCCGCGATGCACGCCGAGGCGGCGCACGCGGAGGGACTGGTGCTGCACCGCTGGATCTGGTCGCTCAACCGCAGCGGCGACGCGCGGGTCAAGGCGGAGCACCCGGAGTGGTTCTCGGTGAGTCGCGAGGGGAAGAGCTCGCTCACCTCGCCGCCGTACGTCGGGTACTACCAGTGGCTCTGCCCGACGCGCCCGGAGGTCCGCGCGTGGCTGGCGGCCGACGTGGACCGGCAGGCGGCCGTCCCGGGGGTGGACGCCGTGCACCTCGACTACATCCGGCACCCCGACGTGATCCTGCCGCGCAACCTCTGGGAGAAGTACGGGCTGGTGCAGGACAAGGAGATGGCCCCGTACGACTTCTGCTATTGCGATGCCTGCCGGGAGCGCTTCGGTCGGGAGAGCGGTCGCGACCCCGCGGCGCTGGCCGACCCCGCCGCCGACGTGGAGTGGCGGCACTTCCGCGGGCGGATGGTGACCGAGACGGTGGCCGTGGCGGCGCGCGCCGCGCACGCGCGGGGCAAGGCGATCTCGGCCGCCGTCTTCCCGACCCCGACGATCGCGCGCACGCTGGTGCGCCAGGAATGGGATCGCTGGGCGCTCGACGTCGTCTTCCCGATGCTCTACCACTCGTTCTACCGGGAGGACATCGCGTGGATCGGCCGCGGCGTGCGCGAGGGGGTCGCGGCGCTGCCGGCGGACGTGCCGTTGATCGCGGGGCTCTACCTCCCGGACCTTCCGCCCGCCGACCTCGCGCGCGCGATCCGCACCGCCCGCGACGCCGGGGCCGCCGGCGCCTGCCTGTTCGAGATGGGCGCGATCGACGACGCGCGACTCGCGGCGGTGCGCTAGAAGAGAGAAGAGAAAAGAGAGAAGCGAGGGAAAGGGAGGGGATACCGACGACGCTTGCCGCATCTCCCTCTCTCTTCCCTCTTCCCTCTTCCTAGCTGCCTTCCGGCTTCGGCTGCTGCAGCCGGCTCAGGATGTTGATGCCGGTCGCCGACTCGATCTGCTCGGTGAGCTGGATGATCGCGCTCGGCAACTGGCCGGCTGCCTTGCCGACGCCGGTGCCCTCGCCGGCCGAGTCGATCACGGTGACCCGGTCGATCTTCATCTCGCCCACCGACGCGCTGATGTCGCGGATCAGGTCGGGCAGCATGTTGAGGATGAAGATCCGCTCGGCTTGCGTGCCGGCGTTGTGGTAGAGCTTGATCGTCTCCTCCAGCACGAACAACCGGGCGCGCCCGTCCTCGGCGATCGAGGCCGCCGACCCCTTGGCGCGCTGCTCGGCCGCCTCGCGGTCGGCCTTGGCGGGGAGCATGACATCGGCCTCGAGACGCCGCTGCTCCAGCCCGATCCGCTCCTGCTGGAGCGCCTGCTCGGCCACCACGCGGGCCTTCTCGCCCGCCACCTTCGCCTCGGCCTCGCGGGCCAGCGCCTCGGCCTCGAGCTCCGCCTTGCGGACCCGGAGCCGGTTGCTCTCCTCGGTGATGCGGAGGTCGGCCTGCAGGGCGGCGACCTGGGCGGCTTGCCGGGCCGACGCCTCGGTCTGTTCCGCCTCGGCGGCCTTGTTGGCCTCCGCCACCCGGGCCAGCGTGAGGATCTCGGCGGTCTTCTGGCGACCGATCGAATCGAGGTACTTCACCTCGTCGGTCACGTTCTGGATCTTCAGCGTGTCGAGCTCGAGGCCGAGCTTCTTGAGGTCCTCGTCCGCCTCATCGATCAGCACGTTGGCGAACTTGAGCCGGTCCTCGTTCACCTCCTCCGGCGTGAGCGTGGCGAGCACGCCGCGGAGGTTCCCCTCCAGGGTGTCCTTGGCGATCGACATCACCTCGCGGAACGGCTTGTTGAGCAGGCGCTCGACCGCGTTGTCGCTGATCGGCGACCGGCCGCTCACCTTCACGTTGGCGATCCCCTGGACGTGCAGCGGGATGCCGCCCTTGGAGTAGGCGTTCTGGACGCTCACCTCGATCGGGATGGTGGTGAGGTCGAGCCGCGAGACCTTCTCGATGACCGGGATCCGCATCGTGCGGCCGCCATTGAGCACTCGGTAGCCCACCTCGCGGCCGTCGCCGGTCCGCCGCTTGCGGCCGGTGATCACGACCATCTCGTTGGGGAGGCAGATGACGATCAGCGACTTGACGAGCCAGCTGATCGCGGCGATGACGCCGAGGGCGACGCCGCCGAGGATGCCGAGGGTGGTCGTGTCCATGGGGGCCTCAGGAAGGGGAGACGGGGGGAAGTCCAAGCGTGTCGGTCGGCAGCACTTCGGCGACGCCGCCCTCGGTGCGACGGATCAGGACCTCGGTCCCGACCGGGAGCGATCGGTCGACCTCGCTCGAGAGCCGGGCGGTGAGGTACGCCTGCCGGCCGGCGGCCTCGACCGTGATGCGGCCGCGGCTGCCCGGCGCGATAGGCAGGGTGACGACGGCGATGGTCCCCTCGAGGTCACTGTCATCGAGCGCGTCGACGCCGCTGTCGGTGCGGCGCAGCCAGGTGAAGACCGAGTGCGATGCCAGCCACGCGGCCAGTCCCATCCCCACCGCGAGTGCGAGGGCGGTGCCCGGTGCGGTGCGCGCCCAGGTGAGCAGCGTGCCGGTGGTGCCGAAGCTGGCCAGCAGGAAGGTGAGGTTGCGCGGCCGGAACAGCCCCAGCACCACGTCGCCGACGTCGGCGCCCAGGCCCTCGCCATGACCGGCCTCGACCTCAAGGTCGGCGTCAAAGTCGAGATCGGCCTCCGGCGCGTCGCTGTCGCCCCCCCACACGATGGTGAAGAGCAGCAGGCCGACGCCCACGATCATCGCGAAGAGGTAGAAGCCGAGCACGCGCACCGCCGGGGTCAGGGGAGGGACCCACCGTTTGGTCCCAATCTAGTCCCGGGCGCGGATCGCGGTCAGTCGGTGGCAGACTCCACGAATCGCTCCGGCCGCCGTGCCATTCCGCTCGAATACATCGCCCGGAGCGCCACCAGGTCGGCGCGCTCGTCGTCGCCGGGCATGAACGTCGGCAGCAGGCGAACCTCGCGGGTCGACCAGTCGATCACGATCGGCACGATCGGCACGCCGGCGCCCCGGGCGATGTGCCAGAAGCCGGTGCGCCACTCCGGCGCCGCCTTGCGGGTCCCCTCCGGCGCGATGCCGAGCCAGAAACGATCGCTCGCGGCGAAGCGCTCGATCGCGTGCCGGACCCGGTCGGCGTGGATGCGTCGGTCGACCGGCTCGCCGCCCATCCGTCGCAGGATCGGACCGGCCGGGAACGCGAACAGGGTGTGCTTGCCGAGCCACGTGACCCGCAGGCCGAGCGCGAACTTGGCGAGCATCGCGACGGGGAAGTCCCAGTTCGAGGTGTGCGGCGCGCCGATCAGCACCGCCTTCGGGATCGCGGGGAGCTCGCCGGACACTCGCCAGCCGAGGCGGGCGAGCAGCCAGGCGGCCGATCGGCGGCTCCGGGGTGAGCCCTGTCGTGGCGCGTCGAGGGTCTCGATGCCGGCCTCCCGTGTCGCGTCACGTTGCGGGCGAGGCCGGAAGGCGCCGCCGGGAATGTCAGAAGCGCGCGTCGACCGCCCGGCGGATCTCGTCGAGTGACTTGCCGTCCTTGTGGAGCCGGATCACGAGGCGGCCCTGCCCCTGGCAGATCGGGCACCAGGTGGCCATCGCCGCGGCGCCCTCGTAGCACGAGAGGAGCGAGTACTTGTCGGGGTCGTCGGCGCAGCCGCAGTGACAGCGGATCCCGTCGACCACCTGCGGGATCGCGCGCACGCCGTCGAACAGCTCGACCAGGTCCTCCTTCCCCTTCAGCTTCTCGGCGGCCAGCACCTTCTCCGCGGTGTAGCCCTTGCGCGGCTCGGGATGCGGGCCGTCGTGGCCGCACCAGAGGTGACGGGCCCGCGCGCTGTCCGGGAAGGCGAGGAGGGCGAAGCCGCTGGCCGCGAGGCCGAGGAAGTCGCGGCGGCTGGTCGAGGTGGCCTGCATGGCGTGCTCGGGCTGGGGTAGGAACGACCGACCTGCCGGTGGAGCCTAAGGGGCGGCCGCGACGGATGGCAAGGCGGGGCCCGAATTCGCGTTGCCCCTCCGCTCGTCGCGCCGTAGCTTGATCGCGAACCCCTCGAACCCCTCGAAGCCCTCCAGCCACCCACGCGCTGATCGGAGCAGGATGAGCGACGCGCAGGACCGCCTCGCCAAGGCGCTGTCCGACCGCTACACCCTCGAGCGCGAGGTCGGCGCCGGCGGGATGGCCACGGTCTTCCTCGCCCGCGACATCAAGCACGACCGTGCCGTGGCGCTCAAGGTGCTCCGTCCCGAACTCTCCTCGGCGATGGGCACCGACCGCTTCCCCCGCGAGATCCGGCTGGTCGCGTCGTTCAATCATCCCCACATCCTCTCGCTGTACGATTCCGGGGAGTCCGGCGGCTTTCTCTACTACGTGATGCCGTTCGTCGAGGGCGAGTCCCTGGCCGAACGACTGAAGCGCGAGCACCGGCTCCCGATCGCCGACGCGGTCCGCATCCTGGGCGAGGTGACCGATGCGCTGGCCTACGCCCACGAACGCGGCGTGGTGCACCGCGATATCAAGCCCGCCAACGTGCTGCTGTCGGGGCGCCACGCGGTGGTCGCCGACTTCGGCGTCGCCAAGGCGCTCTCGGCGTCCGCCGGCGACCAGCTCACCACCGTCGGCATCGCGGTCGGCACGCCGCAGTACATGGCACCGGAGCAGGCGATGGGGGAGGCCGACGTCGACGCCCGCGTCGACGTCTATGCCGTCGGTTGCCTCGCCTTCGAGATGCTCACCGGCGAGCCGCCGTTCGCCGGCCGCACCGCGCAGGCGACGCTCTCGGCCCACGTGATGGAGCCGCCGGCCGATCCGCGCGAGAAGCGTCCGGAGGTTCCGCCGGCGCTCGCGGAGCTGGTGCTCAAGTGCCTCGCCAAGCAGCCGGGAGATCGCTGGCAGTCGGCGGCCGAGATCCGCAACCAGCTCGAGGCGCTCCTCACCACGCCGAGCGGCGGACTGACGCCGACCGCGACGCGCCCCTACCAGGCGACCAAGGCGGTGCCGCCCGCCACGAATCGCCGGCGCTGGCTCGCGGTCGCGATCGGCGCCGTGGCGATCCTCGCCGCCGGGGCCGGTGCGGGACTGCTGCTGCGGGGCGGCGCGCCGGCGATCCAGCGGATCGGCGTCCTCCCGATCGACGACATCTCGGGCAAGGACCAGCTCTTCGCCACCGCGATGCAGGACGCCCTGACCAACGCGATCGCCCAGCTCGGGGTCGGCGTCGCGCCGCGCGCGGAGATGGCCGGCTACGCGGGCAGCGGCAAGAGCACCCGCGAGATCGCCGGCGAGCGCGACCTCGACGCGGTGGTCGAGGCCAACCTCTTCCGGGCCGGCAACGTGATGCGGATCACCGTGCAGTTCAGCGACCCGGTCACGACCCGCTCGCTGTGGGCGGCGACCTACAATCCCGACGTGAGCGACGTGCTCGCCGCCCAGGGGGCGGTGGTCGACTCGATCAAGAACGGCATCGCGGCGGCGCTCCGCGAGCAGGCCACCTCTGGAGGCAGCGAATGACCCGATGGCTGGTGGGCGCGGCCCTGATCCTCATGGCCGGCGGCTGTGCCGCACCGGCCACCCCCGATCACGCGCCGATCGCGCGACTCTCGGCCGAGGGCGCCCGGGACCAGATGCTCTCCGTCTCCCCCGACGGCCGGCGGGTCGCATTCTGGCGGCCGGGCGACAAGGGCTTCGACCTCTGGGTTGCCGACGCCGACATGGGCAACGCGCGTCGGCTCGGAGTCTCCTCGCTGTTCGGCAACAACAGCGCAGCGGTCTGGTCTCCGGACGGCGGCCGGCTCGCGGCGTCGAGTTCAGCCACGTCGCTCTCGGACGTGGTGGTGGTCGACCTCGCGACCGATTCGGTCCGGGTGCTCGTCGCATCGCCGGCCCTCAAGATCCCGGTCCAGTTCCACCCCGACGGCGACCGGCTGATCTACGGCGCCTACGCGAGCGGCGGCACGTTCAGGTCCTACGAAGTCTCGATGGGCACCGGAAGCATCACCCCCTTGATCCCCGGAGTCGACGACCCGACGATCGGCTACATCTCGCCCGACGGCGCCCACGTGGCCTACGCCGATTTCGGCGGCGGAACGGGCAGCTATATCGCCCTGGCCGCGGTCGATGGTGGCGAGCGTCACCGGCTCACCAACGAGGGATACGAGGCGGTGCCGGCGCTGGTCGGTTCGCCGTGGTCAGCCGACGGCAAGTCGTTCCTGTTCCTGTCCACCCGCACGGGGAAGCCGGATGTCTGGGTCGCCTCGGTCGACGGAACGACGCGCCAGTTGACGACCGACATCGGGGCCGACTGGGCGCCAAGCTGGTCGCCCGATGGCAAGCGGGTGGCGTTCCTCTCCGATCGCGGCCGACAGACCGACATCTGGGTGATGTCGGCGGCCGGCGGCGAGGCGACCCGGGTCACCGACGACGTGCTGCAGGAGGATCAGCCGCGCTGGCTCGACGACTCGACCATCGCCTTCAGCTCGATGCGCTCTCCCGGCGCGTTGATCCGGCGGGCCGTGGCCGACACCGTCGAGACGCGGATCCTCCCCGACTCGATCGATCCCGGCGCGTTCTGGGAGTCACCCGACCGGCAGTGGATCGCCTTCCGGATCGATCATCTCGGCGGTGCCAACGACCTGGCGATCATCCACCCGGACGGCACGGGCCTGCGCGTCCTCTCGCGTGATTCGCAGCACGGCTTCGTCACCTGGGATCCGTCCAGCACGCGAGTTGCCTGGCAATCGGCGATCGGCGGAAGCCCGGACGTCTACTACGCCGATGTCGCCGGGAGTGGCGAGATGACACGGGTCGACGACTGGCCCGGCTACGAGCAACCGGCCTACTTCACCGCCGACGGCACCGGGCTGGTGATCCTGGCCGACCGCAACTCGCGCCTCGGCGACATCTGGCGGATCCCGCTCGGCGCCGGCGACACCACCCGACTCACCCGGTTCGGCTCGGTGAACAACGCCCTGGGCGTGCGCATCGACGGCAAGGACGTGCCGATCCTCATGGTGCCCGATTCGGCGACGGCCGAGATGGGCCTCTATGCCCTCGAGCCGGGCAACCGGCTGCGGCCGATCCTGGGTGCGAATGCGGGCATGCCCGTGGAGCCGATCCATCGGTTGCTGGCGTCATACCTGCCCGGCGGGGAGAACGGTGGCGAGGTGGTGATCTACCGGATCGACGGCACGATCGTCCGCCACCTCACTCCGGCGGCCGGACCCCGCGCCTTCTCGCCCGACGACGGCAGGTTCCTCTTCTCGATCTCCTCGAACGGGCAGGACGACCTCGCGATGGCCGACGTCTCGTCCGGCGCGGTGACCCGCCTGACCGACACTCCCGGCAACGAATCGCATGCGATGTTCACCGCCGGGGGCGACTCGATCGTCTTCCGCCGGGTGCGGATCACCAGCGAGGTGATGCGGGCCGACGTGGCGGCGCTGGTGAAGCGGTAGGCGGCCGCGGCAAGAACGCCGAGGGGCGAGGAGCGGCACCGTCCGCCCCTCGCCCCTCGCCGTTCGTCGTGTCGCGGTCAGCTCGCCGGGATCGCGATCTCGCGCACCATCCCGTGGGCCACGTGCGGCTGGCCGTCACCGCTGTCCGGCACGAAGCAGAGCAGCGCATAGTGCGCGCCCGGCTCGAACGTCACGCTCATCCAGTTGCGGCCGCCCATCGAGAGCGCGCCGTTGCCGCCCAGCGGCGTGCCCGGCGGCACCTGGTCCGGGTGCTCCTGCGCCGCCATCAGGAAGTCCGATGCGCTCACGCCCTCGTCGAGCTTGACGAGGAACAGCTCGTGGACCTGCGGGCCGTCGTTGACGATCTCCAGCATGTGCGTCCCGGCGGTCGGCTCCGGACCGTCGAACGCGAAGTCCTTCAGGTGGATCGTCAGGTCCGCCGTCGGCGCGGCCGCGGTGTTCGCGGTGCCGGCCACCACCAGCGTCTTCGACATCCCCTTGGCGATGTGCGGCGTCGGGTCGCCGATGTCGCCGACGAAGCAGAGCAGGACGTAGGTGCCGGCGGCGAGGTCCTGCACGGAGGAGGCCGACTGCCCCGGCGCGATCGCGCCGACGCCGCCGACCCAGGTCACGAAGTCCGGGTCGCTTGTCGGGTTCGCCTGCATGAACGCCATCAGGTCCTCCAGGGTCTTGCCGTCGGCGAGCTGCGCCAGCACGACCTGGTGCATCTGGGCGCCGGTGTTCGAGAGCGTCATGCGCGTCATGCCCGGGGCGATCGTGTCGGGGGCGGTGAAGGCGTACTCGTTGCCCGAGATCGCGACCTCCTGGGGCGCCGCATCGGCGGGCGGCGGGGCGTCGCCCGCCTTGGCGCAGGCGGCGAGGGCGACGAACAGCAGGGCGGTGCGATGATGGCGCATCGGGATCCTCGGCGTGGGTTGACGTGGGGAAGCGACAACGAGGATACGATCGCGGGGCGCCGGATGCCACCCGTGCCCGAATTGCCGCACCCGGGACCGGGCCGTAGCTTCGCGGCACCCCCCATCCGTGGAGGTTCTCGTGCGCACCACCGCCGGGCTCCTCGCCGCGGCCGCCCTCGCGGCCTGCGGGGGAGCTCCCCCACCGCCGCCCCCGCCGCCGCCCCCGCCACCGCCGAGCGTCGCGGACTTCGCCGGACACTGGATGGTCGTCTCCAGCCTCGAGGGAGTGGCCGACTCGATCCCCTCGGAGATCACCGGCACCGACGTCGGCACCGACTGGACCCTGCACCTCAAGGGCCGCGCCCCGGTCCCGCTGCGGCTCTCCTTCCATGGGGATTCGCTGATCATGCTTTCCGAGCCGTACGAGAGCATCCTGCGGGCGAAGACAACCGTGCAGGTGCGGATGGCGGCCGTGCGCACCGAGGACGGCGGCCTGACCGCACGCCTGGTCGCGACCTACGATGCGGCCTCCGGCCAGCAACTCGCCGTCGGCACCGCCCGGGCGACGAGGGCCCCCGAGTAGCGGTCGCCTGAGGTGGTCGTGCCATTCTGAAACCTGACCGGCGTTCCGGACGTCATCCCGGTACCCCCAGGCACCGGAGGACCCCGATGCGGCAGGTTTCCGCGCTGTTCCTGACCTTGACCCTCGCCCCGGCGCTGGCGGCCTGCGGCCGTGCTGGCGCCGACGAGGCGGGGGCCACGCGTCCCTACGGCGTCGGGGCGGTCGAGCGGGGCGACATCCAGGTCTTCGTCGAGGAGACGGGGCTGGTCGAGCCGGAGCGGCAGATCATCGTGAAGTCGCCGATCTCGGGGACCGTCGAGCGCCTGATGGTGCGCGAGGGGGCCCGGGTAGGCCCTGGCCAGCTGCTTGCCCGGATCGTGCCCGACATCGCCCAGGCGAACTCGTTCGCCCGCCTACGCGCCGACATCGCCGCGGCCCGGATCACCCGCGACCGCTCCAAGCTCGAGTACACCCGCGCCAATCAGCTGCTCCCCACCGGCGGGATCACCCGCGAGGAGGTGGACCAGAAGGAGGCGGCGTGGCGCCAGGCGGAGACCCAGCTCTCGGCGACCGAGGAGCAGCTGCGGCTGGTGCGGCAGAGCGGCGTGAGCGCCGGCGACAGCGCGCAGTGGGCCGGGATCACCGCGCCGACCGGCGGCGTCATCATCAAGCGCGGCGTCGAGGAGGGCGAGACGGTCGTCGGCGGGACGAGCACCTACGGCGGCGGCACCGAGCTCTTCACCATCGCGGATCTCTCCTCGCTGCGCGTGAAGGCGGCGATCAACGAGGTGGACATCGCCAAGGTGACGCAGGGCGACTCGGTCGCGCTGACGGTCGACGCGTTCCCGGGCGACACGGTGCTCGGCATCGTCCGGCTGGTGCCACCGGCGGCGCGGCAGCAGGACCGGGTGCGGGTCTTCGACGTCGAGATCGCGGTCCGCGGCGATGCGCACGTGCTGCGGCCCGGGATGACGGCGAACGTCCGGATCAACGGCCCCGTGCGGCGCGACGTCGTGCGCCTCCCGGTCGAGGCCGTCTTCC
>CAZKYO010000029.1:0-35598 GCA_964557115.1 uncultured Gemmatimonadaceae bacterium
GGTGCACCGCGTCCGGCACGCCGTCACCGATCAGCCTGGCCAGCACCGTGATCGGTATCGTCGACCAGAGCTGGTCAGCCTCGAGCGTCGTCGTCAGGTCGCCCTGCCGGGATTCGATCAACCACGGTGCGTCGTCGCCCCGGGGCGGGATCAGTCGCGTCACCACCTGCCCGTAGCGCACGTCGGCGCCCAGCCGCGTCGCCTCGGCAGCATAGGCCTCGCTGATCTGGCCGTAGCCCTGGCGCGGGTAGAAGAATCGGCCAGCGCCCGGCGGCTTGAGGCCGGGGACGGCGTTCAGGACCTTGCGGATCAACTTGAGGAACGAGCCGGCCGAGACGCGCCGCCGCGCCTGGATTCCCGACAGCTCGCCGGGGTCGCGACCCCAGATCTTCCGCGCGTACGGGAAGTAGAACTCGCGGCAGATCGTCGGCCCGAGATTGGCCATCAGCACGTCGGCGAACGAATCGCCCGCCCCCTTCTTCCGGAGCGGTCCCGTCACCATGTCGCGCAGCGTGCCGAGCGCGAAGCCGGGATCGAGGCGCAGCAGCAGGTCCTGGGGCTTGAGCGGGAAGTGGATCCAGCGCCCCCGCAGCCCGATCCGCCCGTGGCGCGGCCGATCGAGCAGGTCGTCGCCGAGCAGTCGCCGGATGTCGGCCATGATCGCCGGCGCGGTGGCGGGATGCAGCCGGTGCGAGCCGAAGTCGACCCGCATTCCCCCGAACACGAACGAGCCCGCGTTGCCGCCGGGCACCGGATGGCGCTCGAGCAGCGTCACGTCGGCACGGTCGAGCTGGCGCAGCTTCCAGGCCCCGCCGACTCCCGCAGGCCCGGCGCCGAGGATCACCACCCTGGGACGGGAGCCGCTCATCGCGCGGCCGCCGTGCCGCGGACCGGGCCGACGGCGCCGAGGAGGAGTTTCCGGCGGCGACCGAGCGCCAGCCAGACCATCCCGCCGATCAACCCGCCGGCGATCAGCACTGATTGCCAGAGCAGCGAGCAGACGACGCTCACCGCCGCCGGCACGCCAAACGGCAGCAGCAGGGCGGCGAGCGAGCCCTCCCGCACCGCGAGCCCCCCGAGCGAGATCGGCACCATCGCGGCGATCTTCGCGAGCGGCCAGACCAGGAACCATGTCGCGACCGGGACGGTGATCCCCACGCCGCGACCGAGGAGCGCATTGAGCAGCACGAAGCTCCCCTGGATCGTGAGCGACAGCAGCAGGCCGAGCGCCGCGGTGGCGGGGCGGCGCCAGAGTCGCCGCAGGCCGACGAGGCCGCGCCCGATCGGGCGACGGAGCCTGCGCGGCCAGCGCGCCAGCGGGCGCCTGAGCGCCAGCGGCAGCGCGAGCCCCAGCAGCACGATCCCGACCACGACGCCGACGGTCAGCGCGCTGCCGAACCAGCCCTGCGCGTGTTCGCGCGACAGCAACCCGCCCGCCGTGGCGAGCAGGGCCAGCGCGAGCAGGTCGGTGACCCGGTCCATGATGCCGCCGAAGAGCGCCGCCTCCGGGCGGTGCGAGATCTTCCCGGCCAGCGCCATTCGCACGAAGTCGCCGCCGATGATGCTCGGCAGGCAGAGGTTCGTGAACAGCCCCGCGGCGTAGCAGAGGGTGGCGTCGGCGGCGCCGAGGCCGGCCCGCGCGCCATTGACGAACAGCCGCCACTTGAAGACGCCCACGGCGTGGCCCGCCAGGAACCCGGCGAGCGTGAGCAGCCAGGTGCCGGGCGGCAGGCGCCCCAGGGCGTCGCGCACCTGGGCCCATGGCAGGATCAGGAAGAGCGCCGTGAGCAGGACGGCGCTCACCAGCGCCTTGAGCCACGGTTTCATCGCCGCTTCGCGATCCGCATGTTCTGGTCGGCCAGGAGCCCGACGGCCCAGACCACCATCGCGCCGATGATGCCGAGCACGGCGCTCTCGGAGAGGTTGTCGCGGGTGATGTCGTAGATCGTCTTGCCGATGCCCGCGAGGGCCAGCACGACGCCCAGGGGGATGAACACCTTGAGCGGGTTGAAGAACACGATCACGCGCAGGATCAGGATCGTGAAGTCGTAGGCGTGGCGCGGCCGGATCTTCGACTCGCCGAGTCGCGCGTGATAGTCGATCGGCACGTACTCGAACGCGTGGCCGTTGCAGGCCGAGGCGAGCGTGATCGTCGTCGTGAACGAGAACCCGTCGGGCAGCAGGAACTCGTAGCGCTCGACGAGCGACTTCCGCATCAGGCGCAGTCCCGAGTTGATGTCCGGCAGGTGCTGGCCGGCGAGGTAGCTCGAGAGCCGGTTCAGGAACCACTTGGCCGGGCGGCGCGCCCAGGGGATCTGCACCGAGGCGCCCAGCCGCGCGCCGACCACCATCTCGTTGTCGTCGGCGCGCGCCAGCAGCTCGGGAATCGCGTCGACCGGATAGGTGCCGTCGGCGTCCGTGATCAGGATCCATTCGTGGGCAGCCCGGGAGATCCCGAGCCGCAGGGCCGCGCCGTAGCCGCGATTCCGCGGCCGGCGAAGCACCCGTGCGCCGGTGGCGTCGGCCTCCTGGGCGGTGTTGTCGCGCGAGCCGTCGTCCACGACGATGATCTCGTAAGTCCACCCCGAGCGCTCCATCATCTCGCGGACCGCCCGGACCTGCCCTGCCACGTGGGCACCCTCGTTGTACGCCGGGATGACGACACTGACGGCCCTCGGGGGGCGGGCGGTGTCGAGACCAGCGATCTCCTCGATCACGGATTCCTCCGGCGGGTGGCGGTCGAACGGCGTCAGGGTGGCTCGTGCAAGGGCGGTGCCGACCGGTCGGAAGCTAGCGAGAACCCGCGATCGGGGCCGGGGGGCACCGTCCTTGCGACATTCGCGCCCGTCTCTCACCACGATCAGGGGAGTGCCATGTCCGCCGTCCGTCGCCGCCGATTCGCCCTGCCCCAGGCACTGCTCGTCGGGGTGGGTCTCGCTGCCTTGGGATGCGCCGCTCCGGGCGCCAGCCGATCGCAGGCAACCGGCCGCTGGACGCCGCCGGCGGACTCGACGATCCCGGCCGACTCGCTCGGCGCCTCGATCCGTCGCGGCCTGGCGCTGATGGTCGACACCCGGGATTCACTCCCGGGCTACGCCCTCAGCAACCTCAATTGCACCAGCTGTCACCTGGGCGGCGGCCGCACGGTCGGCGCCGCGCCACTCTGGGGGGCCGTGCCGCGGTTCCCGCGCTACCTCGATCGCGCCGGAGCCGTGATCCCGGTGGAGGATCGCATCAACTACTGCATGACGCGCAGCCTCGCGGGCCACCGCCTGCCGAGCGACAGCCGCGAGATGCAGGACATGGTCGCCTACCTCGCGTTCCTGGCCAAGGGACTCCCGGTCGGGACGTCCCCGGACTCGCTCGGCATCCCCGACATCCCCGTCGCGGCCGCCGACACCGGGCGCGGTCACGCGCTGTTTGTCTCCACCTGCGCCACCTGTCACGGCAACGACGGGGCCGGCGGCGGCGTGCCGCGCGCCCCGGCACTTTGGGGACCGCGTTCGTACAGCATCGGCGCGTCGATGGCCCGCGTCGCGAAGGCCGCGGCGTTCATCCGCCACAACATGCCGCAGACGGCTCCCGGATCGCTCACCGACCAGCAGGCGTGGGACGTCGCCGCGTACATCGATGCCCAGGCCCGACCGGACATGCCCGGGAAGGAACTCGACTGGCCCTTCGGGGGCGCGCCCGCCGGTACCCCGTACGCGACGGCAGGCCGCGACACCGTCGTGTCGCCGCCGCTGCTGCCGCGCATCGATCCGGACCGTGCACTGGTGCCGCCGCCCTCGAGCGTGTTGAGGCACTAGCCGAGGACCGAAGTCGCGCGTCGCCCCGGTCGCCAGCAGCACCCGCGGCACAACGTTTCATTTTGAACGATTGCGGCGGTGCTTGGCAACGGCGACGAGGCGGCCCCACCCGTCGCCTCGTCACCAGCCCGAGTGGCGCTGGCGGCGGTCGACGCGTGGCCGTGCGGGTGGCTCCTCGCGGCGACAAAAGGACCGCCACCGGGCACGATTCTCGCTGATTCGCGCGCAATTGGCGGGGGGCGAGAAGACCGCCACGCACCGTTCGCGCAAACCAGGCCCGGCGCGGTTCCGGGCGACCCCGGAGGCGCGGACGGAAGTCATCCCGTGGCTCCGGTGCGCCGGGATGTGGCGTTGACGGCCATTGCTGGGCGAGCGCCCGCCCGATGATACTCCGCGGAGCCAGTCCCCGTCGGTCCGTCGACCCTGCTTCGGAGGTGCCGTGAGGATACTGGCGTCACGTGGTGTCCGCATCTTCCTGATCGCCTGGATCATCTACTCCGTCCACTTCGCGACCAATGTCGTGCGGGAGCACTACCCCGCCTTCAGCATCGCGCAGCACGGCACGTTCTTCGTGGACGAGTACCAGGGATTCCATGCGGACATCTTTCGCCACACCAACGGTCATTCCGTGATCGGGAACCAGGTGTTCGTGTCGGTGCTGGCGGCGGTCCCGTTGTTCATCTTCGGCCCGGTGCTCGACCGGCTGGAGGCGTACAGCAAGGCGAAGCTCGCCACGCAGGGGCCCAGCCCCGCGGAATACCGGATCGACAAGCCGATCCGGCGGGCGTTCTTCCAGCTGGTGAAGGAGCGCGGCCTCGACCTCCGCTTCGGGGCCGCCACGGCGATCACGACGATCTTCCTCATGGCCCCGGCGACGGCGCTCTTCCTCGTCTTCTTCCATCGCATCCTCAGGCGCCGCGGCGTCCCGCCGGATCAGGCGGTCATGCTCACCTTCGTGCTCGGGCTGGGCACGCCGCTCTTCTACCGCACCTCGACCCTGAACCACAACCTGTTCATCATGTACGCGATGTTCGGGTCGTGGGCGCTGCTCTGGCGCCCGGACGGCGAGCCGGTGTCCAGGGGCCGGCTGGCGCTGGCCGGATTGCTCGGCGGCATCACGCTGGCGACCGACTACATCGGCGTCATCATCCTGCCGCTCCTCTACTTCTACTTCATCCTGTCCAGGATGCGGACCACCACCTTCACGACCGCGTTCCGTGAATCGCTCGTCTACGTGGCCGGCACGCTGCCGCCCGTCGCGTTCGTGCTCTGGAGCCAGTGGGTGATGTACGGGAACCCCTTCCTCCCCGGCCAGGCCTGGATGCCGGACCAGAACATCTACGTCAACCAGGGCGCGCGCGGCTTCACCATGCCGGACCCGCAGCTGTTCCTCATGAACCTCTTCGACCCGTCGTTCGGCATGTACACGTGGGGGCCGATCCTCCTGCTGGCCCTCCTCCCTGCACGGCGCTACGCGCGGTCCTCCCTGGTCCTCCCGATGTTCGATCGCCGCTGGCTCGCCGTCGCCTGGGTCGCGTTCCTGCTGTTCACCTCGGCGAACCAGTACTCCAGGCTCCAGTTCAACAGCGGGTTCCGGTACCTCGTCCCGCTGGTCCCGTTCCTGATGCTGGCGATCGCCGACCACTGGGTGCGAATCCCGTCGCGCTGGCGTTGGGGACTCGCGACGCTCGCCGTGCTGCACTCCTGGGTGCTGACGGTCTACCGGGAACCCGTCCTCCAGTCCTGGAGCATGTTCCTGCACGAGGGCCCGCAGTTGCCGTGGTATCGCGTGCTCGGCCTGACCAGCAGCCCGGGCAATCCCTGGCTCGGCACGTGGTGGATCCCGACGGTGATCCTGGCGTGCACGGCCGCCGCCTGCATCGCGATCTGGCGACGAGGTGAGCGCCTGGAGGTGTCCCATGCCGCCGCATGACCCCGGCACGGCCCTGATCTCGGTCGTCGTCCCCGTCTTCAACGAGGCGGACGGCATCCTCGCCTTCCACGAGCGCACGACGCGGGTGCTGGCGAGCCTCGACGGGATGGCGTGGGAGCTGATCTATGTCGACGACGGCAGCTCCGACGCGTCGTTCCAGGCGCTGTCCGGCTTCGCGGCCGGGGACCCGCGGGTGAAGGTGCTGCGGTTCTCCAGAAACTTCGGCCACCAGATCGCCATCTCGGCCGGCCTCGACCATGCCGCCGGGGACTGCGTGGTCGTGATCGATTCCGACTTGCAGGACCCGCCCGAGGTGATCGCCGAGATGCTCGTGCAGTGGCGGCTCGGCTTCGACGTCGTGTACGGCGTGCGGTCGGACCGCGCCGGCGAGACGGCGATGAAGCTGATGACGGCATCGGCGTTCTATCGGATCCTCGGCCGACTGACCAACATCCAGATCCCGGCCAACGTGGGCGACTTCCGGCTCGTCAGTCGCCGGGTGGTCGAGCACCTGAAGCTGCTCCGCGAGAAGGATCGCTTCGTGCGGGGCCTCGTCAGCTGGGTGGGGTTCCGGCAGATCGGGATCCCGTACCAGCGGGAGGCCCGTCATGCCGGCGAGACCAAGTACCCGTTCGGCAAGATGTTCAAGTTCGCCTTCGACGGCATCACGTCGTTCTCCACCGCCCCGCTGCGCCTCGCGACCTGGCTCGGGCTGTTCGCCGCCGTCCTGGCCGTGATCTACCTCCTCAGCGTGTTCGTGCAGAAGCTGCTCGGCCACACCGTCCAGGGCTGGGCCACGATCATGGTCGCCCTGCTGTTCCTCGGCAGCGTCCAGCTCATCGTCCTCGGCATCCTCGGGGAGTACCTGGGGCGGATCTTCATGGAGGTCAAGCCGCGGCCGATGTACGTGATCGCCGAGCACCTGGGGACGCCGGACGGAGACCCGACGCGAGACGGCGGCCGCGGGATCGGTCGCGGGGACAGCCAGCTGCTTCAGCATGGCGGCCCCCTGTCCCTGGGTCGCGGCGGACCATGAGCCTGCCGCGGGTGTTTCTCACCGGCGGTTCGGGCTTCATCGGTCGCCACCTTCTCGAAGAGCTTCTCGCGAGCGGCATCACGGTCACGGTCCTCGACCGGTCCGGCACCTTCACGGCACCCACCACGCCGGGAGCGGTGCGTGTCGTGCGCGGCGACCTCCTCGACCCCGACGCGTATCGGGAGGCCCTCGGCGAGTGCGACGTCGTCGTCCACCTCGCGGCGGCCACGGGGAACGCCTCGCGAGCGACGCACCGCCGGGACACCGAGCAGGCCACGGCAACGCTCTGCGATGCGGCGCGGGCGGCCGGCGTGTCGCGCTTCCTCCTGGTCAGCAGCGTCGCAGTGTCATTTCCCGACCGGAGCGGCTACCCCTACGCGCTCGCGAAGGAGCGGGCAGAGCGCCTCGTGGCCGGTTCGGGCCTGCCGCACACGATCATCCGGCCGACGATCGTCCTCGGCCCGGACGCCCCCATCCTCCGGTCCCTCACGACCCTCGCCACGCTGCCCGTCATCGTGGTGCTCGGGTCGGGGCGGGTGCAGGTACAGCCGGTCGCCGTCACCGACCTCGCGCACGAGATCGCCTCGATCCTCCGCGACGATCGCTTCGCGAACGAGACCGTGACGCTGGGCGGCCCCGACGTCATCAGCATCGAGGAGCTGCTCCGGCGCATTCGCCGGGCACACGGCCGTCGCGGCGGCGCGGTGTGGCACCTGCCGCTTGCCCTCCTGGCCGGACCGCTCCGCCTGCTCGAGGCCGTCGGACTCGGTCGCCTCCTGCCGGTGACCGCCGGACAGCTCTCCTCGTTCCGCTTCGACGGCACGGCACCGGACACGCCGCCACGACCCGAGTTCGCCGGCGTGGATGCCGTGCTTGCGGTCGCGACCCGCCGGGATGCGGATGATGCCGCGACGCTGGCGCGTGAGTGTCGGGTCTTCGCCAGGCATCTGCTGGGCTGGTCACCGGACGCGGCGACCCTCGAGGCGTACCGCCGTGCCATCGCCACGGTGCCCGCCCTGGCACCGGCCGGGCCACGGGACCTGGCGCTCCTCGCCCTCGCCCGAAACGGCTGGATCGCGACCCGGATGGCGGATGCCTGGGCGGCGCTCTTCGCGCGATCGTCGGCGCTCCGGAAGCGGCTGGTCATGTTGCTCGCGATCCTCGAGTCGCGATCCCCGACCTCGACGGCGATCGACCGGCCCCTCGGCGGCTCGTCCCCGCTCGCCATCGCCGCCATCGCCGGACGCGGCCTGGTCGCCATCGTCGTCCTGACGCTCGCGATCGTGACGGTCTCCCCGGTCGTCGCCCTGGCACGCCGGCGGGGAGCCCAGGCATGATCCCGGCCGTCACCGTCATCGGTTCGGGTGCGAGCGGCGTCCATTTCGCGCTCACGCTGCTTCGCAAGGGACTGTCGGTTCGCCTGCTCGATGTCGGTCGCCGACCCGCACGTCCGGTGCTTGCCGACGCCACGCTCGACGGCCTGAAGCGCGACCTCCCCGACCCGGTCGACTATTTCCTTGGCCCTCGGTTCGGGGCGGCGCTCCTGCCCGGAATCGACGAGGAGTACTACGGGCTGCCGCCCTCCAAGGACTTCGTCTTCGATGCGCCGCCCGGGTTCCGCCACGAGAGCCAGGGCTTCTCGCCGCTCTTCTCCTTCGCCCGAGGCGGCCTCGCCGAGGCCTGGACCGGCGGCTGCTATCCACTGAACGCCGCCGAGCTGGCGGACTTCCCGTTCGACCCCGGGGAGCTCCAGCGCGGCTATTCGGAGGTCGCCTCGCGCATCGGGATCACCGGCGAAGCCGATGACCTCGCGGACTTCATGCCGCTGCACGATCACCTGCAGCCGCCGTTGCGACTGGACGAGCACTCGGCCCGCCTGATGGCGTCCTACGCGCGGAAGCGCGAGACGCTCAATCGCCGCGGAGTGTACCTGGGCCGGACCCGCGTCGCGACACTGTCGCGGCCGCTCGGCGAGCGCCAGGCGTGCGACTATCTGGGGCGCTGCCTGTGGGGATGTCCCCGCGAATCGCTCTACACGCCGTCCTACACGCTGCGCGAATGCCTGGCCTTCCCCGCGTTCGAGTATGTCCCCGGGGTGGAAGTCTCGCACCTCAAGATCGGCGCGGACGACCGCGTGGTGGCGGCAGTGGGCCGCGTCGACGGAGAAGGGTCGTCGCGCGAGTTCCCGGTCGACCGCGTCGCCCTCGCCGCCGGGGCCCTGATGTCGACTCGCATCTTCCTGGCGACGGTGCTCGCGCATACCGGCGAGCGGATCCGCCTGTCGGGCCTGATGGACAACCGCCAGGTCCTCGTCCCGTTCGTGAATCTCGGCATGCTGGGAAAGGCGTTCTCGGCGGAATCCTACCAGTACCACCTCATCGGCCTGGGGCTCACGGAACCGGATCCCCGGGACTACGTGCACGGCCAGATCACCACGCTGAAGACGGCGCTCGTCCATCCGCTCATCCAGCGGCTGCCGCTCGACCTCGCCACCTCCCTAAAGATGTTCCGCGCCATCCATGCCGCCCTGGGGCTGGTCAACGTCAACTTCCGCGATGACCGGCGCGAGGAGAACGAGGTGGAGCTGGGAGGCGCGGGGGATGACCTGCACCTGCAGATCCACTACCGACCCGATCCCGGCGAGGCCGCGCGCATCACTTCGGCGCTCGGTCGCGTGAAGCGTGCCCTGCGAGCACTCGGGTGCGTCGTGCCACCCGGCATGACGCACGTGCGGCCGATCGGCGCCAGCGTGCACTACGCCGGGACGATTCCCATGAGCGTCGAGGCCAAGCCGTTCACCGCGACCGAATTCGGGCAGAGCCGGGAGTTCGGGAACCTGTTCCTTGTCGATGGGGCGACGTTCCCGTTCCTGCCGGCCAAGAACGTGACCTTCACCCTCATGGCCAACGCCGTGCGGATCGCGGACGCGGCCTTCTGATCGAGCGGGGCGTCACGCAGGGTTGAGAGGAGGACGGTAGCGGCGGGTCGCGTGACCCGGCGCCCGTCACCCCGAGGCCGGCGCCTCCCGGGCCCCCGGTGCGGTGCAATCGAGCAGCTCGCGCACCGGCATCGCCTCGACCATTCCGTCCCGATCGAGGAACACGACGAGGCCACCGGCCAGCGTCGGGCCCATGCGATCGAAGCCAGTCTCCCGGCTGATCGCGCACTGCAGTGCCCCGCTGGACGCGTCCCGGATCTCGATCGTCCCGTTGCGACCGGCGATGATCGCTCGCCCCTCGATGAGCAGCGGGGGGCCGCGGCCACGGAGGCCGGCCGACGTCCACCGGACCCCGCCCGAGGCCGGGTCGAAGCCGACTAGCGTGTCGGCCATCGGCAGCACCACCACGCCGACGGAATCACGGATGGCCGCGGTGCCGCTGATGTGACCGGGCGCGAGTTCCCGGAACCCGAAGGTCGGGCCCTGCCAGGCCACCTGACCGTCGGCGAGTCGCAGCGCCATCGTGACCTGGCCGGCGATGCTCGCGTCGGCCCACGGCTGGAAGACATTCACCAGGAGGCGGCGCAGCATCCACGGGCTGGTGTGGCGGACGTCGCCGAGCGTGAGTGCGAACAGCTCGACTTGCGCCGTGAGGATGACCTGGCCGTCATGGACCGCGACGGCCGAACTGCCGAACGCCCGCAGGTGGGCGAAACGACGGCACCAGTACCGCTCGAGCGTGCGACCGTTGACGGCGCAGACCGCGTCCGGGTCGAGCCCGATCACCACGGTGTCGCCGACCAGGGCGGCGGGACCCATCACGGCGCCACCCGGCAGGGTGTCGGCCCGCAGGAGCTCGCCGGTCCGCAGCGACCGCTGCCGAAGGATGCCGGCGCCGGAGACGTAGACGACGAACGAATCGAGCAGCACGGCCGACGTCATCACCGAGGACTCGTCGAAGCGCGTCCACAGGTGTCGTCCCGTGGCGAGCGCGTAGGCCGCGATCCCGGCGGGCGCACGGCCAAGGAACGCCGGCCCGTTGTCTCCGAAGGTGGTCACGACGACCCGACCATCGCTCACGGGGTCCTGATGAATCCAGTTGGGAAGTCGCGTGCGCCAGAGCAGGTGGCCATCCCCCAGCGAGAGCGCCGTGAGCGCGCCGGTGCCCTGGCCACCGATCAGGACGGTCCCGGCCACCACGCTCGCCGAGGCACGGATCGGCCCCTCTGTCACGGCGCGCCAGCCGGCGGGGGCGTCTTCACCGGGTCCCGCGACGCCCGGCCTGGAAGGGCCGTTGCGATACTGGAGCCAGGTACCGCCCACGTCACCAGCGGGAACATCAGGAACTCCCTGCTCGGCCTCGCGGACCGGTCGAATGAAGGGCAGGCCGCCCGCGACCGCCATCCGTTGCTTGCATCGGGCCGCGGCGGGGAGCGGAGCCGGGCCGGTCGGCAGGTCGATGCAATCGACCGCGTCGCCATCCGCCTTCACCCACACGGTCACGGCGAGCGGCGAGCTGTCCACGGCGACCACGGCGTCATCCGGGAACGGCCATCCGTCCGGGAGCGTGGGGACGCTGGCCAGCCGGCCGCCATCGGCGATCCGATGGGCCATGACCATCGCGCCCCAGTGAGCCCGCTCGGCGGGTTCGATCTGGTCGAGACGCGCGACCATCGAGGCGGCTGGCCGCGGAGGCCAGACACCCGCCGCCTGGCGGCGCGCGCACCAGCGCTGCAACGCCAGTCCACCGAGGCCCAGGCACACGGCGATCGCCAGGAGATGGATCCCGGTCCGGCCAGCGGGTTTCCCTCGCACGGCCCGCACCGCCGCGACCAGGGTCACGAGCGCGGTGCCGACCATCGCGAAGAATCCGACCGTCCAGGGTCGCGCCCCGGCATACGGCGCAGCCAGCACCGCGAGGTAGCCGCCGCCGGCGAGGCCGATGGTGGCCGACACGAGCGCCACCAGCCTGGGCAACCGGGTACCCCCAACCGGAACGTCGCGTTGGCCAGGCGGCCGTGTCGCGGCGGACATGGGGTCCCTTACCCGATCGCCACGTAGGACAATCGATTGGCTTGCGCCAGTACGGCCGCCGCCACCATCGCCGGCACCGGCTCGACCCCGGGATGGAGACCCGCGATCAGCTTGGCGTTCACCGATTCCGGCGTCCCCCCCATCTTTGCCGCGAACGCGGTCGCGGCGTGCATGAGCGAGTTCCGGCATGCCAGCACGCGCATCCCCTTCGCGCGCAAGTCGGCGACGCCGGCCCCGCCGAGCGCGGACCACTTGTCCGGTTCGGTCTGCAGCGAGTTCGCCTCTTCGGGGCTGCCGGCATACTTGGCCACCATCTCGCCCACCGGATACTCCCGCCAGATCTCGGGACCCAGGACGTGGGCGATCGAGGACGAGCCGGCACCGAAGGCGATGCCCACGTCATCCGGCGACGCACCGTAGGCACCCGTGAGCGCCTTGAGCAGGTTGGTCGCCTTCCGGAACGGCGTCCCGTCGGGCATGAAGCTGCGGATGTCGAGGAAGGCCCGATGGGTCTTCCCCACGATCGCCTCGAGCCACGGATCGAGCGGCTCGGGGCGCCGCGCCGCGAAGGCGCTCACCGGCAGGAGGGAACTCGCGGAACCCGCCAGCATCCATCGGAACATCCGTCGTCGGTCGATCGTCATCGAGGCTCCCTTCACCAGCTCAGGTGTGATGTGAGGACGACAGGAGGTCGCGGCGCCACGCTTCCATGGTGTGCACGCCGTGCTCCTCGCCCTCGCGGTAATGTTCCTTGCGCACGACCTCGAAGCCGTTCTGCTCGAGGAAGTGATAGAATGCGCCGCTGTCGACCAGCCGCTCGTGCACCTCGGCCACGATCGCGCCGACGTCGCCGATCCTGGCGCCGAGGCCCTCCAGGACGGCGAGCTCGCTCCCCTCGACGTCGAGCTTCAGCAGGTCGATCCGTGGCACCTGGTGCTCGGCCATCAGCGCATCGAGGCGATGGCACGGCACCGACTCCCCCGCCTCGTCGGGCCCGCGGGTCGCCATCACATGCTCGGCCGGGCTGTCGGCCATCACCATCGCCACCATGCCCTCGCGCTCGCCCAGGGCGGCCTTCACCACCGTCACCCCCGCGTCCGCGCCGACGTTGGCCTGGAGCAGCGCGAGGTTCTCGGAGACGGGTTCCACCGCGAGGATGCGCGCATCGGGATGGAGCAGCAGGAACCAGGTCGACGCGATCCCGATGTTTGCCCCGGCATCGACGATGCACGGGCGTGGAGGGAGTGGTCGGGCCAGCTGGTATTGCCGTTCCCGGAAGATCTCGGCGATGATATAGATCTCGGAAACGCGCATTCGCAGGGGGCGGACCCGGGAACCGATCCGGAGCGGCAGGACGACCGGCTCGTCACTCAAGGGGTTCCGGAAGGTGGCGGCGTAGCACCGCAACAACGCCCGCACCCCGGCGCGCCCCGCCACGTGATGGCTGGCCAGGAACGCCAATTCGCGCAAGCGATCAATCCTGCTGGCGACCAGCAGCGCCATGCCACCATCCTGCCGGGGAAGGGTCATCGGCGGCGACAGCGAGCAGCGCCGCCGACGCCCGAGGCGAGACACATACAGGGGGGAGCAAGCGGCATGCCTGCCTTCGACGTGGATGGCCCCCTCCCGGGAGGGGCATGGAAGGTGCTCGGCCACGCCCGGCGGGGCATCGCCTCTACTCCCCCTGCCAGCGGCGCGACGTCGAGCGGGACCGACCCGGCAATCCCGCCGATCAGGGGTTACACCGCACTCTCCCAAAGGTGTTGCATTCCTCCATCAGGGCGCGAATGACCGTGGCGCATTCCCAACGGCCGGATTCGCCCGGCAGCGGCGGGCTCAGGGTCGGAATCGATGCCACCTCGTGGGCGAACGCCCGGGGCTATGGCCGGTTCATCCATGAACTCCTTCCCCGGCTGCTCGACCAGGCCCCGGAGATGGAATTCACCTGTTTCCTCGATGCCCGGGCCCACGAGAGCTTCGACCTGACCGGCAGCAACCTCCGTACGGTGCTCGTCGAACAGGACCGGTCGCCCACGACGGCGGCCGCCGCCGGCTCCAGCCGTTCCCTGCGCGACATGTGGCGGATGACGCGCGCGGTGGCCGCGTTCCGACTGGACGTCTTCTTCGCACCCACCGTCTACACCTATTTTCCACTTCCTCCGCGTCTCAGGGCCCTGGTGGGCATCCATGATGCGATCGCGGATCGGTTTCCCGGCCTCACCTTCCCGGATCGGCGGTCCCACGTGTTCTGGAGCGCCAAGGTGTGGCTCGCCATCCGGCAGGCCAGGCTGATCCTCACCGTCTCCGAGTACGCCCGCGACGAGATCGTCGCCGTGCTCGGCGTGCCGTCGGCCCGCATTCGCGTGAGCGAGGAAGCCCCCGCCGCGATCTACCGCGACCCCGTCGACGGGGCGGACATCGCAACCGCCGCCCGGGCCGCGGGACTCGAGGCGGGCGCCCGCTGGTTCATTTACGTCGGCGGGTTCAGCCCCCACAAGCACGTCGACCTGCTTGTCGAAGCGCACGGCCGGGCCATGGCGGGCGAGCGAGCGCCAGCCCACCTGCTCCTGGTCGGCGCGCGGAGTGGCGATGCGTTCCTGGGGGCCCACGCTGCAATCGAGGCGGCCATCGCCAAGTCACCGGCGGGCCACCTGGTGCACTACACCGGTTTCCTGCCGGACGGGCAGCTGCGCGACCTCATGGCGGGCGCGCTCGCGGTGGTGCTGCCGTCGGCCTCCGAGGGCTTCGGTCTCCCGCCGGTCGAGGGCGCGGCAACCGGCACGCCCGTGATCGCGACGACGGCGAGTCCGCTGCCCAAGCTGCTCGAGGGTGGCGGGATCTTCGTTCCCCCGGGTGATGTCGATGCGCTGGCCGCCGCCCTGCGACAGGTCGCGTGCGACGAACCCGGCCGGCGCGCGATGGGCACCCGCGCCGCCCAGCGTGCGCGCGCGCTGCGGTGGGAACACACCGCCGACCGGGTCCTCGAGGCGTTGCGCGAGGCCGCTGCGTGAGCGGGCTCCACTTCGCCTTCCTGACCACCTTCTACCCGCCGTTCAGCTTCGGCGGCGATGGCATCGCGGTCCAGCGGCACGCACGGGCGCTGGTCCGGGCGGGCCACCGGGTCACTGTGATCCATGACCTCGATGCCTGGAAACTGCTCGCCGACAAGGAGCGATCGCCGGGCGTGCCGAGTGGCGATGGCGTGGAGGTGATCGGGCTCCGCAGCGGCGTCGGCGCCCTCTCGCCGCTCGTCACGCAGCAGACCGGGCGGCCGTGGTTCACCGGCCGCCGGATCGCCGGCTTGCTCGCCGAACGCCGCGTCGATGTCATCCACTACCACAACATCTCGCTCCTGGGAGGGCCGGGCGCCTTCACGATCGGCCAGGGGATCAAGCTGTACACCGCCCACGAACATTGGCTCGTCTGCCCGACCCATGTCCTGCTGCGCCACCGTCGCGAACCGTGCCCCGGGCGGCAGTGCCTCGAGTGCCAGTTGCGCTACCATCGCCCGCCCCAGTGGTGGCGCCGCGACGGGGTCGTCACGCGCAACCTGGATCGGATCGATCGATTCCTCGCGATGAGCGAGTTCAGCCGCCGGATCCACCACGAATTCGGCTTCCCGCGCGAGATGGAGGTGCTGCCGCCGTTCCCGCCCGAATCGGCCGTCGAGGCCGAGACGCCGGACGAGGCTTCGCCGCACGGACGGCCCTACTTCCTCTTCGCCGGCCGACTGGAGGCGATCAAGGGACTGCAGGACGTGCTGCCGTCGTTCGACGGCGACGGCCCGGTCGATCTCGTGGTGGCCGGCAGCGGAAGCCAGGAGCAGGCCTGGCGCCAACGCGCCGCCGGCAACCCGCGGGTCCGCTTCCTCGGCTGGCTCGGGGAGCGCGAGCTGGGACGCTGGTACCGTCACGCCATCGCCGGGATCATCCCTTCCCGCTGCTATGAGACGTTCGGGATGGTGATGCTCGAGGCATTTCGGGAAGCCACCCCAGTGATCGTCAGGCGGATCGGACCGCTGCCGGAACAGGTCGAGCAGTCGGGCGGAGGCGAGAGCTTCACCACCCGCGCCGAGCTCGAAGCGGCGATGCACCGCCTGGCCGGCGACCGGAGCCGCCGCGACGCGATGGGACGCGCCGGCCAGGACGCGCTGCGACGGCTCTGGTCGGAAGACAGCGTCCTCACGGGCTATCTGGAGATCGTCCGTTCCGCCGCGACTGCCCGACAAGACACCCGGGTCCTGCAGCACCTCTCCTGAGGGCCCCCCCACCCTCGTTGGCATGGAAGGCCTTCCGCAGGATGGCCCCATCGCAGTGTTGCGTTGTCGCAACAGAATCCGGGAACCCCATCGGCATGGCCTCACCAAGTGCAATTCCGGTCCGGAATCCTGGGCCGGGTAGTGTTGCGTGATCGCAACACTCGTTGGGCATCTTGTGGAGGCCCACGGCCTGCTCCGGCTGAGGATGTGGCGGTGTTGGACCGGGTGCCATGCCCCATTCCAGGCCGGGATCGAGGGCACACTCCTTGCCTCTTCAACGGCAGGATTCCTACGGAGATTTCTATGCGGTTCGACCTCGCGGGACTGAGCGCGGCGTCACTGGAGCGCATGGCGGCGGCCTACGAAGAGGATGGCTACTTCATCCTCGATGGGGTGTCCGACGCCATCACGAAGCACTTCCGTCCGCTGATCGCCGAGATGGTCGGCATCCCCGAGGCCGAGATGGAGGCGCTGCTCGATCCCGACAGCCCTCCGGTGGTCCTGCCTCCGGAGGTCCGGCAGCGCCTTTCACGGATCGCCACCACCCCGGCGCTGGCCGACGCGATCTTCGGCGGGCTGGGCCCCGTGCTCGAGCGGCTCATCGGGCCGCTGGTCCACATCAGCAGCAGCTTCCATGGCCAGTTCAAGGGCGGCGACGTGCGGCCCGTGGACCACGGGGGCTACGATCCGAACGCGCAGTACCTCGAGGTGCAGGGCCAGTACCTGATCCACCAGGACTTCAGCGGCGCGGCGATCCCGACGACGCCGTCCGGACTCACGCTCTGGGTGGCCCTCAACTCCTGTCCCGACTGGAACCTGCGCGTGATCCCGGGCAGCCATCGTCACGGCCTGCTCTGCCAGCAGTGGCTCTCCCTCGAGGATTCGCGGCTCGACGCGTTCGAGGAGCCGATCGACATCGAGCCCCGGGCGGGGAGCGCGGTCATCTTCAATTCCCTGCTGCTCCACTCGAGCAGCAAGCCCGGCTTCAAGCGCCGGGTCAGCTGCGACATCCGGTTCTTCCCGTTCTGCGGCTTCCTGCCCTCCGAGGTCCGGGTCCTGAACGATCACCCCGTGGCCGCCATCCGGGCCGGGCTGGAGCGCAACGACGGACCGACCCTGCGCGCGCCGCTCCTGGAGAGCCTGGCGTTCATGGGGCAGCGCGTCCTCGACGACAGCGTGCCGCCGCACTCCATCCTCAACTGGTCCAACTACCTCGACCTCCTGCTGCGTGGCGACGCCGACGACGCACTGTCGCACCTGTCACGCATGGTCAACACCGAAGAGGGAGTGGACGGCCCCGACGCCTACACGGTCAAGTTCCACGACAAGCCGGTGCACGCCTCGACCCTGCGCCAGGTGCGCGATCGCATCGCGCGGCTCGAGCCGGGCGTGCCCGAACTCGACGGCCTCGATGGCCTGATCGCCGCCAGGCCGGGCGCGCCGGCGTGATCGACTCGGCAGGGGACCCGAAGCGCGTGCCTGACGTCTCGCTGATCATGCCGTGCTACAACGAGGTCGGGAACCTCCGCTACACGGTGCCCCGGCTTCTCGAGGCGTTCGCGAAGGCGGGCCATCGGCTGCAGCTCGTGGCGGTGGACAACGGATCGCGGGACGGCACCGGCGAGCTGATCGCCGAGCTCGCGGCGGTCCACCCGGAGATCACGCCGGGTCGCGTCGAGCGGAACATCGGGTTCGGGCAGGGGATCCTCGCGGGCATTCCGCTGTGCCGCGCCACCTGGATCGGGATGATCGCCGCGGACGGCCAGGTCGACGCCGAGGACGTGGTGCGCCTCTACGACGCGTGCGTCACGTCCGACGCCAAGCCGCTCGGCAAGGTGCGGCGTCGCTTCCGGATGGACGGCGCCGTCCGCAAGGTCATCTCGATCGGCTACAACACGTTCGTCTGGCTCCTGTGGCCCGGCATCGGCTCGCTCGACGTGAACGGCAACCCCCGGCTCCTGCATCGGGATGTCCTCACGGCGATGCAGCTCCAATCGACGAACTGGCTGATCGACCCCGAGATGATCATCAAGGCCCACTACATGGGCGTGCGCATCCTGGAGGTCAACGTGTTCGCGCGCATGCGCGGGAACGGCCTCTCGCATGTGCGGATGTCCACCTGCCTCGAATTTTTCCGTGCGCTGCTCGTGTATCGCTTCACCGGGCGCCTGCGTCCCTGGCGGCGCGCCCTCCGCGCGCCGGCGGCGCCCGAGCGCACCCCGGCGCAGGCCGGGCGGCCGGTCTCGTGATCGCGTCCCGGGGAGGCGGCATGACGGACGGCTTCCGGGTCGCGCGCGACCTTGGGCAGTGACCGGGCACCGGCCGCGATGACCGGGACCAGCGCCGCGACCGAACGGTCGCCCGGCCTGCACCGCCGCATCGCGGCGTGCCGGGGCTGTGCCGGCACCGGGCTCGAGCCGATCCTCGACCTCGGGCAGCAGCCGCTGGCCAATGCGTTCCTGCGCGACCCCGCCGGGTTCGACGGGGAACGGCGCTTTCCCCTGGTCGTCCATGCCTGCCCGGAGTGCGGCCTCGTGCAGCTGGTCGACGTCATCGATCCCGAGGTGCTCTTCGCGCACTACCTGTACGTCACCGGGACGAGCACGACGATCGCGCAGCACAATCGCCGGTACGCCGGGGACGTGCAGGCACTCCTCGCGCTCCGGCCCGAGGACCTGGTGATCGAGGTCGCAAGCAACGACGGCAGCCTGCTCCGCTGCTTCCAGGAACTCGGCGTCAGGGTGCTCGGCGTCGAGCCGGCGCGGAACATCGCCGCCCTCGCCGTCGCGAGCGGCGTGCCGACCGAGACGCTCTTCTTCGGGCGGGAGCAGGGGGCGGCGCTCCGCGACCGGCACGGCGCGGCCCGGGCGGTGATCGGCAACAACGTGCTGGCGCACGTCGACGACACCTGCGGATTCATGGCCGGGGCGGCGGCGCTCCTCGCCGACGACGGCCTCGCGATCTTCGAGGTGCCGTATCTCGGGGAGATGATCTCGCGCCTGGAATACGACACGATCTATCACGAGCATCTCTGCTACTTCTCCGTCACGGCGCTGATGCGACTGGCGGAACGCGCGGGACTCCGCATCGTCCGCGTGGACCGGGTGCCGGTGCACGGAGGCTCGATCCGGGTGCACTGCGCCCCGGCGCACGTCGCCGCCGGGCATGGCGCCGCGGTGGTCGCTATGGCGGACGCGGAGCGCGACGCCGGCCTGACCCACCCCGAGGGCCTGCGCGACTTCGCCCGCCGGGTGGCCCATTCCCGCGACGTCCTGGTCGCGCTCCTGTCCGACCTCCGGGCGCGCGGCGCGACGGTGGCGGCGTACGGGGCGCCGGCGAAGGGCAACACCCTGCTCAACTACTGCGGGATCGGCACTGACCTCGTGGCGTACACGGTCGATCGCAGCCCGCTGAAGACCGGGCTCCTCACGCCCGGCATGCACCTGCCGGTCCTGCCGGTCGAGACGCTCCTCGAACGCCAGCCGGACTACGTGCTGATCCTCGCCTGGAACTTCGAGGCGGAGATCGTGGAACAGCAGGCGGAGTATCGGCGACGCGGCGGCCGGTTCATCGTCCCCGTGCCCGCGGCCCGCATCCTGGACTGATCCCTTGCAGGAGGCACCGCCCACGTGAAAGTCGTGTTCCTCGCCGGCGGCCGCGGCACCCGCATCTCGGAGGAGAGCGCCACCCGGCCCAAGCCGATGATCGAGATCGGCGGGCAGCCGGTGCTCTGGCACCTGATGCACATCTACGCGTCGCACGGCGAGCGGGACTTCATCGTCGCGTGCGGCTACAAGGGACACGTGATCAAGGAGTACTTCCGCAACCTCCTCGTCCTCTCGAGCAACTTCACCGTCGACCTGCGGTCGGGACACCTCGACGTCGCGGACGGCTCCCCGCCGGACTGGCGCGTCAGCGTCGTGGACACCGGCCTCGACACGATGACCGGCGGCCGGATCGCGCGCCTGCGGTCCTGGACGGCGGGAGAGCCGTTCATGGCCACCTACGGTGACGGCCTGGGCGACGTGGACATTCGCGCGCTCCTCGCGTTCCATCGGCGACACGGCAAGCTCGCGACGGTCACCGCGGTCCGGCCGCCGGCCCGGTTCGGCGGCCTGGTGCTCGAGGACGCGTGCGTGCGACGGTTCTCCGAGAAGAGCCAGGCCGATGCCGGCTGGATCAACGGCGGCTTCTTCGTCTTCGAGCCCGCCATCCATGACTACCTGGACGGCGATGCCACCGTGCTCGAGGGGGAACCGCTGGAACGGCTCGCCGCCGAGGGCCAGCTGATGGCCTACCAGCATCACGGGTTCTGGCAGCCGATGGACACGCTGCGGGAGAAGGAACACCTCGAGGCGCTCTGGGCCACCGGCCGGGCGCCATGGAAGACCTGGGAATGACGTTCTGGTCGGATCGTACCGTGTTCGTCACCGGGACCGCGGGCCTGCTCGGCTCCTGGCTCGCGGAGGCGCTGTGCGACCGTGGCGCGCGCGTGGTCGCCCTGATCCGTGACTGGGTGCCCGACAGCCGCGCGGTCTCGGACGGCGTGCTGGACCGCTGCATCCTGGTGCGCGGGGACATGGAGGACCTGGCGGTCGTCACCCGCGCGCTCAACGAGTACGAAGTGGACTCGATCTTCCACCTCGGCGCGCAGGCGATCGTCGGCACGGCGGTCCGGTCCCCGCTCTCGACCTTCGAATCGAACATCCGGGGCACCTGGACACTGCTCGAGGCGGCCCGCCAGTGCCCGCGCCTCATCGAGCGGATCGTGGTCGCCTCCAGCGACAAGGCCTACGGCGACCAGCCGGTCCTGCCCTATACCGAGGACATGCCGCTGGCCGGCCGCTTCCCGTACGACGTGTCGAAGTCCTGCGCCGACCTGCTCGCCATGTCGTACCACCACACCTGGCGCCTGCCGCTGGCGATCACCCGCTGCGGCAACCTGTTCGGTGGCGGCGACCTGAACTTCAATCGCCTCATCCCCGGCACGATCCGCTCGGTGCTCCGCGGCGAGCGCCCGATCATCCGGTCCGACGGGACGTTCGTGCGCGACTATGTCTTCGTGCGGGATGCCGTCGAGGCGTATCTCATGCTGGCGGAGCGGCTCCCCGGTGATCGCACCACCGGCGAGGCCTTCAACTTCGGGCCGCAGGAACCGATGTCGGTGCTCGACGTGGTCGCCCGCGTGCTGGCGGTCATGGACCGCGCCGACCTGCAGCCGATCATCCGCAACGAGGCGACCCACGAGATCCGGGCGCAATACCTGAGCTGTGCCAAGGCCCGCGCGGAGCTCGGCTGGGAACCGGCGTATTCGTTCGATGACGGCCTGCGCGAGACGGTGGACTGGTATCGCACGTTCCTCGACCGCCGTTCGACGGATTCCGCCGGCAGCCAGGGCGGCTGATCCCGCTTCCCGGCGGCGGGTGCCGCCTCAGCTCCGCGCGTCAGCCGTCTCGGCGACCGTCGCCTGCACCCCGGCCTCGATCGGGGTCGACGGCTTCCAGCCGCAGACGCCGAGCAGGCGATCGATGTTCACGTCGTCGTGCCGCATCTCCTCCGGTCGCCCGGACTCCACGCCGAAGTGCAGCAGGCTCCGCGGCATCCCGATCGCGTCGGCCGCGCGCTCCGCGAACTGCCGCACGCTCGCGAGCGTCCCGGTGGCGAGGTTGATCGACCCGACCAGCGGGTCGCCGACCACGCCGAGCCGCAGCAATCCCTCGACCACGTCGTCGACGAAGGTGAAGTCCCGGCGCTGCCCGCCGGCGCTCAGCGCGGCCGGCTCCCCGGTTCGCGCCGCCTGCAGCAGGGTGGGCAGCAGGCGACCAGGCCGTTCGCCCGGACCATAGACGGTGAAGAGGCGCGCCGTGGCCGCCAGCACCTGCCCGGCCTCGACCGCGGCGGAGACCGCGCGCGTGCCCTGGAGCTTGGTGCGGCCGTAGTCGGTGGTCGGTTCGGGGAGCGTCTCCTCGTTCAGGTCGCCAGAGGCGATCCCGTATTCGAGCGCCGAGCCCGTGTGGATCAGGTGCTGCCCGCGCCAGGTCCCGTCGGCGTGCCGCCCGGCGGCCTCGGCAACCTCCGCCACGAACTCCGCGTTGATCCGCGCCGCGAGGGCCGGGTCCCGTTCCTCGCGCCCGACGCCGTAGCCCGCGAGGTTGAACGTCGTCGCCGGTGCGAAGTCGCGCAGCAGGCCCGAGGCGATGCCGACCCGCATCAGGTCGGCACGGATGGTCCTGGCCCCGGGGATCGGCTCGTCCGGAGGGATCGATCGCCGCACCGCACCGACCTCTGCCCCTGCCGCGGCGAGGGCGCCGGCCAACCGCCTGCCGATGAACCCCGAGGCCCCGAACACGAGCACCCGGCGACCGCGATAGGCCGCGGCGCCCGTCGGCGTCACGGCCACGGGATCACGCTGTCCTGCCGCGCGAGGAGCTCCTCGCCCCGCATCGGCCCGGCCACGAACCGGTATCCCGTTCCGGTCAGGGTCGGCCCCTCGAGGATCGAGAACGTGCGGTCCGGATACGCGGCGACCAGGTCGCGGCGGGCCTCGGGGCCCCGATCCCAGGCGAAGATCGTGGTGTGCGCGGAGAGGTCGATCGGGTTGTACACGACCGCGGACGCGAAGTCCGGGTGCCGGCGGCCCCGAATCAGGACGATGCTGCCGTGGGTGCGGGCATCCTCGCGGAAGTCCCGGACCTCGGGCCGCATCCCGCGATAATCGTGGTACTTGTCCACCGCCCGCCACGGGACGAACTCGAGCAGGGACACGATCATCAGCAGCCCGACGCCGGCGAACACCCGGGTTCCATCCCCGTGGCGTGACGCCGCGGCCAGCCCGGCGAGCTCCTCGATCCCCCGCGCCGCGAGCGCGACGCACGGAATGATGATCAGGTACCAGTAGCGGGCGCCGAAGTCCGGCCCGCCGCTGAAATAGTAGAAGCTGTGGATCCCGATGACGCTGGCCGCCATGGCAACCATGTACCAATCGGGCCGCCGCAATCGGCCCCGGACCAGGAACAGGCCGATGATGAGCAGCGACCCCGTGGCCCAGCCGAACAGCTCGATGTTCGTCTGGAAGAGGTTGAAGTTGGCGTTGATCAGCACGTCCAGCGGACCATGGCCCGGCAGCGGATCGTTCCCGCCGAACGGCAGGCCGCGATTCGGGCCGAAGCCGAGGGCGTTCGTTCCGGGACCGTACGTGGCGTCGTTGTAGGCCATGATCGGGAAGTCGCGCATCGAGCCGGTGAAGTGCTTGTTGTACGGCAGCACGACGAGCGAGGTGGCGAGCGTGGCCAGCGTCAGGACCACCGACGGCACCCGCCACCGGCCGGTCCCCGCCCCACCCAGTGACCAGAGGCCCAGCAGGAGCGCGACCGGAACGGCCTCGAGCGGTCGGATCAGTCCCACGATGCCGATGCCGATGCCCGCGATGACCGCCCACCGCAGTCGCGGGTCGCGCCGCAGCCGCCCCACGGCGGCGGTCGCCACCAGCGCCGCCGTCAGCGTCGCGGTGTGGGTCATGAGGTTCATCGACATGAACAGCTGCCATGGGGACAGCGCGAACAGGAGGACGGCGATCCGCGCCGTGCGGCGCGGATACAGGCCGCGCAGCACGGTGTGCGTCAGCAGGACATTGAGCCCGCCGAGCAGCGGATTGAAGAACCACGTGATCCCGAGCGCCGCGGCGCCCGCGAGCAGGAACGGCCATCCCGGGTTCACCGGCGAGAACCACCGGTGCGCCTGGTACATCATCAGGTCGACGTCGAACGGCGCGTGGACCGGGGGCAGCGGCATCGCCAGCAGGCCCTTCGCGAGATAGCGCGCCTGGAGCAGGTAGACGACCTCGTCGGGCACGTGCGGATGGCGCTGGTACGAGAGGATCACGAGCAGGCTCGCCACGGTGGTCACCACCGCCGCGAGGAGCCAGGCGAAGCCATCCGGCCCGGCCGGCACCACGGCAGTGCCGGCATCTGGACCGAGACGATGCGCGACGGCCTCGCCGGCGCGATCGAGTCTCGTCGAGTCGATGCCGAGGGCGAACAGCAGGACCGCGCCGAGATGCACCAGCTGCACGAACGACGCGAACACCAGTTCGCTCGCGTACACCTCTGGCTGGCGAGACAACGTGGCACTGGTGAGCACGAACGCGCCCCCGAGGACGACCAGGCGCCACCCGCGCACGCTGCGAAGGATCGCGCGGACCTCCGGCGTCGCCGCGATCCCGATGCCGACGGCCGCGACCTCGATGGCGAACAGGAGGGTCGCCACCGGCGCGCTGCGCAGCAGTTCCCACGGCACGAGGTAGTGCTGGTATCCGACGCCGGTGCCGGCCCGGATCAGGCCCAGCGTGCCCGCCTGTCCGACGGCGAGCACGGCGGCCCAGAGGAGTGGCACGCGCCACGCGCGAAGTGACGTGTCGGGGCCGCGTGGCCGAAGTCTCGCCGATTGTTGCAGGATCGCCACAGGCGCTCGGGGAGGAGGAACGGTCATGCAACCGCACCGCCGGAGGGGTACCTTCCGTGACGGCACGGTGACTGGCTCGGTTTGTGCGCGTTCAGCCGGTCCCGGGGCGTGTCGTTCTCCCCGGCTCGTGAGTTCCGCAGGACAAATCAACAGGGACGCCTGCCATCCTCGCAACTGCGGAGGTGCCCATGTTCCCGATGCGCATGGCGCAGCACGTCACTCGATGACGACGATCCGGCGACTCGCTCGCCTCCCCGACTTCCTGGTGATCGCGATCGCGGCCCTGGCCGCCGCCTACATCGCGACGCCGCGGCCGCTCCTCAGCCTCCATGGCCTGCTGCCGGCCGGGCGGAAGTACGCGGCGGCGGCGGTCGGGACGGCCGTCGTCGTGGTGCTCGCGCTGTCGCTCATCCGACGCGCACCGATGCTGCTGCGGGTGCCGGCCCGGATGGCGCTCTATGTCGCCGCGTTCTTCCTGGTGCTCGCCGCCTTCGGTGCGCGCGAACGGAGGAAGCTGCAGGCCTTTCCCGTGTATCCCCCCCGACCGCAGAACTCCTTTGCCGACCGGGTCGATCAGCTCCCGGCGGAGCGGCGGGCCAGGTGGGCGGGGCTGATCATGGAGCACCTGGTCGGCGAGGACGCCGAATCATCCGACCCGCCGCCGGTCCCGAGCGACTGGCCCTTCCCGCGAGACGTCGAGGTGGCGCTGTCCGCCGACGGCCACGGCGGGATGGAAGTCTGGACCCGGACCGCCGACGGCACGGCCTATTGCGTGACGATCCCGAAG
The DNA here is from genome assembly GCA_964557115.1 of uncultured Gemmatimonadaceae bacterium. Taxonomy (GTDB): domain Bacteria; phylum Gemmatimonadota; class Gemmatimonadetes; order Gemmatimonadales; family GWC2-71-9; genus Palsa-1233. The sequence continues at coordinate 25,256 of CAZKYO010000029.1, forward strand.
GCCACGTCGAGCGCCGACTCCGCGCGGAATGCCGCGGCGTGCGACGACCGGGACACGGCACCGGCCGAACTGGCGTTCCAGCCCGCGCGTCGGAGCGCGCCCGACGCCCCGCCGCCGGAGTCGACGGCACCGGCACGGGCACCGTGGCTGCAGTACCGCTCGGACCCGGCGAAATCGGGAGTGCGTGAGGACACCGTCGAGCTCGTGCGCGACTGGCGTCAACGCATCGACGGCCCGATCCGGTCCACGGCGAGCGTCGTCGGTGACCTGGTGCTGGTGGGCGCGCACGAGACTGGGGCCCTGACGGCACTCGACCTCCGCACCGGGGCGCCCAGGTGGGCAGTCCGACTCCCGAACTGGGTCCATCAGGAGGCCGTCAGCGACGGTCGGACGGTCATCGTCGGGTTCGGAAGCGTCTGGGGTTCGGTCTTCGGGCTGGAACCCTCGGGCGTCGCCGCCTACGACCTCGACACCGGCGCGCGTCGCTGGACCAAGTTCGACGAGGCGTCGGTGATGACGTCGCCCCTCATCCGCGACTCGGTGCTGCTCTACGCCACCGCCGCGGGCACCCTGAGGAAGCGGAGCGTCGGCACCGGCGCGCTGCTCGGCCAACTGGCGCTTCCCGGCGGCGTCATCATGGGTCCGCCGGCGATCGCCGGCGACACCATGACCCTGACACTCGACCGCGACGTCGCGTGTGCGGTCGAGGTCTCGACGCTGAAGCGCCTCTGGTGCCGTCGATTCAGGACGCTCACCGGGATGGGACATGCCGGCCCCACGATGCTGCCCGGGGTCGTGATCGTCAGCGGCACGGTGGGCCTCCTCGGCATGTCGCCGGGAGAGTTCCTGCAGACCTTCCTCGCGCTCCGGTGGGATGTCATCAAGTCCGCGTTCTACCCGGAAGGCGGCGTCGGCGGGCAGCGCTTCGTGGCCCTCGACCTTCGCGACGGCACGACCCGGTGGGCAAGCCGGCTGGTCGCCGGCTCGATCGCGCCGGTCGGTCACACCGCGGGCACCGCGACGATTCGCGACTCGATCGGCGTGATCGTGCTGCCGAACGCCGACTCGATCGTCGCGTTCCGGGCCGCGACCGGCGCGACCCTCTGGCTGGCCTCGGGGCTGGCGTCGCGCGGACCACCGCTGGTCGAGAACGGGGAGGTCGTGCTGACGGGGCGGGACGGCGAGATCGAGATCCGCGAGCTGCTGACCGGCAGGCTCAAGTGCAGCATGCACCGCGGCGTGGGCTATGATCGCGCCGGACCGACCCTGGCCGGCGATGCCGTCATCCTCGCGAACCTGGCGGGGGAGGTGGAGGGGATGCCCCTCGGTGCCCTTCGCAGCTGCAACGACCAGCCGGCCGCCGTCGCCGATCCCCCGCACTGAGGACCTTCCCCTCGGGACGGGCGCGCCTGCCCGCCACGAGGGGGGCCGGGGTCACGGTGCGCGGGAGACCTGTCTCGTCGCCTCGACGGGCCGTCGCGCCGACTTGGGCCGCACGCCGCGCATGCCCTCGTAGATGATCCGGAGCAGGAACCGGGTGCCGTGGCGCACGACGCGCGACTTCATCTCGCCGCCGGCCCGGGCGCGCTCGTGGCTGCTGATCTCGACGATCCGGTATCCCCGCCTGAGCGTGTTGGCGATGATCTCGATCTCGATCTCGAAGTTGGCCGAGGTGAAGCGGGACTCCGTGTAGATGTCCCGGCGGAAGAGCTTGAAGCCGTTGAGGGCGTCCGAGAGGTAGCGCCCCGTCGCGAGCCCGAGCGCGGCGCTCAGGAAGACGTTGCCGAGTGCCCGGACGTGGTGATACTCCTCCGAACCGCCCACCACGCGCGAGCCGATGACCAGGCCGACGTTCTCGCCTCGCACCGCCGCGAGGAAGAGCGGCAGCTCCTCGACGCGATGCGAGTAGTCCGCGTCGAGCATCACGATGTAGTCGCCGGTGGCAGCTTCGAAGCCCGCGCGGAGCGCCATGCCCTTGCCCGACCGGGGCGACGCGTTGGGAACCACCCGTGCTCCGCCGGCCACCGCGAGCTCCGCCGTGCGGTCGGTGCTGCGATCGTCCACGACGAGCACCTCCACCTGCCAGCCGGTGAGCGTGGGGAGGACGGCCTGCAGGTCCGCGAGCACCATCGGCAGGGTCTCTTCCTCGTTGCGGGCCGGAATGACGATGCTCAGTGTCGACATGCAACCTTCGGGGACGGGGAGGTTGTGGAGTGGACCGGCACGGTCAGGCAGTGACCTGGGCGATGGCGCTCTCGGCGTCGGCAAGCCATTCGGCGAGGCGGCCCACGCCCTCCTCCGGGAGGACACGTGGCGTCCAGCCGAAGTCCGCGGTCGCCTTCCGGATGTCCGAGATGAACACCCGCTGGTCGCCCGGGCGCCAATCGTCGAACCGCCGCGCCACGGGTCGTCCCAGGCGCTGCTCCAGGAGCCCCAGCAGCTCGAGCAGCGAGAGCGTCGCCCCCGGCCCGCCGCCGATGTTGTACGCCCGGCCGCTCAGCTGGTCGATCCGGTCGAGCGCCGCGTCGTAGGCCGCGAGGAGATCCTCGATCCAGAGCACGTCGCGCACCTGCTTGCCGTCCCCGAAGATGGTGACCGGACGCTGCTGCAGGGCCCGGATCGTGAACCAGGCCAGCCAGCCCTGGTCCTCCATGCCGAACTGGTGCGGGCCATAGATGCACGACTGCCGGAAGACCAGCGTGCGCAACCCGAAGATCCGGGCATAGTCGATCACGTACTGGTCGCCAGTCCCCTTCGAGCAGCCGTAGGGACTGTAGAAGTCGAGCGCCCTGGTCTCGGGCACGCCGTGGGCCAGGTCGCGGTAGGCGTAGCGGGCGTCCTGCTCGACGACGGCGACGTCGTCCATGCGACCGTACACCTTGTTGGTGGACGAATAGACGACGGCGGGTCGCGCCGCGGAGCGCCGGACCGCCTCCAGGACGTTGAACGTGCCCAGGGCATTGGTGTCGAAGTCGTCACGCGGATCGCTGACCGACGTGGTCACCGCCACCTGGGCGGCGAGGTGGAACACGACCGCCGACTGCTCCACCGCCCCGGCCAGGCGCGGGTCCACCGTCCGGACGTCGCCCTCGATCACCCCGAGGTCGTCGCCCCAGCGTTCCCGAAGCCAGGCGAGGTTCACCCGCGAACCCGGTCGCGAGAAGTTGTCGTAAATGGTGACCGGCTGGCCCTTGCCCAGGTAGTAATCGGCGACATTCGCCCCGATGAATCCTGCGCCTCCGGTGACCAGCACGCCGGCACGATCGGCCACGAATCCTCCTCGGACTGTTGAGCAGGCAAACTCCCCGCGACGCCCCACCCGGGGCGCGGCGCACCGCCACGGGTGTGGCGCATGTGCCGCATCCCGAGCGGCCGCCGGGCAACAACCTTCCCCATCTGTGGTGCGAGGCGTGACGAGCCAGGAGGCCGTCTGACGCTCAGGCCGCCGAAGGGAGCAAGTTCCAAGCCACCCCCCGTCCCCCGGTCCCGGGATCCCCGGTGGACCTCGCCGAAGGAGAATGGCTGCCACGGACCATGGGCACGAAACCTGCTCGAATCGGGCCGCGGGGCCTGCATCGGCGGCCCGTCGTGCCGCGCGTGGCCACGCCGTTCGACCACTCCCGGATACACCCCCTCTCGGATCCTGACCCGATGAGCGAACCGTCCCACCAGGCGCCGGAAATCCGATCGTTCGGCCTTGCCGACTGGCTGCTCGGCCTGGCGATGCTGCTTCCGGCCATCCCGGTCGGCTGGTATGCCTCGGCCCTGCGTCACGGCGTCGCCGACCGGGCGAGTGCGGCCACGCTCGCACTGATGCCGATCGCGGGATATGGCCTGCTCGTCGCACTCATCGGCCTGGGGTCCCGCCGGGTGCGGCGCGACCCGGACAGTCTCGCCCTCCTCGGCGCGTGGGTCGGCGCCTGCGTGGCCCTCGCGATCTATGTGACCTGGGTCCAATCGCTGCTGCAGTATCCGGCCGACATCCTCACCTGGTCCGAGAGTCCGTTCGTCCAGGACATCGTCCGCCTCAGGGCCGGCCTGCCGCTCTATTCCGATCCGGAGGCGCTGGAGTCGTTCTTCTACACCCCGTTGACCCAGGTCGTGACCTGGCTCGCGGCCAGCGCGGTCGGGCAGCCGCTGTCGATCCCGCTGTTCCGCGCCATCCAGCTGCTGTGGATCGCGCTGGCCTCCGGCGTCGTGGTGCTGATCGTCGCCGAACTGCGCCTGCTCGCGGCGCCGACGCAACCGGCGATCTTTCCCGAACGGCATCCCCGCCTGGGCGCTGCGTTCATCGCGACCATGGCGTTCCTGGTAGGCACCAACCCGCTCACCAGCTCCTTCGCGCACAACCTCCACAACGACTCGCTCGCCGTGCTGCTCTGCACGGTGGCGTTCTGGTTGATGCTGCGCTACGCGCGGAACCGCCAGGCCACTCAGCTGATCCTGCTCGCCTGCGTGCCCGCCGTCGGATTCCTGGTGAAGCAGAACCTCGCCATCTGGGCCCCGCTGCTGACCGTCGCGATCGCGCTGCTCGGCGGCCCTCGGTGGCTGCGGCGCAGCGCCCTCTTCGGGGTCGCCAGTTTCGGACTCCTCGGGGTGGTCGTCATGGGCGGCGCCCTGCTGTGGGGCGACCCCTGGTGGTACTGGATCTTCACGGCCCTCCGCAACCATGGCACCTCGCCGCTGCGCGCGGTCCAGCATGCGATGGAAGCGTGGTGCTATCTGGCGCTGGGCCTGGCGGGCGGCATGGTGCTGATCCGGACGGCGGCACAGCGCTCCCTGATGGTCGCCTGGCTGGTCTGGCTCGCCCTCTTCCTCACGGAGGCCCTCACCAGCGGCATTGCGTGGATGCTCAATCACATGGCGCCCGGCAGCATGATCGCCGGGGCGTGGGCGCTGGCGGCGATCGTGACCGCATGGGATCGCGTCACGAGCGCGTCGGGCGACGGGGCGCTTTCGCGGGCGCTTCGACTCGGCCGGACCGCCGGCTGGGGCGTGGCCATGCTGCTGCTGATCGCGGCGCTGACGCAGGTGCGGATGCCGGTCGACGGCCTCCCGCCCGACGCCGAGCGCTATCGCCTCGCGGTGGAGGGCGAGGTGCAGGCGGCACGCCGCGCCGACCGCCCGGTGCTGCTCGACCACGGCGAATGGCTCTTCGCCCCCGCGGGCGTCTCGGTGGGCGATCGCGCGGCCACCGTCGGTGAACTCGGCGTCTCGGGATCGAGCCGCTTCACCGGCCTCCTCGCGCGCATCCACGCGCACCATTACGGCACGATCCTGGTGCGCGACTACGACCTGCCGACCTTCAATTACGACTACCGGGACTGGCCCCGCTCGAGCGGGATCCGCGAGGCGCTGGAGCAGGAGTACCGGGTCGCGCGCGTGATCCCCGGCGTCACGGGCGGCGCGACGAACCCCTTCTTCGGCCCGATCTCGGTGCTCGTCCCCCGCGAGGACGAACCAAGGCCGGCCGATGGTGGCCACCCCTCAACTTCCGAGGAATCACCCCAGTGACCGTTGCCGTTCCCCACGACGATCTCGCGCCGATCGCCGCCCTGCTCCGCTGCCCGGCCTGCCAGGGAACCCTGGTGCTGGGCGATCCGATCACCTGCAGCGCGTGCGGGGCCGGATATCGGCGTGAGCATGGCGTGGCGTGCTTCGCCGCGACGGAAGCCGACGGCCGCCAGGACCTGGCGGACTGGACCGAACACTGGGGCGGCGACAATCAGGCCCTGGCGTCGCAGCGATTCTTCAGCTGGTACCGCCAGGCCGTGTTCGCCAGGACCGTCGCCCACTATGCCCACAAGCACTTCCCCGCCTCGGGCGTGTTCCTCGAGGCGGGCTGCGGCACGTCGGAGACATCGATCCGCATCGACACGCAGGCGGGTCGCCGCGTGCTGGTCGCGATGGACATCGTCCCGGCCGCCGCCGCCGGCGCCCATCCGATCATGGCGGTGCGGCTGGCCGGCGATGCCTTCCGCATGCCGTTCGCCACCGGCAGTCTCGACGGCATCTGGAACGTGGGCGTGATGGAGCATTTCCTCCACGATCGCATCGACGCGATGGTCCGCGAGTTCCGGCGGGTGCTGAAACCCGGTGGCGCGCTCATCATGCTCTGGCCGGCCCGGACCTCGATCCCGCAGCGGATGCTGCGGGCGACCGAATTCTTCATCAACTTGCGCCGCCGCGAGGCGCCGTTCCGGTTCCACCCGGACGAGATTTCCCAGCTCCGCTCGCGCGCCGAGGGGCGCGACGTGCTGCGACGCAACGGCTTCGAACCGCTCGAGGTGAGCGGCGAGTGGCGCAGCCTGCATGCGTTCAAGGTCGTGGTGGGCGCGGTGCCGACCAGCTGACCGGGTCGGGCCCCCGACCCGTCAGGGCACGAAGGCGATCGTGACGACTCCCGACAACGTCAACGCGAGCCGCAACTCGCCATCGCTCCCCACCGTGACCGTGCCGATCGTCGCCTGCGCGACATCGGACGACGTCACGAGGTACCGTCCCGGTCGCAGCCCGACCACGCCGTAGGTCTCGGTGCCGGACGCGTGGATCACCACCACCGGCCCTCCGCCGACGTTCACGAACCCCACCGACCGGATCGACGCCTTGTCGCTCGTCGCCCGCACCCGGACCGCACCGGACCGGACGTAGCGGAAGTACTGGCGGAGCTGCCCCGTGCGGCTCGCCGCGACGGGATGGTTGCCCTGGATCAGGAAGTAGACGCTGCCGTTGTCGCTCGCGCTGGGATACGCGAGCCCGAACTGCTGCCAGGCCGACACCTGGCCCACCGTGAGATCCTTGTACAGGTCGTCGGCGCCGCTGCCCAGGTGCTCCAGCATCGCGGTCCGCAGGCCGTACAGCGCACCGCGCTGGGCGATCGCCGAGAGTGCGGCGTCGCTCACGCCGGCGTACCGGTGGAAGGAGATCTCATCCACCACGCCAAGGGCGCCGGTCACCGCCGCGATGGCGTCGAAGTACGTGGCGGCCGCCGCCATGCTCGTCGTCGACGGGGCGATGAAATCCGGATGGAATCCGGCGGCGGCGAGCCGGGCGGCGGTGGCCACCATCGCCAGGCCGATCTTGGTCCCGTTCCAGGCCGTCCCGTTGTCCGGCTCGAGGATCATCTCGACCGCATCGGGGACCAGGCCGTACTTGGCCTGCAGGTGCTGGAAGACCGCGAGCATGAATTCCGCATACTCGGCCGGGACCAGGTGCACGCCGGCCGCGTCGTTGTTGAACCCGACATAGTCGAGGTTCAAGTAGAGCGATTCCCCCTGCGCCGCGAGCGCCGCACGCACCGGCAAAACGACCTTCTCGATGCCGAGATCCAGTTCGGTGAAGTGCACGCCATTGGGATCGAGCACGCCGGGATCGCCGTTGTCGTTGACGACCTGGTATCGGCGGGTCCGCCATTCGGCGTCGCTGATCTGCCCGTTGCGGTGCAGGAGGAAGTTGTCGAGCGGGTTCTCCGCACCAGAGCGGATCTCCATCCGCAGCCGGTTGATCCCCAGCCCCACGGCCAGCTGTGCCACCTCGTTCGCCCAGGGAATCGACACGAAATCGGTCTGGCCGATCTCCGCGGTCGCTTCCCAGCCGTTGATCGTCTGGAACCGTTGCAGGGTGTCCACCGTGATCGTCACCGTGGCCGGGCCCGGCGGCGGGGGCGGCGGATTGGGCGGAGGCGGCGCCGACGGGGGAGGTGGCGGTGGCGGGAGCTGCTCCGCTGCCTGGTCCCCGCATCCGAGGATCGCCCCGAACGCGAGCAGCGCCAGCGCGCACCGGGCCGCGCGGGCCGCCGACGGGAAGACGGTGCCATGGGATCGACGCATGTTCTCCTCCCGGTGACTGGGGCGGTGCTCCCGCCGTGATGCTCGCTCGCATCCGGGTGACGGGGCCCGGGCCGGAACTCGCACCATGGTGCCGCCAGGCCCCCCAACGCTCGGTGCTCCGCCCGTGCGCCCGGCCCCGCCGAACCGGCCGCGCCCGACCGAACAATAGCCCGGCGGCGATTCGGCCACCGCGCACGACGGCCACGGGGCGAACCGAATCCTCGTCGAGATGAGGTCGGTGCTGGCACGGGACGTGCGGCCCGCGAGGGGAGCAAACGGCCGAGCACGTGCGAGCGCCCGATCCCCGTCGAGACGGGGAACCACCGCACCGCCGCGGATCTCCCGCCGGTCCCGGACGTTCGGGGTGGTGGGGCGATGCCCTCAGGCAACATCAGCACCGTCCGGAGGCCGAATCGTGCCAGCCCCCTCTTCCCGTCCCGCGGCGATCGATGCAGCACCACTGCCTCACGGCAGGGCGCGCCTCGTGGCGGCCGCCCTGGCCACGGCGGGCGTGTTCTTGCCTCCGGCCACGCTGGCAGCGGCCATGACCCCGGCGAACAGTGCGCCCATGCCGGACCTCGTCTCGGGGATCTGGCTCCTCAAGGGCTGCCTGGTGTTGCTCGGTGCGGCGGTCGTGCTGGTCGACCGCCTGTTCCTCACTGGTGAACCCACGCGGGACGCGCCGCGGTCCTCCGCGTTCGCACTCGCGACACTGATGGTCGTCGGCCTGGCGCTGCGGCTGCCCGGGCTCGCGCGAGGGCTGTGGTTCGACGAGATCCAGACCCTGCTCGACTATGTCGCCAAGCCCTGGGGCGCGCTCCTCACCACCTTCGACAGCAGCAACCAGCACTACGCGTTCTCGATCGCCTCGCATCTCACGCGTTCCCTCCTCGGCGAGTCGACCTTTGCGTTGCGCCTGCCGGCGGCGGTGTTCGGCGCCTTGAGCCTCTGGGCCGCCGTGGCCTTCGGTCGGCGGTGGTTGCCGGCCCGCGAGGCCTGGTGGTCAGCCGTCCTGCTGGCGGTCTCGTACCACCATGTCTGGTTCTCGCAGAACGCCCGCGGGTACACCGGCTTGCTCCTCGGCACGTTGATGGCGAGCGCCCTCTTCCTCGACCTGCTTCGCGCCGAGCGTGTGTCCGGGAAGGCCGTGTGGTCGTACGCACTGGCGATGGCGTTCGCGATGGCGTTCCACGTGACGGCCCTCGTCGTCGCGGCCAGCCACGGGGTCGCCTGGCTGGCCACGCTCGGCCGACGGCGGAGCGGGACCGGTCGGTGGGGACCACTGGTGGCACTGCTCCTCGCCGCCCTCGTCACCGTGGCCTGCTACGCCCTCGTGATCCCCCAACTCCTCCACGCCGTGGGGGTGTCCGGCACCTCCGCAGCAGACGCCGAATGGCGCCGCCCGGCCTGGTTCGTCACCGAGGCGATCAGCGGGCTGGTGCACGGTGTTCCCGCCGGCGTCGTGCTGGTGCCGCTCGCCGGCGCCATCGTGATCGCCGGACTGGCCGCGGCCTGGCGCCGCGATCGCTTCGCGGCATTCGTGATGGTCGCGCCGATGGCGCTGATGGCGATCGTCCTCTTCGCGTCGGGACGCAACCTGTGGCCGCGCTTCTTCTTCTTCGGCGCCGCCTTCGTGGTCCAGTGGGCCGTGCACGGCGGCTTCGTGGTGCTTGAGCGGCTGCTCCCGCGTCGGGGGGCCCTGATCGGGTCGACGGGCCTGGCCGGGATCACCGTGGCGAGCGTCCTCCTGCTCCCCCGGGCATGGGCACCCAAGCAGGACTATCCGGCGGCCGCGGAATGGGTCGCCGCGCACGCCGCGCCCGGTGATGTCGTGATCGGAACCGAGATGCTCGACCTGCCGATGAACCGGTGGCTGCAGCTCGGCTGGCCCATCGCGCATGACGTCGCGGAGCTGCGGGCACTCGAGGCGCCGGGCGGCGCGACGTGGGTGCTCTACACCTTCCCGATTCGCCTGCAAGCCACGGCCCCGGACCTCTGGGAGCGCGTGCAGGCCGACTACGAGTCGGCGAACGTCATCCCGGCGACGATCGGCGGCGGGCAGATCGTCATCACCAGGAAGCCCGCCGGCCCCTGACCGTCAGCGCACCCGGGCCAGGGCATCGCCGGCCCCGAACCAGTAGCCGACGACCTCACCCCAGCCCCAAGCCACGAGGTAGATCGCGATCAGCGGCGCGGTGCGGACGATCAGGCCCCGCGGCACGCCCTTCCTCGTGATCGCGCGCATGGTGCGGAACAGCAGCAGCGGTGGCAGGGCGAACGCCGCCAGTCCCGTGGCCAGCCGTCGCGCCAGCGAGGCTCCCGCCACGCGGGCGCCGGCGTACGATCTCGAATAGAGATAGCGCTGCGAGATGTACTCCAGGAAGCCGAAATGCTTCTTGTGGCCGACCACGAGCGACGCATCGCACCAGAGCTCCACACCGGCCTCGCGCATGGCGCCGTGGAGGCGGTTCTCCCAGCGTCCCTCGGCCGTGACCTCCCGGAACCGGTCGAGCA
>CAZKYO010000030.1:0-34829 GCA_964557115.1 uncultured Gemmatimonadaceae bacterium
GTCGACGCCTGGTGCTCGCCGTCGTTGGTCGTCGCGGTGATCACCACCTCGGCGCCCTGGGCCACCGCCGTGATCATCCCGCTCGAATCGACCGAGGCAACCGCCGGATTGCTCGAGCTCCAGGTGACGCCCTGGTTCGTGGCGTTCAGCGGGTGCCACCAGACGAGCGGCCGCATCCGGTCGCCGACGGTCGCGAGCCGGATCACGGTGGGATACATCCCGATCGAGTCCACGCCGACGTAGCTGCCGCCCGGGGTCGGGCTGGTGGGGGTCGCGGAGTCGCTGCAGGCCGCGGCCAGGAGCGCCGCGGCGATGAATGCCACCTTCATGGAGTTGCGCATGATGTCGCTTCCTGTTCACGGGGCCTTCACGGCCGCCGCCAAGGGTGATTCGCCAACCGGCACCTGAATCGCCGTGCAGGAGAAGCGTGGAATCACCCGGGGACACGACATCGGGGGACTAGGCCGCCGCGGACCGGACCCGGATCGGCATCGTGACCATCGTCCGGCCCGCCCACTGCAACCGCTCCTGGATCGCGCGCGGCGTGCCGTTGTGGAGGAGTCGGTGCCACCACCGCGGTCGCTGGAAGATCAGCTGCCCCGCGAAGAACGTGGCCTTCGGAAATTCCCGCCCCACCTCCAGGCAGAGCCGCTCGGCCTCCGCGACCACCTCGGTCCCGATCGCCATCCGGGCCGTGGCGGGGATGCCCAGCCCCGCCGCGAGGCGGCGGTAACGACCCAGCATCTGCTCGGTCCGCTCGTTCAGGTGCGCGACCGCGTCGTCTCCCTTGAATTCGCCGCTGTCGATCACCGCGACCGAGACGAAGACCAAGCCGGCGAAGTGGCCGGGGAAGCTCCGGATCACGTTGAGCACCGTGTGGATGCCGACCCCGCCATAGTCCTCCACGAGGACAACCGCCACCGGCCGATCGCGCGCCGGTTCCGCGACCTGGCGCTCGCCGTCCGGGACCTGCTCGGGCAGGTCGCCCAGCTCGCGGTACAGCTCCGCAAGACGGGCCTCCTGGCGTCGGTAGTGACGCCGCACGAGGAGGCACGCGAGGATCACCAGGCAGGTGATCGACGCGGTGAGCCAGCCGCCGAGCAGGAACTTCTCGTACAGCGTCACCAGCAGGATCGTGAGGCAGAGCCCGAACGCCGGGAGGAAGAGGCGCAGCCGCCGGTGCGCCTCCGGCCGCGAGCGCCGGCGCCGCCACCAGTACCGGCTCATGGCGAACATCGAGATCGAGAAGGTCACGAAGACGTTGATCGCGTACATCACCACCAGCTGGCCCACGTCGCCATGGGTGTGGAAGAGCGCCAGCAGCGCCGCGACCCCCATCAGCAGGATCCCGTTCCGCGTCGTCAACCGATCCGAGAGCATCGCGAAGCGGTGGGGCACCCACGAATCGAGTGCCATGTTCGAGAGCACCCGGGGACCGTCGAGGAAGCCCGCCTGCGCCGCCACCACGAGCAGCATCGCCTCGGAGAACATGGTGACCACGACGAACGCCCGGCCCAGCGGCCACCCCGTGCTCAACCGCTCGACGAGGACGGCGTTCATCGTCTTGCCCGGGACCGGATCGATCTGCCAGAGCAGGTAGGCCACCAGGAGGCCCGTCGCGGTGAACGCCAGCGACAGCCCCATGTAAACCATCGTCCGCTTTCCCGTCTCGGCCTTCGGTTCCCGCATGATCGGCAGTCCGTTCGACACCGCCTCGATCCCGGTGTAGGTGCCCCCGCCGAGCGAATAGGCACGGAAGAAGAGCACCAGCATGCCGCCCAGCCCGATCGTCGAGGCGCCGTCCCGGAACCCGTCGGCCACCCGGGTCGCGGTAGCCGGCAGCTCCGGCAGGTGGCCGAGGAGGGCTCCGAGGATCACGATGGCGTGGGTGAGCAGGAAGAGCAGGAAGACCGGCAGCAGCGTGAGCACCGATTCCCGGACGCCGCGGATGTTGAGCACGACCAGGCCGAGGATCATCACGACTTCGGACGGGAACCGCGCCCAGGCGATCGATGCGGGCAGGAAGGAGAACAGCGCATCACCGGCGGCGGCGATGGAGATGGTGATCGTCAGGACGTAGTCGACCAGGAGCGCCGAGCCGGACAGCACCCCCGCCCGCTCGCCCAGCAGCTTGGTGGCGACCACGTAGCCGCCACCGCCACTCGGGAAGACCTCGATGATCCGCCGGTACGCCGCGGCGATCAGCAGGACCGTGGTGGCCATGAGGACGGCCAGGAGCACCGCGAGATAGCGATGCTCGCCGAGCTGCTTGAAGGCCTCCTCGGGACCGTAGGCTGACGACGAGAGGCCGTCGGCGCCGAGCCCCACCCAGGCGAGGAACGCGACGAGCGAAAGGCGATGGAAGATCGTCCGGTCCGCCAGGTCGCGCGGTCGGCCGATCAGGAGGTGCCGGAGTCGGGTCAGCACGGAACGCGGTGCATCGGGCGGCAGGGTCATGGCGCCAATATCCCCGACCCGGCGGCGGGCGGGGAGCGGCAGGCGGGAATCTTGAGGTCTTCCTGATGGCGGTCGACGGTAGATTCCTCTCGCGCCATGGACATGACCCGGGCCACGCATCGCGTCGGTGAGTACTCCCGCGCCGTCGGCATCGTCGCGGTCGCCACGGCCGTCTGCCTCGCGCTCCGGGCGCACCTCGAGTCGGTCGACGTCGTGATGCTGCTGCTGCTCGGCGTCGTCGCCGCGGCGTCCCGGTCGCGCCGGGGACCCGCCCTCGCCGCCGCGGTCTTGAGCATCGCGGTGTTCGACTTCTGCTTCGTCCCGCCCTACTACACGTTCAACGTCCTCGACACCGGCTACTACCTCACCTTCGGCGTGATGCTCGCCGTCGCGATCACGATGAGCGGCCTGACGTCCAGGATCCGTGAGCAACAGCAGGCGGCCGACGTCCGGGCGGCCCGCACCGCGTCGCTCTACGCCTTGGAGACCGACCTGGCCGCGGCACTCGACCTCGACGCGATGCAACGCGCCGCGGAAGCACACCTCTCGGCCGCCGTGAGCGGCAAGGCAAGGATTCACCTCCCCGCGGCCTCGGGCGGAGCCGGCGTCCCGGAACTTCCACTGGATCCGGCGCTCTACGACCAGGCGGTGCGGATCGCCGGCACCTGGGCGGTGGCGACCCGACGCGTGACTGGGTGGGGAACGCCGCACGGGAGCGAGGTCGGCATGATGCTCGTGCCGCTGCCGATCGGCCCCGACCGCACCGGCCTGGCGATCATCGAACCCGGAGATCCGACGCGCTGGCCCGATCCCGAACGACAGGCACTGATCGGCGAGATGATCACCCTGGCCTCGAACGCGCTCGAGCGTCGGACGCTCGCGCTCGATGCCGAACGCGCCCGCGCCGAGGCCGAGGCGGAACGGCTGCGCACGGCGATCCTCAGCTCGCTGTCGCACGACCTCCGGACGCCCCTCGCGGGGATCGAGGGCGCGGCCACGTCGCTCCTCGGCGAGGCGATGACCCTCCCCGCGGCGGTGCGCCGGGAACTCATCGAGAGCATCCTGGAGGAATCGCGTCGGATGAGCCGGCTGGTGCGGAACCTCCTCGACATGGTGCGAGTGGAGACCGGCACGCTGACGCCACAGTCCAGTTGGCAGCCGATCGAGGAGGTCGTCGGCGTCGCCCTGCTGCGCCTGGAAGAACGCCTGGCGAGCCATCCCGTCACGGTGTCGATCCCCGGCGACCTGCCGATGGTGGCGATCGATGAACTCCTGATCGAGCAGGTGCTGCTCAATCTCCTGGAGAACGCGGCGAGGTACACGCCACCCGGCACCCGCATCGAGATCGCGGCGCTGGCCGAGGGTGAGGCGGTTGTCGTCTCGGTCGCCGATCGCGGACCGGGGATTCCCCAGGGCGATGAGGAACGGGTCTTCGAGCGGTTCTATCGAGGGAGCCTGGCCGCCGCGGGCCAGGCCGACGGCGGGGCGGGCTCCGGACTCGGCCTGACGATCTGTCGCGGCATCGTCACGGCGCATGGCGGGACGATCTGGATCGAGCCGCACCCCGCCGGCGGGACGGTCGTCCGCTTCACCCTGCCCACCGGCGGGGCGCCGTCCGGCCCCGTCCCGGCGGCGGAGGACTGAGCGGCACATGGCAAGCCCCGATCCGGTCGTGCTGCTTATCGAGGACCAGGCGTCGATGCGGCGCGTGCTGCGCGCGGCGCTCGAGGGGGCCGGCTTCCAGCTGGTCGAGGCGGCGACGGGACGCGAGGGTCTCCGTCAGGCCGCCGGCCGCAACCCCGAGGTGATCCTCCTCGACCTCGGGCTGCCCGATCGCGACGGCCTCGACGTGATCCAGGAACTGCGCCGGACGACCGCCGCGCCGATCATCGTGATCTCGGCGCGTGGCCAGGAGCGCGACAAGGTCCAGCTCCTCGACCTCGGCGCCGACGACTACCTCACCAAGCCGTTCGGGGCCGCGGAGCTGCTGGCCCGGATTCGCGTTGCCTTGCGGCACGCCGCGGGGGTGAGCGCGCCCACGGAGGAACCGGTCTGTCTCGCGGGTGAGGTGAGGGTGGACCTCGTCCGGCGCCAGGTCTTCCGGGGCGATGACGAAGTCCATCTCACCCCGACCGAATACCGGCTGCTCGCAACAATGGCACGCCAACCTGGACGCGTGATGACGCACCGTCACCTGCTCGAGGCGGTCTGGGGCGCGAACTATGTCTCCCAGAGCCACTACTTGCGGGTGTACATGGCGCAGCTCCGCCACAAGCTCGAGCGCGATCCGGCCCGCCCGCGGATCCTCATCACCGAGCCGGGCATCGGCTACCGCCTGAAGGAGCATGCCCCACAGACCTAGGCCGCGGCCGCTTCCCCCTACCGCACCGGCCTGGACGGCGTGGTGTGCTCGATGAACACCACTCCGTCGAACTCCAGCGGCAGCACCGCGGTGAGGTCGAAGCCGTAGTCATACGTCGCGTAGCCGATGCTGCGGATCGGGCGCGGCACCCGGAGCCAGGCGGCCGCAGGCGCGTCCCGCGCTTCGCGAAGATCGACCACCCAGCCCACGGTGCCGGTCGGCCGGGCCAGCGCCCCGAGCGCCGCCTCGAACGATCCCGCGGGGGCCGGGAATGCCGCGGCCTCGATCATCGCGTAGTCCGAGAGGTCGCGCGTGGCAGTGTAGGCACCGTCGGCGGTGAGCAGCGAGACGTTGCGATAGGCATCGCCGTGGCGCCGTCGGAGATACGCCCCCATCTGCGCGCCGGCGTTGAAGCTCCGCGCCGGATCGCCGCCCTTCGACACGTGCACGTCGTGGGCCCAGACGATCGCGCGCTTCCCCGGCACCAGCTCGTCGAGGGCCCAGTCGAGATTGGCGGCCATCAACGAGTCGCGATCGGGCGAGAAGAGCGCCACGTTGAAGCCGGCCGCCTGCCGCAGCAGGTTGGCCGACTGCACCGCCCACGCCACCTGGCGCCGGGACCCGTCGTCCTTGGCCTGGGCGAGCCAATACGCCTTGCGGGCCTGCACCATGCGCCAGAGCGTGTCGGCCTGGGCGCCCCAGCGCTCTCGCAGCGAATCGGGGGCCTGCGGGGTGACGTACGACTGCTGCTTCCGGTAGTCGCCCGCCAGCGCCTCGATCCGCGGACCCAGCCCCGGATCGATCCGTGCGACGATCGCCCGCAGGGAATCGTAGGGCAGCCAGTTGTCCTGCATGTCGTAGCCGACGAACCGCACCGCGTCGCCCGGATGCGACGCGTTGAACGCCCGCAACCACTCGAGCAACTCCTGCATCGTCTGGGTGTTCCAGACCCGGAACATCGTGCGCATGGCGGCCCGCACCGAGTCGTCGCTTCCCATCACGTAGCGATTGACCCGCTCCAGCGCGAGCTGGTTGGCCTCCATCGCAACCACCCGGAAGCCCCCGTCCCGGACCAGGTGTCGGATGATCCGGGCCTTGGCCTCGAAGAACTCGCGGGTGCCGTGGGTGCTCTCGCCGAGGCCGACCACGCACGCGTCGCCGATGATCCGGTCCACCGCCGCCAGGTCGGGCGCCGGACCGTCGCGTGTCGGATCGACCGTCACCAGCGGCGTCGCCTGGCCGCGGAGCCACGCGAGCTCGTCGCGCGTCGGCGGGAGGGCGGTACCGGGGATCGCCTCGACCTTCCTGCCGTTGACCGCGAGCTCCAGCCCGTCAAACCACGCGGTGCCGTGCCCGGCGACACCCGCCTGGATCACGATCGAGTGGATCTCCGGATCGTCGGGCACGGCGATGCGGAGCCTCGTCTCGTGGAAACCGGCGTCGCGTGCTGTGTACCGCGCGGTGTCGCCCGCGGGAATGCGCCGGTCGCCCCAGGCCTCGAGCGTGAACTCGGCCCGACCCGCAAGCTCGGCGGTTCGCACCGTGCCGCGCAGCGTCAGCACCTTGCCGCGCGCGAACGCCGCGGGGACCTGCAGCATCATCACCGCCGGGTCGATGACCGGGGCGGAATCGGGAACGCTCACCCGCAGGGACCACTTCCCCTGGGCCACCACCGTGCTGTCGCGGTTGAACGTCGCCGAACGGCCGCTCGAAAAGGCCGACCACCCGAGGCTCCAGCCCCACGGGCGCAGCGGATAGGCGACCGCCGGCATCTCGAAGTCGAGGTTGAGCGGGCGCTGGGCCGGGGCGACGGCGGGGATCAGTGCCAAGAGTGACACGGCGGAGAGGCGGAGGCGCAAGGTCATGACCGGGGAGGAAGGGGTTGCCCAAAGGTACCCCGCGCGCCGCACGTAGGCGCGTGAGAAGTATGTTCAGGCATCCAACCCCGAAGCGGGCCCCCTTTCCCCTTCACCGTTCACCCTTCACCTCAGGTCCCATGCCCCTCTCCCGCCGGGATGCCCTGCAGGCGCTGAGCGCCCTCTTCGCCGTGCCGGTGCTGCGCTGGCCGATCGTGGCCGACGACCCGCTCGACGGAACGATCGCCGCCTTCCAGGCCGGCCGCGTCACGGGGGAGTGGACGTCGGCGTCGGCGGTGCAGCGGGCGATCGAGCGGAGCTACGCCCTCAACCGCCGGCTGCACTCCACCGATCTCCTCTCCGACACCGCGATCGCCGAGGCGAAGGCGTCCGATGCGCGGGCGCGCGCGGGGAGGCTGCGCGGCCCGCTCGACGGCGCACCGGTCTTCGCGAAGTCGATCTACGACATGGCCGGCCTGCCGACCACGGCGTCGAGTGCGGCATGGGCGGAACTCTTTCCGGGCGTCGTGCATCGCGACGCGATCGAGGTGGCGCGACTCCGGGCGGCGGGCGCGGTCGTGATCGGCAAGACCGTCGCCGACGACTTCGCCTATCACGGCAACGGCACCAGCACGCTCTCGGGCCAGGTCCAGAACCCGTACGACGCCACCGGCACGAAGACGCCCGGCGGCTCCAGTGCCGGCAGCGCCGTCTCCGTCGCCTGCGGCATCGCCTTCTGCGCCCTGGGCACCGACGATGGCGGCAGCAACCGGATCCCGGCGCAGTTCACCGGCGTGGTCGGGATGAAGCCGACCTTCGGCCTGGTGCCGCGCACCGGCGTGATCCCGACCTGGCCGATCCTCGACACCCATGGCCCGCTGGCGCGGCACGTGGTGGACGCGGCCGTGCTGCTGCAGGCGATCGCGGGACCCGATGCATCTGACGCCCTCGCCCTCACCTCGCCCCTCGCGATGTCGCTCGCTGGGGAACGCCTCGCGGGAGCACGTCTGGGTTTGGTGGAGGCCCACGTGCCGCGCGACCAGATGAGCCCGGAGTCGGTGCGGATGTGGGATCGTGCGGTGGACGACCTCAAGGGCGCCGGAGCGGAGATCGTGCCGTTCGAGCCGCCGGCCACCCTTCGCGACGTGCGGCGGCAGTTCACCGACCTCGCCACCGCACGCGGTGATGCGGCGCCCAACTCCCGCTCGCCGGCCGCCACCGCGAACGCCCTGCTGCGCTACTTCCAGCGCCACGGCGGCGACGCCCGCGCGATGGTCCGGAAAGGTCTCGCCGCCTACCGGCACTTCTATGACGTGCTGCCGGCAGAGTGGGAGGCGATGGAGCGGATCATGGTCGAGCCCTACGAGCGAGACCCGGCGATCCAGTCGTTCGCGCGGTCGCGCGCAACGCTCAACGCGCAACTGGAGCAGCGGATGCGCGAGCAGCGGATCGCCGCGATGATCTACCCGACGATACCGTTCCCCGCCCCGCGCGTGGTGGACGACTGGCCCGACATCCGCACCACCCTCGGCTACGGCAACTGGCTCGGCCTGCCGGAGGTCTCGGTGCCGAGTGGCCTGGGGGCCGACGGGATGCCGGCGGGAAACATCTCGTTCGTGGGCGAGCCGGGGAGCGATGCACGGCTGCTCGGCCTCGCGTCGGGATACGAACAAGTGTCGAGAAGGTTCGTGCTGGCTCGCCCCGCCCGGTAGTCCCGCCCTCCCGCGAAGCGGGAGCGGCGGGACCTCCTCGCTCGCCGACGCCTGACCGCCCGCCCTCTTCGGGAGCCGACATGTCGCGTGCAATCCTGGTGATCGGCTTCCTCGCGGCGTGCACCTCGCCAGGCGCGGTAACGACCCGTACCGTCACCGACAGCGCCGGGGTCATGAACGTCACGCTGCCGGCCGAGGATCCGGCGGTGCCCGAGCGGGCACTCGACCTGGAGCATCCGGTCTTCGCGCTAGGAGGCACGTCCGATACGAGTGGCACCTTTAGCTACATCCGCTCGCCGATGCCACTCGCGAACGGCGCACTGCTCGTCAGCACCGATGACGCCTGGCACCTCCACGTCATCGACTCCAACGGTCAGGACATCGGACGGTTCGGTCGGGATGGAGAAGGCCCCGGCGAGTTCATCGGCTCGCCTGCACTCCGGCGATGGGGCGACTCCGTCTTCGCACTCGTGGATCGGCGCGGCACGGTGACCGTCACCTCGTACGACACCGCCATGACGTTTGGCGGCGTGCGCACGGTGCGAAACAACGGAGTCTACGACAGCAACAACGGGATCCTCACCGTCGACGGCACCGGTCGCCTGCTCATTTGGCAGGCCATCGCGCGCGGGGATCAACCGGGCCCCTATCGCAGCAAGGAGTGGATCCGGCGTCTTGCCCAGGACAGCACCCAGGATTCCACCATCCTTTCCTGGTCGGGGGAGGAGCGGTACCAGCTCGGCGGCAGCGCCACGGCCATGATAAAGAGCACCTATGTGGTCTTCGGCAAGCAGAGCTTCGCCACGTCTTCCGGCAGCATGATCTACCTGGGCACCAACGACGGCTTCACGATCAACGGCTACGACATGGATGGCCGCCTCGCGCGCAGCATCCGGATCGCCGCGCCGGAGGTCCTCATCACCGCCGCGGATCGCGAACGGTACGAGCGGGAAGTGCGCGAGGACGAGGTCCCCGAGACCCGGCACTTCACCGCCGCGCTGATCGAGAACCTCAAGTACGCCAAGGTCCTCCGCTGGCACGACGCGTTCTATCCCACCGCCGACGGCGGCCTCTGGATCGAGCGGGCGCGCCTGAGCGAACGGGATCCGCGTCACCTCCTGATCCTCGACTCGACCGCGACGCTCATCGACCGGTTCACCCTCCCTGCCGACGCGGAACCGCTCTGGATCGGCCGCGACCGGGCGCTGCTCCGCTGGCGCGATGCCGATTCCGTCCGCAACTTCGTGATGGTGCCCATTCGTCCCCCGACCCGTGCCGCGTCCGCGGTGACCGACCGATGATCCGCCTCGGCTACCTGATCGTCGCGGCCGTCGCGGCGCTGGCCGGCTTCCTCATCTGGTCGCTGCTCGGGATGGTGCTGCCCCGGGAGCTCGGGCTCGTCACGCTACCGGTGATCGCCGCGTCGCTGGTCGGCATCGCGAGCCCGGCCGCGGTGGAGCGGCACCACTGGGCCTGGCGGCTCGTCACCGTCGGCGGCGCGCTCTGCCTCCTCGTCGTGGTGCTCCTCGGCGGCATGCTGCTGCTGAGCTGAGTCGATGAACGAGTCATTCGATGCCCTCACCGCCGTCGCCGCCACGACCCAGGCGGTCTACGAGCGCCAGGCGACGCGGTTCGACCGCGAACGACCCAGGCGCCTCCACGAACGCGCCTGGCTCGACCGCTTCCTGGCACTCGTGCCATCGGACGGCCTGGTCCTCGACCTCGGCTGCGGTGCCGGCGACCCGATCGCGGCCTACATCACCTCGGCGGGCTACCGCGTGATCGGCCTCGACGCCTCGCGGGCGATGCTGGCCCTCGCGCGGGAGCGCTTTCCCGCCGGTGACTGGCGCCACGGCGACATGCGCTCGCTGGATTTCTCGGAGCGGTTCGACGGCATCATCGGCTGGAACTCGTTCTTCCACCTCACCCGGGACGAGCAGCGCGACGCCCTCCCGCGGATCGGCAGGCATCTCGCCCCGGGTGGGGCGTTGATGCTCACCGTCGGCCCCGAGGATGGCGAGGTGCTCGGCACCGTCGGCGGCGAGCCCGTGTACCACGCCTCGCTGGCACCACGCGAGTACGAGCGGATCCTTGGCGATCTCGGCCTGGCACTCGTGGCGCCGATCGCCGAGGATCCCGCCTGCGACAACCAGACCGTGCTGCTGGCGAGCGGCTGAGTGGACGGCGATCTCCGACGGCATCGGCGCCTGGTCGCGATCAAGGCCGTCCACACCGTCGCGTGGACGTTCTTCGTCGCCGCGATCCTCTCGATCCCGGCGGCCGCGCTGCGCGACCGCTACGACGTCGCCCTCGGTGCCGCCCTGATCGTGATGGTCGAAGTGGTGATTCTCGCCCTCAATCGCTGGCACTGTCCGTTGACCCCGATCGCGGCGCGCTACACCGAGGACCGGCGAGCCAACTTCGACATCTACCTGCCGGAGTGGCTCGCCCGCCTCAACAAGCAGATCTTCGGCCCGCTCTACGCGGCGGCGATGCTCTTCGCCTGGGCCCGCTGGAGCGGCTGGTTCGGCTGACCCCGGCGCCCCAGCGCCGCCCGGATCTCGGCGGCGTGTCGGTAGCCGTGGCGCACGGCACGGTCCTCGAGCAGGAACTGACAGCTGACCGGGGCGTCGTCGTAGAGCGATGCCGGCGCGACCGAGTCGAGCGCGGAGGTGCGAAGCCCGCGGATGGCGAGGGCGGCAGCGGCGCTGTTCTCGCGCAGCAGCGAGATCGCCTCGTCACGACCGACCCGGTCGTGCGCTCCCGAGCGCGGTGCCTCGAGGTCGGCCATCGTCACGTCCTCCACCGGCTCGCCCTTGGCAAGCACCCGTGCCAGCTCCACCTCGATCGGGTATGCATGGGCCGCGTATTGGACGACCATGCCGACGGTCGGTCCGTCGCCCTCGATCGGGGTCCGCCATTCCTCGGTCGTGAGGGTCGCGACGAGCTCGGCCAGGCCATTGGCGCCCTGCAGCAGCCGGTCGGCCAGGACATCGGATCGATAGCACATCGGGCACCTCCATCAGGCCGGTCCGGGGGCCGTCCCCCCGGGACGCGCGACCGAACGACCGCGCAGGAGAGATGCGCGCCAGCCTGCGGGCCCCCGACACGGGGCCCGGGCGCCGCGCCTCCCGGAAACCGCGACTTGGGGCTACCCTGACAAGGATGCCCCCCGCCGCCCCGCTCGACCCGCGCGACTGGCCCCAGGTCCAGGCGCTCTTCCAGCAGGCGCTCGATCTGCCGGAAGATCGGCGCGCCGCGTTCGTCCGCGCCGCCGCGACCGAGCCTGGTGTGCGCGACGCCGCGCTCGCCCTGCTCGCCGCCGACCTCGACCCCGCCTCGATCCTCGACGGCTCCGCCGAGGGATATCTCGGAGGCGCCCTCCAGGCCGACCCCGCCTCGACCGACCCGCTGCTCGGGGCCGACGTCGGCCCGTATCGCGTGCTCGAGCCTCTCGGCCAGGGCGGGATGGGTCGTGTCTATCGCGCCCGACACGGGGAGCTGGGCCACGTCGTCGCACTCAAGGTGATCCGCCGGGGGATGGCGTCGGAGGCGATGGTTCGGCGCTTCGCGCAGGAGCGGCAGATCGTCGCCTCGCTGGCGCATCCCAACATCGCGCGCCTGTTCGACGGCGGCGTCACCGGCGATGGCATCCCCTGGTTCTCGATGGAGCTGGTGGCCGGGGAGCCGATCGACGCCTACTGCGCGCGGCGGAACCTCTCCCTTCGCGACCGCTTGCGACGCTTCGCCACCGTGTGCGACGCCGTCCAGTACGCCCACGCCCGCCTGGTGGTCCATCGCGACCTCAAGCCCGGCAACATTTTGGTCGGCGAGGACGGCAGCCCCAAGCTCCTGGACTTCGGCATCGCGAAGCTGCTCGACGAGGAGATGCAGGACGCCACGGCACTGACCCAGACCGGCGTCCGGCCAATGAGCCCGGCCCACGCGGCGCCGGAGCAGATCCGCGACGAGCCGATCTCCACCGCGGCCGACGTGTATGCGCTCGGCGTGGTGCTCTACGAGCTGGTCGCCGGCCGGGGGCCGTACGGAAGCGACCTGGCCGGTCGCGCGCTGGAGGAGGCGATCCTCACGGTGACGCCGCCGCGCCCCTCCACGGTCGCGGGGCGCCGTTCCGATCGATTCGCGAGCGACCTCGACAACATCACGCTGATGGCGCTCCGCAAGGAACCCGAGCGACGCTACCCTTCGGCCGGTGCGTTCGCGGAGGACGTGCGTCGGTTGCTGTCCGGCCACCCGGTCACCGCCACCCGCGACTCGGCCCGCTACCGGATCGCCAAGTTCGTCGCTCGCAACCGCGCCGCGGTGACCGCCACGGCGGCCGGCCTGCTGCTCACCGGCGCCAGTGTCGGCTGGTACACCGGCCAACTGCGCGACGAGCGCGCCCAGGCGCAGCTCGAGGCCGACAAGGCGGAGCAGGTCTCGCGATTCCTGCAGGAGATCTTCACCGCCGCCGATCCGCTCGGCCTCACGCCGGACGCCCCCAAGGGGCTCGACATCACCGCCGGCCAGCTGCTGGCCGGCGCCGTCGACCGCCTCGACGACGACCTCGACGCGCAGCCCGCCGTCCGGGCCTCGCTGCTTTCGGTCCTCGGCGAGACGTATCGCTCGCTCGGGGAGTACCAGCGCGCGGTGGACCTGCTCGAGCGCGCCGACACGGCGCTGGCACGGATCGATCATCCCGACCCGATGCTCCAGGCCCAGGTCGACAACGCACTCGGCAGCGCACTCTGGGAGCTGGGCGAGTTCGACCGCGCCGAGGCGGCGCAACGCAAGGCGTACGAGTTCGTTGCCGCCAACGTCGGACCCGATGACCACCGTCTCGGCGTCACCGCCAACGACTATGGCCTGGTGCTCTGGCAGCTCGGGAAGCGCGACGAGGCCGAGCGGCTGCTCGCCCAGTCGCTGGCGGCTTTCCGCGCGGCCTCGGACAGCGCCACGCCGGCGCTCGCGACGGCGATCGCCAACCACGCCCTGCTGCTGCGAGAACTCGGCCGGATCGACGAGTCGGAGGCGAGCTACCGCGAGGCGATCGCGATGGAGCGTGCGACGCTCGGAGCCGACCACCCCAGCGTGGCGAGCTCGATCGGCAAGCTCTCGCAGCTGCTGCTCGAGGACAAGGGCGACCTCGCCGGGGCGGAGGCGCTCACGCTGGAGGCGCTCCATATCCGGGAAAAGGCATTCGGGGAACGGCATCCGTACGTAGCGGTGAGCCTCAACGAACTCGCCGCCGTGTACCGCGCCGAGCGGAAGTACGACCTGGCGGAGGAGTACTACCGGAAGGCGCTCGCCCTGCGGCGCGAGGTGTACGAGCCAGACCACCCCTTCATCGCCTACTCGCTGGCGGGTCTCGGCGAACTGTTGATCGACACCGGGCGCGCCGCCGAGGCCGAGCCGCTCTTCCGCGAGGCGGTGGCGATCCGGCGCAAGGCGCTGCCGGCCGGCCACTGGCTGCTCGGCGACACCGAGAGCCGCCTGGGGCGCTGCCTGGTCCTGCTCGGCCGCCGGAGCGAGGGCGAGCGACTGCTGCGCGAGGGCGGCGCCACCGTGCTGGCCAGCCTCGGGCCCGACGACCGGCGCACGCGCGAGGCGGAGGCCCGCCTCGATTCGCTCACCGTGCCGACCGACGCGCCGCCGGTCGCGGGACAGTGAGCATGCACGACGATCACGAGATCACCGACGTCCTCATTCACCTCGACGGCGCCCCGCGCGAGGCGGTCGACCGGGTCTTTCCGCTGGTCTACCAGGAGCTCAAGGCGATCGCCGCGGCGCGGCTCCGGGAGGAGCGGAAGGACCACACGCTGGGCGCCACGGCGCTCGTCCACGAGGCGTACCTCAAGCTGGTGGGACAGCGCGACGCCGACTGGAAGAACCGCGCCCACTTCTTCGCCGTCGCGGCGCGGGCCATGCGCCGGATCCTGCTCGACCATGCGATCGCCAGGAAGGCCAAGAAGCGCGGGGGTGGCGAGCCCCTCGTGACACTGCTCGACGCCGAGGCGGGAGAGACCTCGAGCGCCGAACAGCTGATCGAGCTTGACGACGCGATGACCCGCCTCGCCGAGCTCGACCCCCGCCAGGCCCACGTAGTGGAGCTGCGGTTCTTCGGGGGACTGACGCTGGAGGACATCGCCGGCGTCACGCGCCGCTCCCTCTCCAGCGTCAACCGCGACTGGCGCTCGGCGCGTGCCTACCTGACCACCCAGCTCGCCGACTGAGGCGCGTCAGCCCGTCTCGACGTCGCGCCGGGTGATCGACACGTCGTAGAAGAGGCTCAACCCGCAGGTGGAGGTGCCGACGAAGAGCTCCCGGTCCTTCTCGGTCCCGCCGCTGGGCCGGATCGACGATGGCACCAGGTTCACTGTCTTGCTCCGGTTGTCCATGTAGTCGTCCTTGGCGAGCCCGTCCCACTCCGTCACGGCCAGCTTCAGCGCGACCGACTTTCCCTCGCCGAGGTCGTTGAAGGTCCAGCCCTGGTCGGCGAAGTTCCCGGTCTCGCCGGCGTCGAGCTTGAAGTTGGACCCGGTCACCTTACCGTAGTCGTTCGTCTCGTAGGAGCGGTTGGCACTGCCGTAGCTGCCCGTGATCCGGAACTGGTATTCGCCCGCATCCTTGGCCCCGAAGAGTCCGTCGCCGTCGCAGGACTTCGAGGAGGAGGCCCGCACGAAGCGCGAGGTCACGGTGATGTCCCATCGCGGCTCGGTGGTCGGACCGCCGTCGCCTCCCGGGCCGGTCGGGGAACTGCCACCGCAGGCCACGGTGGCGAGGAGCGCCGCCAAGCCGAGGCGTGGCCGCAGGATAGATGTGCCCATCGTCAGTCTCCCTGGTTGGCCGGCGGGCGGGCCGCCGGGTTCAGGAGATGACGCGGAAGTCGGCCCGAAAACGTGTCACGCCTCCGGGCACCGTGCCGGGCCCTCCGGGCTCTCGCCCCTGCCGCGGGGTTACCTTCCGGGGACCGTCCGACAGACCCGCCGCAACCGATCCTCGCCGCCCCGGGGCCGAGCATGAGTGCGTACAAGACCAGCCAGCACTACATCACGCTCCGCGGCCGCCGGTTCCACTTCGTCTCCTACGAGGCGGTCGACGAGAACCTCCGCAAGGGGCAGGAGGCGATGCCGGCGACCTGGTACCTGATGGCCGCCGGGAAGCGGTGGCCGGCGATGGACCAGCAGCCCGGCCTCGACGATGCGACCGAAGTGGCCCAGCTCACCGGGTGGATCGAGGCGACGATGTTCGCGAAGCCGGTGGCCTGACCGAGACCGACGCGCAACCTTTCCGACCCACCGCCCGTCCGATCCGGGGAACCGCCGCATCCCCCATTGCTCGGACTCCGCCGTGCCGACCACTCGCCGGTTGCTCCTCCTCGCCCTGACCCTCGCCGCGCACCAGGCGGTGGCGCAGGACGCATCCCGATGGCAGCATGCCTACCTCGTCCGGCCTGCCTCGGCCGCCGGCCTCGTCGTGCTGCTGCCCGGCTACGGCGGGACGGCGGCGGAGTTCTCCGATTCCGGCACGCTGGCCAGGCAGCTTTCCACCAGGCAAATCGCGCTGGTGGCACTCTGGCCGACGCAACCGACCCTCTACTTCGACGGGGAAAGCGTCGCGCGACTCGATGATGCGGTCGCCTCCGTCAGTCGGGCCCTCGGCCTCGGCCCCGCCCGGGTCATCGTGGGAGGCAGCTCGGTCGGCGGGACGGGCGCGATCCAGCTCGCCGAGCGATGCCTCGAGCGGGACTGCGCCCTGGGAGGGCCGCTGGCGGGCGTCTTCGAGGTGGATTCCCCGATCGACCTCGAACGGATCTGGCGCGGCGAGGAGCTCACGATCCGTCGCGCGCCGCCCACCGCGAATGTCGCGGAGTCACGGCTGCTGCTCGACGCGATCAGGAAGGTGCTCGGTGGGTCGCCCGCGATGCGACAGGAACGCTACCGTGCGCTCTCCCCGTTCGCGGCGTTCGCCGACGGCGGCGGCCGTGCGGCCGCGCTGCGCGACACCCCGCTCCGCGCCTACACGGAGCCCGACGTGCAATGGTGGATCCGCGAACGCGGGCTCGACTACTACGCGATGAACGCCGTCGATGCCGCGGCGCTCGTGAACCAGCTGCGCCTCCTCGGCAACGCGCGCGCCGAGTTGATCACGACGAGCGGTCGCGGGTTCCGTCCCGACGGCACGCGTCATCCCCATTCGTGGTCGATCGTCGACCAGGACGACCTGGCGAACTGGCTGGCCGGCCTCCTCGCGAGCTGAACCGCCACCCGCGCGGGTGACGCCGATCGGCGATCGCGGGTAGCTTCTGGACAGGCACCCGGTCCGAGCGGCCGGCATCGCGTGACGACCCCGTCCCACCCGGAGCGCCATGATGCGGAACCTGCTTGCCCCGACCCTGCTCGTCGCCCTGCTCGCCGGCTCCGCCGCCGCGCAGGAACCCAACTACGGCCGCGCGATCGCGACCAACGGCAACGAGCTCTTCGTCGGCCAGCCGGTCAACTGGTACGGTCCGGGCACGGTGTATGTCTATCGTGCCGATGCCGGCGGCCGGTGGACCGAACGCCAGCGCGTCATCGCCTCCGACTCGGCCCGGATGGACGACTTCGGCCGGGCGATCGCCTCGCGCGGCGACGTCCTCGCGATCGGCGCGCCCCGCAAGCATGATGGCGCCGGCATGGTCTATCTCTTCGCGAACACCGGCGGCAGCCCGTGGCGCCAGATGGTCGCGGTTCCCGCACCGGCCGGCGGACAGTTCGGCGCAGCCATCGCGCTCGGCGAGATGCAGCTGTTGGTCGGCGCGCCGGCGGCCGAGGGCGGCGGCGCCGTCTATCGCTGGGATCGCGACGGGATGAGCGCCCCGGCGGAGGTGCTCCGCGCCCCGGGTGGCGGCCCGCAGGCGGGCTTCGGCACCACCATCGCCCTGCGGGACGATGCCCTGCTGATCGGCGCGCCCGGCGCCGACTCGGGTGCCGGCGCCGTCTATGCGTATCGGCGAGGCGGCGATGGCAACTGGGGCCAGGGAGCGCCGCTCCGCCTCCCGCGGATCACCGAGGCCGGCGGCGGACGCGTCGGCGCGGCGCTGCATCTCGACGGGGACCGGCTCTTCGTCGGCGCCCCCGGCGCGGCGACCGTCTACGTGCTCGCGCGCGCGGCCGACGGCAGCTGGCAGCCGGCGGCCGAGCTGCATCCGTTCGACGCGCCGCGCGCCACCCAGTTCGGGACGGCGATCACCACGGTTGGCAACGAGGTGTGGGTCGGCGCCCCGGGCGTCAACGGGTTCAACGGGACCACCTACCGGTTCCTCACCGACGGCGCCGACGTGCGGGGTGCCCTTCGATTCGATGCCGACTCCGCCGACGGCACGGCGTGGCCGTTCGCGTTCGGCTACGCGATGGCGAGCGCCAACGGCCAGGTCGCGATCGGGATGCCGTACCGCGACTTCGGCGAGGGGCGCGTGCTCGTCGCGGCCCGCCAGGGCGACGCCTGGCGCGAGCGCCAGCAGCTGACCGGCGAGATCTTCGTCCTCGGCGGCGGTCCCGCCGCGAGCAAGCGCTGCGATCAGGGGCACAACGGTGTCTTCACCTGCAACAATGTCGAGGTGGTGGCCCACCTGCCGACCTCGGCACTGGGCGGCGCCCGCGGTGCCTGGGTGAACGACGTCTGGGGCTGGACCGACCCGGCGACCCGACGCGACTACGCCCTCGTGGCGCGACGCGACGGCGCCTCGTTCGTCGACGTGAGCGACCCCGCCAAGCCGCGACTGGTGGGAACGCTGCCGCGGACCGTCGGCTCGCCCCCCTCGGTGTGGCGCGACATCAAGACGATCGGGAACCACGCCTACATCGTCGCCGACGGCTCGGGCGCGCACGGCGTCCAGGTCTTCGACCTCACCCGACTCCGCCGTGCCACCGGTGCACCGGTGACCTTCGCGCCCGACACCACCTACCACGAGATCTTCTCGGCCCACAACATCGTCGCCGACACCGCGTCGCACTTCCTCTACGTGGTGGGGTCCAACAGCGGCGGCGAGACCTGCGGGGGCGGGCTCCACATCGTCGACGCCACCCGGCCGACCGACCTGCGCTTCCGCGGGTGCTACAACGACAAGGCCGGCGCGAACCCCCGCGGCTACACCCACGACGCGCAGTGCGTGGTCTATCGCGGGCCGGATGCCCGGTACCGCGGCAAGCAGATGTGCGTCGGGTCGAACGAGAAGGAGATCAACATCGCCGACGTGACGGACAAGTCCAGCCCGGTCACGATCGGCCGCAACTCGTACCCGAACGTCTCCTACGCGCACCAGGGCTGGTTCGACGACGAGCAGCGCTTCTTCTACATGAACGACGAGAACGACGAGGCCGACGGCCTGGTCGACGGGACCCGCACGATCGTCTGGGACCTGAGCCAGCTCGACGACCCCGTCGTCGCCGACATGTACATCGGTCCGGTCAAGTCGAGCGACCACAACCTCTTCGTGGTCGGCAACCGGGTGTACGAGTCGAACTACGGCAGCGGCCTCCGGGTGCTCGACATCAGCGACCGCAAGGCGCCGCGCGAGGTGGCGTTCTTCGATTCGGCCCCCATGAACGACGACGGGCCGGGCCACTCGGCCACCCAGAGCGGCGCGTGGAGCAACTATCCATTCTTCAAGAACGGCCTGGTGGTGTTCACCAGCGTGCGCGAGGGCCTCTTCCTCGTGAAGGTCCAGGACGCATTGCCCTGAGCCCGTCGAAGGGTGGTGCCGTGATCAAGGCGGTACGTCGCGGCCCTTGACGCGCCGGGCCGGGGGAACGACGATCCCTCGTTCCCCTTCCCGGAGCGGTCCCGATGCAGCGACGGCCCTTCCTGCGGTTCGCCGGCCTGTCCGCCCTGTCCGGCCTGCTCGGCCCCCGGCGGCTCGCGGCGCTCCCGGCACCGCGTTCCGCCCGCGCCCAGGCGCCCGGCGGCTGGTCCTTCGTGCTGCTCCCCGACACCCAGTGCTACAGCGAGAGCCACCCCGAGGTGTTCCTCGCCCAGACCGAGTGGATCGCGCGCCAGCGGCAGGCGCGCAACATCCAGTTCGTCCTGCACCTCGGTGACATCACCAACAACAACGTGCACCCCGAGTGGCAGAACGCCCGGGCGGCGATGGACGTGCTGCGCCGCGACGCGATGCCCCACCTGCTCGTCCCCGGCAACCACGACCTCGGCCCGTGGGGCAACGGCGGCGAGCGCACGTCGTTCTTCAGCGACTACTTCATCCAGCGCAACGCGATGACGCCGGGGCGCGCCGAGAACGCCTTCCTCACCGTGACGGTGGGGGCGGCCAAGTGGCTCATCGTCGGGCTCGAGTTCGGGCCGCGCGACGCGGCGGTCGCCTGGGCCGATGACGTGGTGGCGCGGCACCCCGACCACCACGCGATCCTCATCACCCATGCGTACATGTTCAACGACGACACCCGCTACGACTGGCAGGCGAAGGGGAAGGACCAGACCTGGAACCCGAACGCCTACGGCGTGGCCACATCGGAGGGGGGCGTGAACGACGGCGAGGCGCTGTGGCAGAAGCTGGTGCGTCGCCATCCGCAGTTCGCCTTCACCTTCAACGGCCACGTGCTCGGCGACGGGATCGGCTACCTGCGGAGCGCGGGCGCGTCAGGGCGCGACGTGCACCAGATGCTCGTCAACTACCAGTGCGGCGTCACGCCGGACCGGAAGATGGGCGGCGGCGGCTTCCTGCGGCTGGTCGAGGTCGGCGCGGACGGCCGCACCGTGCAGGTCAGCGACTATTCGCCCTACTACGACCAGTGGCTGTCGGATCCCGACCGGAAGTTCACGATCGCGATGGACCGGGACCTCAACGCGGCGCCCTGAACGAGAGCCGCGAATCGAGATCGGCGAATCGAGGAATGCGCGGGCCGCTCGATCCTCCATCCTCGATTCGCGAGTCTCGACTATTCCTCCTCCCCTCGCGGCTTGTAGGCCGCCACCAGCTTGTCCTGCAGCTGGTGCGGGGCGGGATCGTAGTGCGAGAACTCGAGCGTGTAGCTCCCCTCGCCCGCGGTGAGCGACTTGAGCCGCATCGGGAACTCGTCGAGTTCCGACATCGGCACCAGGGCGGTCACCCGGCCGCGACCGGCCGGCAGCATGTCGGTGTTGCGGATCTGGGCGCGGTGCCCGGAAAGCTCGCCGGTCACGTCGCCGATCTGCCCCACCGGGACCGTCACCTCCACCGACATGACCGGCTCGAGGACCATCCCCCTCGCCTTCCCCAGCGCGTCGAGGAACGCCTTCCGTCCGGCGGAGACGAACGCGATCTCCTTGGAGTCCACCGCGTGGTGCTTGCCGTCGTGGACGACCACGCGGACGTCCTGGAGCGGGTGGCCGGCGAGGAAGCCGTGCTCGAGGACCTGGCGCACCCCCTTCTCGACCGCGGGAATGAACACCGTCGGGATCGCGCCGCCCTTCACCTCGCTCGCGAACTCGAAGCCACCGCCGCGCGGCAGCGGCTCCACCCGCAGGAACACCTCGCCGAACTGGCCCGCGCCGCCGGTCTGCTTCTTGTGGCGGCAGTGCCCCTCGGCCCGCGCCCCGATCGTCTCGCGGTACGCGATGCTCGGCGGCCGGGTGTCGACGAGGATCTTGTGCTCGTTCGCCATCCGGTCGAGCATCACCTTGAGGTGCAGCTCGCCGAGGCCGCGGATCACCATCTCGTTGTTCTCGGCGTCGCGCTCCAGCCGGAGGCACGGGTCCTCGGCCAGGTAGCGATGCAGCACCTCGGCGAGCTTCTGCTCGTCGTTGCGGCTCTTCGGCATCAGGGTCAGCCCGAACACCGAGGCCGGCATCTCCAGCGGCGGGGCGTGGATGTGCGCCTCGTTGGGGGAGTCGTGCAGCACCTGCGCGTACTGCAGCTCGTCCACGCGGGAGATCGCGCAGATGTCGCCCGGGCCGGCCTCGCGGATCTCCACCTGCTGCTTGCCCACGAGGCGCCAGAGATGCGCGACCTTGAACGGCTTGCGCGCCTCTCCGGCGTAGAGCTGCATCCCCGGCGTGATCCGCCCCTGGTGGACCCGGAGCACCGCCAGCCGGCCGAGGAACGGGTCGTTCTCGACCTTGAAGATCTCGGCCACCACGTGGCCCTGCACCCTGGGCTCGGGAAAGAAATCGGTCGACTCGCCGTCGACCGTGCTCACGTACCGCGGCGGATTCCCCTCGGTGGGATCGGGGAGGAGCCGCACGACGATGTCGAGCAGCTCCCGGACTCCCGCGCCGGTCTTGGCCGACACGAACACCACCGGGACGAGGTGGCCCTCGCGCATCGCCGCCTCGAGCGGCGCGTGCAGCTCCTCCGGCGTGACCTCGCCGCGCTCGAGGTACGCGGCCATCAGCTCCTCGTCCACCTCGACGACCTGGTCGATCAGCTGCTGGTGCGCCTCGGCGACCGAGGAGAAGTCCGACTCGCCGTCGGTGGCGAAGAAGCAGTCGGAGACCCGCTTGCCGCCGTCCGCGGGAAGGTTCACCGGGAGGCACTCGCGCCCAAACGCCTCCTGGATCCGGGCGAGGAGGCCGGGGAGGTCGGCCGTCGCCATGTCGATCTGGTTGATCACGATCATGCGGTCGAGCCCCGCCCGTGCGGCGCGCTCCATCATCCGGAGCGTCATCGGCTCGATGCCGTGGTGGGCGTTGATCACGATCGCCGCCGTCTCCACCGCCGTGAGCGCCGGCAGCGCGTGGCCGCGGAAGTCGGCCGAGCCGGGGGCGTCGAGCAGGTGGATCAGCGTGTCGCCATACGGGAACGAGGCGACGCCGAGCTTGAGCGAATGGTGGGCGACCTTCTCGTGCGCGAGATAGTCGGTGGTCGCGGTCCCGCGCTCGACGCTCCCGGGGGCCTGGATCGCCCCGGCCGCGGCGAGCAGCGACTCGACGAGGGTGGTCTTGCCCGATCCGGCCTGCCCGACGAAGGCGAGGGTGCGGATCCGATGGGTGTCGTGGCTGGAGTCGGTCATTTCGGCATTCGGGTGAGGGGTCTAGGGATAGGCTACCCCGGGATCGGCCCGTGTCAATCGCCCCAAACGGGAGCCGCCACCGGGGGATTCCGGCCGCATCGTCCCGCTTCTACCCTTCATGATCCACCAGATCCGGAGTCAGTCGATGCCACGCTCCCCGATCGCGCTCGCCCTCCTGCTCGCCGCCGGCTGCCTCCCGCAGGGGGAGCGCGCCGCTCCGACCGATCTCGGCCCCACCATCGCCGCCCTCGACAGCGCCTGGGCCGACTACGTGCGTGTCGAGCTCCGCGGCGACGCCGCCGGGCTCGGCATGTTCTTCACCGACAGCGCGGTGCTGATTGCCAGCGGCACGCCGACGATCGTCGGCCGCGAGGCAATCGTCGCGATGCTGGCCGGGGCCTTCGCCGCCGGCCGGTACCGGCAATCGGAGATCGTTCCCGATCGCACCGAGGAGGCCGGCGGCCGGATCTTCCAGTCGGGGACGTATCGCGATGATTGGCTGCCCACGAACGGGGCGCCGGTGATCAACTACGGTCGCTTCGGGCTGATCGCCCGGCACGACGCCGACGGCAAGTGGCGGATCGACCGGCTGGTGGCATTGGTGGATTCGTCGGTGCCGGCCGCGCCCTGACGCGGAACCGTTACCCCGCGTCGCGCACCGCCACCCAGCCGGCGGGCAGCGTGCAGAACCACACCCGGTCGCCGACGTCGACCACCGGATAGAGCAGCCCGCCCTGGTCGAGCACGTCACCGACGCGCACCTTGACGCCCACGAAGTCGGTGATCGCGCCGCCGCCGGTGATGAACGCGCGCATCTCCATCGTCTGCTGCCAGTTGCGCGCGCGTGCCTCGCTGAAGGCGAGTCCCGCACCCATTTCCTCGGCGGCGACCTCCGCACCGTCACTGTACACGTCGCTCACCCGCTCGGCGGGCACCGGGTTGGCCTCGAGGCGATGCACGCCAGGCGTGTCGGTGGAGTCGACATCGTCACGCAACGCGTCGCGGAAGAGGAACGTCTCGCGGTCGAGGCCCGCCTCGGCAAGCAGATCGTCGAGGATCGCCTGCTGGGCGGCGGTGCGCTTCGAGGACATGGCATCCCGGCGGAAGGAGGGAGCCAGAATCTACTCGCCCCCGGTCACGCCGGGGATGCGGACCACCCGGGCCGGCGGTATGATCCTCGGGGGCCCCGCCCCCAGCTGCCCCACGCTCATCCGACATCCCGCGAGGAGTACCCGATGCGCCTCATGCGCGAGCCGACGCGACCACCGCTCTTCTGGGCGGCCCTGCTGGTGGCGACGGCCTGCGCGGCCGGGCGTGGCGACTGGATCGAACCGCCGCTCCCCACACCCGGCACCGGACCGACCTTCAGCCTGACCGGGACGGTGGAGCACCTGGAGGTGGAGGGTGGCGTGACCGTGATCCGGGACTCGGCCGGCGCCGCCTGGCAGCCGCTCAACCTCCCCGCGACCCTCCAGGAGCCCGGCACCCGCATCGAGGCGGTCGCTCGGCGGCGCGACGACCTGGCGTCGATCGGCATGACCGGTCCGCTGGTCGAGCTCGTCCGCATTCGGAAGATCGCCGGCCCGCCCGTCGACCTGACCGGCACCGAGTGGCGCCTCATGCAGATGCCAGGCGTCGTCCTGGTGCCGAACGCGCCGATCACCATGACGTTCGGGTTCGACCGCGCCGTGTCCGGAAGGTCGGGCTGCAACAGCTACTCCGGCACCGTGGTCACGACCGGCGACCAGATCATCTTCTCGGCGATGGCGACCACCAGGATGGCCTGTGCCCCCGGGCTGATGCGGCAGGAGGACGCCTTCCTCGCCCGGTTGCGCGGCGCCACCCGCTTCGAGGTCGACGGCGACCGGATGCGGATCTTCGTCGCCGGCTCGCCGGAGCCGATGCGGTTCGCGCGGGAGCAGCGCCGCTGAATCCGGCGTGCACACGCCTAGCCCTCCTCCGGAGTCCGCATGCGCGGCTACCTCTACCTCACCGCGGTGATCTTCGGCGGCCTCGTCGTCGCCCATCTCTGGCGTGCCTCGATCGAGGGATGGCACCTCTTCCGACGGCCTGATTTCCTCGTCGTCACCATCCTCTGCGCGATCGCGGCGGGATGGGCCGTCCGGCTCGTCCGGCGCGTGCCGAAGGATGACCGGAACTAGCCGGCGGATGTGGCCACGCCGACCGCCGCGTCGCCCGTGCGCCCCTGCAGCACCGCCACGAGGATGTACGACCCGACCGCGACCGCCAGCGAGGTGATGAAGGGGTAGGGCCACTCGGCCAGCGCCCCGACGATGTAGCTCACGAGGCCCCCGACCAGGGCGGCCACGGCCGACCCCGCCCCGCCGATCCGTGAGAAGAGCGCGAACGACGTGACCACCAGCACGCCCGCGCTCCCGAAGCTTGAGGCCTGCTCGACCAGTTCGGCCACGCCGGTGGCCCCCAGCGAAAGCCAGAGCGCCACGATGCCGAGCACGACGACGCCGCCGCGCGCGAGCAGCAGCCGACGGCGATCGTCGGCGATCCCGAGCATCGGGGCGACGATGTTGTGGGTGATGAGTCCCGAGCCGACCAGCAGGATCGTGTCCACGGTGGAGAGGATCGCCGAGATGAGCGCGCCGGCGAAGAGCACGTAGCCCGCCGCGGGGAGGATCTCGAGGGCGAGCGCCGGAAGGAACTGTTCCGTGTCGGCGACCTCGGGGACGAGCCGTCCGCCGGCCAGGCCGAGGAAGATCGGCATCACGCCGACCGCCACGTACAGGCCGGCCGCGATCAGCGACCCGTTGCGGGCGACCTGCGGGGTCCGGGCCGCGATCACCCGCGACACGAGCTCCACGGCCACGACCGAGCCGGCGATCGGGATCGCCCACTCCTCGAGCAGGCCGAGGAAGGTGGGCGTCACGCCCTCGCCCACCACCCGGATGCGCGAGAGGTCGATTCCCGCGACCGCCGAGGCGAGCCCGCCCTCGTGGCGTGCCACCACGACGACGAGCAGCAACAGGCCGGCGACGAGCAGCACGCCCTGGATCAGGTCGGTGATCGCGTCGGCGAGCAGGCCGCCAAGCATGGTGTAGAGGATGCAGAACCCGGCGGCCGCCAGCGTGGCGACGCGGAGGTCGAGCGAGGTGATGGTGGTGAGCACGTGGCCGAAGCCGCGCAGCTGCGCCGCGGCCCAGAGGATCCCGCCCGGCACGAGCACCACGGCGGCGAGCTTCTCGACCCGCTCGCCGTAGCGCTGGCGGTAGAGGTCGGCCAGCGTAGTGAGCTTTCGCTGCCACAGCGGCACCGCGAAGATCAGCCCCATCGCGACGAGCGTCACGCCGTAGGCGAACGGCTCGGCGGTGGTGAGTGAGAATCCCTCGCGGTAGGCGCGACCGGCGGAGGCGATGCAGCTCTCGGCGCCGAACCAGGTGGCGAAGATCGAGAAGATCGTCAGCGGATAGCCGAGCGTACGACCGGCCACCAGGTACTCGTCCTCGGTGCGGATCTTCGGCGCCAGCCACACGCCGATCGCGAGCTGCAGCACGAGGTAGCCGAGCAGGGCGAAGAGGAGCCAGTTCACGACAGTTCCGGAGGAGGATTCCGGGAAGGGTCACCGGATGATCCCGGGAACGCCAGTGGGGGCGCGGATCCGGTCCGCGCCCCCACTGCCGCACCGGCCACCCGACTCAGGCGCGCGGCAGGTACGTGATCAGGTACGACCGCACGCCCTGCGGGGAGAGCATCCCGCTGAAGCGGCCGACCGTCGGGATGTCCATCGGCGGGATGAAGATGGTGCCGCCCAGCGCCGTGACCTTCGCGGTCGCCGCATCGACGTCGTCGACGGTGACGTAGACGCCCCAGTGCGACGGGATCCCCGCCATCTCCGGCGTGAGCGGCATCATCCCCGCCACCGGCATCTCGCCGAGCGAGAAGGTGGTGTAGGCGAATCCACCCATGTCGGCCGAGGTCGAGGTCCACCCGAACAGCTGCTCGTAGTACGCCCTGGCCCGCGCGACGTCGCTGGTGATCGTCTCGAACCAGCTGGGCACCCCGTGCATCGTCGCCGGTGCCGTCGCCCCGGGCGAGGTGCCCGGCTGCCACACGTCGATGCGCGCGCCGTTGGGGTCGATGCATTCGGCCATCCGACCCTGGGGCGGGATGTCGAAGCCGGGCTTCCCCTCCCCGCCGAGCTCGGCCGACCGCGCCGACGTCGCGTCGGCGTCCGTCACCTTCACCATCACGCCGATCACCGCCGGCGTGCCCGGGGGCGTCTGCGGCCCGTTCACGTCCCAGAGCCCGCCGATCGGCTGGTCGTCCACCAGGATGATGTGGCCACCCGGCGTCTCGACGTAGTTCCAGCCGAATAGCGCGGCATAGAACTCCCGCGCGGCCTCGGGTGCCGGGGTGAGGATGTTGATCCAGCAGAACTCGCCGGTCTGGCGCGGGCTCGCTTGCATTGGCACCTGCCTGGAAGGAGGGTCGGGTCGGAGCATCGAGGGTAACTTGGAACGTCCGATCCGACGAGGGGTGGGGCCGTCACGGTTTCACCTCGAAGCCATCTCCTGATCCGAGGCGACCATGGACCGCAAGGAAGCGATCCGGCAGTACAAGGAAGGCACCCGGCCGATGGGCATCTGGCGGGTCCGCTGCACCGCGACCGGCCGCGAGCTGGTCGGCAGCAGCACCGACCTCCCCGCGATGCTCAACCGGCAGCGCGCCCAGCTCCGCCTCGGGGCGCACCGGGAGGGTGGACTGCAGGAGGACTGGCGCGCCCATGGCGAGTCGGCGTTCACCTTCGAGGTCCTCGACACGCTCGAACCACCGGAAGCGCCCGACGCCGATCCGCGCCAGGACCTGGTCACTCTCCTGGCGATGTGGCGCGAGCGACTGGCCGGACCCGGATCCGCCGCGTGACCCACGGGGCGGCGCTGCCGGGCCCGTTCTGGGAGCGCATCGACAAGTGGCGCCTGCTCCGATGGGGATTCGTGGCCGTCGGGGCCGTGGCGATCCTCGCGCTGGGACACGAGCTCCATCGCCACCTGCAGGCCATCGAGGCCTGGGTCGAGTCCCTCGGCGCCTGGGGACCGCTCGCCTTCGTGGCGATCTACGTGGTGTGCACCATCCTGCTCGCACCGGACTCGGTCTTCGGCGTCGCGGCCGGGCTCCTGTTCGGGCTGCCGCTCGGCATCGCGGTGGTCCTGGCCGGCACGGTGCTCGGTGCGCTGATCGAGTTCCCGCTCGCGCACCACCTGTTCCGGGCACCGGTCGAGCGATTCGTGACGCACCGCCCGACCCTGGCGGCGATCCGCCGGGCCGTGGCGCGACGCGACGCCTGGCTGCAGGCCCTGATCCGGCTGACGCCGATCAATCGCGCGGTGGTGAGCTACGTCCTCGCCTCGAGCGGCGTGCGACTCGGCGGCTATCTCGCGGCCTGCCTCGCGCACCTGCCGTCCATCGCGCTCGAGGTCTGGGCCGGCCACGCGGGCCACCATCTCATCGAACTGCGCGGCACCGGACATGCGCGCCTGGAGCACGAGCTGCTTGTGTTCGGCGGCCTGCTGGCGGCGGTGGGGGTGATGCTCGTGGTGTCGCGCGCGGCGCGGCGCGCGGTGGAGGCGGCGACCGCGGCGGGGTGAGCCGCGGCCGCCATGCCCCTCGCCTCAGTCCTTCTTGAGCGAGACCAGTCGCAGGTACGGCTTGAGGGTCGTGAAGCCCTGCGGGTACTTGGCCCTGGCGTCCTCGTCCGAGAGCGCCGTCGGGATGATCACGTCGTCGCCCGGCTGCCAGTTCACCGGCGTCGAGACCTTCTCGGCCGCATTGAGCTGCAGCGCGTCGAGCAGCCGCAGCACCTCGGCGAAGTTCCGCCCGGCGACCATCGGATAGACAAGCATCGCCTTGATCGTCTTGTCCGGGGCGATCACGATCACCGTGCGCACCGTCTGGTTGTCGACCGGGGTCCGCACGCCGGGCACCGCCTCGGCGGGGAGCATGCCGAAGAGCTTCGCCACCTCGAGTTCCTCGTCGGCGATCATCGGGTAGCCGACCGGCGTCCCCTGCGTCTCGGCGATGTCCTGCTTCCAGGCCTGGTGGCGCTCGAGCGAGTCCACGCTCAGCCCGATGATCTTGCAGCCGCGCCGAGCGAACTCGGGCTCGAGCCGCGCCATCTCGCCCAGTTCGGTGGTGCAGACCGGGGTGAAGTCCTTCGGGTGGGAGAAGAGGATCGCCCAGCCGTCGCCGATCCAGTCGTGGAAGCGGATCTCGCCCGCGGTGGTCTGGGCGGTGAAATCGGGCACCGTGTCGCCAATGCGCTGCATTGCAGCCTCCGGATGGTGAATGCGGGGACGGCGGGGGCCATCCCCTGGACGTGCCGAGACCCGCTGCTACCCCCGATGCGTCGGGATGGCTGCCGCCCCGACACGCCGGCGGCGGCCAGCCCCTAGGGCACCAGCCAGAGCCAGATCGCCACCGCGAGGACGGTCCCAGCCAGCAGCGACACCACGCCCCACTTCCGGCGTCGCGGCAGCGCGACCCACATCAGGATCCCCGAGAGCGAGGCCACCAGCAGCAGCGCGCCCGAGAGGTCGATCACCCAGCGCCACGCGGTGCCGCTGTCCTTGCCGCGGTGCAGGTCGTCGAGCATCACCAGCGCGCCGCGCCGCATCACCGTGACCTTCACCTTGCCGGTCGTCCGGTCGACCTCCGCCTCGCTGGTGCGGCCCGGTCCCTTCATCTCGACCAGGATGCCGCGATCGTCGGTGTCGAAGGTGCTCACCGCCCCGACCGCGCCGTAGTCGGCGCGCAGCCGTTCCACCACCATCAGCCGGTCCGGCCCCTGCAGCAGCTCGAGCGGCAGGGTGCCCTCCTGCTCGGTCACGGTCTCGCCGGGAAGCAGGTCCTCGTGGTTGAGGAGGATGCCGGTGAGGGCGAAGAACATCATCATCAGGAACGCGAACATCGTCAGGTAGATGTGCAGCGTCCTGGTCCAGGCCACGGTGGTCCGCCAGGCGGGGTGTCGCACCGATCAGCGCCCGCCGCCGGTGGCCGATCCGCACTGGACCTTCGCGCCGGCGAACGCCGTGGCGGCGTCGATCGCGCCGCTGCCGGCAGCGGCCGCGCCACCGCCGCACGTGACCACGACGCTGCCGACGCTGTGCGGCCCGTTCTCGTAAGCGGCCTCCAGCCAGAACCGGTACGGCCCGGCGGGCATCGACTCGCCGGCCTGGTTGGCGCCGTCCCACTCGAAGGTGTACTCGCCCGCCGGTCGCGTGGCGCGGGTCACGGCATCGACGAGCTCGCGGTCGTCGCCGAACGCGTTCCACCACTTGCTGAGCTCGCGCTGGTACTTCCAGCGATCGCCCCAGAACGCCAGGGTCCGCACGTGCGCGCCGGTCGTGTCGGTGATCCACACCGCGACGTACGGTCGGTGCCGATACGGCCGCGTCGTGCTCAGGTCGACCTGCAGCGTCGCGCCGAGCGGCGCGTGGGGTCGCGCGCCGCGCGCGCCGGGCAGCTCGAACGCCGCGAATCCAGCGGTTCGCACCTCGCTCCCGTCGGCCAGCGTCCACAGCGCCTCGGCGCCGGGCACGGTGGCGAGGAGCTGCTCTCCCTGCTCGGGCCCCAGCACCGAGAGCGTCGTCGCCAGGGCGTTGGCGGTCGCGTTGTCGGCCGCGACGACGGTCACGCCGGCCACGGCGTCGGCCGGCCGGCCGTCGCGCGGGTCGATGATGTGCGAGTAGTGACGGCCGAGGATCGTGAATCCGCGCGCGTAACGGCCGCTGCTCGACACGGCCCGGTCGCCGACCGCGAGGCGCACGATCGGCACCGCATTGTCGAACGCCTCGAGCGGATCCGCGACGCCGACCGTCCAGCGGCCGTCGCCGGTCGGGGCGCGTCCCCACGTGCGGATGTCGCCGCCGATGTCGACCAGGCCGCCGGCCAGGCCGGGAACCGCGGCGCGGATCGCCGCCACCGTGCGGTCGATCACGTAGCCCTTGCCGAGCGAGTTGATGTCGATCGCGCCATCGCCCAGCAGCATGATGGCGCCCGAGCCGGCGTCGATGCGCCACGCCGGCGCCAGTGCCGCGGCACTCGCCGACCGCAGCACGGCGGCCTCGGGCAGGCGATCGGTTGCCGCCGCCCGGCGCCACGCCGCGGTGAGCGGCGCGATCCGGGGAGTGTAGGCCCCGCCACTCGCCACGCGCCATCGATCGTAGCCGCGGAGGACCGCAAGCAGGTCGGCCGAGGGATGGGCCAGCACGCCGTCGCGCACAAGCACCGCGACCTCGCTCGTCTCGTCCCACGTGCTGAGGATCCGGCGCAGCCGTTCGATCTCGGCGAGTGCCGCGTCCCGCGCCCGTGCCGCGTCGACCTCGTGCGTGGCCGTGAACCGGAGGTCGAGCGACGTTCCGAGGACGTCCTCGAACGCGTAGGAGTAGCCGCGCGCCGTCGGCGTGCCGACGGCGGGGGCCCTGGTGGCCGCGACGAGCAGGAGCGTGGCAAGGAGACCGGCGACGGACGGGACGCGCAACGACAAG
This sequence comes from uncultured Gemmatimonadaceae bacterium, assembly GCA_964557115.1. Taxonomy (GTDB): domain Bacteria; phylum Gemmatimonadota; class Gemmatimonadetes; order Gemmatimonadales; family GWC2-71-9; genus Palsa-1233. The sequence goes on from CAZKYO010000030.1 coordinate 30,889, forward strand.
GGCGACTCCACTGGTGAAAGCGACGACCCGGCATTGCCGCCCGGGTCGAGGACACCCAACATTGTAATTACGACGAGCCACCCCACGTGGTTGCCACTGCCGGAGGACCCCTTGGCGACACTCGAGGCGATCTGGATCAAGCGGGCCCATCGCGGCGCGATGGACCCCGTCCCGACCGCCCTGCTGCGAGCCGGCCAGGGGGTCGAAGGCAGCGCCGACCGAAGCCGACGGCGTCAGGTCTCGGTCCTGGGACGGGAAGGCTGGCAGGACGCGCTCGCCGAGGCGGGTGGCATCGTGCCCCCGGCCGCCCGACGCGCCAACCTGCTCGTCGCCGGGATCGACCTCGCCGGGAGTCGCGGCCGGGTGCTCCGGATCGGCGAGGCCCGACTGCTGGTGGGGGGCGAGCTGCGACCCTGCGAGCGGATGGACGAGGCGCTCCCGGGCCTCCGACTGGCCCTCGACCCGGCATGGCGCGGCGGCGTCTTCACCGAGGTGCTCGCCGATGCGACGATCCGGGTCGGCGATCCCGTCGCGTGGGAGCCCGCCTGAGCCGACGTCGCGCCGTTGCAACGTCGCCCACCGTCCGGTCGACCCGTGGTACCTTGGGGCGCCACCCCCGTCCCCCGCGAGGAGCCCGCATGCGCCGTCTCGCCGCCCTCCTGCTCCTGCCGTTCACGCTGGCCGCACAGGACTCCAGCGCCGCCTACACGAAGCCGTACCAGCGCCAGGCGCTCGACATCTATCGGGAGATCGTCTCGATCCGGAGCGCCTTGGGCCAGGGCCGCGTCCCCGAGGTCGCCGAGCAGCTCGCCGCGCGCTTCCGTGCGGGCGGCTTCGCGGCGCAGGACGTCCAGGTCGTGCCGGTCACCCGCCCCGATGGCGAGAAGCTCGCCTCGCTGGTGGTGCGTTACCGCGGCGATGGCTCGGCGGGGAAGCTACCGATCCTCTTCATGGGCCACATGGACGTGGTCGATGCGATGCGCGAGGACTGGGTCCGCGATCCGTTCACGGTGACGGAGGCCGGCGGCTACTTCTACGGCCGCGGCAGCGAGGACGACAAGTTCGGCGTCACGATGCTGACCACGACCTTCCTGCGCCTCAAGGCCGAGGGCTTCGTGCCGAGTCGCGACCTCATCATCGCGTTCACCGGCGACGAGGAGACCGACATGCTCACGACGCAGGACCTTGCCGGTCCGCATCGTGACCTGATCGCCGCGGAGTTCGCGCTCAACGCCGATGCCGGCGGCGGGATCCTCAACGAGGACGGCTCGCCGCTAGCCTACCTCGTGGAGACGTCGGAGAAGACCTATGCCACCTTCGAGCTGACGGTCACCAACCCTGGCGGCCATTCCTCGACGCCGCGGGTGGACAACGCGATCTACCAGCTCGCCGCGGCGCTCGGCCGGCTGCAGCAGTATCGCTTCCCGGTGGAGACCAACGACGCCACCCGGCGGTTCCTCACCGCGATGGCCGCCATCACGCCGGCGCCGGTCGGGCCCGCAATGGCTGCACTGGTCAAGGACCCGCACGACGCGGCTGCGGCCGAGGTGCTGTGGCACGCACCGGAGGTGGTCGGGATCACGCGGACCACCTGCATCGCCACGATGCTCAAGGCCGGCCACGCGGAGAACGCGCTGCCGCAATCGGCGACCGCGACGGTCAACTGCCGGATCTTCCCCGGCACCGAGCCCGAGGCAGTGCGCGCCACCCTGCAGCGCGTGGTGGCCGACACCGGCGTGCACATCCGGCCCGTGGGCGACATCAACGCGAGTCCCGCGTCGCCGCTCCGCACCGACGTGATGGACGCCGCCGCTGCGGGCGTGGCGGCGATCCGCCCCGGCACGCCGATCATCCCGCTGATGGCCCCGTACGGCACCGACGGCAAGTGGATCCGCCGCGCCGGGATCCCGACCTACGGGATGATGGGGCTCTTCATGAAGGACAGCGACCAGTTCGCCCACGGCCTCAACGAGCGCGCGCCGGTCAAGTCGTTCTTCGACGCGCTGGAGTTCTGGCACGCGGTGATCACGCACCTGGCCGGGAGGACGACCTCGTGAGCGCCTGGCGCAAGCTCAGGGCGGCCACCGTGATCGGCGCCGTCTCGGCGACGTTCTGGGCGATCGCGGTCTCCGCCGTCCTGGCGGTCGTGATCACCCTCAAGGGCCAATGGGGGAACGTCACCCTGCCCGGGATCTTCTATCCGCCGCTGATCTCGGGCGGCGTGGTCGGCTTCGTCGGCGGCGTGCTCTACTCGCTCTCGCTGGCCGGGATCGCCCGGGGTCGCGGCGATCGCGGCGTCGGCATCCGCCAGGGCGCCACGATCGGCGGCATCGTCGGCGCGATGATCTACCTCGGCGTGATCGCCGCGCTCGACGGCGGCCTCCACCTGATCGGCATGGCGACGCTGATCCAGGCCGGCTTCTTCGCCCTCCTCGGCGCCGGCACCGGCGCCGGCATCCTGGCCGCCGCGTCGCGCGGCAAGCTGCCGGCCGGCGGCGACGGACCCGCGCGACTGAAGGGCGATCGGTGATCAGCTGGCCTCGTCTCCGCGCCGCGCTGGTGCTTGCCACGGTCTCGGCGCTGGCGTGGGCGATCATGGTCCCAGTGGTCGGCTTGGCCTGGTTGGTGCTCCTTCGGGGCGGCCTGACTGGCGTGGCACTGAGCTCAGTCCTGCTCAATGGTGTGATGTTCGGCGCCGTGATCGGCTTTGCCGGCGGCCTGATCTACGCACTGCTGATCGCCGACCTGCTTCGGCGTCGCCGCGATGACCACATCCCACTCGTTCAGGCAGCGGTCGCAGGGGGCGGTGCCAGTCTGTTCCTGTTTCTTGGATTCATCGGATTCACCAGCCTCTGGGCCGACGACATGATGTGGCACCTCCGGAGCGTCTACCCGGGCATCCTGTTTTACGGGGGGGTCGGGGCCATCGCCGGCACCGCCATCGCCGCCGTCGCGCGCCGGGGACATTTGCCGCCGGGCGCGGAATCCGCCAAGCTTCCGTCCCCCGACTCCAATTGAGGAAGCCAATGCACCTTCGGTTGCCTGCCGCGCTGCTCGCCGCCCTCGCCGTCGCCCCGGTCGCGCTCGTCGCCCAGGATCCGTTCGAGATCCAGGTCTACGAGTACGAGACCGTTCCCGCCGGCCGCTGGAACCTCGAGACCCACCTCAACTACGTCGCCAAGGGAAGCACCGAGGCCGAGGGCGAGGTCGCGCCGAGCAACCACCAGGGGCACCTCACCTTCGAGCTCACGCACGGGATCACCGACGCATTCGAGTTCGCCGGCTACCTGGTGCTCGCGTCCCGGCCGGGCGAGGGCGCGGAGTTCGCCGGCTGGCGCCTGCGGCCGCGGATCCGCGCGCCCGAGGGATGGAACCTGCCGGTCGGCCTCTCGCTCGCCGCCGAGGTGGGATTCCCGCAGGACGCCTACGAGGCCGATGACGTGACGCTCGAGATCCGGCCGGTGATCGAGAAGCGCATCGGCCGGCTGCAGGTGGACCTCAACCCGGTGGTCGGTCGCGCCCTCAAGGGACCCGGCACCGAGGAGGGGTGGGACTTCGAGCCGGGTGCCCGTGTCGGCCTCACCCTGACGCCCACGCTCGACCTGAGCGTCGAGTACTACGCGTCACTCGGCAAGGTGTTCGACTGGAGCCCCAAGGACGCCCAGGTCCACCAGTTCTTCTTCGGCGGCGACATCGCGCTCAGCGAAGACGTGGTCTGGAATCTCGGGGTCGGGGTCGCCGCGACCGACATCGGCAACCAGAAGGTCCTCAAGACGCGACTCGGCTGGATGTTCTGATCCGTGCGTCGGGGTGGCGCCGCCCGGCGCCACCCCACCCCCCCCCCCCCCCCGGCGGGGCGGGCCGCCCCGGTCCTCCACCGGGTCGAACGCCCCCACGGGGGGCGCCGCGGTCGAGCGAGCGCCAACCGAGCCCAGCGCGCC
>CAZKYO010000031.1:0-20217 GCA_964557115.1 uncultured Gemmatimonadaceae bacterium
CGCCCCCCCCCCCCGCCGGCGAGGGCCCGCGCGGGGGTGGCGGGGCGGGGGGGGGCTTTCGGGCCCGGGCGGGGGGGGCGGCGCGGCGGCCCCCCGCTCGGCGCGCCGCGCCCCGCGGCTCGCCTCCCACGACGCGAAGTCGCCGGGATGATCGGTGACGTGGCCGTCCTCGATCGCCCAGATCCGGGTCGTGAGCGCCTCCAGGAGCGCGCGGTCGTGCGATACGAGCAGCACGGTGCCGTCGTAGTCGGCCAGTGCGTCCTCGAGCGCCTCGATCGACTCGACGTCGAGATGGTTGGTCGGCTCGTCGAACACGAGCAGGTTGGCGTGCTCGAGCATCATCAACGCGAGGGCGACCCGGGCGCGCTCGCCGCCCGAGAGCGACCCGGCCCGGCGCAGCACGGCGTCGCCGCTGAAGCCGAACCGGCCCAGGTGGCCCTGCACCTGGCCGCGGGTCCACATCGGCCGGCGGTCGGCGATCAGGTCGTACAGCGAGCGGTCCACCGACACGTCGGCGAGGTCCTGCCGATAGTGGGCCACCTCGACCGACGGCATCAGCCGCGCCGCGCCGGCGGCGGCCGGTCGCTCGGCGAGGATGGTGTGCAGCATCGTCGACTTCCCCGCCCCGTTGCCGCCGACCAGCCCGACCACGTCACCGCGACGCAGCACCGCGCTCCAGGGCGCGACCAGCGGACGGTCCTCCACCGCCACCGCGAGCTTGTCGATCACCAGCACCTGGTCGCCGCCGCGCGAGGCGGACTCGAACGCCACCGCCATCACGCCGTCCTCGCCCGGCGGTGGCGAGAGGCGCTCGACCCGCGCCAGCCGCCGACGCCTCCCCTTGGCCTGGGCCGAGTTGCCGCCGGCGATGTTGCGGCGGATGAAGTCCTCCTCCGCGGCGATCTTCGCCTGCTGCTTCGCCACCGCGCGGCCGAGGGCCTCGCGCCGCTCGGCGTGCTGGCGGAGGAAGTCGTCGTAGGAACCGGTGTACGCGGTGCCGGTGCCGGCCTCGAGGTGCAGCACGTGGTCCACCACAGCGCGCAGGAAGGCGCGGTCGTGGGAGATGAGCAGCACCGCCTCGTCGAGGTCGTGGAGGTAGCCCTCGAGCCACCGGGTGGTGGCGAGGTCGAGATGGTTGGTCGGCTCGTCGAGGATCAGCAGGTCGGCCGGCGCGGCGAGCTGCGCGGCGAGGGCGAGGCGACCGCGCTCGCCGCCGGACAGCGTCGCGACCGGCTGGGTCCGGGCCGCCTCCGGGTCGAAGCCGAGGCCGGCGAGCACGGCGTCGACCCGCGCCGTCGCCGCGTAGCCGCCGTCGCGCTCGAAGCGCTCCTGGTCGCGTCCGTAGCGCTCCAGCATCGCCTCGGTGACCTCGGCGCCGGCCGCGCTCATCGCCTCGAGGTGACGCTCGACCTCGCGCCCGAGCGCGAAGAGGTCGGCGAGGCCGCGCGCCGCCGCCTCCCACACCGTCCCCGCCGAGCCGAAGTCGCGGTACTGGTCCACCACCGCGAGTCGCAGGCCGGTGGCCCGAGAGACGCTGCCGTCGTCGGGCGCGCGCTTGCCCTGGACCAGGTCGATCAGCGTCGTCTTGCCGCTGCCGTTGCGCCCGACGATGCCCCAGCGCTCGCCGCGGGTGACGACGAAGGAGAGGTCCTCGAAGAGGGGAGTGCCGCCGAAGCGGACCGCCACGCCACCGACGGAGAGGAGGGTCATGCGGGAAATCTAGGCGACAGGCGAGGGGCGAGGGGCGAGGAGCGCCAAGCCGCTCTTCGCCCCTCGCCCCTCGCCCTTCGCCTGTCGCCGTTCAGGGCTTCCCGACGGGACCGTTCACCTCGACCAGCGTCTTGCCGGTCGCGGGATCCTTGATCACGACGTGGCCGCCGGTCGAGTCGCCGTGGATGTCGACGATCTGCTTGCCGTTGATCTTCACGCTGACGTTGCCGCCGCCGGCCGCCGAGTCGATCTGCGCGTCGAGTCCCTCGAGCGCGGCATCGACGGAATCCTTCGCGTCGCCCACGAAGGCGTTCCGCATCTCGTCGCGCACCTTCGCCGGCGCGAGGAGCACGTGCACCTGGCCCGACGGCTGGAAGGTGATCGTGCCGAACTGCTGCATGTCCTGGGCGACCGAGTCGGCCGGGTCGACGCACACGAAGCGCGAGTGCTCGTCGATCGACTCGAAGTCGTCCAGCGAGATCTGGCAAGTGGCCAGCGTCTCGAGCGCCTGCGGGTCGTCGAGCCGCACCTTGAGGTGGAAGCCGGAGACCTGCTTGGGTGCGTCCCGCTCGATCCGCATGCTCTGGATCGCGCCGAGCTTCGCGTCGCCGAGCATGAAGGGCGCGCCCAGCATCGGCAGCGTGATCGCGTCGGTCCCATCCATGAGCGCGTGGACCGTCTGATTCCCCTTCTTGATCCCGGTGGCGATGACCATCCCCACCGCGAAGACGGCGAGCATCCCCAGGATGATCTTGAGCCAGTACTTCGTCGTCATCTCGGCCTCCCCGGCTGCGACGCGGGCCTGTGGTCGACCCACCTTCCCAAACGTAGCCCGGTCCGGCAGGGTTTCAAGTCGCAACGTTTCCCGGCTGAAACGTCGGCTGGAGCAGACGGCCGGTTCGGTCGTAGCTTCCGGGCGATGACCACCCGCACCGCCCCGCGCTGGCACGACGGCTACGCCCTCCTCCCCGAAGGGCTGCACCAGCGCGTGGCGCCGACCGCGGTCCCGGAGCCCTACCCCGTCGCCTGGAACGAGCGACTGGCCGAGCGGCTCGGCTGGCCGGGTTCGCTGGACGAGCCGGCCACGCTGCAGCTCCTCGCCGGCAACGCGGTCCCCGAGGGCCCGACCCCGATCGCGGCGGCCTACGCCGGCCACCAGTTCGGCAGCTGGGTGCCGGAGCTCGGCGATGGAAGGGCGATCGTCCTCGGGGAGCTCGAGGGCCCAGACCATCGCCGCGTCGAGCTGCAGCTCAAGGGGGCCGGCCTCACCCGCTGGTCGCGGATGGGCGACGGCCGCGCCGTGCTCCGCTCCACGATCCGCGAATACCTCGCCTCCGCCGCGATGCGCGGCCTCGGCATCCCGACCACAGAGGCGCTCGCGATCGTCGGCAGCGACCTGCCCGTGCACCGCGAGCGCACCGAGACGGCGGCGATCCTCACCCGGGTGGCCCCGACCCACGTGCGCTTCGGCTCGTTCGAGTATCTCGCCGCCAGGCGCATGGACGACGAGCGGCGCCGGCTCGCCGACTTCGTCATCGAGCGGTTCCACCCGCGGCTGCTCGCCCGGCCGGCGGGGGCGCGCTACGACGCCTGGTATCGCGAGGTGGTGGAGCGGACCGCGCGGCTGATGGCGGCGTGGATCGCCGCGGGCTTCGCCCACGGCGTCATGAACACCGACAACTTCTCGATCATCGGCCTCACGCTCGACTACGGGCCGTTCGGCTGGATGGACCGGTACGACCCGCACCTGGTCTGCAACCACTCCGACCACGCGGGACGCTATGCCTTCGACCGGCAGCCGCTGGTCGGGCTGTGGAACTGCGCGCGGCTGGGCGAGGCGCTCCACCCGCTGGTGGGCGAGTCCGCGGCGACGGCGGCGCTCGAGGCGTACCGGGAGGCGTACGAGGCGGAAGTGCTGGCGCGGATGCGCGCGAAGCTCGGCCTGGCGCGCCCGGAGGACGGCGACGTCGCGCTGGTGGCGGCGCTGCTCGAGGTCCTGCGGACCGGCCACGCCGACTACACCCGGACCTTCCGCGCGCTGTCGCGCTGGGATGCGGCCGATCCGGCCAGCGACGCGCCGCTCCGCGCCGAGGTCGGCCCGCGCGGCGGGCTGGACCTCTGGCTCGACCGCTACGCCGATCGCCTCGCGCGCGAGGCGCGGCCGGCTGCCGAGCGCCACGCGGCGATGCTCGCCACCAACCCGAAGTACGTGCTGCGCAACTGGGTGGCGCAGGACGTGATCGAGAACGCCGAGACGCGGAACATGGCGCTGGTGGACGAGGTGCGCCGGCTGCTCGACGCGCCGTTCGACGAGCATCCCGCGATGGAGCGCTTCGCGGCGACGCCGCCGGCGTGGGCGAGCGAGATCGTGGTGAGCTGCAGCAGCTAGGACGAGACTGGCGAATCGAGGGTGAGCGCCCTCGAATCTCGAGTCTCGACTCGCCAGTCTCGCGCTACGGCGCCACCTCGAGGAACTCCAGCGTCGGCGCCGCCTCCATCCCGTGGCGCAGCGCCCATTCGTCCTCGAACAGCAGGATCGAGCCGCCCTTGGTGTCCCAGAGGCGCAGCCGCGAGCGACCCTCGACCAGGCGATCGATCTGGGCGTCGTCGCCGCGGACCCAGCGCGCCAGCTTGAACGGCATCGGCTCGAGCGTGGCGCGGACGTTGTACTCGCCCTCGAGGCGCGCCAGCAGCACGTCGAACTGGAGCTGGCCGACCGCGCCGACGATCGCGACCGGGCCCGCCACCGAGTCGCCGTAGAAGACCTGGACCGCCCCCTCCTCGGTGAGCTGCCGCAGGCCGGTGTCGAGCTGCTTGCGCTTGAGCGGGTCGCGCAGGATCACCCGCGAGAAGAACGACGGCGCGAAGCGCGGGATCCCGCTGAAGGCGACGTCGCCCTTGAGCGAGAGCGAGTCGCTCACCCGCAGGTTGCCGCGGTCGAGCACGCCGATCACGTCGCCCGGCCACGCCTCCTCGACCTCGGTGCGCTCCTGGGCGAGGAACTGCTGCGGCTGCGACAGCCGGATCGGCTTGGCCTGGCGCGCCAGCGCCACCTGCATCCCCGCCTCGAAATGGCCGGAGCAGATCCGCACGAACGCGACCCGGTCGCGGTGCTTCGGGTCCATGTTCGCCTGGATCTTGAACACGAAGCCGGTGAAGTCGGGGTCGGTCGGCGACACGGTGCGCCCCTCGGCCTCGCGCGACAGCGGCGCGGGGGCGTGGTCGAGGAAGTCCTCGAGGAACGGCGCCACGCCGAAGTTGGTGAGCGCCGAGCCGAAGTACATCGGCGAGAGGGTGCCGGCGCGGATCGCCGCCTCGTCCCATGGCGCGCCGGCGTGCTCGAGCAGCTCGAGCTCGTCGCGCAGCGCGGCAAGCGGCGCCTCGCCGATCTCCCCGGCGAGGGCGGGGTCGTCCAGCGCCACGCGGTGGAAGGTCACCAGCGTCGCGCCGTGGTCCACCGCGCGGTCGAACAGCAGCACCTCGCCGCGGCGCCGGTCGGCGACGCCGACGAACCCCGCCGAGGAGTACACCGGCCAGGTCACCGGATGGATCGCGAGGCCGAGGTCGGCCTCGACGTCGCTGATCAGCTGCAGCGGATTGCCGCCGGGCCGGTCGCACTTGTTGACGAAGGTGAAGATCGGCATCTGCCGCAGCTTGCAGACCTCGAACAGCTGGCGGGTCCGCTCCTCGACGCCGCGGCGGTTGTCGAGCAGCATCACCGCGCTGTCGGCCGCGACCAGGGTGCGGTAGGTGTCCTCGGAGAAGTCGGCGTGGCCGGGCGTGTCCAGCAGGTTCACCTGGAAGCCGCGATAGGCGAACTGCATCACGCTCGAGGTCACCGAGATGCCGCGCTCCCGCTCCAGCGCCATCCAGTCGGAGGTGGCGTGCCGCGCCGCCCGCCGCGCCTTGACCGACCCCGCGAGGTGGATCGCCCCGCCGTAGAGGAGGAGCTTCTCGGTGAGGGTGGTCTTCCCGGCGTCCGGGTGCGAGATGATCGCGAAGGTGCGGCGATTGGCGATCGCCCGGGCGATGGCGGCGGAGTCGACGGCAGTCATGGCGGCAGCAAGGTAACGCGGGTGAATGGTGAATGGTGAATGGGAAACGGGGCGCTCCGGGCGAGACCGCGACCCACCCGAGACCCCGGCCGCACGCCCATTCACCATTCACGATTCACCCGACTAGAATCCTGCCATGTCCCAGGACGACTCGCTCACCCCCCGCCACTGGATCGCCGCCACCGCCCTCGTCTCGGGGATCGTGGCGCTCTACCTCCACCTGTGGAAGCTGGGGCTCGCCGGGCAGCTGGTCTGCGGCGGGAACCACGGCTGCGAAGTGGTGCAGTTCTCGCCCTGGGGCTGGTTCCTCGGCGTCGACGTGGCGCTGATCGGCACCATCGGCTACGCGCTGATCTTCACCACTGCCCTGGTGGGGACCTTCCCGCGCTGGCGCGACGACCGTCGCGTGACGACGGTCCTCACCGTCCTGATCGTGACGGCGTTCTGCTTCACGCTGCGGCTCAAGTACTACGAGTTCTTCGTCATCAAGAGCTTCTGCCCCTGGTGCGCGGTGTCGGCGGTGACGATCACGCTGCACATGGTGCTGATGACGCTCGACTGGCGGCGACTCAGGGCATCCTGAGCTCGATCCCGTTCTCCAGCAGCCGCGCCTCCGCCTCCGGCGGCATCGCGACCAGGAACTCCCGCCCCCGGCTCGCCAGCACCGGGTAGCGCTTGTCGTACTCCTGCAGCGCCGGGAGCAGCAGGATGTCCGGGATCGGGAAGCCCGAGACCGTGACCCGCTCCAGCCGGAAGCGCATGATCCCGCCCGAGTGCTGCGGCATCGAGATCGTCGCGATGAACGGCGTCAGCGAGTCGATGAAGGAGAAGATCGGTCCGAGCTCCTCGCGCGACTCGGGCGGGAAGTCCTTGAGGCGGCCCTGGATCCGGACCCGCGCGGTGTCGGCGGTGACCAGGAAGGCGAGCGAGTCCTCGAACGGCGGGACGCCGAGGCGCGCCAGCAGGTGCGAGGCGAAGTCGCCGATCGCCACCGTGTCCACCGCCCGGGTCCGCGCGACGAAGACCGCCTCCACCGCCGAGTCGGCCCGCAGCACCCCGGCGTTGGTGAAGCGCAGCGAGTCGGGCGGCAGGACGCTGCCCGACTGGGCCCGCACCGGGGCGGGCACGGCGAGCGCGAGGAGCAGGGCGAGGCGGCGGATCGGCAGGGACGGCTCCGGTCGAGGGTCGGCTGGGGGGACGGCCGGACCGGCGCCGAGCCACACGGGCGCCGGATCGCCGACCCGGCTACAATCTGTGCGAATCGCCCGACCGCCGCCCCGCTCCCCGGATGACCCGATGCTGATCGCCGCCCTCGCCCCGCTCCTCCTCGGTCCGCTGCCCGCCCCCCCGATCGACGCAGATGCCGCCATGCGGTGGGGACGCGTTGGCCACCGCGCGATTGCCCTGGCGGTCGAGCCGCGGCTCTCCCCGGCGGCGCGGCAGGCGGTCCGCGCGCTCCTCGGGAGCGAGACCCTGGCCGACGCCAGCACCTGGGCCGACAGCATCCGGTCGGAGCGTCCCGAGGCGTCGTCCTGGCACTACATCGACATCCCGATCACCACGTCGCGTCTCGACCGGCGCGCCCTCTGCGCCGAGGGCTGCATCCTCGATGCGCTCGACCGGCAGCTCGCCGTGCTGCGCGACCGGCGCCAGCCGCGCCGCGCCCGCGTCGAGGCGCTTCGCTGGGTGGTCCACCTGGTCGAGGACCTGCACATGCCGCTGCACGCCGGCGAGCGGGGCGACCGCGGCGGCAACGACGTGGCGCTGACCTTCCGGGGGCGCCGCACCAACCTCCATGCGCTGTGGGACTACGGCATGCTCGAGGACCTGGGCTACGACGACGCCACCCTCGCGACCGCCATCGGCAATGGCCTCAAGGCCCGCGACGACCTCGACGACCTCGCCGAAGGTTCGATCGTCGACTGGGCGATGGAGTCGCATGACGTGTCGCGCGACGTGGTGTATCCGTCGCTTCCCCAGTCGCTCGAACTCGACCAGCGCTACGAGCTCGAGGTCATGCCGGCGCTCGAGTTGCAGCTCGCGCGGGCCACGGTGCGGCTCACCCGCCTCCTCGACGACGCGCTGCGCCGTGGCTGAGCGGAACGCATGCTGATCCTCGGCCTCCTCGGCTTCATGGCGGTGGGAATCTCCCTCGGCATGCTGGGCGGCGGCGGGTCGATCCTCGCCGTGCCGGTCCTCGTCCACGTGCTCGGCCTCCCGGCCGGGGTGGCGGTGCCGATGTCGCTGCCGGTCGTCGGCGCGGCGGCGCTGGTGGGCGCCGCCTCCCGGTACCGGTCCGGACAGCTGCGGCTCCAGATGGCGGCGGCGTTCGCGGCGGCCGCGATGGGGGCCTCCTACCTGGCCGCCCGCCTCGGCACCGGGATCCCGGACACGCCGCGGCTTGTTCTGTTCACGGCGGTGATGCTGGTGGCGGCGGTGCTGATGTGGCGGCGCTCGATGCGGCCCCCGGCGCCGGCCGACACCGGCGAGGCGCCGACCGGCACCCTGCCGCTGGCCCGGTTGCTGCCGGCCGCGCTCGCGGTCGGCGCGTTGACCGGCCTGGTGGGGGTGGGTGGCGGCTTCCTCATCGTGCCGGCCCTGGTCGGCGTCCTCGGGCTGCCGATGCCGCAGGCGACCGCGACGTCGCTGGCGGTGATCGCCCTCAACACGGTCGCCGCGAGCGCCGGGTGGTGGGGCCGGGTCACCCTCGACCTGCGGCTCACCGCGATGGTGACCGCGGCCGCGCTGGCAGGGATGGCGGTCGGCATCTGGCTGGCACCACGGTTCAGCACCCGCGCGCTCAGCCGCGGCTTCGCGGTGCTGCTGATGGTGGTGGCGGCGTTCATGCTGGCCAAGGAGCTGTAGGAAGCAGGGAGCAGGGAGAAGGGAGAACGGAGAACGGAGAACGGAGAACGGGGAACGAACGAACTCGGTTCTCTGTTCACCGTTCTCGGTTCTCTCGACACTGGAACTATCCGCTGGAAGGAACGCCACGACATGCTCGTCCGCCGCTTCTACGATGACCGCCTCGCCCAGGCCGCCTACCTGATCGGCTGCCAGCGCACCAACGAGGCGATCGTGATCGACCCGCCGCGCGACATCGCGCCGCTGCTCGAGGCCGCGCGCACCGAGGGGATGCGGATCACCCGGATCACCGAGACGCACATCCACGCCGACTTCGTCTCGGGCGGCCGCGAGCTCGCGGCGGCGACCGGCGGCACCCTGCTCCTCTCCGCCGAGGGCGGCGCCGACTGGCAGTACGCCTACGCCGCAGCCGACGGCGCGACGCTGCTCCACGATGGCGACACGATCGTGATGGGTGGCGTGCGGCTCGACGTGTGGCACACCCCCGGCCACACCCCGGAGCACCTGGCGTTCGTGGTGACCGACACCGCCCGGAGCGACGACCCGGTCGCGATGGTGTCGGGCGACTTCGTGTTCGTGGGCGACGTGGGACGCCCCGACCTGCTGGAGCGGGCCGCCCACGTCGCGGGGACGATGGAGGCCGGCGCGCGGCAGCTGCACCGCTCGCTCCAGCGCCTCGCGTCGCTGCCCGATCACCTGCAGATCTGGCCCGGCCACGGCGCCGGCTCGGCGTGCGGCAAGGCGCTCGGCGCGATGCCGACCTCCACCCTCGGCTACGAGCGCCGCACCAATTGGGCGTTCCAGGTCGCCGACCAGGACGCGTTCGTCGCGGCGGTCCTCGAGGGACAACCCTCGCCGCCGGCCTACTTCGGGATGATGAAGCGGATCAACCGCGAGGGCCCGCCGGTCCTCGGCGAGCGCGGACCCGTCGCGCAGCTGCCGGCTGCGGATCTCTCCCGGGCGCTGGCCGAGGGATTCGTGATCGACACCCGCCCCAAGGCCGACTACGCCGCCGGGCACCTCAAGGGGACGCTGTCGCTGCCGCTGATCCGGGCCTTCACCACCTGGGCCGGCTGGCTGCTGCGCTTCGACGCCCCGATCGCGCTGATCGCGGCCGACCGGGACGACGCCACCGAGGCGCGCCGCGCCCTCGCCTCGATCGGCCTCGACCGCGTCACGGGGGTGTTCGAGCCGGCGCTGCTCGCCACCCGTGGCGACCCGGCGGCCTGGGGCACCGGGCGGCGCGGCGACATCGCGGAGGCCGAGGCGATGGTCGCCGCGGGACGGACGCTGGTCGACCTGCGCGAGGCGAACGAGTGGGCCGCCGGCCACATCCCGGGCGCGGTGCACCACCCGCTCGGCCGGGTCCCCGCCGAGCTCGCCGACCTGCCGCGCGACACCCCGCTCGCCATCCATTGCCAGGCCGGCACCCGCTCGGCGATCGGCGCCTCGCTGCTCGAGTCGATGGGATTCACCGACGTGATCGACCTGAGCGAGGGGTACGCCGGCTGGCAGGTGACCGCGGACCGGACGTGAATCGAGATTCGAGATTCGCGATTCGTGCTTCATGCGCAGTAGCATGATCTCCGACTCACGATTCGCGAATCGCGAATCTCGAATCTCGTTTCACTCGCGACGGCGCTCGCCGTCTATCCAAGCACCGCCTTCCCCACCGCCATCACCGCCACGCCGAGGAGCACCAGCGCCACCTGGAGCAGCACCGCGCCCGGGCGGCGCTCGCGGTGGAGTTCCGGGATCAGGTCGGAGGCGGCGATGTAGAGGAACGCGCCCGCGGCGACCGGCACCATCGCCGCGCTGAAGCCCGCCACCTGCTCCCCCACCAGCAGCGCGATCACCGCGCCGGCCACCGCCCCGAGTCCCGAGAGGAAGTTGAGCCAGACCGCCCGCCGGAGCGGCAGGCCGGCGTGCAGCAGCACGCCGAAGTCGCCGACCTCCTGCGGGATCTCGTGCAGGAAGACCGCGATCGTCGTCGCCATCCCCAGCGTCGGCGAGGCGAGCCATGCCCCGGCGATCAGCATCCCGTCGATCACGTTGTGGATTCCGTCGCCGACCAGGTTGAGCGTGGCGAGCGGGGGAATGGCGTGGTGGTGATCCTCCTCGCCATCGAGGTGGTGGTGGTGATGGTGCCAGAGGAACTTCTCCAGCACGAAGAAGCCGAGGAACCCGGCGAGCAGCCCGCCGGTGAGGGCGGGTCCGGGCCCCAGCTGCCGGAACGCGTCGGGAAGGAGGTGGATCACCGCCCCGCCGAGGAGCGCCCCGACCGCGAACGACACCAGCAGCATCATGTGGCGCTGCAGCGCGGCGACGCGGCCGCGGGCCAGCAGCAGGCCGGCCAGCGGCACCGCGCTCACCAGCAGGACGCTGGCGAGCGCGGCGGGCCAGACCGACAGGGAGGCGGGCATGGGGGACGAATCTACTGCGGCGCCTTCCACTCGTTGTTGCTGCGGTCGATGTCGACCAGGAGCTGGTCGGGATCGAGCACGATGCCGACGAGCTTCTTGCCGGTGAACTGGTAGGTCCGCGGGTACTTGCCGGTGTTGGTGCTCCACACCTCCGCCGGGTAGCGCATGTCGGCGGTCGAGCCGTCGCTGAAGGTGAAGCGGGCCCGGATCGGCAGCACGCCGCGCTCGTGGTTGCCGAAGATCACGCCGACCTGCTGGACGTCGCCGTTCTGGCGGGTGGCCACCGAGTCGACCGCCTGGTCGAAGCGGGCGTTCTCGAGGAACCAGCCGCGCCAGAACCAGTCGAGCCGCCGGCCCGCGGCGTCGTCCATGGTGCGGAAGAAGTCGGCCGGGGTCGGGTGCCGGTAGGCCCAGCGCGAGACGTAGGTCCGGAACGCCTCGTCGAAGAGCTCGGGCCCGAGGATCTCCTGGCGGAGCAACTGCAGCCCCACGCTCGGCTTCAGGTACGCCGAGATGCCGAGGTAGTTCGGGGCGATCCGGTCGGGGTTGATCTCCACCGGCTTGTCGATCCCGGCGCGCATCACCTGCTCGATCAGGTTGCGCTCCTGCGCGGCGCGCGCCATCTGGTCGCCCTTCTCCGGGTAGCGACGCGCCTCGGAGAAGGTGTTGATGAAGGTGTTGAAGCCCTCGTCCTGCCACATGTGCATCCGCTCGTTCGAGCCGACGATCATCGGGAACCACATGTGGCCGATCTCGTGCGTCACGACGTTGTAGAGGTCGTAGACGTCGCGGCTCTTGGTCTCCATCGCGATCATCGGGTATTCCATCCCGCTGATCGGGCCCTCGACCGCCGAGATGTGCGGCCACGGGTACGGGAACCAGCGCTCGGAGTACTCCTGGATCGACATCCGCGACTGGTCGGCCGCGTCGTGCCAGTTGACCGCCGCGCTCGGCCGGTAGTAGGCCATCGCGAGGTGGCCCGCGTAGCTCGTCGCGTCCCACTGGTACTCGGGCGATGCCGCCCACACCGCGTCGCGGACGTTCTCGGCGCGGAACTTCCACGTCAGGGTGCCGGTCTTCCGGGGCCGCGCCGCGCCCGAGGTGAGCTCGTCGGCGGTGATCACCCGCACGACGGTGTCGGCCTTCGCCGCCGCCGCGAGCCGCGCCACCTGGGCCGGGGTCAGGACCTCGGCCCGGTTGACGAGGTCACCGGTCGCCGCGACGACGTACCCGGAGGGGACCGTGATCGCCAGGGTGTAGGTGCCGTAGTCGAGGTAGAACTCGCCCTGCCCGAGGTAGGGGTCGGTGTTCCAGCCCTGCACGTCGTCGTACACCGACATCCTCGGGTACCACTGGGCGAGCTCGAACAGCGCGCCGTCGTAGCCCATCCGGTCGGCGCCGTGCTCGGGGATCCGGAAGTGCCAGCCGATGTCGAGCGTCGCGGACTGGCCCGGGGCCAGCGGCTCGGCGAGCTCGACCTTCATGGTCGTGCCGTTGTCGATGTGGCGGAGCGCGGTGCGCTTCGCCGCGTTGCCGCGGCCGGTCACCTGGTCGAGCCGCTCGATCACGTCGCCGCCGTCGAAGCCGCGGGCGCCGAAGCGGGAGTTCTCGGGGAAGATCAGCCCGTTCCAGGAGCCGGCCCGGAAGGCGTTCTGCTCGGTCTGGAGCCAGAGGTACGGCAGCGTGTCGGGCGAGTTGTTGGTGTAGTGCAGCGTCAGCCGGCCCGTGAGCGTCTTCGCCGCCGTGTCGAGCGTCGCGGCGATGTCGTAGTCGGCGCGATTCTGCCAGTAGGCGTGCCCGGGGGCGCCGCCGCCGGTGCGGTACTCGTTCGCGCCCGGGAGCGCGATGGGGGCGAAGATCGAGGTGTCGGCGACCGGGGCCTGCGGGCGCAGCGGCGGGGCGCCTTGCTGGGCTGCGAGGGGAAGCGCGACGAGGACGAGCAGGGACGGCAACAGGCGAGGCATGGGCACGACGTCCGGTGCGAGAGGCCAGGGGGACTGGGCACCCAAGATACGCAGCGCGGAGGGGGGAGGTTCCGGAGCCGGAGAGCGGAGAACAGAGAACGGAGAGCGGAGAACCGAGGGCGGCGAGGGTCCGTCAATCCCGATCGGAAGCCTGGGGATTCTCGGTTCTCCGTCCTCGGTTCTCCGTCCTCGGTTCTCCGTTCTCGGTCACTGCCGGTGGTACGACAGCCCGGCTTCCTGCGCCTTGTCGATCGCCACGACCATCCCCGGCACCAGCGTCACGCCCGGGAGGATGTTCGCCTTCATGTCCTCGTAGACGGCCTTGGCGTCGAGCCCGGCCTTCTGCGCGACCAGCCCGGAGAAGATCGTCAGCGCGTTGTTGCAGATGATGAACGTCGCGCCGCGCTTCTGCATCGACTCGATCGAGGCCTGCGGCAGGGTCATCCCGATCGCCACCGGCGCGGTGCGCCACGGGTTCACGGTGTAGGCGGCGCCGTTGCCGTCCTTCTCGCCGACGAACTCGCCGAGCTTGTACTTCGACCACATCGCGTCGCTGAGGCCGTGGAAGGTCGTCATCCCGTAGAAGGTCAGCACGCCGTCCAGGTCCTTGTCGGGCACGCCGTACGCCTTGTTGTACGTGTCGTACCAGTTCATCAGGTGGACCAGCGGAATGCCGTTGTTCGAGGTCGGCGCGTCGAACAGCATCTTGTGCTTGCCGTCGAGCTTCGCGAGCCACTCGTCCTGCTTGGCGCCGCTCTCGCGGGCGACGGCGGTGGTGGCGGCCCCGGCGACGGCGGCGCCGGCGAGCGACAGGATCGTGGCTGCCACGAGGCGCCGACGGGTGAGGATACGCAGCATCTGGAACTCCCGGTTCGGTGAAAGGATGTCGAACGGGAGGGGATGCGCGGTGGGGCGGCGGGACACGACACGGCGGGCGACGCGCGACAAGCGACGGGCGACAGGTGGACGCGGCTCGCCTGTCGCCTGTCGCCTGCTACTCCGACAGCTTCCGGTCCAGGCTCCACCTGCCGCCGCCGGCCGCGATCAGCGCCAGCGCCATCCCGATCACCAGGAGGTGGTACTCGAAGCCCTCGCCGGCCTGGGCGCCGCCCCAGTTCATGAAGAAGCCGTTGGGGAGGTGCACCGTGGCCACCGCGCCGAGCATCACGGCGACCAGGCCGAGCGCCGCGGCCCGGGTGCCGAGCCCGAGGACCAGGGCGACCGGGGCCAGGAACTCGATCAGGATCGCCAGGGTCGCGACGGCGGCCGGGATCCCCAGCGAGGCCATGTAGCCCTGGGTGCCGGCGTAGCCGTAGCCGCCGAACCAGCCGAGGACCTTCTGGGCCCCGTGGGGAAAGATCACCAGCGCCAGGGTGAGGCGGAGGATGGTCAGGGAGGCGTCGTCCCGGGTGGCGAACAGGCGGCGGGCGAGGTCCGGCAGGTCGGTCGAACGGGCCGCCGGGGCGGCATGGGTGATCGAGGTCATCGGGGTCTCCATTGAGGTCTGTTGAATAATGGCACGACAACTATTGACTAGTCAACCATTATCCCCCAAGGAAGGTTCCCGCCCCCCTCAGCCGTGGGCCTCCCGGATCCGCTCCAGCAGTTCGACCAGGGCCTCGCTGTCGGCCTCGGCCAGGTCGCCCACGGCGGCCCGGTCGGCGGCGGTCACGATCGGGTCGAGGCGGGTCAGCAGCTCCAGCCCCCGCTCCGTGATCGAGCAGTTGACCCGGCGGCGGTCGTCGGCGTCGCGCTGCCGGGCCACCAGGCCCTTCTCCTCGAGCCGGTCGATCAACCGGGTGATCCCGGGGACCCGCTCGATCAGCCGGTCGCCGATCTCGAGGGTCGGCAGCGGCTCGGGGTGGCTGCCCCGGAGGATCCGGAGGACGTTGTACTGCTGCAGGGTGACGCCGTGCGGCTCGATCACCGACCCGAAGTGGTGCCGCAGCGCGTCGGCGGTGCGGAGGATCGCGATGGCCGCCTCTTCGGCCGCGGAGGCGAACGGGCGGCGCTGCTTGATCTCCGCCTGCAGGCGGGAGGTTCGGATGGTCATGGCGGAGAACAATAGGCCCGGAGCCGGAATGCGGAAGGGGTGAAGGGTGAAGGGTGAAGGGTGAAGGGGAACCGATCCCCTTCACCCTTCACCCTTCACCCTTCACCACGACGATCTGGCCGTGCGCGGCGCTGCTGTTACTGCACCGTCTCCATCATGTTGAAGATCGGCAGGTACATCGCCACGATCATGCCGCCCACCACGACGCCGAGGACGAGGATCATCGCCGGCTCGAGGAGGGAGAGCAGGCCGGAGACGGCGACGTCGACCTCGTCGTCGTAGAAGTCGGCGATCTTGGAGAGCATCTCGTCGAGGCCGCCGGTCTGCTCGCCGACGGCGATCATCGAGATCACCATCGGCGGGAAGACGCCGGACTTCTCGAGCGGGTCGGCGATCGTGTCGCCGCCGGCGATCGAGGCGCGCGACGACATGATGGCGTCCTGGATGACGGTGTTGCCGGCGGTCTTGGCGGTGATCTCGAGGCCGTCGAGGATCGAGACGCCCGACGAGATCAGGGTGCCGAGGGTGCGGGTGAAGCGCGCCACGGCCGACTTGCGGAGCACGTCGCCCAGGACCGGCATGCCGAGGAGCACGGCGTCGATCCGGCGGCGGCCGGACGGGGTGGCGTAGTAGCGGTTGATCGCGAAGGCGACCAGGCCGATCCCGAGCAGCACCGCCCACCAGAAGGTCTGCAGGAACGCCGACGCGCCGATCACGATCCGGGTCGGCAGCGGCAGCGCCACCGAGGCGTCGGAGAACATCTGCTGGAACACCGGGATGACGAAGATGAGCAGGACCGCGATCGCGGCCGCGGCCACGCACAGGATCACGCTCGGGTAGATCATCGCGCTCTTCACCTTCCGGATCAGCTTGTCGTTCTTCTCCAGGAAGGTGGCGAGGCGCAGCAGGATGGTGTCCAGGATGCCGCCGGCCTCGCCGGCGGCGACCATGTTCACGTAGAGCTGGGAGAAGGCCGAGGGGTGCTTGGCGAACGCGTCGGCCAGGGTGTTGCCGGCCTCGACGTCGAAGACGACCGCCTTGGTGACCTCCTTGAGCTTGGGCTTCTCGGTCTGCTGCGCGAGGATGTTGAGCGACTGCACCAGCGGCAGGCCCGAGTTGATCATCGTGGCGAACTGCCGGGTGAAGATCACCACGTCCCGGGTGCGGATGCCGCCGCCGGGCAGGGTGACCTTGAACTCGCGGGGCGCCTCGCGCAGCGACACCAGCACCAGCCGGTTCTTGCGGAGGTGGCCGAGCAGCTCGTCGCGGTTCGGCGCGTCGTAGCTGCCCTTAAGGATCTGGCCGGTGGTGGCGTTCTTGGCCGTATACTCGTATACGGGCATTCGGATGACTCCCCGGTGATGAGATTCGAGAATGGCGATTCGCGACTCGAGTCACGAATCTCGAGTCGCCAGTCTCGTCCTAGCGCACCGCCGCGATCGCCTGCTCCTCCATCGGCGTCTCGCCGATCGAGCGCAGGAACTCGGACGGGTTGGGCGAGACGCGCAGCGCCTCGTCCTTGACGATCTCGCGGTTCATGTAGAGCTGGTAGAGCGCGTCGTTCATCGTCTGCATGCCGTGCTTCTTGCCGGCCTGCATCAGCGAGTAGATCTGGTGCACCTTGTCGTCGCGGATCACCGCCCGGATCGCCGGCGTGGCGACCAGGATCTCGGCCACCATGACCCGGCCGCGCCCCGAGGCCTTCGGGAGCAGCGTCTGGGTGATGATCCCCTCCAGCACGAACGCGAGCTGGGCCCGGACCTGGGCCTGCTGGCTGCTGGGGAAGACGTCGATCATGCGGTTGATCGCCTCGGGCGCCGAGTTGGTGTGCAGCGTCGCGAAGGCGAGGTGGCCGGTCTCGGCGATGGTCAGCGCGGCGGAGATCGTCTCCAGGTCGCGCATCTCGCCGATCAGGATCACGTCGGGGTCCTCGCGCAGCGCGTACTTGAGCGCCGAGGAGAACGAGCGCGTGTCGGTGCCGACCTCGCGCTGGTTGACGATGCAGTTCTGGTGCTTGTGGATGAACTCGATCGGGTCCTCGACCGTGAGGATGTGCCCGTGCCGCTCGCGGTTGATCTTGTCGATCATCGCCGCAAGGGTGGTGGACTTGCCCGATCCCGTCGGCCCGGTGACGAGCACCAGCCCGCGCGGCTTCTCGGCCAGCTTGGCCACGATCGGCGGCAGCCGGAGCTCGTCGAAGGTCCGCACGTTGAACGGGATCATCCGGACCACCATCGACACGCAGCCGCGCTGCTTGAAGACGTTGCCGCGGAAGCGCGCCAGGTTCTGGATGCCGAAGGAGAAGTCGAGCTCGTCCTCCTGCTCGAACCGCTTCTTCTGCGACTCGGTCAGCACCGAGTACGCCAGCGTCAGGGTGTCCTTGGGGCTCAGCACCTCGTCGACGCTGGCGTCGACGATGTCGCCGTCCACCCGCAGCTTGGGCCGCTCGCCGGCCGAGAGGTGCAGGTCGGAGGCGTCGCGGGCGAGCATCTCCTCGAGCAGGGCGCGCAGGTTGAGCGTCATGCGGCAGTCTCCTTCACGACTTCCTCGAGGGAGGTGATTCCCCGCTCGAGCTTCTTGATCCCGTCCATCCGGAGGGTCAGCATCCCCTCGCTCACCGCCTGGTCGCGGAGCTCGGCGGTGGACGCCCCGGTCAGCACCATCCGGCGCAGCGCGGGGGACATCGCCATCACCTCGTAGAGGCCCGCGCGGCCGCGGTAGCCGGTGCCGCCGCACTCGTCGCACCCGGCGCCGCGGTAGTAGCGGATCTTCCGGAACGCCTCGAGGTCGTCGCCGAGCGCGTGCAGCTCCTCGTCGGTGTGCTGCACCTCGGTCTTGCAGGCGGTGCAGACCCGGCGCACCAGCCGCTGCGCCACCACCAGGTTCACCGCGCTCGCCACGTTGAAGGCCTCGATCCCCATGTCGATCATGCGGACGATCGTGCTCGGCGCGTCGTTGGTGTGCAGCGTCGAGAGCACCAGGTGGCCGGTGAGCGCCGCCTTGATGGCGATGCCGCCGGTCTCGAGGTCGCGGATCTCGCCGATCATGATGACGTTGGGGTCCTGCCGCAGGAACGCCCGGAGCGCCGACGCGAACGTCAGCCCGATCTCGTTGCGGACCTGGACCTGGTTGATCCCCGGCAGGTTGTACTCCACCGGGTCCTCGGCCGTCATGATGTTGGTGTCGATCGTGTTGATCCGCTGCAGCGCGGAGTAGAGCGTCGTGGTCTTGCCCGAGCCGGTCGGCCCGGTGACCAGCACCATCCCGTACGGGTTGAGGATCGCCCGGAGCAGGTCCTTCTCGGCCTTCGGCTCGAAGCCGAACTTGGCCAGGTCGAGGGTCAGGTTCCCCTTGTCCAGGATCCGCATCACGATCTTCTCGCCGAAGAGCACCGGCAGCGTCGAGACGCGGAAGTCGATCACCCGCGAGCCCATCTTCAGCTTGAGGCGCCCGTCCTGCGGCACCCGCCGCTCGGCGATGTTCAGCGACGCGAGGATCTTCACGCGCGAGGTCAGCGCCGCCTTCATCTTGAGCGGCGGCTTCATCACCTCGAGCAGCGCGCCGTCGACCCGGTAGCGGATCCGCAGCTCGTGCTCGAACGGCTCGATGTGGATGTCGGAGGCGCCCCGCTTGACGGCGTCGGTCAGGATCCCGTTGATCAGCTTGACCACCGGGGCGTCGTCGACCGCCGCCTGCATCTGCGCCTGCTCGTCCTCGTCGTCCTCGACGATCTGGACGTCCTCGCCGACCCCCTCCATCTCCTTCAGGATGCTCTGCAGCTGCTCGTCGCCGCTCTCGTAGTGCTTCTCGATCAGGGCGCGGAGCGTGTGCTCCCCCGCCAGCACCGGGAAGAGGTCGAAGCGGGTGATGAACTTGAGGTCCTCGAGCAGCCCCTGGTCGGCCGGGTCCGCCACCGCGACCGTCAGCGTCCGCCCCTCCCGGCGCAGCGGCAGCACCATCCGCTTGAGCGCGAGGTCGGGCGGCACCAGCGGCAGCATCCGGGGGTCGACCTCGAACTTCGAGAGGTCCACCGCCGGCATCCGGTACTGGCGGGCCAGCACCTTGGTGAGGTCGAGCTCGCTCACCGCCCCCTGCTTCACCAGGATGAAGCCGAGCCGGTGGGTCGAGGTCCGCTGCTCCGCCAGCGCCGCCTTGAGCTGCTGGGCCGTGATGACCCCCTCGGAGACCAGGAGGTCCCCGATGCGGTCGGCCGGAGGGCCCCCGTGGGCGGTCGCAGGATTCGGCTGGAGCGCAGTCATGGGATGCCGTGGGTGCAAGCGGGATGCCTCCCGGTTCCGGGCGCCCCGGAGCCGCAAAGCTCAAGGAGGACGGACTCTCGGCAGCAGGCGCTCCACCAGCCCCCGGGAGAGCCCCGGCACCCTCCCGAGGTCCCTCGCATCGCGAAATGGGCCCGCGCTGTCGCGAAATGCGACGATGGCCCGAGCCCTTGCCGGCCCGATCCCCGGGAGCGCGTCCAGATCCGCGACGTTGGCGGTGTTGAGCGAGATCGCCCCCGTCCCGTCGTCGGTTCTAGCTTCGGCCGATTGACCGCTGAACGTGAGGTGCGGGGCGAGCCGGGCGAGGGTCGCCGGACCGATCCCCGCGACGCGGTCGAGGGCGGCGATCTGGCCGAACGCACCGTGGCTCTCGCGATCCGCGACGATCCGCGCCGCCAAGGCGGGACCGACCCCCGGCAGCCGCTGCAGCTCCCGGATGGTCGCCCGATCGGCGTCGACGCGCTCGTCCGCCCCCAGCGGCCGCGAGAGCGCCTCCGCCCGATCACGCTGGGCCCGGGGGTCGCCGTCGCCGGCGGGGTCGAGCAACACCCCCTCCGGCGCCGCCCGGGGCACCTCCCCCGCCCCGGCGGCCCGCAGCAGGTGCCCGCCCACCCCGAGGGTGAGGACCAGGATCAGGGCGTTCCGTTCACGGGGGGACATGCCCAAGGGATCGCAGCCTCGGCGGGAGCCGAGCGCAGCGGGAAAGTGCGGGGCGGGGCGAGAAAGCGGCAAGCAGTGGGAAGCGTCATCGCCGGAGGCGACCCCTCGTCCCGAGCGCAGCGAGGGACCTCCCGATGCATCCGGAGGTGGTGCAGGGCGGGGGGGGGGGGGGGGGGGGCGGCGGGGCGGGGCCGGCGTCGGTGGGGCCCC
>CAZKYO010000031.1:20227-32467 GCA_964557115.1 uncultured Gemmatimonadaceae bacterium
TGGCTGGGGTACGCGCCCGGGCGGGCGGCCCCCCCCCGGCCGGCGCGCTGCGTGGCACCTCCCGATGCATCCGGAGGTCCCTCGCTGCGCTCGGGACGAGGTCTTCCTGGCGTCTCCGGTCTCGTCTACTTGTCCGACTCCCGGATCACCGCGATCGCCGTGTTGCCGACCGCCTCGAGCGACTCGACGGCGAGCTTGTCCGGCGTGTCGTCCACGGTGTGCCACTGGGCATAGGGCCAGCCGATCACGTCGATCGCGCGGATGCCGGCGTCGATCAGCGGGATGTGGTCGTCGATGATCGTCGACCCCGGCTCCTCCACGAACACGTGGCCGTAGCCGAGCCGCTCGGCCACCCGCCAGACCAGGCTCACCACGTCGGGGGCGGCCACCGCGCTCTGCGGCTCCTTGCCGATCTTCATCGCCTGGGCGCCGACCATGTCCCACACCACCGCGAACTCCGGGCGCCCCGGCGGCAGCGGGTTCTTCGCGTAGTGGCGCGCGCCGACCAGCACGTTGCCGTACGGCGCGACGAACTCGCCGTAGTCCTCGCCGTCGACGAACACCAGGTCCACGCCGATCGTCGGCCGCTTCGCCTTGAGCGCGTCGAGCACGCCGAGGAGGACCGCGACCCCCGAGCCGCCGTCGTTGGCGCCGGGGATCGGCTGGTCGGGATGGGCCGAGCCCTCGGCATCGGCACGCGGGCGGGTGTCCCAGTGCGCCAGGTACAGCACCCGCTTCGCGGCGGCCGGGTTGAAGCGGGCGATGATGTTGACCATCGGGACCGAGTCGCCGTTGGTCGCCACGTGGACCCACTCCTGCCGCACCACGGTGTCGGCGCCGGCCCGTGCCAGCGAGTCGAGCCAGGCCGCCATCGCCTGGTGCGGCGGCGTGCCGGGGACGCGCGGCCCGAAGGCGACCTGTTCCTCCACCCGCCGCATCGCGGTCGGCCCGTCGAACTCGCGCGCGAGCGGGGCGTCGGCGCACGAGGCGGCGAGCGGAAGCAGCAGGAGCAGCAGCGGGGCGAGCGACCGGCGTGCCGGCATCAGAGTTCTCCGAGGGTGCTGAGCGGCACCTGCATCAGCAGGTTGAGGCTGAGGGTCGAGGTGCGCCGATCGAGGTGGCGATAGTCCTGCAGAATGTACTGCACGTAGAGCCCGCCGGTCACCGCGCCGACGATGTCGGTGTCGAGCCGCAGCGAATACTCGGTGCGGCGGATGTCGGTCGTGGTCAGGCACTCCGTGTTGCCGGCCTGCAGCAGGCAGTCGGCCTGCTTGAACGACGACCCGAACAGCGAGGTCCGGAGCGGCCGGCGGCTGGCCGCGTTGGCGCCAGGCAGCCGGAAGGCGTAGTCCAGCGTGACCGTCCAGCGGTCGGACTCGCGGCGGGTGAGGTTGCCGTTGTTCAGCCCGTCGCCGCGATCGAGCGACAGGTCGGCCTGGAGGTGGAGCCCGTTGCGCAGGTACACCTGGAACCCCGGCTGGTAGCCGGTGCTCGTCGTGCTGCTCAGCGTCGGCGGGGCGGTCGAGTCGGCGGCCGGGATGGTGCTGCGCGACTCGCGGCCGCGGATCCGGCCCGAGAGGATCACCAGGGTGAGTGGGCCGGTCCGGAAGGGCCGCGACCAGCGCAGCGTCGCGTCCGGCCAGTCGAGCTGCCGGGTGTTCGCGACGATGAACCGGTCGCCGGTGGTGCGCTGGTAGCGGTCGGCGTCGGTACTTGCGTAGCGCAGGTCGGCATTGAGGCCGAGCAGGTCCATCTGCCCGCCGATGCGGGTGGTGTGCACCGACGCGGCGCCGATCGCCTGCACCCCTTCCTGCCGCAGGAAGTCGTCGAAGCCGCCGACGCCGAGCTGGTAGGCGATCCCCGGCTGGAACGCGGCGAGGTCGAAGGTCGAGGTCCACGTCCTCGACCAGCTCGCGTCGATCGGCCGCACCCGCGCCACGGTCCGTGTCACCATCGCGGTGTCGCCGAAGATCCGCTGCGCCAGCATCGCCGGCTCGAGGGTGAAGCCGAACTCGTTGATCCGCGCGTTGTTGAGCGTCTGCGGCAGGATGTAGGCGCCCGCGGTGTCGCCGTCCACCCGCACCGGATTGCGGGACGTGAGCGAGCGCGACAGCGTGAAGTTGCTGCCGGTCGTCAGCCGCGGCCGGAGCCAGCTCGCCACCTGCGGCGTGAGCGCCAGCGTGGTGACGACGTTGCGGTCGCGCTCGACGCCGGCGTCGAGACCGAGGAAGCTCTTCCGCGACTGCCCCACCAGCCGGCCCAGCGTGGTCGAGTCGGCGTAGTGGCGCAGGTCGCGAGTGCTCTGCCAGTTGGCGCCGGCGCTCAGCATCCCGATCGGCCGCCAGCTGGTCGCGGCGGAGTTGCGCCAGAGGTGGGTGATGTTCTCCGCCGGGATCAGCAGCGTGTCCTCGATCCGCTCGATCGGCACGGTGAACGTCGTGACGTTCCCCGCGGTGCGGCTCAGGTCGGTCTGGAAGCGCAACGTGGACGGCAGCGGGTTGAGGGTGCCGTTCGCGATCCCCTTGCCGCCGGTGCTCGACGCGATCCAGTCGGGCAGCTTGCCGACCGCGCCGCCCAGGCCAAGCGGCACCGGCCGGGCGTTGAACTGCTTGTCCCAGGCGACGGTGGCGCCCCACGACCGGTTGTCGGCGTCGGAATACTCGGTGATCGCGGTCGACGTGTTCAGGTTGCCGCTGACCGAGAGCGGGTTGACCAGCGTCCGCACCAGCCAGCTGCCGTTCTGCAGCGTCCGGCGCGCCGAGAGCAGGAGCGCGGTGGCGCTGCTCCGGGGCCGCCGGAGGCCGGCCAGCTCCGCGCCGCGCACGTCGGTGCCGGTGATCAGCTCCGGCGCGACGGTGTTCCGGTTGTACGCGAGCGAGAACGGGATCACCAGGCCGAGGCCGGGGTCGAGCAGCCGGCCCAGCTGCATCGTGGTGGTGCCGGTCAGCGTGTGGGTGGTCCGGTAGGTCGGCGCCTGGCCGATCTGCCGGAAGTTGCCGTCCTGGCCCACGTACGAGAGCGACGCGCCGCCGAGGTCGCCGGCCTGCAGCCGGGCGGAGATCGCGGTCGCGATGCCGACCTCGGTGATCGGCTGGCCGAGGCGGATGTCGTCGGTCCACAGCTCGGTCTCGCCGATCGAGGCGCCGCTGCCCGGATAGCGGATGCCGGTCGCGACCTCCTGCACCGCCGCGAGGTTGGGCGGCTTGATGCCGGGATCCTTGACGTGCACCACGTAGCCGCCGTCGCAGGCGACCCAGGCCTGCGGATCGCCGCCGCACGCGTCGGCGCCCGAGGGCGGCTCGCCGCGCAGGAAGCGGGTCTCCACCTCGGCGCGCAGCGCGCGCCACTTCTCGAGGTCGATCACCATCTCCGGCTGCCAGCTCATCGTGCCCGCCGGCGCCTCGTAGTAGTAGAAGTTGTCGTCGTCGGTGCCGACCTTCACGTAGGCGCGCAGCCGGCCGTCGTCCCAGCCGTCGCCGCGGCCGCGCACCCAGACCCGCAGCTCGCGGTAGGCGAGCAGGTTCTGCGTCCCCGACCCGAAGCGGTTGTACGCCTCGGCCCGCTCGCCGGCGCGGAGGTCGCGCGCGATCGTGCGGAGCGCCTTCTCGTTGACCTGGACGCCGAGGCCCTGCTGGCCGGCGTTGCGGTCGTTGATGTTGCTGCCGAGCCCCGGCGGCGAGTCGTAGCCGAGCTCGGTGTTCTCGGTGGACACCGAGGTGACCGTGACCTCGCCGCGCGGCTGGGCGGTCGAGCCGCTGAGTCCCGCGATCGGCGCGTCGGCCCGGGCGATCCACGGCGCGCCCACCAGCCGCATCCGCGCCAGCGCGAAGCGGATCACCGGGTCGGGCTGGCCGTTGTCGGGCGGCGTGAGGAAGGTGAAGCGCAGGTTCTTGACCAGGCGGATGTTGGGCTGGCCGATCGTCCGGTCGACGTCGCGCAACGGGATGCGATACAGGGTCCAGCCCGCGATCCGGGTCGAGTCGTTCGGGTCGGTCGCCTGCACGCCGGTCCGGACGAAGTACTTCGGGTCGTTGAGGTCCACCACGTAGCGGAAGACGTTGTCGCCCGGGCCGGTGGCGTTGAGCAGCAGGTCGGCGTCGAGGTCCTCGGTGTCGAGGGTGCCGTTGCCGGCCGTGCACCGGGCGCCCAGGTCGCCCCACGGGAAGACCTCGACGGCGGTGCCCAGCTGGCGGCGGCAGGTGGTGACCGTGTCGCTGGTGCCGAGCGGCGTCAGCAGCGGCAGCCGGTCGGCCAGGATGCCGTTGTCGTCGGTCGAGGCGTTGAAGGTCCCGGTCGGCGAGCGCTCGGTGTCGAGCCGCCCGACCCCCACGTACTGGCGACCGAGATAGGTGGTGTCGTTGCCGGCGTCGATCCGGAACGAATCGGGCGCGATCGCGAGGGCGTCCTCGTCCACCGAGCCCAGGTCGACGAGCATCCGCATGCCGTTGTCGCGGATCGGCCGGTCGGCCGACTCGAAGACCCAGAACTCGAGGTACTCGTTGCGCGAGAGGTCGCGCCCGGTGAGCGACAGCGGCGCGACCATCGAGCGCCAGCGGGGCCGGAAGTCGCGCCGCGGCTGCTGCCAGTGCGACCGGTTGTCGAACGAGACCATCCCGCCGGCGGTGTCGGCATGGAAGGTGAGGTACATCACCGTCTCGGTGCCGATCGCGCTGCCGCCGCGGATCACGATGTTGGTGTCGATGTCGGTCGGCCTGAGCTCGCGGGCGCCGCCGCGGCCGTCGGGGACGAGGTTCTGCCAGATCAGCTGCACCGCGTCCAGCGAGTCGAACCCGCTCGCGAACCCGAACGCCTCGGCGCCGGCGGGCGACGCGGGCCGCGAGCCGTACTGCCACGCGTTCTCGCGCAGCGAGACCGGGATCCCCTGGTCGTTCTCGAACTCCTCGAGGAACGCCTCGCCCGAACGGTTGGGATCGGGCCGCGAGAACGCCACCTCGGCGTCGATGTCGAGCGTGGAGCGCGCCGTCATCGGTCCCTGCACCAGCGCGCGCACCGCGCGGCTCACGCCCGGGAGGTCGAACTTGAGGTCGGTCGAGATGCCGCCGATCAGCGACGCGGTCGGCTCGAAGCCGAGCGGCGGCCGGTTGAACGCCGTCTCCTCCGACTGGTAGAGCCCCACGAGGTTGATGCCGCCCACGTCGCCGAGCTGGTAGCGCGCGGTGAGCCCGAAGATCGAGGTCGGCGCGACCGCGAAGTAGCCCCGCTCCTCGAACCGCGCCGTGACCGTCGCGGCGCGGTCGCCGAAGAGTCCCTCGGGATCGAGGAAGGTGACGACCCCGGTGTTGTAGGCGATCGAGTAGTCGATCCCGCGCGTCAGGCGGCGGCCCTCGACGAAGATCTGCTCGGTCTCCTCGCGGATCTGCAGCGCGTTGAGGTTGAGCTGCGACCGGTCGGCGCCGCCGCTGGCGAGGTACTGCAGCCGCACCTGGAACTTGGCCGGCGGGCCCTGGGTGAAGAGCAGGTACTCCGGCGTGCGGTAGAGCGAGTCGTTCCGCGCCGCGGGATTGACCACGAGCGCCGGGTCGCCGAACGGCGTCAGGTTCGGGAAGACCACGAACTGGTCGCGGATCACCTCGCCCGCCCCGGGGTCGCGGACCCGCGGGAAGAGCCGGTTGTCCACGTCGAAAGTCGAGGGATCGGTGGGCACCGCGAGCCCGAACTTCGCGAGCCACGTCACCAGGTCGCCGTCGGGGCGCTCGGCGCGGTTGAGCAGCACAGTCACGTCAAGCGACGCGCGATCGAGGTCGGATCCCGCCACGCGATAGACGTTGCGGAGCGCGTGGCGGAAGGTGCCGGCCTCGGGGCCCCGGTTCGGCTCCACCACCAGCAGCAGCGAATCGGCCCGCAGCGGGTCGTCGGTGGCCGGGTAGGTGCCGATCCGGGTGCCGTCGGCGCGCACGTAGGAGACCGCGAGGTAGTCGCTCGGATCGAGCTTGGTGGTGAGCACGAACCACAGGCCGGAGGGATCGAGCCAGTAGTCGCTCCCCTGCACCAGCAGCTCCCAGCGAAGCGGACCGACCTGCTGCGTCACGGTCCCCTCGGCGTTGCGACCCAGCGCCTGGATGCCGCCGAGGTTGGGGTTCACGCCCGAGTTGGACGTGGCCGTCCGATAGCGATAGACCCGCACCTCCGAAGGCCGCACCCCGGCCGGCAGCTGCAGCGCGCCGGCCGCGAGCGGATCGACCGCCGGATAGCCGGGCAGCGCGGTCGGATCGACGACCCAGTAGAAGCGGCCGGTCTCATAGTCGAGGTCGCGCACCAGCCGGTCCTGCGGCTCGCGGGTCTGGTCACCGACCCGATAGGTGCGCTCCGCGGTGACGCTCCCCTTCTGGGTCGCCGCGAGTCCCTCGATCCGCAGCGGGCCGAACTCCATCGCGACGCTGGCGCCGAAGTTGTTGATCGGGATCCCGGCCGTGAGGAAGCGCGAGGCCGGCGGCCGGAACTGCACCGTGCCGATGTCGACCCGCTGGAGCTTCTCGTCCTCCTGCCCCTGGTAGTAGGCGCGGAGGGTGTTGCTGTTGGCGTAGTCGCGCTTGGTGTCGAGGTCGATGTCGACATGGAACCGGCGGCCGATCAGGCCGCGCGCCTGGAGGATCACCGTGTTCTCGATCTTGGGCGCGGTGAACTTGGGCCGGCAGCCCGACGTCGGGTCCTGCAACTGGTAGGGCGTGCAGCGCAGGTTCTGGAAGCGCTCGCTGGTGATCTCCAGGCCGACCTGGCCGTCGAAGTCGAGCTGCACCTGCGACCGCGCCAGGCCGAGGAAGCCCCGCTCCTCGGGCACGCGGTAGCTCTCCGGGAGGTCGAGGGCCGCGGCCAGCGAATCGCCGCCGTAGAGGCGGGCCAGCAGGCGCTGGCGCTGCCGGACCGCGGCGGCCTGCGCCAACTGGTCGCCGAGCCCCCGGTCGAAGTCCCGCAGCAAGGCGTCACGCCCCGGCGCGCCCCGTCCCGGGAGGAGCAGCGCCCCGGGGAGCCGCAACGGGGCCAGCCCGGTCGGGAAGGAGGCGTGCACCCCGATCCCGGGCCGGGTCGTGTCGGCTGGGGCCTGCGCGGCCAGTCGCCCCGCCAACCAGGACGGCGCGGCGAGGACGAGGGCGGCAAGGAGGGCGGAACGGCGCGCCACGTAAGGCAAAACCGGGCGATTACCTTAGAAGGAGGAAGACGCCAAACCTAGGTCCCCACGGCTGGGGGCCACAACCGGACCGCCGCCCCCGCCGATGCGCCTGCTTTCCCGCCACATCCTGCGCTCCCTGGCGGCCCCCTTCTTCTGGGGGGTGTTGGCGCTCACCGGACTGCTGCTGCTCAACCAGCTCCCGCGGCTGATCGACACCTTCGGGGGCCGCGGCCTCGACATCCGGGTGATGATCGAGGCGATCGTCCTGGCGCTGCCGGCGCTGCTCACGCTGACCCTCCCGATGTCGGTGCTGGTGGCCACCCTCTACGCCTACAGTACCCTCGCCGCCGACCTGGAGATCGTGGCGATGTACGCCAACGGCATCTCGGTCTGGCGGATGGTGCGGCCGGCCCTGCTGGCGGCGGTCGTCGTCACGATCGTCAACTTCCTGCTGTTCGACCAGATCGTGCCGATCAGCAACACCCGCTTCCGGACCCTCACCAACGACGTCTTCCGGAAGACGCCGACCCTCACGCTGCGGCCGGCCCAGCTCAACGAGCTGCCACCCACCGGCTACGTGCTGCGGGCCAAGGAGATCGCCCCGAGCGGCGGTGGCCTCCGCGAGGTGACGATCTGGGACCTGCGGCGCTACGACGGCCGCCGGGTGATCCACGCCGACAGCGGTCGGATGGCGCAGTCGCCCGACGGCACCGACCTGCTGATGACGCTCTACGACGGCGAGGTGCTCGACTTCAACGCCGCCGAGCCGGCCCGGGTGGAGCGGACCGCGTTCCACGTCAACGTCGTCACCATCCAGGACGTCCAGAAGGACTTCGAGCGCAGCCAGTCGCAGGCCGAGCGCGGCGACCGCGAGCTGAGCGGCTGCGAACTCCTCGACGGGATCAGCGAGAGCGACTGGAACCTCGACGACGCGACCCGGTCGCGCGAGACGCTCACCCGGCGCGACCTGCGCCACCTCGTCGGCCTCGCCCCGCTGCCGCCGGCGCCGGTCCAGGCGCGCCCGCCGGTGCCGCCGCACTGCGGCCGCTGGCGCGGCGTGCAGGACTGGCTCGAGGAGGTGCTGCTGCCCAGGCCCCTGGGCGCCCAAGAGCCGGTGCGGCCGGCGCCGCAGGACACCGTCAAGCCGCGACCGCGCCTCCGGGCGCCGGCCAAGCCCGGCGACACCAGCCGCGCCGGACAGGACACCGCCACGCCAAGCGTGCTGCGCGTCCCGAAGAAGGACTCCGTCGGCGCGTTCGGGGTCACGGTCGGCCAGGACAGCAACGCCCCGCCCGGCGGCGACTCGACGCCGCTCCCGGCGGAGCTGGCCCCGCTCCAGCATCCCGACTCCGGCGTCGCCGCGACGCTCGGCCCGGCCGAGTCGCTGCTGGTGCAGCCGACGTCGCCCTACCTGATGGAGCCCGACCACGGGCCGCTCCCGGGGCGCACCGACGGCCTGGTGACCTCGATGGTAGAGGTCTCCTCCGCCAGGATGGCCGCCGAGCAGTCGCTCCGGGTCGTGCGCGAGTACGACGTCGAGTACCACAAGAAGTTCGCGATCCCGCTGGCGTCGTTCTGCTTCGTGCTGATGGGCGTGGCGCTGGCGCTCAAGTTCCCGCGCAGCGGCATCGGCCTCGTGATCGGCGGCTCGCTGGTCACCTTCCTGGCCCTCTACGTCCTGCTGATCGGCGGCGAGAACCTCGCCGACAAGGGCTACCTGAGCGCCGAGGTCGCGATGTACGCGCCGGTGTCGGTGTTCACCCTGCTCGGGCTCGCCGCGGTCGCCTCGGCCAACCGCGAGATGGGCACCGCCCGCTCGGCCGGGATCTTCGACTGGCTCCGCGCGCTCTTCTCGTTCCGGCGGGACCGATGAAGCCGCTCGGCACCCTCGACCGCTACATCCTGCGCCAGTGGTTCGGGACCTTCGCGCTCTCGGCGTTCGGGATCCCCGCCGTCGCGGTGCTGATCCGGATGTCGGAGTTCTTCGGCAAGGTGAGCGACCGCGGCGTGCCGCTGCACGAGAACCTGCTCGGCTTCGCGATGCTCTACCCGGGGCAGCTGGCGATGCTCTTCCCGGCCGGGGTGCTCTTCGCGACGGTCTTCACCCTCAACGCGATGGGCCGCCACAGCGAGCTCACCGCGGCGAAGGCCGGCGGGGTGTCGTTCTACCGGCTGATCACCCCGATGCTGGTGATGGCCACCGTCGCGATCCCGGTGAACTTCTACCTGCAGGAGGTCGCCGCCGTGAGCGGCGAGCGCCAGCGCGAACTCCACCGGGAGAAGGTCAACCCGCGCGACCTCACCCGCTTCGACTTCGCGTTCGAGTCGGAGCAGGGCTGGACCTGGACGGTGCGCGAGCTGCAGCGCAACCGCGACTACCTCGGCCAGATCATGCTGGAGGCGCCGATCGACTCGGCCGGCCAGCGCTGGACGATCACCGCCGACAGCGCCCGCTGGAGCGACAGCACCGGCCACTGGACCCTCTACGGCGGCGGCAGCCACGTGGTGGCCGACAGCGGCGGGGTGACGAGCACGATCAAGTTCCGCAGCATGGTGGCCAGGGTGATCGACCAGCCGCCCGGCGCGCTCGTCAACACCTACAGCAAGGCCGAGGAGATGCGCACCGCGCAGCTCAAGCACTACCTCGACCGGCTGGAGCGCACCGGCGTGCGGCCCGGGATGCTGGCGGTGGACCTGCCGCTCAAGTACGCGGTGCCGGTCGCCTGCCTGGTGGTGGCGCTCTTCGGCGCACCGCTGGCCGTCACCAATCCGCGCGCCGGCGCCGCCCTCGGCCTCGCGATCGCGATGGGCACCACCCTCGTCTACCTCACCGGCATCCAGATCATGAAGGCGATCGGCGGCAAGGACCTCGTGTCGCCGCTTGTCGCGGCGTGGTCGATGAACGGGGTGTTCCTGATACTCGCCGTGCTGCTGCTGGTGAAAGTCAGGAGCTAGGATCAAGAACGGAGAACGGAGAACGGAGGACCTTGTCACCCTGAGCGGAGCGAAGGGGCGGAGCGAGGCGACGGCGCCGCCGATTCGAGTACGACCTCGACCGTCACCCACAGGGCTTCCTGCAGCGGCCAGCGCCGTCGTGCCGCGACTTCGAGCTCGCGGGCCATTGCCCGCGCGACGGCCTCGAACTGCACCCGGGCCGGGGCGTGTCGACCGGCGATCAGCACGAGCTCGAGTGCCGTCGGCGTGAGTTCGACGCGATGGAACGCGACCGCCGGCCAGTCGAGCGTCGCCGACGCGACCCGTTCCAGTATCCAGCGCCCGAACGGCTCCGCCACGAGCGACTCACCCCGGCGTCGGACGAGATCCGGAGAGCCACGGGTCAGCGTGAAGCGGAGCAGCCCACGAGTCGACGCCATGCCGCAGCATGACGCGCAGGACTCAATCGTGGGTCAAATGAGTGACGGTGCACTTCCCCGCCCCGCCCCTTCGCTTCTCCCTCGCTTCGCTCAGGACCAGGCTCAGGGTGACAACACCCTCTGTTCTCGGTTCTCTGTCCTCGGTTCTCCATGACCGGCATCCCCGCGGCCTGACGGCCGCGGCTACTTCCTGAACGCCCGCCAGATGAAGTAGACCGGGATCCCGGTGGCGATCACGCCGAAGGTGAAGCCGGTGCCGGCCGGGTCGGTGACCAGCGCGTTGCCCATCATCAGGAACGACGCGAGCAGGAAGATCGCCGGCGTGATCGGGTAGCCGAGGGTGCGGTAGGGCCGCTCGGCGTCGGGCCGGGTGCGGCGCAGCCGGTACACGGCCGCCACCGCCAGGGCGTAGAACGGCCAGGAGCCGAGGATGAAGCGGTCGGCCAGCGTGGCGAAGTCGTTCCGCAGCACGTAGATCACGCTCACCGTCGCGGCGGCCCAGATCGCCACCGACGGCGTCTTGAACCGGGGGCTCACCCTCGCCAGCACCGGGAAGAAGAGGCCGCGGTCGGCCATCGCGAACCAGACCCGCGGACCGGTGAGGATCGACCCGTTGGTCGAGCCGAAGCACGAGAGCATCACGATGCCGCTGACGATCGCCGCGCCGGCCGCGCCGAAGAGCGGGATCCGCTCGGCGGCGGTGGCGGCGACGAGCCGCACCGACGGCATCTCGCCGATCGGCACGAGGTAGAGGTAGGCCGCGTTGATCAGCAGGTAGATCACCACGATCGCCACGGTGCCGATGATCAGCGCCCGCGGCAGGTTGCGCCCCGGCTCCTTCACCTCGCCGCCCACCGCCGCGAGGTTGCTCCAGCCGTCGTAGGTCCACATCACCGGCACCAGTGCCGTGAAGAGCGCCGAGACGCCGACCACCGCCGCGGGATCGGCGTGGCTCAGGTTGCTGATGGTCCCCTGCCCCGCGCCGAAGGCGAAGAGGGTGATGCCGAGCAGCGCGCCGTACTTGAGGACGGTGGTGACGTTCATCAGCGCCGAGGCGTAGCTGACGCCGATCCAGTTGAGGAAGGCGATCAGGACGATCGTGCCGGCCGCGACGTAGCGCACCTGCATCGGCGACATCGGGACGAAGTGCGTCAGGTACTCGGCGAAGATCGTGCTGATGCCGCCCACCGCCGAGGCGCGGATCACCGTCAGCTCGGCCCAGCCGGCGAGGAACGCCGGGAACGGCCCCCATCCCTCGTGCAGGTAGGGGAGGATGCCGCCGCTCCGCGGGAACATCGCCGCCAGCTCGGCGATCGCCAGCGCGCCGGTCAGGGTCACCAGGCCGCCCAGCACCCAGACGCCGAGGAACGCCGTCGGCGAGCCGACCACGCCGGCAATGGTGGCCGGTACGCGGAAGATCCCGCTCCCGATCGTGATCCCGACCAGGATCGCCACGGCGCTCCAGAGGCCGAGCGTGCGGGGGAGGCGTTCCTCGAACGGGGCGGCGGGTGTCGTCACGGAGGACTCCTGGAAGGCGACGGGCGACAGGCAACGGGCGACAAGCGGGGGCAGGCGATCGGGGAATTGAACACCTCGTCCCGAGCGCAGCGAGGGACCGCGGTGGTGACGGAGAGGTGCCCCGCACCGCGCCGGGGGGGGTGGGGGACGGGGGGCCCCGCGCCCCCCCCCCCGCGCGGGGGGGCCCCAGCGCCCGCGGGGGCCAGTAAGGGGGCCCCA
>CAZKYO010000032.1:0-27786 GCA_964557115.1 uncultured Gemmatimonadaceae bacterium
CGGAGTCGTTCAAGACGAAGGAGGAGTCGAAGCTGGGCGTGCTGGAGCACATCCTCCAGCCGGCGATGTATCCCGAGCTCTACGGCAAGATCTACCACAAGGTCCGGATCAACTACTACCCTCCGCGCGGCGACAACAAGGAGGGATGGGACAACATCGACATCTTCGGGTGGTGCGGCTACCCGATGCAGATCAAGGTCGACTTCCTCTGCCGCGACTCGATCCTCGCGGCGCCGCTGGTGCTCGACCTGGCGCTGTTCTTCGACCTGGCCCAGCGGGCCGGGATGAGCGGGGTGCAGGAGTGGCTCTCGTTCTACTTCAAGAGCCCGCAGACGGCGCCGGGCCTCTACCCGGAGCACGACCTGTTCATCCAGCAGACGAAGCTCAAGAACACGCTGCGCTGGATGATGGGCGAGCCGATGATCACCCACCTGGGGCAGGAGTACTACCAGGAAAGTTGAGGGCCGCGTGAGGTACTTCCATCGCACCAGCGTGTCCCCCGATGCCGTGATCGCCGCGGCGGCGGCCGCCTTCGGCGGCCGCCTCGCCCCGGTGAGCGAGGGGGCCCGGCGCCGCGGCTGGAGCGGCGCCCTCGGCACCGTCACGGTGTCGGCCCGGCCCGAGGGCGGCCACTACACCCTCGTCACCATCGCGACGGACCAGCCGGCCGAGAGCGAGCTCGACAAGCTCGCCAAGCGGTTCCTCGGCGAGGTCCACGTCCTCGCGGAGCCGGCCCACCGGCTCCGCGGGGCGTACTGAGGGCGCCACCATGCCGATCCGCCTTCTGCCGCGCGACGAGCGCTTCTTCGAGCTGTTCACCACCCTCGCCGAGCACGGCGCCGACGGGGCGCGCCACCTCGCCGAGCTGCTGACCCGCCGGGACCCGGGTCGCTGGCAGCTGGTGCAGACGATCAAGGGGCTCGAGCACGCCGCCGACGACGTGAACCGCGAGCTGATCGCGCGCCTCGATCGCTCGTTCATCACGCCGTTCGATCGCGAGGACATCCATGCCCTCGCCTCGCGGCTCGACGACATCATCGACCACATCGACGGCACCGCGGCGCGGGTGCGGATCTTCCGGGCCGAGGAGACGCCCGACGGCGCGGTGCTGATCGCGGAGGTGATCCACCGGATGGTGCAGCAGGTGGTGCGGGCGGTGCGCGCGCTGGAGGACGGGCCCCCCTCGGCCGTGCTCGACGCCTGCGCCGAGATCCGCCGGCTCGAGGAGGAGGGCGACGAGCTCTACCACGAGTGGCTCGGGCGGCTCTTCGAGAACGGCACCGACCCGCTGACGGTGATCAAGTGGAAGGAGCTGTACGACATCCTCGAGCACACGCTCGACGTGGCGGAGGACGCCGCGGGCGTGCTCGAGTCGGTCACCCTGAAGCATTCCTGAGCGATGGACCAGTCCCTGACCTTCGTGCTGGTGGTCATCGCCATCGCCCTGGTCTTCGACTTCATCAACGGCTTCCACGACAGCGCCAACTCGATCGCGACGGTCGTCGCGACGCGGGTGCTGTCGCCGCGGGTCGCGGTCGCCTGGGCCGCCGCGTTCAACTTCGCCGCGGCGTTCGTCGTCGGTACGGCGGTGGCGAAGACGATCTCGAAGGGGCTGGTCGACCCGGCGATCGTCACCCCCACGGTGATCGCCGCCGCGCTGCTCGGCGCGGTGGCGTGGAACCTGATCACCTGGTGGTTCGGGCTGCCGAGCTCGTCGTCGCACGCGCTGCTCGGCGGCTACGCCGGCGCGGCGATTGCCAAGGGCGGCTTCGCGGCGATCATCCCGTCGGGCTGGGTCAAGCCGATCGCCGCGATCCTGGTCTCGCCGCTGCTGGGGATGCTGCTCGGGCTGCTGATCTCGGTGGGGCTCTCGTGGGCGCTCTGGAAGCGGCACGCCCGGACCATGGACGCCCTCTTCCGGCGGTTGCAGCTCGTCTCCGCCGGGCTCTACTCGCTCTCGCACGGCTCCAACGACGCGCAGAAGACGATGGGGATCATCGTCGGCCTGCTCGTCTCGGCCCAGGACCTGTTCGCGGGGCGCGACGGGCTCCTCGGCGCGATGCACCTGACCACGCTGGACCGGATCCCGCTCTGGGTCGAGATGGCCGCCTACAGCGCGATCGCGGCGGGGACGGCGATGGGCGGCTGGCGGATCGTCAAGACGATGGGGACGCGGATCACCAAGCTGCAGCCGTTCGGCGGCTTCTGCGCCGAGACGGGCGGGGCGCTCACGATCCTGTTCGCGTCGTCGCTCGGGGTGCCGGTGAGCACGACCCACACGATCACCGGGGCGATCGTCGGCGTGGGCGCGTCGCGACGGGTCGCGGCGGTGCGCTGGGGCGTGGCCGGGCGGATCGTCTGGGCCTGGCTGCTGACGATCCCGCTCAGCGCGGCGATCGCGGCGGTCTGCTTCTGGTTGTTGCCGGCAACTTGACCGCTGCCCCGGGGCCCGATGAGCTTTCGGCGCAGGACCGGCGCACGCACCGGCAGGGAGATTCGCGACTCGCGATCGGCGATTCGAGGCACCCCGCGGATCGTCGTCTCGAGTCTCGAATCACGAGTCGCGCATCTCCGGATGCCACCCAGACCCTGACCCGACGCCCTCTCCGTGTCCACACCGACTGACGAACTGCTCGCGCTCTATCGCTGGATGCGACTGACCCGCACCCTGGAGGAGCGGCTGGTCGCGCTGTACCGCCAGACCAAGGTGGTCGGCGGCCTCTTCCGCTCGCTGGGCCAGGAGGCGTGCGCGGTCGGCTCCGCCTACGCGCTGCGCCGCGACGACGTCCTCTCCCCCCTGATCCGCAACCTCGGCTCGATGCTCGTCAAGGGCGCCACGCCCCTCGAGGTGCTGCGCCAGTACATGGCCAAGGGCGACTCGCCCACCCGCGGCCGCGAGCTCAACATCCATTTCGGCGACGTCACCGACCGCCACTTCGTGGGCCAGATCTCGCACCTCGGCGACCTGGTGCCCGTGATGGCCGGGATCACCCTCACCTTCCGGCTGCGCGGCGAGGACCGGGTCGGCCTGGTGTACGTCGGCGACGGCGCCACCAGCACCGGCGCGTTCCACGAGGGGATCAACTTCGCGGCGGTGCAGCGCTGCCCGCTGGTGGTCGTGGTCGAGAACAACGGCTACGCCTACTCGACCCCGACCCGGATGCAGACCGCGGCGGAGCGCCTTGCGGACAAGGCGGCCGGCTACGGGATCCCCGGGGTCCGCGCCGACGGCAACGACGTGCTCGAGGTCCTGCGCGTCACGCGTGAGGCGGTGGCCCGTGCGCGCGCGGGGGAGGGCGCCACGCTGCTCGAGCTGATGACCTACCGCCGCAAGGGGCATGCGGAGCACGACAACCAGAGCTACGTGCCACCCGGCGAGGTGGAGCGATGGGCGGCCGAAAACGATCCGATCGACCGGTTCGTCGAGCGGCTGGTGCGTGAGTTCGGGGTCTCCTCGCACGACCTCCTCGCGATCGACGCGGAGGTCCAGGCGGAGGTGGACGCCGCCACCGAGGAGGCCGAGGCGTCGCCACCCTGCGGGGGACCCGACGCCCTCGACGGGGTGTATGCCGATCCGCCGGCGATGCCGGTGCTGTGGTATCGCGGCGACCTGGGCAGCGCGGTCGAGGCGCATGAACGGCCCGCCTCGTGGGGGACCCACGATGGCTGAGGTCACGCTGGTCGAGGCGATCCGGGAGGCGCTCGCCGAGGAGCTCGAGCACGACCCCGCCGTGGTGCTCCTGGGCGAGGACATCGGCCGCTACGGCGGCGCGTTCAAGGCGACCGACGGCCTGCAGGCGCGGTTCGGCGCCGACCGGGTGATCGACACGCCGATCAGCGAGGCGGGGATCGTCGGCGCCGCGGCGGGGATGGCGCATTACGGCATGCGTCCGGTAGTGGAGATGCAGTTCATCGACTTCATCTCCTGCGCCTACGACATGCTCACGAACTACGTGGCGACGGCCCGGTACCGCGCGTTCCTGCCGTGCCCGATCGTGGTGCGGGGCCCCTCGGGCGGCTACGTTCGAGGGGGGCCGTTCCACTCGCAGAACCCCGAGGCCGCGTTCCTGCACACGCCGGGGCTCAAGATCGCCTACCCCGCGACGGTGGAGGATGCCAAGGGGATGCTGAAGGCGGCGATCCGCGACGACGACCCGGTGCTGTTCTTCGAGCACAAGTACCTGTATCGCCGGGTGAAGGCCGAGGCGCCGCCGCCGACGCACGTGGTGCCGCTGGGCCGGGCGCGCGTCGCCCGCGAGGGGCGCGACCTGACGGTGGTGACCTACGCGGCGACGGTGTGGAAGGCGCTGGAAGCGGCCGAGCGGCTCGCGGCCGAGGATGGCCTGGACGTGGAGGTGCTCGACCTGCGCACGCTGCTGCCGATCGATGACGCCGCGATCGAGGCGTCGGTGCGCAAGACCAACCGGGTCCTGATCGTGCACGAGGACACGGTGACCGGCGGGATCGCCGGCGAGCTGACGGCACGGATCAATGAGCGGTGCTTCGAGTGGCTCGACGCACCGGTGCGGCGGGTGGCGGCGCACGACGTGCCGCTGCCGTATGCGCCGCCGCTGGAGGACTTCGTCCTCCCGCAGGCATCGGACATCGTGCGCGCGTGCCGCTGGCTCGCCGCCTACTGACAGACCGCACGGAGAGGACGACGGGATGGCCCGGATCGACGTGATCATGCCCCAGATGGGCGAATCGATCGCCGAAGGAACGATGTCGAAGTGGATCAAGCAGGTCGGCGACGCCGTCAAGCGCGACGAGCCGATCTTCGAGATCTCGACCGACAAGGTGGACGCCGAGATCCCGGCGCCGAACGCCGGCACGCTGGTCGAGGTGCTGGTGCAGGAAGGGGAGACCGTCGCCGTCGGCACCGTGGTGGCGCGGATCGAGACGGAAGCCGGCGCAGCCGTGCCGGCGTCCGCCCCGAGCGAAGCGAGGGGCCCCTCGACCCCGGCGCCCGAGCCCGTCAAGGCCGCGGCGCCCACGCCCACGCCCGCTCCCGCGCCGGTGGCGCCGCCGCCGGCTCCCCGACAGGCACCCGCCGTCACCGCCGAGGAGCGCCTGCAGCAGAAGTCGACCCCGCTGGTCCGCAAGATGGTGGAGGAACACGGCCTCGACCTCGCGCAGATCCCCGGCACCGGCTCGGCCGGTCGGGTGACCAAGCAGGACGTGCTCGGCTACCTCGACGCGGGGGCGAAGCCAGCCGGGCCGGGCACCGCGCCGGCCGCCGCGCCGTCGGCCCCGGCAGCAGCCCCGCTGCGGGCGCCGTCGCCCGTCGCGGCGGGACCGGTCGTGGAAGCCTGGGAGGGCGACCGCGTCGAGCCGTGGAGCAAGATCCGCAAGCTCACCGCCGACCACATGATCCTCTCGCGGCGGGTGTCGGCGCACGTCAACTCGCTGATGGAGATCGACTACACCCGGGTGGCGGGGATCCGCCGGAAGCTGAAGGCGGAGTATGCCGAGCGCGGCGTCAACCTGACGTACCTGGCGTTCATCGCGAAGGCGATCGCCGAGAACCTGCGCAAGCACCCGGTCGTCAATGCGGCGGTCTCGGGAGACAACACGATCTATCGTCGCGACATCAACCTGGGCATCGCGGTGGCGCTCGACTGGGGGCTCATCGTCCCGGTGATCCGCCACGCCGACGAACTGTCGCTCCTCGGCATCGCCCGCGCGATCCAGGACCTCGCGGAGCGGGCCCGGACCAAGAAGCTCGCGCCCGACGACGTGCAGAAGGGGACCTTCACGATCACCAACCCGGGCGGGTTCGGCACCTACGTCGGGACGCCGGTGATCAACCAGCCGCAGGTCGCGATCCTGGCCGTGGGCGCGATCGAGAAGCGCCCCGCGGTGGTGACGCTGCCCGACGGCAGCGACGCGATGGCGATCCGGACCAAGGGAATGTGGTGCCTCGCCTACGACCACCGGATCGTCGACGGCGCCGACGCCGACCGGTTCCTCGCCGACGTGCGGGCGACGATGCACAACTTCCCGGAGCCGACGCAGTAGCGATGCGCCGGCACCTGACGGCGACGCGCGCCAGCGTGGCACCCGGCGCGCGCGCGGCGTATCTCGCGGCGATCGGCGCGCTGGCGGCGCACCATCGCGCCGCCGGCGGGCACTTCTGGCTCTTCGAGCGCGGTGACCGGCCCGGCGAGTTCCTGGAGTTCGCCGAGGCGACCGGGGCACCGGTGGTGCGGGACCCGGCCCTCGCGGCCCGGCTCGCGGCGCTCGCGGCGTACGACGCGGCAGGCGACATCGACTGGGTCGGCGTGGCCGTCGACCCGCCGGCGGGAGGCTGACCATGGCACGACGGATCATCGATCGCGACGGCGCGGCGTGGCAGGTCACGCTCTCCGGGCGCCACACGCAATACACCCGCGACGAGCTCTCGCTCGAGTTCCAGCGGCTCGGCGACGGCGAGCGGCGCTTTGCGCGATTCTCGCCGCGCGGCAGCAAGGCGCCCGAGCGGGCGATGGAGCAGGCGAGCGACGCGCTGCTCGGTCGGCTGCTCGCCGCGTCGCAGCCGGCGTGGACCTCGCCCGACGGCGGCTACGGCGCCGGCTGAGCGGGTGATCGACCTCCACTGCCACTCGACCGCATCGGACGGCCTGCGCGATCCGCCCGATGTCGTGGCGGCCGCCGCCGAGGCCGGCCTCTCGGCGATCGCCCTCACCGATCACGACACCACCGACGGCCTTGCCGCCGCGCAGGCCGCCGGCCGGACGCTCGGCGTCCGGGTGATCGGTGGCTGCGAGTTCTCGGTCGCGGCCCCGTGGGGCGAGATGCACCTCCTGGGCTATTTCCTGGAGCCGGATGATGCCGCGCTCCAGGCGTTCCTCGTGGCGGCACGGGACGACCGCCGCCGGCGCGCCGAGGCGATGCTCGACCGACTCCACGGCCTCGGCGTCGCCATCGACCGCGCCGACGTCGACCGCGAGGCGAACGGCGGTGCCGTGGGTCGTCCCCACGTCGCCCGCGCGCTG
The DNA here is from genome assembly GCA_964557115.1 of uncultured Gemmatimonadaceae bacterium. Classification (GTDB taxonomy): domain Bacteria; phylum Gemmatimonadota; class Gemmatimonadetes; order Gemmatimonadales; family GWC2-71-9; genus Palsa-1233. Next base: position 6,996 of record CAZKYO010000032.1, read on the forward strand.
CACCGCCTCGGCCTGGTGCCGTCGGTGCAGGCGGCGTTCGATCGCTACCTCGGGCGCGGCCGTCCCGCCTACGTCGACAAGGCGCTTCCCACGCTCGCGGCGGTCGCGGCGATGGTGCACGCCAGGGGCGGGATCGTCTCCGCCGCGCACCTCAAGTCGCACGGCACTCGCGACGTGCTCGCCGCGCTGCAGGCCGACGGACTCGACGCCGTCGAGACCCGGCACCCCAGCCACGACGGCGACCGCGTCGCGACGCTGACCGACGCCGCGCTGGCCCTCGGCCTGGGGCGCACCGGCGGCAGTGACTGGCATGGCGAGGCGACGCCGCTCGGCACCCACGGGGCGCTCGGCTCGGAACGGGTGCCCGACGAGTGGCTCGTCGATCTCGAGGCGCGACGCCGGTGAGTCGCGCGCTTGCCGGCGGGGTCGCGCTCGTGACCGGCGGCGCCCGGCGCCTCGGCCGGGCGTTCGTCGAGGCGCTGGCGGGGCGGGGGATGCGCGTCGCGATCCACCACGGCGCCTCGGCGGACGAGGCGGCCGCGCTGGCGGCGACGATTCGCGCCGCCGGTGGCGACGCGGAGACCTTCGGCGCGGACCTGCGCGAGGCGGAGCAGGCCGTCGCCCTCCCCGGTCGGGTGGTGGAGCGTTTCGGGGGACTCGACGTCCTCGTCAACAGCGCGGCGGTCATGGAACGGCTCCCGGTCGCGGAGACGACCATCGCCGCGTGGGACGCGATCCTCGCCCTCAACCTGCGGGCGCCGTTCTTCCTGGCCCAGCAGGCGGCGCCGCACCTCGCCGCGCGGCGGGGCACGATCGTCAACATCGCCGATCTCTCGGGCTTCGAGCCCTGGCGCCACTACCCGGCGCACTCGGTGAGCAAGGCCGGCGTGGTGATGCTCACCAAGGTCCTCGCGACCGCGCTGGCGCCCGAGGTGACGGTCAACGGGATCGCCCCGGGCACCGTCCTGATCCCGGAACAGACCGACGACGCGCACGCGCGCTTCCTCGCCGAGACGACGCCGCTCGGCCGGCTCGGCACGCCGGGCGACGCCGTGCAGGCGCTGCTCTACCTGGTCGAGCACGGCGAGTTCGTGACGGGCGAGACGATCGTCGTCGACGGCGGACGCCTGCTGCGGCGATGATCACGCTGGGCGAGGTCGCGGTGATCGGCGGCGGCTGCTACGGCGGCTTCTACCTCGAGCAGCTGCGGCGCGCCGGCGCCGCGGAGGCGATGCGCTGGGACGCGGTGCTCGTCGTCGATCGCGACCCGGCCTGCGCCGCCGCGAGCCGGATCCCGGGCGTCCCCGCCGCGCGATTGGTCACGGCGGAATGGGGCGGCTTCCTCGACGGCTGGCTCGACCCGGCGAAACGGCGCGACGCCGACCGGATCGTCCCCTCACCGCTGATGCCGCACCTGATGTCCGAGTGGCTGCTGCGGCGGTGCCGGGAGCGCTGGCCGGCCGCCCGGGTCGAGCGGGTGCCGGCCGAGGCACCGTTCGGGACGCCGTTCGACCGGTTGCACCCCGGCGACGGCGTGCGTTACCTCTCCCATGCCGACTGGATCTGTCCGATCCACTGCATCGAGCCGGCCCGCTGCCCGGCCATCCATGCGCCCAGGAGCTGGGAGATGACCGACACGGTGGGCGCGTGGGCCGTCGCGCGCCAGGCGGAGCGCCCCACGGCGGCCCCCGTGTTCTTCGCCTGTCGGCACGCCTCGCACGGCGTGGGGATGCATCCCGTGACCCAGGCCTTCGCGGCGCTCGACGATCTCGACGCGGTGGTGGCGCGCCACGGATGCGGGGACCTTGTCGTCGGTTCGGTGTCGGCCTGTCACGGGGCCGTGGCGCTCCTGCGCGTGGAGGCGGCATGACGAACGGTGTCCCGGGCGGTCCCCAGGAGGCGGCGGCGCGCACGCCGAACTGGCGCGCGATCCTGCGGCTCCTCCGTCGCGCCGCGAAGCCGGTGCAGCAGGCGGCGGCCCGCGCGATCGGCGTGGACCGCAACGCACGGGTCGAGACCGTCGAGCAGATGCTCGCCTTCAACGCGCGCCGCGCGCCCGGCTACTGGATCCAGCTCTCGCTCGCCGCGGGCATCGCCATCCTCGGCCTGGTGCTCGGCAGCACGGCGGTGGTGATCGGCGCGATGCTCATCTCGCCGCTGATGGGGCCGATCGTCGAGCTGGGGATGGGGTTCGCCGTGGGCAGCTCGTTCCTGGTGATCCGCTCCGCGCTCCGGGTCGCGATCAGCACGGTGGTGGTCGTCGCCGGCTCGGCGCTCTTCACGGTCGTGCTGCCGTTCCACGAGGTGACCAGCGAGATCGCGGCGCGGACGTCGCCGACGGCGCTCGACCTGCTGGTGGCGGTGTTCTGCGCGCTCACGGCGGCGTACACCACCGTGCGGCGCACCTCCGACACGACCTCGGCGGCGGCCGGCACCGCGATCGGGATCGCCCTGGTCCCGCCGATCTGCGTGATCGGCTACGGCCTCGGCACCGGCGACGGCACGATCGCCGGCGGCGCCGCGCTGCTCTTCACCGCCAACTTCTCCGCGATCCTGCTCTTCGCCGTCCTCGCCTTCCTGCTGCTCGGCTACGACGAGGTCAACGCCCAGGCGCTGGAGGAGCGCTTCTTCGCGTTGCACGAGACGCGGCTGGACCGGATCGCCGCGCGCGGCGAGGCGATCCTCAAGCAGGCCTTCGGCTCGCGCTACGGGATGGCGGCGCGCGTGCTGATCCCGCTGCTGTTCCTCGCCGCCGTGTACCTGCCGCTCCGCTCGGCACTCGACCGCGTCTCGTGGGAGGTCGCCGCGCGCACCACGGTGCAACGGCTGCTCCACCAGAAGGTCCCCGACGCGGTGCAGCAGAGCGTGTCGATCGCGCGCGACGGGATCGCGGTGCACCTGGTGGTGATCGGCGACGGCGCAACCTCGCTCGCGCTGGAGCACGACCTGGAGACCTCGCTCGCCGCGGCCACCGGCGTGACGCCGACCGTGCGGGTGCTCGCGGTGCCGGACGCCGCCGCCCTCTCGCGTGCGCAGGCGGTGCCCGAGGCGGGCGCCCCGGCGTTGCCGCCGCTCGAGCAGGCCCGGACCCGGCTCGGGGCGGAGCTCGCCCGGGTCTGGCCCGGCGCCGCCGCCGGGATCCTGGGCGGCTGGTCGCTGGAGGTCCCACCGGTCGGTCCGCCGCGCGTGACGGTCTTCCACTTCGGCCCGATGCTCGGGGCCGCCGGCGAGGCGCTGGTCGCCGCGGCGCTGGCGCCGTCGCTCGAGGCGACGCCGAGCGTCCGCGACGTGCCGCTCGACACCCTGCCGGTGGTGGCCGGGCGCGACCGCGCCGAGTGGCTGCGCGAGATCGCGCCGCTCCTGGAGCGCTCGCGCTGGATGACGGCGGCGCTGGCGTGCGTGCGGCTGCCGGTGGTCGACACCACGGGCCCGGTGGTCGATTCGCTCCGGCGCGCGGCGGCGCGCGGCAGCGGCCGGATCGTGCTCGCGCCAGGCCGCGACTGGCGCGCCGCATGGAGCGTCGGACGCTGCGATGCCGACACCGTGGCGGTGCGGGAACCCTGATCGCGCGGCGACGTTTCTAGGGACGGAAGACGGGGATACCTTTCGCCCCCCCGCAGGAGTGGAGCCAATGCCCGACACCGCCGCCGAACCGCGTCACGAGACCCTCGCCATCATCGGCTCGGGGCCCGCCGCCTGGACCGCCGCGATCTATGCCGCCCGCGCCGACCTCGCCCCGGTCGTCTACGAGGGCGAGCCCTCGCGCGAGATGGTGCCGGGCGGGCAGCTGATGTTCACCACCGACATCGAGAACTTCCCCGGCTTCCCTGGCGGCATCGGCGGGATCGAGCTGATGCAGAAGCTCAAGGAGCAGGCCGAGCGGTTCGGCACCCGCGTCGTGAGCGAGAACATTGCGTCGGTCGACTTCGCCGGCGGGTCGCCCTTCCTGCTGCAGCCCAGCTACGGCGCGCCGGTGCGGGCCGACGCGGTGATCGTGGCCACCGGGGCCCGCGCCGTGTGGCTCGGCCTCGACAACGAGGAGCGCTTGGCGCAGACCGGCGGCGGCGTCTCGGCCTGCGCCGTCTGCGACGGCGCGCTGCCCTTCTTCCGGGACAAGGTGCTCGCGGTGGTCGGCGGCGGTGACTCCGCGATGGAGGAGGCCACCTACCTCACCAAGTTCGCGCGCGAGGTCGTGGTGGTCCATCGACGCGACACGTTGCGGGCCTCGAAGGTGATGGCCGACCGCGCGCTCGAGCATCCCAAGATCCGGATCGAGTGGAACACCGAGGTGGCCGACGTGCTCGGCGACGACGTGATCACCGGGCTGCGGCTTCGCGACACCGAGACCGGCGCGGAGCGCCACCTCGAGGTCGGCGGGCTCTTCGTCGCGATCGGCCACCGCCCGAACACCGCGTTCCTCGAGGGACAGGTGGCCCTCTCGCCCGGCGGCTACATCCTCACGCCGACCGCCTGGCGCACCGAGACCAGCGTGCCGGGCGTGTTCGCCGCCGGCGACGTGATCGACGACTACTACCGCCAGGCGATCACCTCCGCGGGCACCGGCTGCATGGCCGCGCTCGACGCGGAACGCTGGCTGGCCCACCACGGGATGGCCGGCGCCGAGTCGCCGGTGATCGACACCGCCGCGGAATCGTCGATCGCGCGCGCCGGCGGGGCGTGAGCGCACCGCACGTCCTCGGCATCCCGAACGGCCGGTTCGCCGAGAACTGCTGGGTGGTGGCCGAGCCCGCCGCGGGTCGCGCGGCGGTGATCGATCCCGGCGAGGAGGCGGACCGGATCCTCGCGGTGATCGCCGGGCGCGGCTGGACCGTGGAGCACATCTGGCTCACGCACGCCCACATCGACCACGTCCTCGGGGTGGATCGCGTCCGCGGGGCCACCGGCGCCCCGGTCGCGCTCCACCCGGCTGACCGGACGTGGTACGACCAGCTGCCGGTGCAGGCCGCGCTGTTCGGGCTCCCCGCGCCGCCGCCACTCGCCCCGCCGGACCGGATCCTCGCCCACGACGAGGTACTGACGCTCGGCGCCCTGCGGTTCACCGTCCGCCACGTGCCGGGCCACTCGCCCGGGCATGTCGCCTTCCTCGGACACGGTCTCGCGATCTCCGGTGACACGCTCTTCGCGGGCAGCGTCGGTCGCACCGACCTGCCGGGGGGGAACCACGCCCAGCTGCTCGCGTCGATCCGCACCGAGCTGCTCGCGCTGCCGGACGAGACGCGCGTGCTGCCGGGACACGGGCCCGAGACCACGATCGGCGCCGAGCGGCGGGAGAACCCGTTCCTGATCGGTGAAGGGTGAAGGGTGAAGGGGTACCTCGCGCCGAATGCCTCATCACCCATCACCCTTCACCCTTTACCGCCCGCCAGCTTAGCTTGCCCGCCGAACCCCAGCCCAGGACCTGACGTACCGATGGCGTTCCGCACCGAAAAGGACCCGCTCGGCGAGAAGCAGGTGCCGACCGACGCGCTGTACGGCATCCAGACCCTCCGCGCGATCGAGAACTACCCGATCTCCGGCCTCCGTCCGTTGCCGGCGTTCGTGGATGCCGTGGTGATGATCAAGAAGGCCGCCGCGCTCACCCACCGGGAGACCGGCCGGCTGGAGCCGCGACTCGCCGACGCGATCGTCGCCGCGGCCGACGAGGTCCTCGGCGGGCAGCACCGCGACCAGTTCGTGGTGGATCCGTACCAGGCCGGCGCCGGCACCTCGCACCACATGAACGTCAACGAGGTCCTGGCGAACCGCGCCAACGAGCTGCTCGGCGGCGCGCGCGGGAGCTACGCGCCGGTGCACCCGAACGACCACGTCAACATGGCGCAGTCGACCAACGACGTGATCCCCACTGCGATGCGCCTCGCGGCGCTCGGCGCGATGCCCGCGCTGCTGGCCGCGCTGGACGGCCTCGCCGCGGCGTTCCTCGACCGGGGGCGCGCCTTCGACCACGTCCTCAAGTCGGGCCGCACCCACCTCCAGGACGCCACGCCGATCCGGCTGGGCCAGGAGTTCACCGCCTACGGCCACACCGTCGCGCGGCACCGCGCCAAGCTGGCCCAGGCGGCGGCGTGGCTGCACCCGATGAACATCGGCGGCAGCGCGGTCGGCACCGGCCTCAACGCGGAGCCGACGTATCCGGCGCTGATGGTGAAGCACCTGCGCGCGATCACCGGCCTCGACCTCGAGGTGAGCGACGACCGGGTGCAGCTGATGCAGTCGATGGGCGACGTGGCGACGCTGAGCGGCGCGTACCGCGCGTTCGTGCTCGACCTCTGCAAGATCGCCGACGACATCCGCCTGCTGGCCTCGGGGCCGCGCACCGGTCTCGCCGAGATCAAGCTGCCCGAGGTGCAGCCCGGGTCGAGCATCATGCCCGGCAAGGTGAATCCCTCGATCGCCGAGATGGTTAACCAGGTCTGCTACCAGGCGATCGGCCTCGACACCACCGTGGCGATGGCGGCGAAGGCCGGCGAGCTCGAGCTGAACGTGATGATGCCGGTGATCACGCACAACATGACCTTCGGGCTCCAGATCGTCGCCAACGCCGTGCGGGTGTTCGACGAGCGGTGCATCCGCGGGATCGAGGCCGACGAGGCGATGTGCGCCCACTGGCTGGAGCGCTCGCCCGCGCTGGTCACCGCGCTGGCGCCGAAGATCGGCTATGCGGAGGCGGCCAAGCTCGCGAAGGAGGCGATCCGCACCGGCCAGACGGTCAAGGAGCTGGTGGTGGAGAAGGGGCTGTTGCAGGGCGCCGAACTCGAGGACGTGCTCGACCTCCGCGCGATGACGGAGCTTGGCGTCCCGGGCGGCGGGAAGGGCGTCCCGGCCGGCGGGTGACCGAGCCCGCCGGGCGCTGGCGCCAGCTTGCCGTCCTCGCGACGGTCGAGCTGCTGGGGATGTCGGTGTGGTTCGCCGCGAGTGCCGTGAAGCCGGCGCTCGCGGCGGACCTTTCGCTTTCCGCCGCCCAGGCCGGCTGGTTGATGTCCGGCGTGCAGCTCGGCTTCGTGGTCGGCACGCTGCTCGCGGCCCTGCTCAATCTCGCCGACATCATCCCCTCGCGACGCTACCTGGCGTGGGCGGCATGCGCGGCCGCCGTGGCCAACGGGGCACTGCTCCTCGCGGACTCGTTCGCCGTCGCGGTCGCGACGCGGGTGCTCACCGGCATCGCGCTCGCCGGGGTCTACCCACCCGCGATGAAGATGGCGGCCACCTGGTTTCGCCGGGGTCGCGGCCTCGCCATCGGCACTGTCGTCGGCGCCCTCACGGTCGGCAAGGCGATGCCGTACCTCCTGGAGGGCCTCGGGACGCTGCCGCTGGCCATCGGCGTGCTCGTCCCGTCCGCGACCGCGCTGCTCGCCGCGCTGCTCGTGACCGTGGCGTACCGCGAGGGACCGTTCGCCTTTCCGGCACGACCGTTCGACTGGGGCCTGGTCGGGACGGTCTTTCGCGCCCCGGTGGTGCGCCAGGCGACCGGCGGCTATCTCGGGCACATGTGGGAGCTCTACGCGTTTTGGACCTGGATCCCGGGGTTCCTGCTGGCGGCGGCCGGCGACGGCGACGTCGCCGCGGCGCATCGCGCGGCGTTCCTCGTGGTGGCGATCGGCGGGCTCGGTGCGGTCGGCGGCGGCCTGGCCGCCGACCGGATCGGCCGCGGGGCCGTGGTCCGCCGTGCCCTGCTCGTGAGCGGCGCCTGCTGCCTGCTCTCGCCGATCCTGTTCGTGGCCCCTGGATGGGTGCGACTCGGGGTCGCCGTCGTCTGGGGACTCGCGGTCATCGCCGACTCGGCCCAATTTTCGGCACTCGTCACCGAGCACGCCCCGCCGCACGCGGTGGGCACCGCCCTGACGATCCAGACGTCGCTCGGCTTCCTGCTGACGATCGTGACGATCCAGGGCGTGCCGTGGGTCGCCGGCGCCCTCGGGTGGCGCTGGGCCTTCGTCGCCCTCGCCGCCGGCCCGGTGGCCGGACTGTTCGCGGTGCGCCGCCTCGCGTCCCCGGGACCCGCCGGCGGGCCGGCCCTTGCGCCGCCGCGGGGATGAGGTCAGGTGTTACGTGTCGCCTGAACGCAGACCCTTCTCGCCGAGTGGAACATGCGTGTGACCTCATGGACGGAGTACTCGCTCATCATCGCCCTCCACCTCGCCGGCAAGCGGGGCGAGGGCGCCACGCCGGTTCCGGCCCGCACCCTCGCCGATGCCGAGCGCCTGCCGGCCGACTTCGTCGAGCAGATCCTGCTCCGGATGCGCCGCGCCGGCCTGGTCACCTCGGTGCGCGGTGCGCGCGGCGGCTACCGCCTGGCCAAGGACCCCGCGGAGATCTCGGTCCGCGACGTGATGGCGGCGGCCGAGCGGCAGGTGTTCGAGACGAACTGCGAGAGCCACAAGATCGACGGCGTCCGCTGCGACCCGGGGAGCTTCTGCGCCATTCGCCCGGTGTTGACGGAACTCCAGCACCGGATCGATGATTTCCTTGGTGGAGTGACGATCGCCGCGATGATGCAGAGCGAGGCGGCGACCAAGGAATTGATCCCCCTCGGCCGATCCTGAGCACCCGGGTCGCGCCGGGGAACCACCTCGAGGCGACCCGATGTCCGGACTCGACCCCAGCCAGCTGCAGCGCTATGCCCGGCACCTGACCCTGCCGGAGTTCGGCCTCGCGGGGCAGCAGCGGCTCGCCGCCGCGCGGGTCCTGCTGGTCGGGGCCGGCGGCCTCGGCTCGCCCGCGGCGCTCTACCTCGCCGCCGCCGGCGTCGGCACCCTCGGGATCGTCGACGACGACGTCGTCGATGTCTCGAACCTCCAGCGCCAGGTCCTCCATGCGACCGACCGCATCGGCGTGCCCAAGGTCGATTCGGCGATCGAGCGGCTGCGGGAGCTCAACCCCGACGTCGCGGTGGAGGGGCACCGCACCCGGCTCGATCGCCTGAACGGTCGCGCGATCGTGGCCGGCTACGACCTGGTGATCGATGGCAGCGACAATTTCCCGACGCGCTACCTCGTCAACGACGCGTGCGTGCTGGAGGGCCGGCCACTCGTCTACGGCAGCATCTATCGGTTCGAGGGCCAGCTCTCGCTCCTGCACGCGGACGGCTCGCCCTGCTACCGCTGCCTCTTCGCCGAGCCGCCCGCACCCGAGCTCGTGCCCAGCTGCGCCGACGCCGGCGTGCTTGGCGTGCTGCCCGGCGTGATCGGCACGCTGCAGGCGCTCGAGGCGATCAAGTGGCTCACCGGGATCGGCGAGACGATGCGCGGGCGGTTGCTCCTGTTCGACGCGCTGGCGCTCCGGTTCCGCGAGATCGCGATCCGTCGCGATCCGGAGTGTGCCGCATGCGGCGAGCGACCGACGATCCGGGAGCTGGTGGACTACGAGGCGTTCTGCGGGGTGACGCCCGCGGGACGCGCGGAGGAGGTCGCGGAGATCGCGGCGGCCGCGCTGGCGCGGGAACTCGCCGGTGCGGAGGCGCCGTTCGTCGTCGACGTGCGGGAGCCATGGGAGCACGACGTCGCCTGGCTCGCCGCGGCGGTCCTCGTGCCGCTCGGCGAACTGCCGGGGCGGCTGGCGGAACTGCCGCGGGACCGTCCGATCGTGACGCTCTGCCACCGCGGCGTCCGGTCGGCCACGGCCGCCGCGCTGCTGCGCCGTGCCGGGTTCGCCGGGGTGCGCAGCCTCGCGGGCGGCATCGATGCCTGGTCGGCTGAGGTGGACCCGGGCGTCCGTCGATACTGAGGGCGCGGGACCTGCGGGAGGGAGAGTGCCGAAGGGGGGACTCGAACCCCCACGGGCTTGCGCCCACTGCGCCCTGAACGCAGCGCGTCTACCAATTCCACCACTTCGGCGTGGGCGGACAAGCTAGCGGGAAGCGGTGTTGGGGGCAAGCAGCCCGCACGCCGCCCCGGTGCAAGCGAGGTGGTTAGCTTTTGCACAGCATGACGAAGCCCAAGGCACCCGGCTCGGGGGACGGGGAGGCGGCGGCGCGCGTGTCGGTCGCCCGCAACCCGAAGGCCACCCACGACTACCACATCCTCGACACGTTCGAGGCGGGGCTGGTGCTGACCGGGACCGAGGTCAAGGCGATCCGGCGCCGCGGGGCCTCGATCAAGGAGGCCTTCGCGCGGGTCGCGCGGGGCGAGGTGTTCCTCGAGGGGATGCACGTCTCGCCCTACGAGCAGGGCAACCGCTACAACCACGATCCGATGCGCTCGCGCAAGCTGCTGCTGCATCGCCGCGAGATCGAGCGGTTGATCGGCTCGGTCGAGCGCGACGGGCTCACGCTGGTGCCGCTGGAGCTGTACTTCCGGCGCGGTCGCGCCAAGGTGCAGCTCGCCGTGGCGCGCGGGAAGAAGGCCCACGACAAGCGCGAGACGCTCAAGCGGCGGATCGCCGAGCGCGAGGTCGCGCGCGAGATCTCGGTGCGGGGGCGCCGGTGATCCTGCCGCTGCTCCTCGCCCTCGCGGCCGGCGACCCGCCGCAGCAGCTCCAGGTGACGACGCAGCGCGGCGTCGAGCGGATCGCGCTCCGCGTCGATCCGGCGCTCGGTGCCCTCGTGCCGCTCGCCCGGCTGGTCGGCGCGGTCGGCGGCGAGGTGACGCGCGAGGCGTCCTGGCTGGTGTGGAAGAGTCCCAGCGGGCGGTTCCGCTTCCTGGTGGGGACGCCGCTCGTGGACGACGGCGACGAGCTGCGCCCGCTCCCGGCGCCGTCGCTCGCCGGCGGCGACACGACCTGGGTGCCGCTCGCGTTCGTGGCCGAGGTGCTCGCCGACCCGGCGCGCAAGGCCTGGACCTGGACCGCCTCGAGCGCGACCCTCGCCGAGGGACCCCCGATCTCGCCGCTGGTGGCGCGTCCGGCGGCGACGACGGTCGGGGCCGAGGAGCGCGCCCGGCTGCCGGGCGGACTGCGCCCCGGCCACCACGTCACGATCGACGCCGGGCACGGCGGCACCGACCCCGGCAATCCGGGGATGTACTTCCCCAACGGGCTCAAGGAGAAGGACGTCACGCTGGCGGTGTCGCTGCTGGTGCGTGACGAACTGGAGCGTCGCGGCGTCAAGGTGACGATGACCCGCACCACCGACACCCTGATCGCGCTGGGGCACCGCGCGCCGCGCTACTGCCGGGACACCTGCGACCTGTTCGTGTCGATCCACGTCAACTCGCTTCCCAAGCGCGCGGGCTACACGCAGGTGCGCGGATTCGAGACGTACTTCCAGGCCGACGCGCTCACCGCCGACGCCGCGCGGGTCGCGTCGATGGAGAACGAGGCGCTGCGGTACGAGGTGGCCGACGACGCCGACCAGGTGCGCGGGCTGGACTTCATCCTCAAGGACCTGCAGGCGAACGAGTTCCTCCGCGAGGCGGCCCGCGCGGCCGAACTGGTCCAGTCGTCGCTCGCAGAGGTCCAGGCCGGCGGCGACCGCGGCGTGAAGCAGGCGAACTTCGCGGTGCTCCGGACCGCGCGCCGGCCGGCGATCCTGGTGGAGATCGGCTACAGCACCAATCCCGAGGACGCGCGGCAGATGACGACCAGCTCGGGACAGCGCGCGCTCGCCGCCGCGATCTCGCGGGCGGTGACCAACTACCTGCGCGAGTTCGACCGCAAGACCGGCGCGGCGCCGGCGGGGGCGCCGTGAGGCGGCGGCTCGCCGTCGCGACGCTGGCGCTCGCGGCGTGCACGTGGTCCAACTCCCTCTACAGCGCGCGTCGCCTCTCCGGATCGGCGCTCAAGGCCGAGCGCGAGGAGCGCGGCTTCGACGCCGGCACGCTCTGGGGCCAGGCGGCGGTGAAGGCCGAGTCGGCCTTCGCGCGCCGGCCCGAGGGCGCCCACGGCGCCGAGGCGCTCTGGCTCCGCGGCCGCGCGCTGGCCCACCTGGGTGACTGCGCCGGCGCGCTGCCGGTCCTCGAGCGGGCGCGGGTGAGTTCGGGTCCGGCGCACTGGTCCGAGGCGCTGCGGCTCGAGGTGGCGCGCTGCCATGCCGCCCTGGAGGATCCCGAGGGCGCCGTCGCGACGCTCGCGCCGCTGCTCGCGTCGCACGACGCGGCGCTGCGCGAGGAGGCGATGCGCATGGTCGGGCGCGCGCTGGTGCGGGCCGGACGGTGGCAGGAGGCGGTCGAGCGGCTGGCCGGCGACGACGATCCCGCCGCGCAGTGGGATCGCGCCATCGCGCTGGCGCAACTCGGCCGGACCGACTCGGCCCTCGCCACCGTCGCCCCGCGGATCGCCGTGGCGGACTCGAGCGCCGACTGGGAGTCGCTGATCCGCGTGGTGGCGCGCGAGGCGCCCGCCGACGCCGACGCCCTGCTGTCCCGCCTCGGCGCGATGCGCAACGCGAACGACACGCTGCGGGGACGGTGGTACCTGGCGGCGGTGCAGGGCGCCCTCGGGCGCGACGACGCGCACGCGGATCGCTATCTCGACACGCTCGTCGCGCTGCCGCGCACCCCGAGCGCATCGCAGGGGCGCGTGCTGCTCGTCGAGCGCCGCCTCGCCGGCGTGCGGGACAGCACCTCCCTCGAGGAGGCGCTGCGCAGCGCCAGTCGCGTGGCGGCGGGCGATCCGACGACCGCCCTGCGGGTCGAGCAGCTGGCGCGCTGGTCGCGCGCGATCACGGCGGACCTCGCCGCGCACGCCCCGGGCAGTGCCGAGGGCGACCTCGCCCTGCTGCTCGATGTCGCCATCGCGCGCGACACGCTGCGGGCGCCACGCCTCGCGGGGTGGCTGCTGGGCCGGCTGGAACGCGGCTGGCCCGCGTCGCCGTACGTCGCCAAGGCGCTCCTGCTCCGGCTGGCGCTCGACGACGATTCGACCGTCGCGCTGCGCGCCCGACTGGAGGCCCACGCCGGCTCGGAGTACGTGCGATTCCTGCGGGGCGAGGAGACGCCGCGCTTCGCGGCGCTCGAGGACTCGCTCTCGCGCTATCTCGAGGACCGACAGGCCGCCATCGTGGTCGGCGGGGACGTCAATTGACCCTCGAACGGACGGTCGCCGGCCTCGCGTTCCCGAACCCGGTGCTGCTCGCCTCGGGGACCGCCGGGTACGGCACCGAGCTGCGCGGCGTGGTCGACCTCGCCCGCCTGGGTGGCCTGGTGACCAAGGCCGTCTCCCTCGCGCCGCGGCACGGCAACGCGCCGCCCCGGGTGGCGGAGTTCCGCGGCGGGATGCTCAACTCGGTCGGCCTCGCCAATCCCGGCGTGGACGCGGTGCGCGCGCGGCACCTGCCGGCGCTCGCGGCGCTGCACCTGCCGGGCCGCATCCTCGTCAACGTGGTCGGCTTCACGATCGAGGAGTACGCCGAGGTGATCGCGCGGCTCGACGACCTGGCCGGGATCGACGGCTACGAGCTCAACCTCTCGTGCCCGAACACCTCCGCCGGGGGCGTCGAGTTCGGGGCCGAGCCGGCGTCGGTGGACGCGGTGGTGCGGCGCTGTCGCGCGGCGACCGCGCGGCCGCTCTTCGCGAAGCTGTCGCCGGCGCTGCCGGACGTCCCGCGGATCGCGGTCGCCGCGCGCGACGCAGGGGCCGACGGCATCACGGTGATCAACACGCTGCCGGGCAGGCTCTTCGACGGCGACGGCGACCGGCTCGGCAACGGCTTCGGCGGCGTCAGCGGTCCGGCGGTCCTCGCCACCGGCGTGCTGGCCGTGGAGCGGGTCTGTCGCCGCCTTCCCGACGTGGCGGTGATCGGCGTCGGCGGGATCCGCGACGCGGAGGACGCGCGCCAGTATCTTCGCGCCGGCGCCCAGCTGGTCGCGATCGGCACGGCGGCGCTCGCGGACCCGCGCGTCCCCGAACGGGTGATCGCCGACCTGGAGCACGACCGTGGCTGAACTGATCGTCGCCCTCGACCTCCCCGACGCCCCGAGCGCGGTGGCGCTGCTCGACCGGCTGCCCGAGGGCATCCCGGTGAAGATCGGCTCGGTGCTGTGCACGGCCGCGGGCAGCGGTTTCGTGCGTGCACTCGTCGACGCCGGTCACCCGGTCTTCCTCGACCTGAAGTGGCACGACATCCCCAACACCGTGCGCGGGGCGGTGGCGTCGGCCCGCGCGCTCGGCGTCGAGATGGTGACGGTCCACGCGCTGGGCGGCGAGGCGATGCTGCGCGCGGCGGTCGAGGCAGCGGAGGGGGCGGTGCACGTCGTCGCCGTCACCGTGCTGACCTCGCACGACGCGGCGTCCTGGTCCCGGGTGACCGGTCGCGACGTGGCCGACGTGGGGGAGGAGGTCCGCCGCCTGGCCGGTGCCGCCATGGCGGCGGGAGTGGCCGGGGTGGTCTGCTCGCCGCACGAGGTCGGCCTGGTCCGGCCGCTGGTTGGATCGGGCCGGATCGTGGTGCCGGGGATCCGCCGGGAGGGGGAGGCGGCCGGGGACCAGGCCCGGATCGCGACCCCCGAGGCGGCGGTGCGGGCCGGGGCGACGCACCTGGTCGTGGGGCGGCCGATCACGGCGGCGGCGGACCCGGCCGCGGCCTACCGGGAGTTCCAAAGCGAAACGTAGTCTTGGCCTGCGAGGGGCGGACGGCGATCAGCGAACGGAGGGCTCTGTCTCCCCTCGCTGATCGCCGTTCGCCGTTCGTCCTCAACGGGTTGCGTCAGGGTGGCCCCGCCTGTATCATTCAAAGCTGTCCCGAAAACCCGGGTTCTGGAGACGATTTCGTGAAGGTTCGTTCGAGTGTCAAGCCGATCTGTGAGAGCTGCCGGGTGGTGAAGCGTCGCGGGGTGACGCGCATCATCTGCAAGCGCACTCCCAAGCACAAGCAGCGGCAGGGCTGAGCATGGCGCGCATTGCTGGAGTCGACCTTCCGCGCGAGAAGCGCGTCGAGGTGGGGCTGACGTACATCTTCGGCATCGGCCAGGCGACGAGCCGGCGGCTGCTGGAGGAGACCGGGATCGCCGCGTCCACGCGGGTCCGCGACCTGAGCGACGCCGAGGTCGGCCGCCTGCGTCAGGTGATCGAGCGCCTGGTGAAGACCGAGGGCGCGCTGCGGACCGAGATCGCGATGAACATCAAGCGGCTGATGGACACCGGCAGCTACCGCGGGATGCGGCATCGCCGGGGCCTGCCCGTCCGGGGCCAGCGCACCCACACCAACGCCCGGACGAAGAAGGGCCCGCGTCGGGCCATCGCCGGCAAGAAGAAGGCGACGAAGAAGTAACCGATGACAGCTCCCACGACTGGCAGGTCGGGCGCCAAGCGCTCGCGGAAGACGGTGGAGGCGGAGGGGATGGTGCACATCTCCGCGACCTTCAACAACGTCCTGATCACGATCACGGACATGCGCGGCAACACGATCACCTGGGGCACCGCCGGGAAGGCGGGATTCAAGGGGTCGAAGAAGTCGACGCCGTTCGCGGCCACGGTGGCCAGCGAGAACTGCGCGCGCGAGGCGATGAACCTCGGGCTGCGGCGGGTCCACGTGCGGGTGCAGGGGCCGGGCAGCGGTCGCGAGTCGGCGATCCAGGCGCTCGCCTCGGTCGGGCTCAAGGTCGCCTCGATCCGCGACGTGACCCCGATTCCCCACAATGGGTGCCGTCCCCCCAAGAAGCGGCGGGTCTGAGGCCATGTCACGATACACCGGACCGGCCTGCCGCCTCTGTCGGCGCGAGGGCACCAAGCTGTTCCTGAAGGGCACCCGCTGCCTCACCGAGAAGTGCGCCGTGGAGCGCCGGAGCTACGCGCCCGGGCAGCACGGCCCGAGCGGGGGCGGCGGCCGCGGCGGCCGCAAGATGTCGGAGTACGCCAAGCAGCTGCGCGAGAAGCAGAAGGTGAAGCGGCTCTACGGCCTGACGGAGGGCCAGTTCCGCACCACCTACGCGAAGGCGTCGACGATGCCGGGCGTCAAGGGCACCAACCTGCTGGTGGCGCTCGAGACGCGGCTGGACAACATCGTCTACCGGATGGGCTTCGCCGCCTCGCGCCGGGCCGCGCGCCAGCTGGTGCGCCACGGCCACGTCGAGGTGAACGGCCGCCGGGTGGACGTGCCGAGCTTCAAGGTGCTTCCCGGCATGGAGGTCCGCGTGGCCCCGGCCGATCGCGAGATGGTGGTGGTGCAGGCCTCGATCGAGCAGGCCTCGCGCGGCGCGCCGATGGGGTGGCTTTCGGTGGACACCGACAAGGTTGCCGGCCGGCTGCTGGAGCTGCCGACCCGCGACGCGATCCCGGTGAACGCCCAGGAGCAGCTCATCGTCGAGCTGTACTCGAAGTAGTCAACGGATTGGGGAGTCGATGGGCATCGACCTGACCGGCATGGTGCGCCCCCACGTGGTCGAGATGACCAAGCTGGAGGGCCACCCCAACATCGCCGAGTTCCTGCTGCAGCCGCTCGAGCGCGGCTTCGGCCACACCCTGGGCAACGCGCTGCGGCGGATGCTCCTCTCCTCGCTGCAGGGCAGCGCGGTGTGGGCGTTCCGGCTCGAGGGCGTGGTGCACGAGCACCAGACGGTGCAGGGCGTGCTCGAGGACGTCCACCAGATCGTGCAGCGCCTCAAGGCGCTCACGCTGGTGCTCGACGAGGGCGTCGACGAGACGATCCTCCGGATCACCAAGCAGGGCCCGGGGCCGGTCCATGCCGGCGACATCATGGAGTCGGGGCACGCGACGATCATCGCCCCCGAGCAGCTGCTCTTCACGGTCCAGGACGACCGCGAGGTGACCTGCGAGCTCTACGTGAACAAGGGCCGCGGCTACGTCGAGAGCGAGATGCACCCGATGGACCGGTCGTACCCGGTCGACCTGGTGCGGATCGACGCGATTTACAACCCGGTCCGCCGCGCGAACTTCACCGTGAGCGAGACCCGCGTCGGCCAGCGCACCGACTACGACCGCCTGGCGGTCTCGGTCGAGACCGACGGGACGATCTCCCCCGAGGACGCGCTGGCGTATGCCGCCGCCCTCGCGATGGAGCACTTCCGCTACTTCGTCGAGTTCGGCACGGTGCCGCAGGTGGCCGACGAGGTCCCCGAGGCGCCCGCCGCCGCGACCGGGCTGATGGCCCGCCTGGCCCGGCCGATCGACGACCTCGGCCTGTCGGTGCGCTCGCTCAACTCGCTGAAGAACTCCAACATCCGGTCGCTGCGCGACCTGGTCGAGTTCAGCAGCGACGAACTGCTCAAGGTCAAGAACGTCGGCGACAAGGCGCTCCAGGAGATCGCGGAGCTGCTGCAGGCCGAGGGGCTCAACTTCGGCATGCAGTTCGAGGAAGCCGACGGGGACCTGCGGATCATCGACCAGGGCACGTCGCCGGTCGCCGCGGTCGCCAACACGGATGAGGAAGGCTGAACCATGCGGCATCGCGTCAAGGGACGGCAGCTCTCGCGCACCGCGTCGCACAAGCGCGCGCTGATGCGCAACATGGCGGCGTCCCTGTTCCGCCACGAGGGGATCACCACCACCGTCGCCAAGGCGAAGGAGCTGCGGCCGTACGCCGAGAAGCTCGTCACCCTGGCGCGGCGCGGCGACCTCCACGCGGTCCGGCAGGCCGAGCGGAAGATCAAGGATCGCGAGATCCTCTCGAAGCTCTTCAAGGAGATCGGGCCGCGCTTCGCCGCGCGCCCGGGCGGCTACACCCGGATCCTCAAGCTCGGCCACCGGCCCGGTGACGGCGCCGAGATGGCCCGGATCGAGCTCGTCGCCGAGTGACGACGCCCGCCGGCTTCGTGGTGGCGACGAGGGGGACCTTCGGGTCCCCCTTTTTGCACCCGGTCGCCGGGCGCCAAGCGAACGGGCGGCCCCTCGAGGAGGGGCCGCCCGTGGTAGCGTTCCGGGCGAGGGGTCCCTCACCGGCGCTGCCGGCTCGGGATGACGGCTCAGGCCGTGGCCTGACCCGTCACCTTGACCACCTTGCCGCTGCGGATGCAGCGGGTGCAGACCTGGACCCGGCGGGGGGCCTCGTCGACCACGACCCGGACGGTCTGCAGGTTCGGCATCCAGCGCCGCTTGCGCCGGTTGTTGGCGTGGCTGACGTGGTTGCCGGTCGTCGGCCCCTTGCCGCAGACGGTGCAGACGCGTGCCATGGTTCGGACTCCTGGGTACTGGGTTCAGGACAGCCCTTCAATCTAGCGGGGGGGCGGTGAAGGGTAAAGGGTGAAGGGTGAAGGGGTTCTCGACCCCGTCCCCCCTTTACCCTTCACCCTTCACCCCTCGCCAGGGTAGCGGAAATGCCACGAGCGCTCATCACCGGGATCACCGGCCAGGACGGCTCCTACCTCGCCGAGTTCCTGCTCGCCAAGGGGTACGAGGTCGTCGGCGTGGTCCGGCGCACCTCGCACCACTCGTACGAGCGGATCGACCACCTGATCCCGCGAGTGCGGATCGAGGCGGCCGATCTCCTCGACCAGCACTCGCTCACGATGGTGATGCGCGAGGTGCAGCCCGACGAGGTCTACAACCTCGCGGCCCAGTCGTTCGTGCCGACCTCGTTCTCGCAGCCGGTGCTCACCGGCGAGTTCACCGCCCTCGGCGTGACCCGCATCCTCGAGGCGATCCGCCTGGCCTGCCCGACCGCGCGGTTCTACCAGGCGTCGAGTTCGGAGATGTTCGGCAAGGTGCGCGCGACGCCGCAGGACGAGGACACGCCGTTCCACCCGCGCTCGCCGTACGGCGTCGCCAAGCTCTACGGCCACTGGATCACGGTGAACTACCGCGAGAGCTACGGCCTCTACGCGGTGAGCGGCCTGCTCTTCAACCACGAGTCGCCGCGGCGCGGGATCGAGTTCGTCACCCGCAAGGTCTCGATGGGGGCCGCGCGGATCGCCCGCGGGCTCGACACCGAGCTCCGCCTCGGCAATCTCGAGGCGCAGCGCGACTGGGGCTTCGCGGGCGACTACGTCGACGCGATGTGGCGGATGCTGCAGCAGCCGGAGCCGCGCGACTACGTGATCGGCACCGGGGTGACCCACAGCGTCGGCGACCTGGTGCGCGTCGCCTTCGAGCACGTCGGCCTCGACTGGCGGAAGCACGTGGTGCAGGATCCGCGATTCTACCGGCCGGCGGAGGTCGACCTGCTGCTGGCCGATCCCTCGCGGGCGCGCGCCGAGCTGGGCTGGTCGCCGGCCACGAGCTTCGAGGCGCTGGTGCGGATGATGGTGGACGCCGACCTCGCGAGGCTCGGGGCCGGGTGAGGCGCCTCCTCGTCACCGGCGCCGACGGGTTCGTCGGCCGCCACCTGGTGCGCAAGGCGGTCAGCCGCGGCTGGCAGGTGTCGGCGGCGATCGTGCCGGGCGGCGCGGAGCCGGCCGCCTGGCTCGACCCCGCGCTGCTGCCGGCCGTCGAGACGGTCCACGCCGACCTGCTCGCGCCGGACGCGGCCCGGCACCTCGCGGCGATCGACGCAACCGCCGTGGTCCACCTCGCCGCGCTCTCGTCGGGCGCCCAGGCCCGCCGCGACCCGGCCGGCGCGATGGCGGTCAACCGCGATGCGACGATCGCGCTCGGGGCGGCCCTGCTGGAGGCGGGGCGCGTCCAGCGCCTGCTGTTCGTGTCCACCGCGGAGGTCTACGGGGCCGGACACGAGGACCCGATCGCCGAGGGGGCCTCCCCGGCGCCGGTCTCGCCCTATGCCGAGAGCAAGCTGGAGGCGGAGCGGGCCCTCGCCGAGCTCGCGGCGCTCGGGCTGCCGCTCGTCGTCGCGAGGCCGTTCCCGCACAGCGGCCCGGGGCAGGATTCGCGGTTCGTCCTGCCCGCCTTCGCCGAGCGGCTCCGGGACGCGCGCCGCAGCGGGGCGACCCACATCCCGGTCGGCAACCTGGACGTGGTGCGCGACTTCGTCGACGTCCGGGACGTGGTGGCCGCCTACCTCGCGCTGCTCGACCTCCCCGGGGCCGGCGGGTGCTACAACGTCGCCACCGGGCAGGGCCAGCGGCTCCGGGACGCCTTCCAGGCCCTGGCCCAGCTGCTCGACGTGGACGCGGTCCCCACGGTGGATGCGGCGCTGGTCCGCCCTGCCGATATTCCGATGCTGGTCGGCGACCCCTCCCGCCTCCGGGCGGCCACCGGGTGGTCGCCGACGATTCCCTTCGCCCGCACGTTGAAGGACCTGGTTGATGCCCAAGCGGACTGACCTCTCCTCGATCCTCATCATCGGTTCCGGCCCGATCGTCATCGGCCAGGGCGCCGAGTTCGACTACTCCGGCACGCAGGCGGTGCGCGCGCTGAAGGAGGAGGGGTATCGCGTCATCCTCGTCAACAGCAATCCCGCGACGATCATGACCGACCCCGAGATCGCCGATGCGACCTACGTCGAGCCGGTCACGGCCGAGTGGGTGGCGAAGGTGATCGAGAAGGAGCGCCCCGACGCGCTGCTGCCGACGATGGGCGGGCAGACGGCGCTGAACGTGGCGATGGACCTGGTCCGCGACGGCACGCTGGCGCGCTTCGACGTGGAGCTGATCGGCGCCAACGAGCGCGCGATCCGGATCGCCGAGGACCGGGCCGAGTTCGGCGAGGCGATGCAGCGGATCGGGCTCGCGACGCCGACCGGCACCGTGGTGACCTCGCTGGAGGAGGGCCTCGCGGCGGTGGAGTCGACCGGCTACCCGGCGATCATGCGACCGTCGTTCACCCTCGGCGGCTCGGGCGGCGGGATCGCCTACAACCGCGAGGAGTTCGCGGCGATGCTCCAGCGCGGGCTGGAGCTGTCGCCGGTGCACTCGGTGCTGGTCGAGCGCAGCATCATCGGCTGGAAGGAGTTCGAGCTCGAGGTGATGCGCGACGGGATGGACAACGTCGTGATCGTCTGCTCGATCGAGAACCTCGACCCGATGGGCGTCCACACCGGCGACTCGATCAC
>CAZKYO010000033.1:0-22937 GCA_964557115.1 uncultured Gemmatimonadaceae bacterium
CGATCCGGTTCTCCGTCGAGCTCAGCTCCTCCTGCAGCTGCGCCACGTTGCCCGTCGCCTTGAGCTCGGGATACGCCTCGGCCACGGCGAAGAGTCGCCCCAGCGCCTGCGTCAGCACGTTCTCCGCCTGGGCGACGTCCTTCACGCTGGTGGCCCCGACCGCCCGGGTGCGCGCCTGGATCACCGCCTCCAGCGTCTCGCGCTCGAACTGCATCGCGCCCTTGACCGTCTCGACGAGGTTCGGGATCAGGTCGTGCCGGCGCTTGAGCTGCACGTCGATCTGCTTCCAGCCGTTGGCGACCTGCCCCTTGAGGGCGATCAGCCGGTTGTAGGCGCCGATCATCCAGAAGACGGCGACCGCGATGACGGCCAGGAGAATCCAGGTGAGCATCACGACTCCGGGGCTGGAGGGGCGACCTCGCGGGCGAGGCCGTCGAGCAGGGCGCCGAGGCGCCGGGAATCGGCCGCGAGCGGATGCCCGTCGGCCAGGTGGAGTTCGACGCCATCGGCCACCGCATGGCGGTGCCACCGGGTGCCGACGACCCGCGGATCGTCGGCGGGCGCCGCCGCCTCGGTCGGCAGCGACGCCGGCAGGTCGAGCCGGGTGGCGGCGTGCCGCTCGAGCGCGGTCGGGTCGAGCGCCGAGCGCCGGGCGGCCGCCGCGTCGAGCGATTCGCCATCGTGCAACGCCAGCCGGGCCGCCAGCAGCTCGACCAGGTGGGGATAGCCCCAGGTCGATCCCGGGCCGCGCCCGAACGGCGGCGAGACCACCTGCCGACTCACATAGTAGCGCACGGTGCGCTCGGTCGTCGCGCGCGCCGGCGCGACGCCGGCCGCCTGCAGCAACCGGTCGGCATGCGACGCCAACTCGGCCACCGACCACGGTGCCGTCGTGCCCTGCGCCCGGAGCGCCTGACAGGGATCCTCGCTTCGCATCGCGGAAAAGAGTATCGGTGCGGCGGCGACCGGCGCCACCGCCGGGTCGTCGTCGGGCGATCGTCCCCGCATGTCCCGCTCCGGCACCACGCTCGTCGACCTGCTGCTCGTCACCGCGATCCTCGCCCTGCTCGCGGCGGTCGCGGTGCCGCGCGTGGCCGCGATCCTCGACGGCGCGCGGGTCCGCACCGCACGGAGCGACCTGCACGCCGCCCTCGATCGCGCCCGGGGCGCCGCGATCCGCCTCGGCACCGGGGTGGAGCTCCGCGACGACGGCACCGGCCGAGTCCTCGTCCCGGATCCGCCCGACACGGTGCCGGTGTGGAGCGGACCGTCGGCCGCCAGCCGTGGCGTCACCCAGGCGGGCTGGAATGCCCCGCTCGCGTTCGGCCCCGCCGGGCTCGCCACCGGCGCCGGCAACCGCACCGTGATGCTGCGACGCGGGAGCGTGCAGGTGCAGGTCGTGATATCCAGGCTGGGGAGAATACGATGAGCGAGAACGGAGAGCGGAGAACGGAGAACCGAGGGTGCAAACAACCATTGCCTCGGTCCTCTGTTCTCCATCCTCCGTTCTCGGCTCTCAGTTCAGTCCGTACTTCCGGATCTTTGCGAGCAGCGTCGAGCGAGCCACCCCGAGGAGCAGGGCGGCCTGCCGACGATTGCCGGCGGTGTGTCGAAGCGTGGCGGCGATGAGTCGCGCCTCGGCCGCCGCGAGCGACTCCGGCGCCTCGCCGCCGGGGCCGTCGGTCAGCACGAAGTCGGCCGGCGTGGTGTCGGTCGCGGCGCTCGCGTCGGTCACCGTCACCGCGTGGCCGGCGGCGCGAAGCGTCGCCGCGAGGGCAACGACGTCGTCGCGACCGGCGTCGCGGACCAGGAGGCGGATGTGGAGCGGGCGCACGCCGCGAAGCTAGCGCGGCGCCGCGGCTCAGGCCACGGCGGCCGGCTCCAGCGCGACCGGCGCCGGCACCCCGCCGATCGCCCCCTGGTACATCGGGAGCAGGCGATCGAGTTCGCGCTGCCAGCTGCGGTCGGTCGCGAAGGCGAGCGCGCCGGCGGCGAGACCGATCCGATGGGGACGATCGGCCACCAGCATCGCGATTCGCTCGGCGAAGGCGCCGGCGTCCCCCGGCGGGACCAGGTGGCCGTTGATCCCTTCGCGCAGTTGCTCGACCACCCCGCCGGCTCGCGCGGCGATCACGGGCAACCCCGAGGCCATCGCCTCGAGCACGACCAGCCCGCAGGTCTCGGTCGGCGACGGGAAGACGAACAGGTCGGCATCGGCGTAGAGGTCGGCGAGCGCCGGACGCGGCAGGAACCCGAAGTGCGCGGCGAACGGCAGCTCCGCGCGGACCCATCCCGCACGCGGGCCGTCGCCCGCCACCGCGAATCGCACCCGGTCGCCCAGCGCGGCGTGGGCCCGTTGCATCGCCCGGACCAGCGTGTCCACGTCCTTCTCGACCGCCAGCCGCGACACGTGCAGCACCAGGGGCCGCGGGTCGTCGCACCCGAGACCGGCGCGGCGGACCGGATCGCGACGCTCGGGCGAGAAGAGCCCGGTATCCACCCCGCGGCCCCAGGTCACCGCGCGCAGCAGCCCCAGCTCCGTCAGCGCATCGCGCGTCGCGTCGCTCGGCGTCTGGGTCATGCGGGCCGGCCCGTGGAACCAGCGCAGGTAGCGCCGCGTCGGCCCCACCGCCCACGTACCCAGATAGCGCTCGGCGTAGCGCGGGAAGTCGGTGTGGAACGAGGAGACGATCGGGACGCCGTGGGCAAGTGCCCAGCGCCGGCCGATCGCGCCGAGCGGCCCCTCGGTGACCAGGTGCACGAGGTCGGGGGCGAAGCGATCGAGCCGCCGCCGCACGTCGCCACCGAGCGGCGACGAAAGGCGCACCGCCTGGTATCCCGGGCAGCGCATCGCCGGGCGGCGCACGATCCCGGTCTCGTCGGCGGCGGGCCGGCCGTAGTCGGGCGCGAGCACGAGCACGTCGTGGCCTCGCTCCCGCAAGCCCCGGTGCATCGTCGCCAGGACGGTCGTGACGCCGTTGACCTCGGGCAGGCAGGTGTCGGTGCAGAAGGCAATTCGCATCGCGACACGAACGCCGGTGACCGCAACGACGGCGCAACGGGGAGGTCACGAACCCGAGATCGGCGAATCGAGACTGGCAATGCGAGGTCGCGGTTCCGGGGCACCCGCTCCGGACCGCCGTCCCGCCGACACCACCTCGAATCGCCGATCTCGATTCGCAAGTCTCCTCATTAGACTTTCCGCCATCACTGGAGACCTGCCATGCTCGACATCCCCGCCCTCCGCGAAGGCGACGAGGTCCACCATCCGCTGCTGATCCTGGACATCGTCCAGAAGGGCGGTGACTACCCCCGAACCGTGCTCGTCCTCGGCAACCGGACCGGGCGGATCGAGTCGGCGCCGTTCTGGGCCGGCCGGGACGAGGCGATCCAGGGGCTCGAGCGCGGGATGGTGGCGCAGGTGATGGGAAGCGTCACCGCCTACCGTGATGCCCTCCAGGTCAACGCCACGTCGGTCCGCGCGCTGCCCAAGGGGAGCGTCGAGCTCGCCGACCTGGTGCCGTCGGTCGGGCCGGTCGACAAGTACTGGCAGTTCCTCGACGACGCCCGCCACGAACTCGCCGCACCGCGCCTCCGCGCGACGCTCGACCTCTTCTACGCCGACGAGGGATTCCGCGAGCGCTACGAGCAGTGTCCCGGCGCCCCCGGCACCGGGCATCACGCCCTCCTCGGCGGGCTGCTGCAGCACACCTGCGAGGTGGTGAGCATCGCGCGGGGAATCGCGCGGGTCGCCCGCGCCGACGTCGAGCTCGTCACGGTCGGCGCGATGCTGCACGACATCGGCAAGCTGGAGAGCTACACCTGGGAGGACGGGGTCTTCGACACGACGATCCGGGGCCGGCTCGCCGGACACGTCGTGATCGGCGCGATGATGTTCCGGGAGGCGCTCGCCGCCGCGCAATCTGCCCCCTGCCGGGAGGACGAGGCGCGGCTGATCGAGCACATGATCCTCTCGCACCACGGCAGGCTCGAGTACGGCTCGCCGGTCCGCCCAATGACCCTCGAGGCGGAGATCCTCCACTTCGCCGACGACGCGAGCGCCAAGACCGCCGCCATCAACGAGGCGTACGCGTCGAGCGAACTCTTCCCTTCCCCGGACGACCAGGTCTCGCGCCGCCGAGTCTGGCAGCTCGACAATCGCTGGCTGTTCCGCCACGCGGAGGATTTCGGGCGCGAGGATGCAACCGGAAAAAACGAAGCGGCCGATCAGGCAGGCTGATCGACCGCTCCGCGCTCCAGCCGCCGATGCTCGGGGGCATCGCGGCGGAACGGGTGCTGCGAGTCAGAGCGGCTCGCGGACCACTCGCTCGCACGGCTCCCCGAGGCACCAGATCGGAGAGGATGAGACGCGCGAAACGCCCCATCGGCTCCATATAGTCTCGGGTCTGGGGACAAATCCCGCAAGTGCCTGATTTTCTTCGGGTTAGCTCATCCGTCCGTGGGAAGAACGTGGACGGGAAGGCATGATCTGACAGCGACTTCCGCGGCTTCTCCACGGATTGTGGAATTGTTGATCCACATTGTCCCCGGCCGTTGCGGGCCGGGGAGGGTCAGGTCTTGCCGCTGCCGCGGGGGTCGATCTTGATCTTCAGGGTGTTGAGCAGCCCCTGTTCGGCGATCCGGTAGGCCGCGACGGCGTTGTTGGCGTTGCGGGCCGCGGCGGCCAGGCGATCGCCATCGGTCGTCTTGCCGTCGGTCTCGCGGGCCATCGCGGACTGACAGGTGCCCATCGCCTTGCCAAGGTTCGCAATCGCGTTCCGGAAGGTGCGGAGCGAGGACTCGCCCCAACGGGCGTTGCTTGTCGTGAGGCCGGCGGCGTAGACGCCCATCGTCGTCGCGTTCCGCTCGACCCGGGCGCAGTCGCCGGCGAGCCGCCGGGCGCCCGACGTGAGCACCGCCGCGCTCCCGCCGCCACGCTGCTGTCGCTCGATCTGGGCGACGGTCGCCTGCACCGGCAGGACCGAGTCGCGCATCGCGATGACCCGCTCCTTCAGCTCCTGCTCGGCCGGCGAGAGCTTCTGCTCGGGCCACAGCTGCTCCCGCACGTGGGGCGGCAGGTCCTCGGCGTTGCTGCCCGAGTGCTGCGCCCGGAGCGGTGCGGCAAGCCCGGCGAGCAGGATGGCGGCGAGGGTCAGCTTGCCTGCGACAGCATTCACGGCTCGGTCCCCACTTCGATGTAGCGGTACTTGGCGTCGCCGTCCTCGTCCCCGACGAACAGGGAGCCGGCCGCGGCCACCGCGAACCAGCCGGCAACCCAGCGGCGCGGGCCGTCGAGCTCGTGGACGATCGGGCCCAGCCAGCGGCGCACGTGCCGCATCTCCGGGGCCCGGCGGCCGAGCTGGGCGATCAGGGACCCGGTGCCGAGCGTGGCGCGGAGGAAGTGGGCCAGCGCCTGGGCCCGGTCGCCGAAGGCGATGCTTCGGATCCCCGGCTCGTCGAGCAGGACCTCGCCTTCGTAGGGGTCGAGGGCCGGCATCTCCAGCCGCGGGCCGAGGTAGACCCACTGGTGCCGGTCGCCGTCACGCCGCTCGACGACCGCCGCGGCGGTGTCGGCGGTGAGCCGGCCGGCGTGGAGCAGGTCGTCGTCGGGGAGGATCCCGACCACCCGGGTCCACTCCAGTGCGGCGAGGAGGGTCTCGGTCGGGCAGCCGACCGCGTCGTCGAAGGCGAGCAGCCGCGGGGCCTCGCCCGCGCGCCGGATGCAATGCGCGAGGGCCTCAGCCCGGTCGGCGAACGACCGGATCGCGAGGGACGTGGGGATCGACACGTCGGGATGATAGGCCGGGGAGGCCCGCCGGGGTAGGTCTCGTGCTTGACCGCGGCCGCGATCCGGTCGCATAGTTTTTGGGTCGACACGGCCCCGGACCCCGCCCCCGGCGGGCCGGGGCGACCCCATCCGGCCCCGGTTCCCGGGACCGGAGTTCCTCCCCGGCCCGGCCGGGTTCCGGCTCCATCCCAGTTTCAGGAAGGCCTGCAATGCCAAAGGGTACCGTGAAGTGGTTCAACGACGCGAAGGGGTTCGGCTTCATCGCGCAGGAAGGTGGCAAGGACGTCTTCGTGCATTTCTCCGCGATCACCGGCTCGGGCTTCCGTTCGCTCGCCGAGGGCGACGAGGTGGAGTTCGACATCGTGGAAGGGCCCAAGGGGCTGCAGGCTGCCAATGTGAAGAAGGCCGGCTGATTCCAGTCCTGCCGTTCGGAGCCGTCCCGCAGTGACCGACCTGCCCTCGCTGCGCAGCAGGGTCATCTACGGGACGGCTCTTCTTCTCCTCCTCGTCTACTTCATGACGTGGCTCGGCGTCCAGGCGATGAACTCGCTCGACGACGCCGTGCAGGTCGAGCTCGCGACGCTGCGCGAGCGCACCGGCCTCGCCCAGGCGATCACCAGCGACGCGATCGACGCCGTGCGGCAGCAGGAACGCCTGCTCGCCGGCGCCGACAGCGGGACGGCGGCGCTCGACTCCACCTTCGGCGTGTTGCGACAGTCCACCGCCGCGTACGCCCAGTCGGTCGACCTGGCCCCGGAGGAGGAGCGCGCGATCGCGCGGGTGCGCACCCTCGTCCTCGGGCTGCAGCAGGGACTGCGGCGCGACGACGGCGTGGCCAGTCGCGGTCCAGCGCTCGACTCGCTCCTCGTCGAGGTGCGCTCGCTCGTCGCCATCCAGCAGGTGACCGCGGTGCAGCGGGCCAACGTGATCTCCACCGACAGCACCAAGCAGCGCTCGCTGATCTGGCTGCTCTTCTCGGTCGCGCTGCTGATCGGCGTCGTCTCGGCGGTGATGACGGTGCGCGCGGTGATCCTGCCGCTGCGTCGCCTGGTCAAGGCGACCGAGCGGGTCGGCGCCGGCGACCTCCGGCCGGTGGACCTCGGGCCGATGCCGCGCGAGCTGGGGCAGCTCGCCGCCGCGGTCGGGCGGATGAGCGAGGGGCTCGGCGGCGTCGTCGGCTCCGTGGCCGACGTCTCGGGCGCGCTCACCGAGCACGCCTCCCAGCTCTCGTCGCGATCCGAGCAGCTCACCGAGAGCGCGAGCCAGGTGTCGCGCTCGATCACGGCGGTGTCGCAGAGCGCCGAGCGCCAGGCGCTCAGCATGCGCGACGCCGACGCGCTCCTCGGCGAGTTGCGATCGGCGGCGGCGCGCTCGTCCGGCGCGGGGCAGCGGGTGGTGGCCGTCGCCGACGGGATCCGCCGCACCGCCGCGACCCACCAGGGCCAGCTCGCGGCGGCGTCGGCGACGCTGCTCGAGCTCCACCAGGTCGTCGAGCGGACCACCAGCGCGGTCGAGCACCTCGATCGCGCCGCGGCGTCGGTGTCCGAGTTCGTCGCGCTGACCGGCGAGCTCGCCGCGCAGACCGAGCTGCTCGCGCTCAACGCCGCGATCGAGGCGGCGCGGGCGGGTGGCGCGGGCGAGGGGTTCGCGGTGGTCGCCGGCGAGATCCGCCAGCTGGCGGAGACCAGCGCGGAGGGCGCGCGACGGATCGCGAAGACCGTCGCGATCCTGGACGAACAGGTCCGGCTGGTCGCCTCGACCGCCGCATCGGGACGCGAGCGGGTGACCGGCGTCGAGGACGTGGCGGGCGGGGTCACCAGGGCGTTGGCGGAAATCGTCGCGGCGGTCGAGGAGGTGAGCCAGGCGGCGGGGACGGTGGCGCGCGAGGCGGCCTCCCACCGCGAACTGGCCGACCGACTGGCGGCCACCGGCGCCGACGTCGCCCGAGCCGCGCAGGGGAACGCCCGCGCCGCGCAGCTGGTGAGCGACTCGGCCATCGACCAGTCGACCGCCACCCGGGAAATTGCGACGGCGGCGACCACGCTGGTGGCCACCGCCGATCGACTGACCCGACTGGTGAAGGGCTTCCGGGTCTAGCTAGCGGCGGCCCTTCCGGGCCGCCTTCTTGGCCGGGCTCTTCTTCCGCGCCGTCTTGGCCGCGGGCTTCGACTTGGCCGCCTTGGCCGCCTTCTTGGGGGCGGCCTTCTTCACCGCCGCCTTCTTCGCCGGGGCGGCCTTCTTCTTGACCGCGGTCGCCTTGGTCGCCTTGGTCGCCTTGGCAGCCGGCTTGGCCGCCGCCTTCGGCTTGGCATCGGCCTTCCGGGCGGGCGCCTTCGCCTCTGCGGGCTTCGCCGCGGCCTTGGCCTCCGGCTTCTTCGGAGCGGCCGGTGCGGCCTTCGGCTCCGGCTTCGCGACAGCCGCCGGCTTCTTCGCGGCTGGCTTCGGTTCCGCCTTGCGGCCCTTCGCCTCGGCCACCTCGCGCACCTCGGCGAGCACCCGCTCGACTTCCTCCTCGTCGAGGAGGTTGCGGCGAATCCCGAAGCGGAGCAGTTCCTCGGCATCCTGGACCCGGAACTCTCCGAGTCCCGCACCCGAGCGGACCAGGTCGACCATGGCGCTGGCCACCGGGCTCCGCAGGACCGCCGCGATTCCCGGAAGGGCCTCCATCAGCGACGAGATCTGTGGTGCTGCCAGTTCCGTCATGTGCCCCCCAATGTTGCGCCAACGTAGGCGCCGGGCGGCTCCAAGGTCAAGAGATCCGACGGTCTACCACCCTTGACGGTCCCCCGAATCTCCCGTACCTACAAAGGACGCGAAACGACCCCGGACTCCCCGGGGCCTGCAGCGTGGAAAGGACCGCCCATGGGCCGTCGCCACGTCAAGGAGTTTCGCCCGGACGAGGCCCTGAGCCTCATCAGCGCCGATCGCGAAGGGAAGATCCTCCGCTGTCCCTCCTGCGGCAGCGAGGGGATCGAGCGGGACCCGCCCCGGCCACGGGACGGCTCCGCGACCCCGGGCCGGGTCCAGCTGGCATGCGCCGAGTGCGGCCGGCTGGTGGCCTACGTCGATCGCGCGGCGACCATCGCCGCGGGCATGCGCTGAACCTCCGAGCGTTCCGCTCCACCGCTTGACCCGGCACCGGGGGAGGGTGATCCTCTCCCGGATGTTCTCCGTCCGTCACACCCCGGCGGCTTCCGCCACGGCGGTCGTCCTCGCCACCGTCTTCGTCGACATCGTCGGCTTCGGGATCGTCCTCCCGATCCTGCCCGGCGAGGCCGCGCGCCTCGGCTCGTCGCCCACGGCGATCGGGATCCTGGTCGCCTCCTACTCCGCGATCCAGTTCCTCGTCGCGCCCCTCTGGGGACGGCTGAGCGACCGGATCGGGCGCCGGCCGGTGCTGCTGATCGGGCTCGCGGGTAGCGCGCTCTCGTACCTGCTCTTCGCCTTCGCCGGCAGCTGGCTGGCGCTGCTCGCCTCGCGCCTCCTCGACGGCGGATCGGGCGCCACGGTGAACGTGGCCCAGGCCTACCTGGCCGACGGCACGCCGCCGGCCGAACGCGCCCGCGCGATGGGAAAGGTCGGTGCGACCGTCGGCGCCGGATTCATCGTCGGCCCGCTCCTCGGCGCGCTGGCGGTCGGGCACGGCGGTGGCGCGACGGCCGGCTGGCTCGCGTGCGGCCTCACGGCGATCAACCTCGCGGTGGCCTGGCGGATCCTGCCCGAGTCGCCGCGGCGCGCGCAGGAACACGACGCGCCGGTGGCCAGCGCGGCGCCCGCCCGCCTGACGCTGCCGCTCGCGGTGCTCTTCCTCGCCACGCTCGCGTTCAGCGTGATGTACGTGGTCTTCCCGCTCTGGGGCGAGACCGCGGTCGGTGCGCCGCGGAGCCGGGTCGGCGTCTGGTTCGCGCTGGTCGGGCTCGTCACCGCGATCGTGCAGGGCGGCCTGCTCGGCCGGATCGTCGCGCGACTGGGCGAACCGCGCACCGCGTGGATCGGCACGGCGCTGCTGGCCGGCGGCCTCGCGCTGGTCCCGATCCTCGGCACCGGCGGCGGCCTCTATCCCGTGCTGGTCATGCTCGGCGCCGGCTACGGCCTGGCGGGTCCCGCCATGCTCGGGCTGGTCTCGCGGCTCACCGGGGCGGGGCGACAGGGCGGCGTGCTCGGCGTCGCGCAGAGCGCCGCGTCGATGGCGCGGATCATCGGACCCGTCGCGGCGGGGGCGGTGATGGAGGCGGGCGGGGCGGCGATGGCGTTCGCCGCGAGCGGCTGGGTGGCGGCGGGGGGACTCGGTGCCGCGCTGCTGCTCGGCACCCGTCGCCTCATTCCGGCACGGTGAAGAGCCGCCGCCAGCGCACGTCGGTGAGGAACGGGAACCGGTCGTAGCTCTCGCCGTCGTACGAGAAGTAGACGAGCAGCGGCGTGCCGCGCACGGTGGCGCGCGGCAGGAAGCCCCAGTAGCGCCCGTCGTAGCTGCCGTCGCGGTTGTCGCCCATCACGAACAGCGAGTCGGTCGGCACGACGATCGGGCCCCAGTCATGCAGGTCCGGCGCGTAGTGCCCCGGCGGGGTGCCGGCGAAGTGCTCGACCTGCCACTCGCGCATCCGCGCCCGCATCAGCGGGTCCTCGCTCCGGCGCGGGTCGATCGGCGTGGTGTAGCCCTCGTCCAGCCGGGACCCGTTGCGGTAGAGGATGCCGTCGCGCATCTGCAGCGTGTCGCCGGGAATCCCGATCAGGCGCTTCACGATCTTCATGTCCGGCTCCTCCACCGAGTCGAACACGATGATGTCGCCGCGCTCGGGCTCGCGCACCGCGGGCAGCCGCTTGTGGATCAGCGGCACCTCGGCGCCGTAGAGGAACTTGTTCACGAAGAGGAAGTCGCCGACCTGGAGCGTGTTCTTCATCGACCCCGACGGGATCCGGAACGCCTCCACGACGAAGGTGCGCAGGAACAGCCACACCACCAGCGCGACCGCGATCGACTTCAGCCACTCCAGGAACCAGCGGGTGACCTCCCGGCCGCGCGACGCCTTCCCCCCGGCCACGCTCAGTCCGTCCAGTCCGCGATGAACAGGTTGGTCTCGTGCGGCTGGCTGCCGTGCCGGTTCGACGCCCAGACGAGCTTCTTGCCGTCCGGCGAGAACATCGGGAACGCGTTGAAGTCGTTCGAGCGGGTCACCCGCTCCATCCCGCTGCCGTCGACGTTCATCAGGTAGAGCTCGAACGTGCGGCCGCCCTCACCCTCGGCGTTGGAGGCGAAGATGATCCGCTTCCCGTCGGGGGTGAACGACGGCGCGAAGCTCGCCGCCCCGAGGGCGGTCAGTCGCTTGGGGTTCGAGCCGTCGGCGTCGGCGATCCAGATCTCCAGCTTCGACGGCCGCACCAGCCGCTCGCCCAGCAGCGCCCGGTAGTCGGCGCTGTCCGCCGCGGTCTCCGGGTATTGCGCCCGCCAGACGATCTTGGTCCCGTCCGGCGAGAAGAACGCCCCGCCGTCGTAGCCGACCCGGTTGGTGATCCGCTGCACGTCGCTCCCGTCCACGTTCATCGTGTAGAGCTCGATGTCGCCGTCGCGGGTGGAGGTGAAGATCACCCGCTTGCCGTCCGGCGACGCCGTCGCCTCGGCGTTGTAGGCGCCGTTGTCCGTCACCTGACGGGTGTCGCTGCCGTCGGGATTCGCCGTGTACAGCTCGAGGTGCCCGAGCGGCCAGACGTAGCCCTTCGACATGTCCACCGGGGCCGGGCAGGCCGGGTCGTGGGCCTGGGTCGAGGCGTAGATGATCCGGTTGTCGCCCTGGATGAAGTAGCCGCAGGTGGTGCGGCCCTTCCCGTTGGAGACCCGGCGCATCTCGGAGCCGTCGATGTTCATCACCCATTCCTGGTCGCAGCCGCTCGCCACGCTGTCCTGCCGCTGGAAGATCAGCCGCGTGCCGTCGGCGCTGAAGTACGCCTCCGCGTTGTTGCCGCCGAAGGTGAGCTGCCGGATGTTCGACAGGTGCGCCTCGCCGGGAAACGCGTCGTAGACCGTCGTCGAGGCGGGCGTGGTCGGCTGGTCGTCGGCCGGGGCGGCGTCCGGCGCCGCGTCGCGCGGGGCGCAGGCGGCGAGGGCGATGAGGGCGATGAGGGCGAACAGGCGGCGTGAAATGGTGCGGTCCTTTCTGGTCGAGCCCGGGATCAGCCGCGGAGCGCGGCGAGGACCCGGGCGGCGTGGCCCCTGGGACGCACCCGCTCGAACACGTGGCGGATGATCCCCTTCCCGTCGATGACGTAGGTGTTGCGACGCATCCCCTGGTACTTCCGGCCGAACATCTGCTTCTCTCCCCAGGCCCCGTACCGCCGGCTCACGGCGAGGTCGCCGTCGGCCAGAGCGTGAACGGCAGCCGCCGCTTGCGGCGGAACCGCTCGTGGCTCGCCGGGTCGTCGGGGGAGATCCCCAGCACGACCGCCCCGGCCGCCTCGAGCTCCCCCCAGGCGTCACGGAACTCGCACGCCTGCACGGTGCAGCCCGGGGTGTCGTCCTCCGGATAGAAATACAGCACCACCGTGCGTCCCGCGAAGTCGGCCAGGGAGACGATGCGGCCCCCCTGGTCGGGGAGGGAGAAAGATGGCGCCCGCTGGCCCTTCCGGAGCATCCGTAGATCTCCGGAGGTCAGCGGACCACGGTCCGTGGCACGGCCGGCAGCGCCATGACCCGGCTGACCGGGTGGAGCCCCCGGGCCCGCATCCCGCGGTCGAAGAAGTTCCAGTTGGTGTAGCCGTCCTCCGACGCCGGCTCGAGCAGGAAGGCCGCCAGCATCCCGAAGCGCTGGTCGGTGGAGACCAGGAACGATCCGGCCGGCATCGAGTCCGGTGTCGCCGCCTGCCAGCTGCCGTCCGCCCGCACGGCGCGGTGCCCCTCGAAGGGCCGCAGCACGGTGAGCGAGTCGATCCGGAAGTGCTCGGCCGGGCCGGTCCAGGGCGTCTCGAGCCGCTCGACGGTGACGCCCTGGCGCACCAGCAGCGCGACCACGTCGCTCCACTGCGGATCGAGCAGGTAGGCCGCGGGGATCCTCTCCGAGCGGGTCGCCATGAAGCGATCGGTGACCGGCATCCGGACCCGGCGGAACTCGCCGGTGCGCTCGCGCGGCGCGAAGCCGCCGGCGCCGCGTCCGGTCGAATGGGTGACCTCCGCGATCACGGTGTCCATCCGGGGCGGCGCGAAGTCGCTCCGCACCGCGACCGAGTCCGGGCGCGCCGCGATCGTGTGCGCCATGTGGTTCCGCACGTCGGCGGCGTGCTCGGCCAGCCAGCGGATCGTCTCGACCACGAAGTCGTGCGTCGCCTCGATGCGGCGGCCGAACGGGTCGTGCGAGAAGGCCTCGCTCAGGATCGAGAGGCGCGTCATCCCCATCAGGTTGGTGCCGAAGCGCGGCGTCGACTCGTACGTCACCCACCCCTTCTGCAGCGAGTCCGGCGTCTGGTCGACGAAGTTGCCGTAGGGGTAGATCTCCGTCTTGTGGCGCTGGCGCATCCGCACCCGGATCGCCTCGAGCACGGTGTCCTGCACCCACGCGTTGGCCGGCGTCCGGTTGGCGTTGAGGCCGGGCGAGAAGGTCAGCGCATAGCCGTGGTAGCTGCCATCGGTGGTGTGCAGGTCCATGAAGAGGTCGGGATCCCACGCCGCGATCAGCGCCAGCGCGCCGCGCGTCTCGGGCGCCTCCTGCTTCACGTAGTCGCGGTTGAGGTCGTAGCCCTGCCCGTTGGGGCGCAGCCCCACCATCGGCGGGCCGTCCTGCTCGGGCCGGTTGCGCGTCACCGGACCGAACGCCTCGTTGCCGTCGCTGTTGTAGATCGGCACGGCGACGACGATCACGCTGTCGAGCAGCGGCCGCAGCTCGCCGAGGGTGAGCTCGCGCAGGGCCTGCTGCAGCGCTTCCTTCCCCTCGACCTCGCCGGCGTGGATGTTGGCCTGGATGTAGAGCACCGGCTTGCCGGTTCGTCGGGCGGCAACCGGACCGTCGACAAGCGGTCGCGCCGCGACGACGTAGGGGATCTCGCGCCCGTCCGGTGAGGTGCCGAGGTGGCCCACCCGGATCGCGGCGCCGCGGGCCGCCAGCGAATCGAGGAACGCCAGCACCTCGGCGTGCGTCGAAGTGCGCTCGTTGTTGGTGCGCTCGGGCACCGTCTGCTGCGCCGCGAGCGGCGTGGCAAGGAGGGCGAGGGCGATCGCGGCGGTCGGGCGCATCAGGGCTC
This sequence comes from uncultured Gemmatimonadaceae bacterium, assembly GCA_964557115.1. Taxonomy (GTDB): domain Bacteria; phylum Gemmatimonadota; class Gemmatimonadetes; order Gemmatimonadales; family GWC2-71-9; genus Palsa-1233. The sequence continues at coordinate 14,015 of CAZKYO010000033.1, forward strand.
CACGGGTAGGGCGGGGACGATCAGGCGGCGCTGGATGCCGTCGGCGACCCCGCCATCGAGCAGGAACGAGACTTCGGGAATGACGAGCAGCGTGTTGGGCCGCGGGATCCGGATCGACGAGGGACCGGCCAGTCCGAGCGCCGCCGCCATCCCGACCGGGTCGTGCAGCCGGGCCACGAGCAGGCGCCGCAACTGGGCCGCCGAGTCGATCCGGTTCATCGCCGCGCGCACCAGAAGGTAACCGAGCACGTGCGTGTCGTCGGGCAGGCCGGTGCCGATCGCCAGCCGCTTCTCCGCCTCCACCGCCGCGAACAGCGGGTTGGCCTCGTGCGCCGGGAGAAGCACCTGCTCGGTCGCCCACTCGGCCGCCCCTTCCCCGAGCCAGGGATCGGCCTCCACGACGCGCAGCCCCCAGTCGGCCTCGCGGATGCCGGGACGATCGGGACCGGTCAGCCGGGCGGCCTCGAACAGCAGGTGCTGCCACTCGTGGACGACGGTCCCGACGGCGAAGACCGGCATGATCCCCGGCTCGATCCGGATCGCGTCGTCGAACGCCAGGAAGCCGCCGAGCCGGCTTCGGGTGATCGCGGCGGGCGACGCGAGCACCATTGTCTGGGGGCCAAGGGTGAGCCGCAGCGGCGTCGGCTCGATGAAGTCGAGCTGGCGCCAGAGTCCCATCGCCTCCCGCCGTCCCAGGGTCGCCTCGAGATACTCGGTCCCGATCGCGTTCCCGGGCCGCATCAGGTCGCGGCCGAGGGCGGCGGTGCCGATGACCGGGACGGCCTGCACCACCCCGAAGAAGCGCGGCTCGAGGTCGGGCATCGCCAGCGTGTCGGCCTCCCAGAACCGCGCCACCAGCCCGGTCGGCGCGCTCCACGTGTCGCCAGTCCGCAACCAGGGATGCTCCATCAGCCAGGCCACGGCCTGGGGCCACCACGCCAGCGCCACGTCGTAGCCGGCCATCAGCGCGCGCACGGCGCGCTGGCCGGGCCGGCGCGCGTCGGTCGCGCTGTCGAGCAGGGCCCGCACCAGCGCCGGCTCGGCGCGCTGGCGCTCCCAGAGCAGCCAGGCGGCGTGGAACACCTCGAGTGAATCGACGTCGCTGCCGCCCAGCGCCCCGATCGCGGCCAGCGCCGCGGCGACCGTGTCGCGACTCACCTCCCGCTGACCCAGTGCGCGCGCCGCGGCGGCCCACGCGACGTCGTGCAGGTCGAGTCGCCAGCGACCGTCGCGGTCCCGGAAGAGCGCGCGAAACGTCTCGTCGGCGGCGGGCGAGGCGGCGATGCCCTCGAGCACGCGACGCGCGACGGCGCGGCCGGTCGCGTCGAGGCCGAGGATCATCGGCTGGGCGCGCGCCACGATCGACGGGAGGTCGCCGACCGGGAGGCCCGCGTCGCGCGCCAGGGCGGCGTGCTCGGCGAGGAGCGCCTCGCGCGAGAGGGTCCGGGCACGCCAGAGGTCGGAGAAGAGCGCCAGCGAGTCGTCGCGCCCGATCACGAGCTGGTGCACCAGCACCCGCGGTCGCACCGGCCAGACCTGGACTCCCGGCGGCAGGCGGCGGGCCTCCCACGTCCCGGGCAGCGAGTCGTGGCTCACCACCGTGCCGCGCATCAGGTCGCCGCTCGCGCTGCCCTCGAAGCGCGCGACGCCAGGGACCACGAACGTTATCCGCTGGCCGTCGCGGGTGATCGCGAGGTGCTGCCACGCGGTGTCGCGCGACTCGAGCAGCAGCCGGGCGCTGTCGCCCGCGATGCGGAGGTCGCCCCGATCGCTGCCCAGGGTGCCGCGCACCTGCAGCGACCACCGCCCGGCGGTCGCCTGCGCCGCCAGCGGACCGCCGAGCAGCAGCGATGCGCCCAGCGCCGCGCGGAGGATCACCCTTCGCCGACCCCCTGGGGCCGCCGCTCCACGACGGTGGTGGAGACCGGCGCGCCGTCGAACACGCGGTCGACGCCGCCGACGATCACCGGCTCGCCGGCGTCGACGCCCTTGCGCACTTCCACGAAGCCGGGGATCCGGACCCCGAGCTCGACCGGGCGACGGGTCGCCTTCCCGTCCACGACCACCCACACGAACGCGCCCCCGGCGGTCGGCGAGATGGCCTCCTCGGGAATCACGACCGCCGCGTCGCGCACCTCGGTCGCGAGGCGCACCTCGATGAACATCCCGGGCTGCAGCGCGCCGCCTCCGTTGGCGGCCAGCGCCTTCACCGTGATCGTCCTGGCCGGCAGCGTGACCGCCGGGTCGACGAAGTCCACCCGGGCGGTGAAGGTCCGGGCCGGCAGCGCGGCGACGCGGAACGAGACCTCCTGGCCGAGCTTGAGGTCGGCGGCGTAGCGCTCCGGCACGTTGAAGACGGCCCGCACCGGCGACACCGTCTGCAGCATCAGCAGCTGGCTCTGCGAGGTCACGTAGTCGCCGATCGAGACCCGCCGCTGCCCGACCACGCCGCGGAACGGCGCCCGCACGACGGTGCGCTCGAGCCGCAGCTCGAGCAGGTCGAGCGACGCCTGCGACACCCGGAACTGCGCCTCGGCGCGCTCGAGGTCGGCCGGCGCGGCGGCGCGGTCGGCAAGCAGCTGCCGGGTGCGGTCGAGCGCCTGCCGGGCGAGGTCGCGGTTGGCGCGCGCCTGCTCGACCTGCGCCCGCAATTCGGCATCGTCGATCTTGACGAGCGGCGTCCCGGAGTCGACCCGGGCGCCCTCGAGGACCAGCAGGTCGGTCACGCGGCCGTCCACCTCGGGCCGCAGCGCGATCTGCTGCATCGCCTCGATGCCGCCGGTGGCGGTGATCGCGTCGACCACGGTGTCGCGGAGCGCCGCGGCGATCTCGACCGCCGTGGGGGCCGCACCGGGCCCGGCGCCGCCGCCGGGCGCGGCGGGCTTGCCGCCGCAGGCGGCGACCAGGGTGAGCAGCGCGGCGGAGAGGGCGGAGCGTCGGTTCACGGGGCACTCGGGGAGTCGGAGTCGAGTCGGCGGCCGAGGATCGCCTCGAGGGCGCCCCGGGCCAGTCGCACGGCGTAGCGTGCCTGCACGTCATCGGCCTGGGCCTGCGCCAGCTGCGTCTGCGCATCGAGCAGCTCGAGCACGGTGCTCGCGCCGGCCTGGTAGCGCGCCTGCTGCACCCGCAGCACCTCGGCCGCGACGACGATCGCCTGCGCGGTGATCGCCTGCGTCCGCCGCGCCACGTCGTAGCCGGTGTACGCCTCGGTCACGTCGTGCCGGGCGCGCCGCTCGAGGTCCTCGCGCACCGCACGGGCGACGTCGCGGCTGGTCCGGAGCCGCGTGAGCGTCAGCTCGCGCTGGCCCCCGTTCCAGAGCGACCACGAGAGCGAGATCCCGATCGTCCGCCGGGTGGTCGCGGTCGGGAAGAACTTGTTGTCGAACGCGGCGTAGGAACCGGTGAGCGACACGGTCGGCAGGTACTGCGCCTGCTGGATCCGGATCGCCGCGTCGGCCGAGCGTTCGTCGGCCCGGGCCTGGCGCCAGGCCGGGCCCTGCAGCGCCGCGGCGCGCACCGCGTCCTCCAGCGTGAGCGGCAGGTCGTGGCCCGACGCCGCCGGCAGCGGCGCGGCGTCCACGGCCGCCTCGCGGCCGATTCGCCGCCCGAGGTCGAGTCGCGCGACGGTGAGGTCGGCGTCGCGCGTCAGCAGGTCGGTCTCGGCGCGCTGCATCTCCAGCAGCACCTGCAGCGAGTCGCTCTGCACCGTGGCCCCGCCCTGCACCCGCGCCCGCGCCAGGGCGAACTGCTCGCGGGCCCGCGCCAGGCGCTGGTTGGCGACGTCCCGCAGCTCGCGGGCGCCGAGGACCGCGTAGTAGGCCCGTTCGGTCTCGACCGCCACCAGGAAGCGGCGGCCCAGCTCGCCGGCCGTCGCCGACTCCAGCTCGGCCCGGGCCTGGCTCGCCGCCGCGAACTTCCGGCCGCCGGCGAAGAGGTCGTAGCTCGCCGCGATCGAGTAGTTGCCGCTGGCGTTCGCGGCGCGGCCGATCCCGATGTTGAACTGCGACGTCGAGAACTGCGAGTAGCCGGCGTTCACCGTCACGTTGGGCGTCAGGAACACGAGCATCGCGGCGCGACGGCCCCACTCGGCGTCGTCGAGCTGGCCGGCCGCGGCGACGTAGCCCGGGTCGAGCCGGGTCGCCTCGGCGATGGCGCGGTCGAGCGTCACGATCGGCAGCGTGTCGGTCGCCTGCGCGGCGGCGGGGCGGACGCCCCAGGCCGAGAGCAGGAGCAGCGCCGGGACGGCGCGGAGCCGGCTCATCGGGCCTCCCCGGCCGGGATCGGCTCGCCGGCGGGCGCCGTCGCGGGCGCCGGTGCCCGGACGTGGAGCCGCTCGAGCAGCAGCCACATCACCGGCACCACGAAGAGCGTCAGCAGGGTCGAGAACGCCACGCCGCCCACGATCGCGTAGCCGAGCGGGCGGCGCGAGATCGAGCCGGCGCCGATCCCGATCGCGATCGGCAGCGCCCCCATGATCGTCGAGACCGACGTCATCAGGATCGGGCGGAGCCGGATCCGGCCCGCCTCGAGGATCGCCTCGCGCATCGCGACGCCGCGGTGGCGCAGCTGGTTGGCGTACTCCACCAGCAGGATCGAGTTCTTCGTGACCAGGCCGACCAGCAGGATCATGCCGATCTGCGAGTAGAGGTTGATCGTCGCCCCCATGAGCTTCAGCGTGAAGATCGCCCCGATCACGGCCAGCGGCACCGCCATCAGCACCGTGAAGGGGTGCACCAGCGACTCGAACTGCGACGCGAGCACCATCAGCACCACCAGGATCGCGAGGCCGAACGCCAGCAGCAGCTCGTTGCCCGACTCGGCCAGCTCGCGCGCCTCGCCGCCGAGGGCGATCGTGGTCCCGGGCGGCAGCTGGGCGTACGTGATCGCCGTCAGCGTGTCGATCGCCTCGCCCAGCGTGAAGCCGTTGGCCACCGCGGCGGAGAGCGTGAAGTTGCGGACCCGGTCGTAGTGCGACACCGCGCGCGGGCCGGTCGTCTCCTGCACGGTGGCGAGCGCGTCGAGCCGGATCAGCGCGTTGCCCCGGCCGCGGACGAAGAGGCCGTCCATGTCCTGCGGGGTGGCCCGGCGGGTCGGGTCGAGCTGGAGCAGCACGTCGTAGAGCTTGTTGTCGCGCGTGAACGTGCTGGCGCGGGTGCCGCCCAGCATCGTCTGCAGCGTCCCGGCCACGTCGCCGACCGGCACGCCGAGGTCCTCGGCCCGGTCGCGGTCGAACGACACGGTGAGCTCCGGCTTGTTCACCTTGAGGTCGGTGTCGACGTTGACGAGGCCGGGAATGGCCCGGGCCGCGGCGAGCAGCCGCTGGTTGGCCACCAGCAGCGAGTCGTAGTCGGGGTGCTTCACGATGAAGGCGATCGGCTGGCCGCGGCCGCCGATTGCCGGCGGGTTGCTCGCGAACGCGAAGACGCCCGAGATCCGGTTGAGCTCGGGCCGCACGCCGGCGAGGATCTGCTCGGCGTTGCGCTCGCGCTCCTCCCACGGGGCGAGTCGCGCCACCACGAAGCCGCCGTTGGGCGAGCTGCCGCGGCCGAGCACCGAGAACACCGTGCCGACCTCGGGCTGCCTGGCGAAGACGTCCTCGACCTCCTTCTGGTAGCGGTCGAGATAGGCCAGCGTCGAGCCCTCGGGCGCGACCACGGTGGTGAAGAGCATGCCGCGGTCGTCGGCCGGGATGAACTCGCGCTTGAGCGTGCCGAACACGGCGACCGCCAGCGCGGCGAGCACCGCCACCACCGCCAGCACCGCGACCGGCCGCCCGATCGCGGCGCCGAGCCACCGCGCGTAGCCGCTCGAGAGCCGGTCGAAGCCGCGCTCGAGCACCTGGTACAGCGCGCCGTGCCGCTTCGGCACCCGCAGGATCCTGGAGCAGAGCATCGGGGTGAGCGTCAGCGCGACGAAGCCGGAGATGAACACCGACCCCGCCATCGCGATCCCGAACTCGTTGAACAGCCGGCCGGTGTTGCCCTGCAGGAACGCCAGCGGGACGAACACCGCGATCAGCGAGGCGGTCGTCGCGATCACCGCGAAGCCGATCTCCCGCGCGCCGTCACGGGCCGCCGCCATCGGGTCCTTGTCGAGCTCCTCCTGGTGCCGGTAGGCGTTCTCCAGCACGATGATCGCGTCGTCCACCACGATGCCGATCGCGATGGTGAGCGCCAGCAGCGTGAAGTTGTTGATCGAGAAGCCGAGCCAGTACATCAGGGCGAAGGTCGGCACGATCGACGCCGGGATCGCGAACGCCGGGATCAGCGTGGCGCGCAGGTTCCGGAGGAACAGGAAGATGATCAGCACCACCAGCAGCCCGGCCTCGACCAGGGTCCGCTGGGCGTCGTGGATCGAGCGGCTCACGAACACCGACTGGTCGAAGCCCACGGCCAGCGTCACGCCCGGCGGCAGCGCCGCCTGGATCCCCGGCAGCGCGGCGCGGATCGCCTCCGACACCGCGATGATGTTGGCCTTCGACTGCCGCACGATGCCGAGGCCGATCGCGGTCTCGCCGTTGCTGCGGATCGCGGAGCGCTCGTTCTCGCTCCCCAGCTCGACCCGCGCCAGGTCGCGCAGCTTGACGAGCACGCCGTTGCTGTTCGACACCACCAGGTCGGCGAACTCGGCCGGCGTCGACAGCTCGCCGAGCGAGCGCACCGTGAACTCGCGCTGGTCCGACTCGATCCGCCCGGCCGGCACCTCGACGTTGCGCGACACGATCGCCCGCGAGACGTCCTGCACCGTCAGGCCGCGCGCCGCGAGCGCGTCGGGATCGAGCCAGACCCGCATCGCGAAGCGCCGTTCGCCGAAGATGTTGGCGCGCGACACCCCGGGGATCGTCTGCACCCGCTGCTTGACGATCCGGTCGGCGATGTCCGACAGCGACAGCAGGTCGTGGCTGGAGGAGGTGAGCGACAGGTAGAAGAAGGCCTGCGCGTCGGCGTCCTGCTTGGCGACGACCGGTTCCTCGACGTCCTGCGGCAGCCGCCCGCGCACCCGGTTGACCTTGTCGCGCACGTCCTGCGCCGCCGACTCGACGTCGCGGTCGAGGTTGAACTCGAGCACGATGTTGCTGCTCTGCTCGCCGCTCGACGAGGTCAGCGTCCGGAGCCCCTCGACCGAGCTGAGCTCCTCCTCGAGGATGTCGGTGACCGAGGATTCCATCACCCGCGGGTTGGCGCCCCGCAGCGTGGTCGAGACCGAGATGATCGGCGGATCGATGTCCGGCAGCTCGCGCACCGTGAGGCGCTGGTACCCGAGCACCCCGAAGAGCACCAGGGCCAGCGACAGCATCGCGGCGAAGATCGGCCGGCGGATCGAGAGGTCGGACAGCGTCATCGCACGCCCTATCTTGTGGGGAGGCCGGGCCGCAGGGCGACCGGCCTCGCCGGCCTACGCCCGTGCCGTCCCCCGGTTTCACCGTCCCAGGAAAGCGCCCGATGAGCGCCAAGTTGTCCGCCAAGCAGCAGGTCCAGCTCGCCTGGCTCCAGACGATCCCCCCGAAGCTCGACCGCATCCACCGGGTCATCGAGCAGATGGCGGCGATGCAGGCCGACCCCGTCCAGGTGCGCGGCATCCAGCGTGTCCTCGACGAGCTCAAGGCCCAGGCCTCGACCCAGGGGGTCACCGGCCTGAGTGATACGTTCGGCTACATGGGAATGTTGTTGCGACGGGGGGGCGGCCACCAGCTGAAGGTCCGGGGGCTGAGGGAACTGCTCGTGGGGGCCCGGACCAACTTCGAGGGGGCGCTGCGACAGGCCAGCACCCCCGAGGAGACCGCGGCGACGGACGAGCCTGAGCCTACTTCTCCTTGAAGACCTTGTCGAGCACCGGCGCCGCCGTGAAGGCGAACATCGACATGATGACCCCGGTCAGCATCAGGGTCACGTAGGTCAGGGCCCCGATCAGCGTCCCGGCCCCGATCGCCGCCAGCGCCAATCCGACATAGTAGAGCATTCCGCCAGCCTCCGGTTGAAGCGGGAAATGTAATTCTGACCGAGAGCCGAGGACAGAGGACCGAGAACCGAGGCATTGGGCTCGGTTCTCGGTTCTCGGTTCTCCGCCCTCCGCTACCTTGTGTCCATGCCGGACACCCTCCCGCTCGCCACCGCCACCGAGCTGGCTGACGCCGCGTTCCAGGCGGTGATCACCGCCGGCCTGGCCCTCTTCGCGGTCGTGTTGCATCGCCGGATCCGGGAGCGCTGGCTGGCCTGGTGGGCCGCCGCGTGGGGGCTCTACGTCCTGCGCCTCGGCGCGATCATCGCCTTCCTCGCCTCGGGCAACCTGGTCTGGCTGTTCTGGCACCAGGTCGCCACCGGCTGGGTCGCCCTGGCGATCCTCTGGGCGGCACTCGTCTTTTCGCGCGACCTCCCGTGGCGCCCCTGGTACCTCTCCCTGGCCGCCTTCCCGCTCCTGCTCGGGTTCATCGCGGTCCAGGGGCTCGACCAGTTCCTGCTGGTGGCCATCCCGATGGTCGCCCTGATCGGCGGCGCCACCCTCTGGACCGGCTGGGTCTTCTGGCGCCACGCCGGCCGGACCGGATCCACCGGGGCCCGGTTCGTCGCGCTGGCCTTCCTGCTCTGGGGCCTGCACCACTTCGACTACCCGTTCCTCCGCGCCCGGGGCGCCTGGGCCCCGTGGGGCTACTTCCTGGACATCACCTTCGAGCTCGCCGTCGGGGTCGGCTTCGGTCTCTTCGTCCTCTCCGACCTCGCCGCCCGGCTCGCCGTCCGGACCGAGGAGCTGGCCCGCCTCCAGGACCGCCGGCTTCGCCAGGACGAGGGCGAGCGACGCCGCCTCGCCCGCGAGCTGCACGACGAATCGGCCCAGACCTTCTCCGCGGTCCGGCTCGAGATCGGCATGCTCCGCGAGCACAGCCAGGGCGACGGCCGCGACCGGCTCGACCGGCTCCTCGCCCTGG
>CAZKYO010000033.1:23037-27149 GCA_964557115.1 uncultured Gemmatimonadaceae bacterium
CGCGAGCACAGCCAGGGCGACGGCCGCGACCGGCTCGACCGGCTCCTCGCCCTGGTGGACGACGGGATCCGCGGGGTGCGTCGCGTGATCAACGACCTCCGCCCCGCCCTGCTCGATGACCTCGGGCTGGTCCCCGCCGTCCGGGCCCTCGCCGACGACGTGCGCCAGCGCACCGGGATCGCGGTGCGGAGCGAGCTCGACGACGCACTGCCGCGCCTCGGCGACGAGACCGAGCTGGCGCTCTTCCGGGCCGCCCAGGAGTCGCTCGCCAACATCGTCCGCCACGCCCAGGCCCGGGAGGTGACGCTGCGGCTGGAGCGGAAAGGCGACCGGGTCCGACTCCGGATCCTCGACGACGGCCGCGGGTTCCCCGCCGGCGCCTCCCTCGCCACCTTCGAACGCGACGGCCACCTCGGCCTCGTCGGGATGCGCGAGCGGATCGCCGCCCTCGGCGGCCGCGTCGAGGTGACCGGCAGCCGCGGCGTCACGGTGACGGTGGAGGTGCCGGTCGAGCGACCGTGAATCGTGAATGGTGAATGGGCGATCCGGCGCCTTCCCCCCGTTCACCATTCACCATTTACCATTCACCAACCTGCGGTGCACCGGCGAGGAGTGTGGTGGTGATACGCGTCGTGGTGGTCGACGATCATGCCGTGGTGCGCGAGGGGATCCGTCGCGTGCTCGAAGGCGAGACGGGGGTGCGGGTGGTCGCCGAGGCCGCCGACGGCGACGCCGCGCTCGCCGTGGTCGAGCGCGAACGGCCCGACGTGCTGGTGATCGACGTCGCGATGCCGGGACGCACCGGCCTCGCCGTCGCGGCCGAGATCAGCCGGCGGCGGCTGCCGGTGCGGGTGCTGATGCTGTCGATGCACGACGAGCCGCAGTACGTCCGCGAGGCCCGCCGGGCCGGCGCGCGCGGCTACCTCCTCAAGGACTCGCCGCCGGCCGAGCTCCGCCAGGCCGTGCTGACCGTCCACGCCGGCCGCGAGGCGTTCCCCGAGGAACTGCTCGCGCGACTCCACGGTGACGTCGCCCCGGTCACCTCGCCGCTCGACCTCCTTACCCCGCGCGAGCGCGAGGTGTTCGAGCGCATCGCCCACGGCGACACCAACAAGACGATCGCCGGCCGCCTCGGCATCTCGCCCAGGACGGTCGAGACCCACCGCGAGTCGCTGATGGGCAAGCTCGGCATCCGCACCGTCGCCGGGCTCACCAAGCTGGCGCTGGAAGAGGGACTGCTGGAGGGATAGGAGAGCGGAGAGAGCAGAGAACAGCGAACCGAGAACAGAGAGAGGGGGGACATCGCCGCACCCTCTCCGTTCTCTGTTCTCTGTTGTCTGCTCTCACGCTTCGCTAGGGCCGCTCCTCGTACACCACCTCGCCACCGATCACCGTCATCACGTTCCGCGTCGTGAGGATCTCCGGCTCGGGGATCGTCATGATGTCCTTGTCGAGCACCGTGAAGTCGCCACGCTTGTCCTTGGCGACCGTGCCGGCGTCCTGCTCCTCGAAGGCCGCATAGGCCGGGTAGATCGTGAACATCCGGAGCGCCTGCTCGCGGGTGACGCGCTGCTCGGGATGCCAACCGGGGCCGTCGCGTCCGTCGAGCGACTTGCGGGCGACCGCGGCATAGAACTCGATCATCGGTTCGCCCCGCTCCACCGGGGCGTCGCTCCCGCCGGGCACCGGCAGCCCCATGTCGAGGAAGGTGCGCCAGGCGTAGGCGCCGGCCAGCCGGTCGAAGCCGAGGCGCGACGGCGCGAAGAAGAGGTCGCCGATCGCGTGCGACGGCTGCATCGACGGGATCACGCCGAGCGCCTTGAAGCGCGGGATGTCGGCCGGATCGATGATCTGGGCGTGCTCGATGCGCCAGCGCGGCTCGGCGACCTTGCGCTCGGCGGGCGGCACGGCCTTGAACGCGGCCTCGTACATGTCGAGCACGATCCGGTTGGCGCGGTCGCCGATCGCGTGGGTCTCGACCTGGACGCCGGCCCGCAGCGCGCGCACGAGCATGTCGGCCACCGCGACCGTGTCGGTGGTGATCAGGCCCATCTGGCCCGGGTCGTCGGCGTACGGGGCGAGCAGCGCCGCGCCGCGCGAGCCGAGCGCGCCGTCCATCACGATCTTGATGTCGCGCACGGTGAGGCGGCCGTCGAACTCGGACGGCTGCGGGCCGATCGCGATCAGCGAGTCGGCGCCCTTCCCGGGGCCGGTGATCGTCTTGTAGAGGCGCACCTTGATGCGCCCCTCGCCGTACAGCTTGCGCATCATCGCGACCTCGGCCCAGGTGCCGTGGGCGTCCTGCAGCTGGGTCCAGCCGAGCCGGACCGAGCGCTCGGAGGCGAGCTGCATCGCGCGCTCGTCCTGCGCCTCGGTCGCCTCCGGCACGTGGCTCCGGACCAGGGCCTGCGCCGCGTCGATCAGCATCCCCGTCGGCTGCCCGTCGGCGTCGAGGTTGATCGCGCCGCCCGGCGGTGCCGCGGTCTGGCCGGTGACGCCGGCGATCCGGAGGGCGGCGCTGTTGGCGATCGAGGCGTGCCCGTCGGCGCGCGTCAGCACCACCGGATGGTCCGGCGCGATCTGGTCGAGGTCGTGGCGGGTCGGGAAGACCGGCGGATCCCAGAACGTCTCGATCCAGCCGCGGCCGGTCACCCACTCCCCCGCCGGCGTGCGCTTGACCGCCGAATCGACCCGGGCGAGGAACGCCGCCTTGGTCGAGGTCCCCTCGAGGTTGAGGTTGAGCTCGCGCGCGCCGATGCCGCCGAAGTGTGCGTGCGCGTCGACGAAGCCGGGATAGACGAAGCGGCCGGCGAGGTCGATGACGTTGGCACCCGCGGTGTACGCCTCGACCCCCGCATCGTCGCCGACGTACACGATCCGGCCGTCCTTGACCGCCACCGCCTGCGCGGTCGGCATCGTGCTGTCGCCGGTGTAGATGGTGGCGTGCCGCAGCACGAGGTCCGCCTTCGGCGCGGCGGCGGACGAACAGGCGGCGGCGGTCACGGCGAGCAGCGGGAGGATGCGACGCATGCGAGACTCGCGATCGGGGAAGGGAGAATCGAGGCAGCGGCCTGCGGAGGGCGTCCCCCAATCTCGATTCGCGACTCGCGAATCTCCAGTCTCGGGCTCAGGCCGCCGGCCGGTGCTTCGGCAGCCGCGCGAGCTGGGCGTTGATCGCCGTGAGGTCCACGAAGTCGGGGTCGAAGTCCTGCGGCAGCCAGGCGCGCAGCTCCGCGGCGCGCGGGTCGAACGGCGCGTCGAGCGCGCGCAGCATCGACTGGTAGCGGCCGGGCCCCTCGATGTCGTCGGGTGGCGCGGCCCCGGCGCCCTCGAGGCAGATCGGCAGCCGCTGGCCGACCAGCCGGGGCCCGACCTGCTCCACCGTGAGGACGTGCTGCCAGGGCTCGCCCTCGGTCTCGACGTCGTGCTCGATCCGGGTGCCGGGATGGAGGCGCAGCGTGTCGAGCCCGGTGTTCTCGGTGGTGCAGTCCTCGCACTCGCCGGGATCGGCGTAGCGGACGCCGTCGATGCGGAAGGCGTGGATCGGCGACTCGTCCTGGCCGAGCGCGCGCTGGACCACCGCGTGCAGCTCGAGCAGCGAGGCGCGCGCGGAGACCTGCAGGCGGCGCCAGATCGGCGGTTCGACCCGGGCGAGCTCGACGCGGAACTGGATCACGTCGCCCTCGCCCCGGCGGATGCGCGGTCGGCTGGAGGATCCCACGGCCCCTCCCCGGTGCGGCGTTTCCGAGGGGACCCGGCCGTCGGCCGGGTCCCGAGGCATCAACCCTTGGTGGAGTCGGGCTCCGGCTTCTTGGGGAAGGAGAAGGTGTAGAGCGGGTTGTCGAACGGGTCGGCGCAGATCGCTTCCCAGTGATCCTCGATCGTCACGAACGGGCAGCGGACATTGCCGAACGTGAAGAAGAAGCCGCCGGTGATCGGGCCCCGCTCGGCGATGGGGATCTTGTTCTCCCCCTGGGCCAGCTCCATCGCCGTCGAGTCGCCGACCATGCTGACCTTGAAGCTGAGCGGGATCTCCTGGGTCGAGCCGGCCGGCCGGACGATCAGCTTGTAGTTGCCCGGGCCCGGATACTGGGCGCTCAGGGCGGCCGGCA
>CAZKYO010000034.1:0-27031 GCA_964557115.1 uncultured Gemmatimonadaceae bacterium
TCCCCTTCCGCCACGCCGAGGACGGCTGGCGCACCCTGGCCGACGCCGGCGCGCGCCTCGAAGCCCATGCCTACCCCGACACCGGCCACACGATCACGCGGGAGGAACTCCTCAGTGCGGCGGAGTTCCTGGAGGGCGTGGTGAAGGGTGAAGGGTGAATGGTGAATGGGGCCACCCCTGAAGGGCATTTCCCATTCACCATTCACCATTCACCATTCACGAATCTCGGCATGACAAAGGCGCCCGGACCCTCACGGGACCGGGCGCCTCGGCTCGGGCAGAGCCACTGGTCGGATTTGAACCGACGACCGCTCGATTACGAATCGAGTGCTCTACCCCTGAGCTACAGTGGCGAATGGCGGGGCCTGCGCATGCCCTGGCGCGGATTCGAACCGCGACGCCTTTCGGCACTACCCCCTCAAGATAGCGTGTCTACCAGTTTCACCACCAGGGCGCGGCGGGGGTGAACATAGTGACCGCGCCCCGGGGGGTCAACGCCAGCGGCCGCCCGTCTGGAAGGTGATCTGGCCGCCGATGTTGAGGACCCGCTCGGTGAGTGTCGGCTCGTCACGGCGCGAGAACGACCCCTGGTAGAGCTCGACCGACGGCCCGATGGCGAAGCGGCGGGACAGCTGCACCTCGTAGCCGGCGCCGACCGACCAACCGAAGCCGGACTCGTGCACCGAGAACTCCTGGGAGTCGAGCGGATCGAAGTTGCTGCCGGCCCAGCCCGCGCCACCCTTGAGCCAGAGCCCGCCGTCGCGCATCGGATAGAACTGGATCACGCCGAGCACCGTGGCGAATCCCTCCTCGCCCTCGCTGGTCTGCGCCGCCCAGGCGAAGACCTCGCCACCGATCCGGATGTATGGATCCGGGGTGCCGCCCACGCGAAGCGTGAACGTCGGCTTGGTGAGCGACTCGGTGTAGTCGGGTTCGTCGGAGTACTTGTACTGCTCCATCCCCGCCCCGATGCCGCCCTGGAGGTAGAACCCGCCTCGCAGCGAGGGCGAACCGAGCTCGACCAGGCCGCGATCACCACCGCGATCGCGGCGGCCCTGGGCGGTGGCGAGGGAGGTCACCCCGAGGATCAGGGCGAAGGTGGCAAGCGAACGAACGAAAAGACGAGGCATGGGACGATTCTCCTGGATCGCGTGGTGCGGTGCTCCGGCGGGCGCTCCGCCAGCCGGTTCCAGAGCAGGCCGCGTACCATTCACCTATCTTCCACCCCGGCAACAACTTGGGCGAATTCCGGGCAGCCTCGCCAGGGGGCGGCTGTCCCATGGGAGGGTCACACATGTCCGAATGGCGACGCTGGGCCCTGCTCGCCCTGGTGCTTGCACTCGCCGCCGTGGCGATCCGGCTCGGCGTCTGGCAGCTCGATCGCCTCTCACAGCGCCGGGCCCACAACACGCTCGAGCTCGCCGCCCGGGACCTGCCGCCCGTCGACCTGGGAACCGGTTCCCCTGGCGACAGCGCCCTGCCCGGTCGAAGGGTCACCGCCACCGGCCACTTCGAGCCGTCGGACCAGCTCCTGCTGCGCAACAGGGCGTGGCACGACGCCCCGGGTGTCCATGTCGTCACCGCCTTCGTGGCCGATGGCAGCGGCGCGGTGGTCTGGGTGCTCCGCGGCTTCGCCAACGCGGCCGACGCGGTCCACCCCGCCGAGGTCGTCGCGCCGACCCCGGGCACGGTGACGATTCGGGGCACGCTCGCGGCGCTTCCCGCCACCGTCAATGCCGGCCAGCCGTTGGCGAGCCGTGGTGACACGACCTGGCAGCGACTCGACTCCGCCGTCGCGCAACGACGGCGCGCGGGCTCCCTGCCGGCCTTCGTGTACCTGGAGGGAGACGAGGCGGGCCCGGGGCGGCTGCCGGCGGTGGAGCCCCCGCCGCTCGGCGAGGGCCCCCATCTCAGCTACGCGATCCAGTGGTTCGGGATCGCGACGGCGATCCTCGCCTTCGGTGCCGTGTTCGTCAGGAGACGAGACGGTCGCGGACCTGCTCGACCTCCCGCAGCACCCTGAGGATGTTCTCGCCCGCGAGCTTGCGGAGGTCGGCGTCGCTCCAGCCCCGGCGGATCAGCTCGGCGAACAGCACCGGGTAGCCGGTCACGTCCTCCATGCCGACCGGCAGTCCGGTGGTGCCGTCGTAGTCACCGCCCAGGCCGACATGGTCGATGCCCGCCACGTCGCGGACGTGCTCCACGTGGTCGGCCACGTCGGCCACGGTGGCCTGCGGCTGGGGATGCGCCTCGCGCCAGGCGCGGAACGCCTCGCGCATCTCCGCCTGGGAGCGACCCGACGCCTGCAGGGCGGTGCGCATCGAGTCGGCGCTGTTGGCCCAGTCGCGCATCGGATTGGAAATGAACGAGCCGACGAAGGTGACCATCACCACGCCGCCGTTGGTGCGCAGGCGCCGCAGGATCGAGTCGGGGACGTTGCGCGGCACGTCGGTGATCGCGCGCGCCGAGGAGTGCGAGAACATCACCGGCGCGGCGGTCGCGTCGAGGGCGTCCGACATGGTGCCCGGCGAGACGTGGCTCAGGTCGACGATCATGCCGAGCCGGTTCATCTCGTGCACCACGTCGCGGCCGAAGTCGGTGAGGCCGCCATGCTTCGCCGAGTCGAGCGCGGCGTCGGCCCAGTCGAGGGTGACGTTGTGCGTGAGCGTCATGTAGCGCACGCCCAGCGCGTAGTACATCCGCAGGGCGCCGAGCGAGTTCTCGATCGCGTGACCGCCCTCCATCCCGAGCAGCGAGGCGACCCTGCCGGCCCGCCGCGCCTGGACCACGTCATTCGCGCTGAGGGCGAGCTGGAACTGGTCGGGATACATCGCGATCATCCGCCGCGCGATGTCGATCTCCTCGAGCTGCATGCGGGCATACCCGGAATCGGGATACTCGCCGGGGATGTAGACCGACCAGAACTGGCCACCGACGCCACCCTCCTTGAGCCGCGCGAAGTCGGTCTGCCCCGGGGCCCGGGTCCGGAGCGGATACTTCGCGACATCCATCTTCGAGATCGCGTTGGTCCGGATCTCCCAGGGGAGGTCGTTGTGGCCGTCGATGATCGGCCGTTGGGCCAGGAGCTCGCGCGCGTGCCGCATCGCGGCGTCCTCCTGCGCAGGCAGGAGCACGGGAAGGGCGAGGAGGGCGAGCAGGGCGGCGCGGCGCATTGGCATTACCTCTGGCGTGGGACGACCTCGACGAGGGGCGTGCCGTCGAGGGGCTCGGTCGGGGTGACGCCGAGCAGGGCGGCGAGGGTCGGGGCCAGGTCGGCCACGCCGACCACCCGCCTGGAGCGCTGCGCCGCGAGCCCGGGTGCCATCACGATAATCGGTACCCGCCGATCCAGCAGGTTGGTGCTCCCGTGGGTGGTCGAGTTCGGCGAGGTGGCCCACATCCACCCCGGCTCCAGGGAGGCGGCGACCAGCCACTGTCCGGAGGCGGGCACCTGGTGGCGCCAGCGTCGCACTTCGTCGCCGGTGAGGCGCGCCAGCGAGGCCGGCGTGTAGACCGCCTTCACGCCCGCAAGCGCCCGGATCCGGGTGGCCATTGAGTCGGCGAGTCGCGCGACGTTCACGCCGCGCGCGCGGAGGGCGTCCACGTCGGCGAGGAGGAGCCCGCTCTCGACGTCGGTGTCGACGTCGATGCCCCACCGGTCGCGCGCCCAGCGCCGAAGAGCCGTGGCCTCCGCGCCGATCGACGTGCGCCCGCCGGGCGCGGTCTTCGCCTCCGGATACTCCTGCACCCCGTGGTCGGCGGTGAGCGAGACGATCATCTGCCCCGGCGGGACGACCGTCGCGAGCGAATCGAGGAACCGGCCGAGGTAGCGGTCGAGCCGCACCACCTGATCGTGGATCTCGAGTGAACCGGGGCCGTAGGCATGCCCCACCGCATCGGTGGTGGAGAGGGAGATGGCGAGCAGATCCGGATGGCCCGTCCCGCGCTGGCCGAGTCCCTCGGCGCGGACGCCTCGCCACGCGACGTCGAGGATCAGCGAGTCCATCACCGGGAATTCGGTGAGCGCGGCCGCGGCGCGCGCGGGATCGGTCGGGACCTGGTGCGGGAAGGTCACGGCGCGACCGCCGTTTTCCCAGGGACGATCGTCCGCCTCGGGAGCACGCAGTCCTGGCGTCGGCTCCCAGCTCCAGCCGGCGAGTCGCGCGGCCGGATTGCCGTCGTTCCATTGCTGCAGCCACGGCGGGAGCGAGTCACCGTACCAGCGCGACGTCGTGAAGCGTCCCCGGGCATACCAGAAGACGGGGACGGCCGCTCGTCCGATCGGCAGGATCGCACCGCGGTCCTTGCGGGACACCGAGAGGGCGCGGGTGCCGGGATCGGCGGCCCGCATCCAGTCGTACAGCGTCGTGCCGATGAACCGATGGGGGGAGGCACCATCGCCTCCGCCCCCGATGAGCGGAGCGGCCGGATCGCCGACGCCGCGGTCGTTGCTGACGATGCCGGTCCGGGCGGGCCAGCGTCCCGAGAGCATCGAGGCGTGGCCCGGTGCGGTCTCCGTGACGCCGTGGTCCTGCTCGCCGGCAAGGAACACCACGCCGCCCCGCCAGAGGCGGCCGAGGCCGCCGGGGAGGTCGTCGCCCCAGCGCTCGAGGTAGTCGGGACGGAACTGGTCGACGGCGAGGTGTACGACCAATCGGACCGGGGCCTGCCGGGGCCGGGAGGCCTGGGCCCCGAGACCGGGCGGGACCAATGCGAGGACGATCAGTGCCGGGACGCGGGCGCGCGACATGACAGCTCCGTGCTTGGGGTCAGCGGCAATCAAAGCATAGTATTGTCACGGGCACATCTCCCAGCCCCTGACGGAGGTGAGCATGGAACGGAACACCAGGCAACGCGGGGCGATCCGTCGGGCCTTCCAGCGCTCGGCGCGGCCGCTGTCGCCGGCCGAGGTGCTCGAGGACGCGCGCCGCGACGTCGGCGGGCTGGGAATCGCGACCGTCTACCGGAACATCCGCGCGCTGCTCGACGACGGCTGGCTCGTCGCGGTGGACCTGCCGGGCGAGGCGGCCCGGTACGAGATCGCCGGCCAGCCGCACCACCATCACTTCCGGTGCCGGCACTGCGGTCGCGTCTTTGACGTGGAATGCACCAACGGGTCGGAGCACCCGTCGATGCCGGAGGGCTTCACGGTGGACGGCCACGACGTCCTGCTCCACGGCACCTGCAACCTTTGCCCGAGCTGAGGCCCACCTGACGCTTGTCTATCCCGCGGTGCGCGGCCTCCTGCTGCTCGCGATCATCACCCTGATCGGCACCGTCACCGCGGGCCCGCTCGTCGCACGAGCGGGAGTCGCCGACCGGCCGCGCGCGGCGATCGTCCAGGGCTGGCTCCAGCGACTTCCCGGACTGCTCGCGTGGTTCCTGCTGATGCTCTCGCTCGCGCGTGGCGGATTGCAGGTGCTCGCCTTCAGCGACCCGGGTGCGGCGATCGACCCCGCCCTGGCCAGCGCCGTGCTCACCACCGGCCCCTGGGGCGACGGCTGGATCGCCACGACGGCGGCGGCGTTCATCCTGCTCGCGCTGAGCTGGCTCTTCCGCAACGCCCCGGCACGCCAGCGGCTGACCGTCGCGGTCCTCACCACGATCATCGTGCTTGCCGAGGCCGGGATGGGGCACGGTGTCGAGTCCACGTGGCAGCCCGCGGTGCTCGGCCGGATCATCCACGCGAGCCATCTGCTCGGTGCGGGACTCTGGGTGGGGACGCTGGCCGTGCTCGCGATGGCGGTCGTCCCGAACCTCCAGGACGACGGCGACCGGCCGGCACTCGCCCGGGTGATCGCCGGCTTCTCGATCTATGCGAGGAGCGGCGCCCTGCTGCTGCTCGCCAGCGGCGTCGTGGCGACCTGGACGTACGTCACGCGGGTGAGCGACCTGTGGACCGCCGACTGGGGCCAGCTCCTCCTCGCCAAGCTCGCGTTGCTTGCCGGCGTCGCCGGCATCGGCTTCTACAATTGGAAGGTGATCACCCCGGCGCTGGCGTGTGACGTCGCCCCGGCCACGGCCCGGCTCCGCCGCGCGATCGCCGTCGAACTCGCGCTGGCGCTGCTGCTTGTCGCGGTGACCGCCGTGCTTGTCGCCACCGCGCTGCCGGGATCTCCGGACTGAGCGCCTCGCGCGCGACCCGCGCGATCCAGCGCGCCAGGGCCGGGTGCGGCGCGAGCACGCTGCCGACGTAGTCGACCGGCAGGCCGGCGAGATCGGCCGGAATGGTGCGCCGGTCGATCCCGCCCGACGAGACGAGCACCGTCATCACCAGGACCGAATCCCCGTCCAGCGCCGCCAGCGTGGTGATCGTGTCGCGGATCGCGGCCACCGCGGTCGCGCGCACCGACGGAGCCGCATCGTCGCGGATCAGCCCCAGGTGCACCTGAGCGGGAAAGGATGAACGACCAGTATCGGTGAGCGCACCGCGCAATCCCGCCACCCAGCGATCGGCATCCCGGTCGCCGGACGGCCCGTGCGCGAGCAGCATCAGCGAACGCCGTCGGGACGCCTCGGAGAGAGCCGCCCACCGCGTGCGAAGGATCTCCCCCAACTCGGGCGCGGCATCGAGTCCACCGGTCACAAGCGTGGGGACCCGCGGTAACCGCCCCTCGCCGGCATGTCCCATCAGGGCGTCGGGCAGCGGCACCGCTTCGCCGGCATAGTGGCGGATCTGCCTGGTGTGCGCACCGGCACTTGAGACCATTAGGGGGACCACGACCAGGCGGCCGATCCCGGCCCCCTCCAGCCGATCGAGCCCTGCGTCCCAGGACGAAGCGGCCGCCTCATCCCCCATGAGGAAGGCGAGCGCGACCGGCCCGGGCCAGTCGACCCGGGCCACGGTCTCGCGCACCCGTGCGTTCCAGCCGGAGTCAGCGCCGTGGGCGACGACGAGGAGCCCGACCGGCGGCACGTGGGAATCGGGGGCCTGAGCAGAGAGCGCGGGCAGGCACGCGCTGGTGAGCAGCGCGAAGGCGAGCCCAACAAAGGGTCGGGTCATGGTCTGCCTTATTGAGAACGAGAATCATCTTTAATTGCACGAGAAGGCAGACTAGGTTGTTCGGAATCCCGCCGCAACCCTGGCTGATGGTTGGCTGGCTATCTTCTCAGGAATTGGTTCGCAATCGGATGACGACCCTTCCCGACGCCTCCCTCGCCGAGACCCTGCTCGCGTTCGCCCGTGCCCTGCGCGCGCGGCACGGCGAGCTGCTGGCGCGCCACGGCCTGCATCCCGGACAGGACGTGCTGTTGCAGGCGATCTGGGCGGAGCCGGGGATGCGGCAGACCGACCTCGCGGCCCGGCTCGCCGTCGAGCCGCCGACGGTGGCGCGGATGGTCCGGCGGCTGGAGCGGAGCGGCCTGGTGGAGCGACGACGCGACGCCGACGACGCCCGGGCGATGCGGATTCACCCGACGGCGCGTTCGCGCCTGCTCGAGATGTTGGTGCGCCGCGCGTGGACCGAGCTCGACGAGGAGCTGATCGCCGCGCTCGGCAACGCGGACGCCGAGCGGCTCAGGCGCCTGGCGGCGCAGGCGGGCGGCGCGCTCCGCGATCGGACGGACTGACCGCCTCCATCGCGGCGGCCCAGGCGCCGATCACCGGACGCTCGAGCGGCGGGCGCGCGGCGTTGCGGCGCCAGCCGAAGAGGCCCTCGCAGGCGGCACCACAGACCGCCCCCTGGCAGTTCCCCATCCCCACCCGCGTCCAGAGCTTGGCCTGGCGCTGGCTCCACGCCGGATCGATCGCCGCGCGGGCGACGTCCTCGCAGCGGCAGATGATCGTCTCCGGTGTCACGCGCTCGAGCAACTCGGGTCGTGGCGCGAAGGTCGCGTCGAGCAGCGCCCCGAAGCGGCGCTCGCGATCGCGCCGCGCCAGCAGCCGCGCGGCGATGTCGGTCACGCCCCCGGCGCGGAGCCCGGCGATCTCGCCCTCGAGTCGCGCGCCGAGGTCGCCGGTGACGCCGCAGCACTCGCCGACGGCCCACACATCCGGCACCGACGTGGCCTGGTGGCGATCGACCGCGATTGCGCCGCCCTCGATCGCGCAGCCGAGCAGCTCGCCGACGTCGGTGCGCGGCACCAGCCCCGCCGCGGCGCCGAGCCAATCGCACTCGACGGTGCGCTCCTGGCCGCGGACACGGAGCGTGACGCGACGCAGCCGCGTGTCGCCCTCGGCGCGAACGACCCAGCTGTCGTCGGGATACCCGACACCCAGCGTGCGGAGGCGATAGCGCAGCGCCTGCGCGAGTCGCGATGGGTCGCGAAGCGCCCGCCAGGCGAAGCGTCGCACGGCATCCCCCGGTGCCTGCTCGGCGATGAGCGCCAGGCGCGCCCCGGCCTGTCGCACCGTCGCCGCGACGGGAAGCAGCAACGGCCCCGTGCCGGCCAGCACCACCCGCGCACCGGACACCGTGAGACCCGACTTGACCAGTGCCTGCAGCCCGCCGACGCCGAACACCCCCGGGAGCGTCCACCCCGGGAACGGCAGCAGTCGTTCCATGGCACCGGTGGCGAGGATCACCGCGGTGGTCTCGACCACGGCGATGCGGCCCTGGAACGACACCACGAGCTCGTGGGGCGACGGCGCGTCGATCACCGCGGCACGACTCGCCACCGACACGCGCGGCGGCGTGGCCGCGGCAAGGAGCCGCCGCGCCACACCAGGGAGGTGGTCGCCGGGCCGGTGGCGCCAGATCTGGCCTCCGGTGCGGGGCGCCTGATCGATCAGCAGGACGCTGCGGCCGCAGGCCGAGGCGGCATCCGCGGCGGCAAGCCCGGCGGGGCCGCCACCGATCACGACCACGTCGAGGCGGCGCGGCACGCTCATCGACCGGTCTCCACGCGCATCCCCTCGCGCACCGGCTCCAGGCAGGAGCGCACGCCCGCGCGACCGTCGATCGTGACGCGACACTCGTGGCAGGTTCCCATCCCGCAGACCGGCGCGCGCGGCGCGCCGCCGACCGACCGCCGGAACGCAGTCACGCCCAGCTCGAGGAGCGCGACGGCAACCGTCACGTCATCCCGCACCCGGCGCGGCACGCCATCGACCTGGATCGTCACGTCGCTCATGCGGCGCTCGCGTGATGCGGCATCGGCCGATCGGGACGATAGGGAGTCGGGTCGAGCGGCGGGGCGTTGCCGAGGATCCCCGCGACCACGAGCTCGGCGGTGCCGGGCGCCATCGTGATGCCGAGCCCCTCGTGGCCCGTGGCGATCCAGGTGTCGGGAATCGCGGGCCAGCGGCCGACCAGCGGCAGGGCGTCGGCAGTCGCCGGGCGGAAGCCGATCCAGCACCGCGACGCGGCGACCTGGCCGAGCGAGGGAATGAACGACACGGCGCGTCGCAGCATGCGGCCGAGTAGCGGGCGGTTGAGGCGGTTGTCGAAGCCGACCAGCTCGCGCGAGGAGCCGACCAGCAGCTGGCCGGTGCGGCGCGGCTGCACGTTGAACGCGACCGAGGCGCCGCCCATGCTGTGGGCGCTGTCGAGATAGCCGAGCTCGACGAGCTGGTGATGCACGGCGACCCTGGTGCGTTCGGTGATGCAGAGATGGCCGCGCCGCGGCATCACCGGCAGCCCCGGGACCAGCTCGGCCGAATGCGCACCGGTGGCCACCACGATCGCCCCGGTGGTGACGTGCGATCCGTCCACGAAGCGGACCTTGCCCGGTTCGATCGCGGTCACGTGGCGCGGCTGGTGCAGCGTGGCGCCGCGCGCCACGGCCCGCGCGACGAGCGCCTGCGCGATCGCCGGCGGGTAGCAGACCATGTCGCCCGGCACCCGGAGCGCCCCCAGCAGCCCGTCGCGCAGCGACGGCTCGGCCGCCCTGAGCGCCCGGGCATCGAGCAGTTCCGCCTTGACGCCCTCGGCACGGAAGCGCGTGACCTTGCGCGACGCCTCGACGAACTCCGCCTCGGTCGCGGCGAGCCAGAGCGTGCCCGCGGGATCGGCTTCCCCGGTGGGCGGGAGGTCGGCGAGCAGCTCGAGCCAGCGCATCCGCGAGAGGTGGCAGAGCTTGAGCTGCGCGGGCGAGTCATCCATCACCACCAGGTGCCCCATCGCGGCCCCGGTGCTCCCCGCCCCGGCGAATGCCTCCTCGATGATCGCCACGCGGCAGCCGGAGGCCGCGAGCCGATCGGCGATCGCCGCGCCGATCATCCCGGCGCCAATCACGGCGACGTCGGGGTGCGTCACCCGAGCCCCGTGCGAAACGGGTCGTCGTCCTCGAAGCGCAGCGTCGTCTCGCCGGTGATCCACGCCCGCCCCTGGATGTACGGCAACAGCAGCTCGCCCTCCTGTTCCAGCCAGCCAGTGAAGCAGGAGCCGATGATGCTCTCCTGGCGCCACCGCTGACCGATCGCCAGCCGGCCGTGGGCATGCAGCGCCGCCATCTTGGCCGACGTGCCGGTGCCGCAGGGCGAGCGATCGTAGGCGGTGCCGGGACAGAGGACGAAGTTGCGGGCGTCGGCATCCGGCCGCCCCGGCGGACCGTAGAGCTCGACATGATCGATCAGCGCGCCGTCCTCGCCGGTGATCCCCGCCGCGGCGAGGGCGTCGCGGATCAGCATCGAGATCCGCAGCAGTTCGGCGCGGCGCGCGAACTCCAGCGGCTGATCACCGAGCTCGGTGCAGAAGAACCAGTTGCCGCCCCACGCCACGTCGCCGGTCACCCGGCCGACGCCGGGGACGTCGAGCGACACGTCGGCCCGGTGGATCCGCGCCGGGACGTTGCGGATCGTCACCGTGCCGTCGGCGGCCAGGTCGGCGCTCACGGGGCCCACCGGCGTGTCGAGCTCGACGTGTCCCGGGCCGATGCGGCCGAGGTGCGCGAGGGTGCGCACGACGCCGATGGTGCCATGGCCACACATCCCCAGCCACGAGACGTCGTTGAAGAAGATGACGCCGGTGATCGCCTCGGGCCGGTCGGGCGGCACGAACAGCGCGCCGACGATCGCATCGTGGCCGCGCGGCTCGAGGATGGTGGCTCGCCGAAATACGTCGAACTCCCGGCGCAGCGTCTCCCGCCGCTCGGCGACCGTGGCGCCGGCCGGTTCGGGCCACCCCGACATCACCACGCGGGTCGGCTCGCCCTCCGTGTGCGAGTCGATCACCGTGATCGGCCCGGGCACGCTCATGCGCGGGCCATCACCGGCTGGGCCAGTGCCCTGCGAATCACGGCGAGCGCCATCTCGCGTTCGGCGCCCTCCAGCTTGAGCCGCGGCGGCCGCACCACCTCGCTGCCGAGGCCGACCTCCTGCTGCACCAGCTTGATGAGCTGCACGAACTTGGGCACGGTATCCATCCGGAGCAGCGGCAGGAACCAGTCGTACAGCTCGCGCGCTTCGGCGATGCGTCCCTCAAGCGCGTGCTCGAACAGGAGCACCGACTCCTCGGGCAGCGCGTTGACGAGCCCGGCCACCCAGCCAGTCGCGCCGGCGGCGACGCCCTCGACCACCGCGTCATCGAGCCCGACGAAGTAGGCCAGCCGCTCGCCCATGAGCGAACGCATCGCGGTGATGCGGCGGACGTCGCCGCTCGAGTCCTTCACCGCGTGCAGGTTGTCGTGGTCGGCGAGCTGGCGGACCTGCTCGGGGAGGAAGTCGGTGCCGTAGGCGATCGGGTTGTTGTAGAGCATGCACGAGAGCGGCGTGGCAGCAAGGATCGCCTCGACGTGGGCGCGGGTCTCGTGCCAGTCGCCCTGGTACACGTAGGGCGGCAGCACCATCAGGCCACGGCAGCCGGCGCCATCGGCGGCCTGGGCGAGCTCCACCGCCTCGTCGGTCGAGAGCGACGCGATCCCGGCGATCACCGGCACCCGGTCGCCCACCGCGGAGACCAGCGTACCCAGGACCTCGACCTTCTCGGCGAAGCGCAGCGTGGCGCCCTCGCCGAGGGAGCCGAGGGCGACGACGCCGCGGCAGCCGGCGGCGACGAGGCGGCGGGCATGGCTGGCGAGGAAGGCATGGTCGACGCCGGTGTCGGCGTCGAACGGGGTGGTGATGGCGGGGAACACCCCCTGCCACATCGTGCGGGTCATGCCGGTTCCTTTCAGCCGTGGACCTGGATGGTCCGGATCTCGGTGTAGAAGTCGCGGGCGGCGCGGCCCTGCTCGCGTCCGCCGGAGGAGGAGTCCTTGGTGCCGCCGAACGGCGCGTGCGGGTCGACGCCGGTGGTGTCGCCGTTGACGCGCACCAGCCCCACGTCGATCGCGCGGATGTAGGCGAAGGCGCGCGAGATGTCGCGGGTGAAGAGCGATGCCGACAGCCCGTAGCGGGTGTCGTTGGCGAGGCGGATCGCGTCGTCGAAACCGTCCACCTCGAGGACGGCGAGGACCGGCGCGAACAGCTCCTCGCGCGCCACCGGGTGCGCCGGATCGGTGATCCGCACCGCGCGCGGCACCACCCAGTTGCCGCGCACCCATTCGGCGCCCTCGGGGAGGATCCCCTCGAACGCCACGTCGGCCGGTGCGGCGCTGAGCGCCGCGTGGACGCGATCGCGTGCGGCGGGCGTCACCATCGGGCCGATCACCGCATCGGGATCGCTGAGCGGGCCGAGCTTGAGGGCGCGGGTCGCCTGCTCGAGCCGCTCGAGGAACGCGCCGGCCACCTTGCGATCGACGATCGCGCGCGAGGTCGCGGTGCACTTCTGGCCGGCGTAGCGGAAGGCGCCGGCGGCGGTCAGGTTCGCGGCGCGATCGAGGTCGGCGTCGTCGCAGACGATCACCACGTTCTTGCCGCCCATCTCGGCCTGGCAGCGGACGTTGCGCGCCGCGGCGGCGACGCGGACCTTGGCGCCCACGGCCGCCGAGCCGGTGAAGGAGATGCCGCGCACGCCGGGATGGTCCACCAGCAGCCCGCCGGTCTCGCCGTCGCCGTATATCACCGAGAAGGCGCCCTCGGGGAAGCCGGCCACCGCCGCCGTCTCGGCGAGCAGGTCGGCGACCCGCGAGGCGTGCTCCGACGGCTTGAGGATCACCGTGTTGCCGAACGCCAGCGCCGGCGCCGCCTTCCAGAGCGGGATCGCGACGGGAAAGTTCCACGGCGTGATCAGCACCACGGGGCCGAGCGGATCTCGGACGGTGAACTGCAGCGCATCGGGCGCGCCGGCGGGGATCACCTCGCCCGTGGCGCGCACCGCCTCGCCGGCGTAGTAGCGGCAGATCACCACCGCGCGGGCCACCTCGCCGCGCGCCTCGACGATCGGCTTGCCGGCCTCGCGCACGATGGCGGCCGCAAACTCGTCGCCGCGGGCCTGGATCGCGTCGCCCCAGGCATGGAGCCGGTCGGCGCGGGCCGGGCCGGTCCAGCGCCGCCAGGGCTCGAAGGCGCGGCTGGCGGCGTCGACGGCGGCGTCGACCTCCGCCCGGCCGCCGACCGGAACCTCGGCGACCAGGTCGTCCCGGTCGCTGGGGTTGTGGCGCAGGATCGCGCGGCCGGGCGAGGCGGCCGGGTGGAGCCCGGCGATGCGGTGGTTGAGGGTGGCGGTCATGCGTCATCTCCCGTCGCATTGGCGGTGCGGAGGGCCAGGGCGAGTCGCCGACCGGCCCCCTCGATGTGGTCCCGCACCAGCTGGGCGGCGCGACTCGCGTCGCCGCGGCGCACCGCGGCGGCCAGCGCCCGGTGCTCGCGCACGGCCCGGGCGCCGCCGTCGGTGAGGGTGAGTTGCAGGCGCATCAGGCGATCGCACTGTGCGTGGAGCCGCCGGAACAGCTCGAGGGTACGCGGCCGGCCGGCTGGTTGGTACAGGGCGAGGTGGAAGCGCAGGTTGGCGGCGGCCAAATCGGCCACCTTGCCGGCCTCGAGCGCCGCGGCGAACGCCTCCGCGGCGCGCCTGGCCGCTGCGTGGTCGGCCGGGGTGGCGCGGGGGACCGCGTGGCGGATCAGGTCCGACTCCAGCATCGCGCGGAGCTCGAACAGCTCGGCGATGTCGTCCACCGGCAGCGCCGCGACGGCGGCGCCGTGGTGGGGCTTGATCACCACCAGCCCCTCGGCCTCCAGGCGGGTCAGCGCCTCGCGGAGCGGAATGCGGCTCACGCCGAGCTGGGCGGCGAGCGCCTCCTGGCGGAGCGGCTCGCCCGCGGCGTAGCGGCCGTGGAGGATCCGCTCGCGGATCAGGTCGGCGGCGGCGTCGGTGAGGGTGCGGCGCTGGAGGGTCGGCATCGGAGATTGTATACAATATTCCGAAGTCGGGGTCGCGCAAGGGGGGCACGGAGAGCGGAGAACGGAGAACGGAGAACCGAGGTGACCCTCGGTTCTCCGTTCTCGGCTCTCAGTTCTCGGTTCTGGGCTACTGCCTCACGTACACGACCTTCCGCGTGATCTTCTTGGGCAGCGACGGGCCGCCGAGTTCGAGCTTCATCTCGAGCGCCTGGCCGTCGTCGATCAGGCGGATCTCGCGCTTCAGGTCCATGGCGCCTTCGACGCCGTCGATCAACTCGAGCTTGTTGCCCTTCCAGGTGGCGGCGTTGAGCAGCAGGGTGCCGTCCATCTGGGCCGACTGGTGCTTCTTGCCGTCGGGGGTCCAGTCCACCTCGACCTCGCCGACCTTGATGGCGATGTTGTCCGCGCCGGCGGCGAAGTCCATGAGTTCGGGGGCCTGCATCTGCACCATCAGGTCGCGGATGTAGGGGTTGCGCATGCTGGCGCTGCCGCCGCGGCGGGCGCCGAGGCCGGCGTTGCCTTCGCCGCTGGCACCGGAGCCGCCGCCCCCGCCGCCCCGGCGGCCGCTACCCCCTCCCCCGCCACCGCCCGAACGGGTCGGCGCCCCGCCGACCGCCGCCGCCGGGTCGCCGCGCTGCGGCTCGCCGGCCTGGGCGGCGGGGCCGGGCACCGGCTCGCTGCGGTCCTTGTCCATCTTCCAGGTGGCGGTCATCGCCTGGGCCACCTTGGCGTCGAACGGCGTCTGGGCGGTGGCGAGGGCCGGCAGGGCCAGCGCCCCGGCGAGGAGCAGGAATCGGCTGCGGAACACGGTCGGACTCCGAGCGGACGGGATGGTGAGGGGGAACGGAATATGTACGTCGGGGGGCGGGGTGGGGTTGAGGGGGTGAATGGTGAATGGTGAATGGGGAATGGGGGGTGGGGGTCAGGAGAAGGGGACGGGGGACCCATCAGTCCACCCGGAACGCCCGCTCCCTGCTTGCCAGGACTTCCCCGCTCGCGGACTTGAGCACCAGCCGCAGCTGATATTCTCCCTCGGCGAGGCCGGCCAGCCCGAGGGCACGGCGGACCTCGTGCAGCCCCGCGGGCACTGCAATCTCGCTCGTCACGTGGACCCGATCCTGATACAGGTTCGACTTGCAGCCGGTGATCGTGAGGTCGAGTCGACCGTCCGCGACGTCCGTTGCCGATCGCGTCTGGAAGTAGATGTTGACCACCGACGCCTGCGCCGCGTCAGGCGTGCGCACGAGGGTGAAGCCACCGGTCGAGTCGTCATGCGACAGTTCGAAGGTTGCCGGTGTCAACACGACATCAGAGAGCGACGGCCCCGAACCCGACAGCGTGTCGGGCATCAGCACGCCGAACGCGCCGGGGTGATCGAGACCCGCCGCAGAGGGGAGGAACGACCAGGCCGCCGGCGCGTGGGGATCCAGCCTGCCGGTTGACCGCCAGACGACCGCCGGCGCGGCGGTCAGGGTGAATGCAGCCCGTTCGGGCGCTTCTGCGCCTGCCTCGCCGAGGGATCGGAAGAGAAAGGAACCCGGCGTCGCAGCAGATCCCTTCCCCGAGCTGTGCGCGATCGCGATCACGTGCGGCTGAAGCGACGCTGGGTCCCACAACCGGGCGACCTGCACCGCTGGCCGACCACCGGGAGCGGCGCGTTCCGAGCGGCACTCGGCGGCTTCGGTGCGGGCCGTCGGTCTCGCGCCCATTCCCAGCCGAGTGGCTGGAGGCGCAGGAGGAAGGATCGGAGATCGTTGGCCGACATCGGCGCGAGGGCCGCGAGCCGATCGGCGATCCAAGCGGGCTCCAGGGAGGCCCGACCGCGATCGTCCGCGTCGACGACCACGTAGGCCACTTCTGCCCGATCCTGCGCCGACTGCGCTTCCATCGCGGCCAGGTGGATGAACGCCCTGGCCTCTGCTCCCTGCCTGGCCTCCGCCAGCAGCCATGCCATCCGGGTGAGGTACCACGTCCGATCATCAGGCGTCGCGGCGCCGGCAAGCGCGCAGCGAAACGCGTCGGTGGAGCCGCCCAAGACAATCGACAGCTGGACGCACGACATGAGCACCAGCGGATCGGTCGCGCCAGCCTCCGCGCCCTCGCTCAACAGACGGACCGCGTCGGATACGAGCGGGCGAACATGATCGAAACGATCAACGGCGAGGCGATCGAACGTCTCGGCGATCGCGCTGTAGGCGAGGACGCGCAGGGTGGGCAGGTCATCGGGCGTCGCGATGGCCTGGGCAAGCGCGACGTGGAGTGCGCCCTCCATCCAACCCTCGTCCCGGCCCATCAGGAAGCGGTCCCTGCGTGGCGGCTCGGCCGTCGCGCCGATGCGGGTCCGGAGGCAGGCGAGGCTGACCGTCGAATCGACGGGGGGCGCGCCCTGATGGACGGCGAGAAAATCGGTGAGCGCCGCCTCGTGTCGGAGTGCGATCGCGGTGCTGTCCGGCATCATTGGACAGGCGTGGCGCATCATGCCGGCGCCCGAGAGTGGCTGGACCGGGCGCCCCCGCAGGTCAATGAATTCCTGTCTCGGGGCGATCGCGCCGCCCAGGGCGCCTATCTGGAGGAGTCCGACGGCGGAAAGGAGGGAGAGCATCGGCTGGCGGCTGCTTTCGGTTGGGGGAACCGAGCCCAAGCCAGATTACGACCGGAGCGCGGGTTGCGCCAGCCGGACCCAGAGGCTCCTTGTTCCACTGCGCACTCGAGTGCGAGCACTTGTTGGTCCATAGATTCCCCACGGCGGGTTCGGTGGAAAGCTCCTTGCCGTTGCGCGCGCGACTGGATTATTCACCATGCTGAAGCATGCACGGAAGGAGAATGTGTGACGGAGACACCGACGCAAGACCACGCCCGTGCACGAAGGTCAGCAGGTGCGCGCAAAGCGATCAGCCCCGTACTCGCACTCGGCCTGTTGGCCTCGATGGTTGCGCCGAGCTCGGCGGTAACGGCACAGTCCCTCCGGGAGGTGCGCCGCATCTCGGCCTCGGCCAACGACCTGAGCGGGGTCGGCACGGCGGCCGTGGGCCCGGACGGCGCCATCTGGTTCGAGCAGTACGAGGACGGGGTGATCCTCGGGTTCGCGCCGAATTCCACGACACCACGGCGGGTTGGCCGGGCGGGCGAAGGACCGGGTGACATGCGCACGGTCACGCAACTATTCGTGCGCCAGCAGGACTTGTGGATGGCCGACTGGCGGCTGCAGCGGGCCACATCGTTCGATCCGTCAGGGCGCGTGAACTCCACGGCGCAGCTTCCCCGACCCGCGGGGCTGACGAGCCCGAGGCTCGAGGCGGCCTCGCCGACGGGGGCGACGTGGTGGAGGTCCATAGCCCCGGGTGGCCAGACATTCTTTGCCGCCGTGCCCCGGGACGATGCTCCGCCGCTGGCGCTCCTGGGATTTTCGCTCACAGAGTGCGTAGTCGGGCGACCCACCAAGACCGGGAGCATGGCGATCATGGTCCCGTTCTGTCACCATGGGAGCTTCGCGTTCTCACCCAACGGGGAGTTCGCCGCCGAGGCACTCCCCCTACCGCTCGTCGAAGGGCGCAGTGGCGTGCAGGTGGTCGTGGTCTCGGTGAAGGGCGACACGGTGCTCAACCGGCAGCTCTCGGTGGCACCCAGTCCGATCCCGAACACGGTGAGGGATAGCGCGATAGGCAGCCGCCTGCGGGGGGCGTCATCACTGACGAAGGAAGTGATGAAGGAAATGAGCGATCGCGACCTCATCCCTCGCGTCTATTCTCCCGTCGTGGACCTGCGCATTTCGGATGTGGGTGACGTGGTCGTTGACGTGGTGTCGGGGAGAACCGCCGAGCGTCACCTTGCCATGCTCCGCCGCAACACCAAGGAAATCTTGATGGTGCCCATCCAGCGGACCCAATCGTTGCGCTGGTTCGGCGGCGACCGGGTCCTGATGGTGGATGAGGACGACGACGGCCTGCAGGATGTGGTGCTCTATCAGATCGTGGCCAATCGATGACGGAACCCCAGCACCAGGTGGAGCGGGGAGACTGAACCCCCTCCGTCATAGGCCAAAGCCGGGCAGCGACACTAAAGTGGACTCACCTCGCACCGCAGCGCATCCTGGAATCCGTCCGCCCGCTCGGCGCGGAGGGAGGCGACATCGTCCCGGACCGCGACGAGACCGAGACCGGCGTCCAGCGTCAGGGTGTGGAGCGGAACCCCGCGCGGTGACAAGACTTCCCATCGTTGGCTGGGCTCACCGCTCGTCGATCGCAGCAGCCAGAAGCGGTCCTGATCGTCCAGCAGCGCGGCGATCGTGTCGAGTCGACCCTCCCCCGCCGCATCGACGCACTGCAGATGGACGTCCGAGTCGAGCCCGGGAGTGATCGCGCAGAGACGCTCCCCGGCCGGGTTCCAGGCTGGCAGCGCCCCCCGCAACGTGAATGGTGATGTGTTGCTCAGGTCCCCGGCATGATCGGGATCCTCGCGGTGCTGGCGACACTGCTCAGGCAGGGCGGGTAGGCTTCAAGCACCGCCTGCCCTCATGCGACAGCAAGACGAGAGGTCCCTCCACTCGCACCTTCGGCGCTCGGTCGGGATGACGTTGGAGTGCTGGCAAGCTCGGTAGATCTACTCGGAGATCATCCCGATCGCCGCCAACCACCGCTCGACCAGCGACGGCCAGCAGGTGATCGGTGACTGCGTGGGTCGGAGCCCGAAGGCATGTCCGCCCTTCTGGAAGATGTGCATCTCCACGGGGACGCCGGCCTTCCGAAGCGCGGCATGGTACGCGAGCGAGTTCTCGACGGGGTCGACCGGGTCGTCGGCCGCCTGCACCAGGAAGGTGGGGGGCGTGTCGGCGGTCACCACGATGTCCGGATTGAACACGAACTGCCGGCCACGGACCAGATGCCCCGGATAGAGCGCCACCGCGAAGTCCGGTCGGGAGCTGACGCTGTCGGCCGCGTCGACGGCCGCATAGCTGCGCTTCCTCCAGTGCGTGCTGACCGCGGCCACCATGTGCCCCCCCGCCGAAAATCCGAGCACGCCGATCTTCCGCGGGTCGATCCCCCATTTCGCCGCCTGGGCACGGACCAGCCCCACGGTCCGCTGGGCGTCCTGCAATGCGGTGAGGCAGTCCCGGTATCGGCCAGTCCACATGCACGGCACCCGGTACTTGAGCAGCACGCAGGTGATCCCCCGCGACGAAAGCCATTCGCAGACCTCGCTGCCCTCGAGGTCGATCGCCAGGATGCTGTAGCCGCCACCAGGGAAGACGACCACCGCAGCGCCGGTGTTGAGCCCGCGGGGCGGGTAGACGGTCATCGTCGGTCGAGAGACCCGTTCGATGTAGAGCCACGGCTTCCCGGCTACCGTGTGGCGGCGGGCACGGTCCGCCGGATCCTCCGCCCAGCGGACGACCTCGGGCCCCGCGACCCACGCAGCGTTCGGCGCGACCCCGGGCCAGATCGGCAGCTGCACCAGTCCCGCTGGCGGCTGCCACACCGCCTGCCCGGCGAGCAGGAGTGGCCGGCCGGCGGCGGAGGCCAGCAGGAGCAAAGACGCCATCGCCATCCGGGAAGCGGCTCTCATCGATCCTCGCGGGGAGTATTCGGTGGATGTCCTGCCAGTGTGGGCTGCTCGGGGGTAGACCGCAATGGCGGGACGCCTGGTAGCGAAGGATCCCCTCCCTTTGCCTCGTCCTGAGCGAAGCGAAGGACCCCTTGGTCGCAAAGAGGTCCCTCGCTTCGCTCGGGACGAGGTCGGCTGCGATGGGGTACCTTGTATACATCGTCCCCTGACGAGGCACTCCGATGCTCCGACTCCACCGCTCGCTCCCCGCGGCCCTCCTGCTCGCCACCGGCTCCGTCGCCGCCCAGGCCGCCGACACACCCAGCGCCCTGTTCAAGACGCTGCTCGACCTCGAGCCCGACCCGACGATGGGCGCCACGGTCGCCAATGTCACGCTCAGCCGCGGCACCGGGCAGATCACCCTGGAGCGCGGCACCCTCTGGCTCGCCAAGCCGGTGAACAGCCGCGTGGTGGGGGCGATGTACGTCGGCACCGGGAGCTTCCGCTTCACCGCTCCGACGCCGATCGAGCAGGGACAGCTGGCCCGCCTGGTCGGCGACTCCGCGGTGGACAGCAAGATCAAGCGGGTCTTCTTCCTCTTCACCGACTCGACCCTCGCCGAACTCCAGCGCAACGTGGCGTTTGGGCCCGTGGCGGTGGCGTCCGGCGCCTCCCGCCTCGCCAACGACGCCCTCGCCTACATCAAGCCGAAGGATGACGAGTCGTTCGGCCCGGAGCTGATGCTGCCGCTCCTCAACGGTAACGAGGCGGGGGCGTTCTACGCCCACGTCGATCGCGATGGCGGCAACCCGGTGATGCTCGAGATCGACCCGACCAGCGCCGAGCCGGTGCGGCTGCTCACCAAGGCGCGCCGGGTCGGCTGGGTGCGGACCACCGAGAGCGCGGCACAGTTCGGCGACGGGCCGGTGCCGACCGACGGCTCGGACGTCAACTCCCCGTTCACGGTGCCCGGCTACACGATCGACGCGACCCTCGCCCGATCTGGCATGGGCGAGGCGCGCTTCTCCGCCACCACGACGATCCAGGTCACGGCGAGCGAGGCGGTGGGGCCCTGGCTGCCGTTCTACCTCGCCCCGGGGGTGACGGTCGACTCGGCGAGCACGGCCGATGGCACTACGGTCGCCTTCCAGAAGGCGAAGGACGGCTCGCTCCTCTGGCTGCGGTTGCCGGAAGCGCTGACGGCCGGCGGCGGCGCCACACTCCGGCTCGCGTACGGCGGCGACCTGATCGACCGCTTCGGCGACTTCTTCTTCCTCAAGTCGTCGACGCTCTGGTATCCGCGCCCGCTCGACTCGCGGCAGCGCGCCGACTTCGACCTGACGTTCCACACGCCGGAGTCGTATCGCTTCGCCTCGGTGGGGGTGCTCAAGGACTCCACCGTGGCCGACAAGGTGCTCACCACGCACTGGGTGAGCGAGGCGCCGATGCGGAACGTCTCGTTCAACATCGGCTTCTTCGAGGACTACGTGGTGCCGAGCCCGGGGAAGGGCCCGGCGATCACGGTGCTGCACTCCGACCAGGCGCTGCGGTCGTTCGGGATGCGCTCGCTGTCGAAGGCGAAGGAATCGGTGGGGCAGGACGTCTCGCAGGCGGCGGAGTTCTTCACGGCGATGTTCGGCGACGTGGGCCACAAGCGGCTCTACGCGACGATCATCCCCTACGGCCACGGCGAGGCGTTCCCGGGGCTGATCCACCTGAGCTTCTCGACCTTCGCCTCGGGCGACGCGAGCCGCGCCGACTTCGACCAGTTCTTCCGCGCGCACGAGGTGGCGCACCAGTGGTGGGGGATCGGCGTCGACTTCGCCAGCTATCGCGACCAGTGGCTGAGCGAGGGGTTCGCCAACTTCTCCGGGCTCTGGTACACCCAGGTCGCCCAGAAGAAGAACGACTACTACTTCGACCAGCTCGAGCGCTGGAAGGCCGACCTCAAGGCGCGCCAGCGCGAGGTCGGCCCGGTGGGGCTCGGCTACCGGACCGCGACGGCGTCGGACGGCTCGGAGTACGACCTGGTGGTGTACCAGAAGGGCGCCTGGACGCTCCACATGCTGCGCATCCTGATGCTCGACCTGCGCACCATGAAGGAGGACAAGTTCGAGGCGACGATGCGCGACTACTTCGCGACCTACAAGGGGCACGCCGCCTCGACGGCCGATTTCCGGAAGGTCGCCGAGCAGCACGCCGGCGGCCCGCTCGACTGGTTCTTCGACCAGTGGCTCAACACCACGGCGATCCCGGAGTACAAGGTCGCGTGGAGGGCCGAGGCGGCCGACGGCGGCCGCTACGCGGTGAAGCTCCGGGTACGGCAGCAGAAGGTCCCCGACAGCTTCCTGGCCTACGTGCCGGTCACCGTCCAGCTCGAGGGTGGCGGGGTCGCCCGCCTCCGGGTCAAGGTCCAGGGCGCCGAGAGCGTGATTGACCTGCCGCCGATGCCGACCAAGCCGACCGGGCTGGTGTTCAACGACCTGGCCGGGGTGCTGGCCGACGTCTCAACGGAGAAGTGGTAGCCGGCGTATTGAGCGTGTCACCCCGAGCGCAGCGAGGGGGCGGGGCTTGCCCAACGACGTTCCGCCCCCTCGCTACGCTCGGGGTGACAATGTGCGGTGGCCTCCCCCGCCACCCTTCGGTATGCTTTGTTCCCCCATCCCCGACCTTGCCCCGGAGTACCGCCCCATGCGTCTCGCTGCCCTCCACCGGTCGCCGGCCCTGCTGCTGGCCGCCACCGTCCTCGCCACCCCGCTCGCGGCGCAGGAGAAGGTCGACGTCGCCACGATCGAGCGGATCAAGACCGAGGCGATGGACCATTCCCAGGTGATGGACATCATGAGCTGGCTGACCGACGTGTACGGCCCGCGGCTCACCTGGTCGCCGAATGCGCGGAAGGCGGCCGAGTGGAGCGCGGCGCAGCTCAAGGCGTGGGGGATGTCGAACGTGGCGCTCGAGCCGTGGAGCACCCCGACGGGGATCGGCTGGCAGAACGAGCGCTTCTCGCTGCAGGCCGTCTCGCCCAACCCGTTCATCCTGCAGGCGGTGCCGCGGGCGTGGTCGGCGGGGACCAATGGCAAGGTGACTGGCCCGGCGATGCGGGTGAGCGTCGACTGCTTCGCGCAGCTCAAGCAGGAGTACGCGGGGAAGCTCAAGAACGGGTTCCTGATGTTCGCGCCGGCCACGGAGACGCCGGTGACGGAGTTCACCGCCTACGCCTCGCGGCGGTCGGATTCGTCGCTGGCGGCGATGGCCGCGGCGACGCCGCCCACCGGCGGCGGCCCGGCCGGCGGCCGGCGCGGCGGACCGCCCGCGGGCGCGGCACAGGCGCCGCAGCTCTCGGCCATCTGCCAGCAGGAGGCCGCGGCGGCTGCCGCCAACCCGTCGCCGGCCGCCCGCTTCGGCGGTCGCGGCTTCAACGTCAACAGCGACACCACGGCGCTGCGCTGGCTGCAGCAGCAGGGCGCCGCGGCGATCCTGCTGGGCGGCACCGGCCGCAGCAACAGCGTGGGCGGCGACATCGCGACCGACAACGGCGCGTCGCGCGTCAAGGGCGCCCCGCAGGTGCCGTTCGTGCACGTGGCGACCGAGAGCTACGGCCGCGTGGCGCGGATGGTCGAGCGCAACGTCCCGGTGATGCTCGAGCTCGAGATGGTCAACCGCTTCCATCCTGCCGATTCGACCTCGTTCAACATCGTCGGCGAGATCCCGGGGACCGATCCCCAGCTCAAGGACCAGGTGGTGATGATCGGCGGCCACTTCGACTCGTGGCACTCGGGCACCGGCGCGACCGACAACGGCGCCGGCGCCGGCGTGATGCTCGAGGCGATGCGGATCCTCAAGACACTCGACCTCAAGCCGCGCCGGACGATCCGGATCGGGCTCTGGACCGGCGAGGAGCAGGGGCTCTACGGCTCCTGCGCCTACACCCGGCAGCACTTCGGCTACATCGATGCCGACTCGTTCCATCCCACGGCGGAGCAGGCGAAGTTCTCGGCCTACTTCAACCTGGACAACGGCAGCGGCAAGATCCGCGGCGTGTACAACCAGGGCAACGCCGCGGTGGCGCCGATCTTCGACGCGTGGATGGGGCCGTTCAAGTCGATCGGCATGAACATGACGACGATCAGCAACACCGGCTCGACCGACCACATCGCCTTCGACAACCTCGGACTGCCGGCGTTCCAGTTCGTGCAGGACGGCCTCGACTACGGCTCGCGCACCCACCACACCAACCAGGACGTCTACGAGCGGCTGCAGCCGGACGACCTCAAGTTCAACTCGGCCGTGCTGGCGGCGTTCGCGTGGCAGGCGGCGCAGCGCGACGACCTGCTGCCCCGCAAGCCGGCACCCTACTCGCCGGACGGCCCGAAGAGCCGGGGACAGTTCTGCATGTAGTGGCGGGCGCAGTGCCGGAATGCGCGAGGGCGGCTCGCACCGGGTGGTGCGGGCCGCCCTCGCGCCTTGCGGCTCCCGAACGGCGTGCTACCCCTCCCGCCGTCGCGCCAGCCGCCACTCGAGGTTGTGGCGCACGTCGGGCCACTCGTTCCTGAGGATGCTGTAGCAGACGCTGTCGCGCACCGAGCCGTCGCGGCGGCGGAAGTGGTGCCGCAGCACGCCGTCGCGCCTGGCGCCAAGCGCCTCGATGGCCCGCTGCGAGCGGAAGTTGAAGTTGTCGGTGCGGAGCCCGACGACGCCGCAGCCGAGCGTGTCGAAGGCGTGGGCGAGGAGCAGCAGCTTGCAGGCGGGGTTGACGTGGGTCCCCTGCACCGCCGCCGCGTACCAGGTCCAGCCGATCTCGACGCGATCGACGTCGGCGACGATGTCGTGGTACCGGCTGGTGCCGACGATGCGGCCGGACCCCAGGTCGCGGACCACCCAGGGCAGCATGTGGCCGTCGGCATAGCCCTGCAGCGCCCGGGCGATGTACCCCTCCACGCCGTCGGGCGTCGGGACCGACGTGAACCAGAGGTTCCAGAGCTCGCCGTCGGCGGCCGCCGCGCGGAGCGCGTCGGCGTGGCCCGGTTCCATCGGCTCGAGCCGGACGCCGTGGCCTTCGAGCGTGACGGGGGCGATCGTGATCACGGGACACCTCGGAAGGGGACGGGAGGAAAGGTAGCGAGCCACCCCTTCACTCCGGCCCCGGCCGCCGCCAGCTTTCCCTCCCCCGGCTCTCGATCCAGGGCGACGTGCTCCGACCCAAGCTGTTCACCGCGCTGCGCGGCTACACCTCCGAGACCTTCCTCGCCGACTGCACTGCCGGCGTCATCGTCGGCATCGTCGCACTGCCGCTCGCCATCGCGTTCGCGATCGCCAGCGGCGTCACCCCCGACCGCGGCCTCTGGACCGCCGTCATCGCCGGCTTCCTCATCTCGGCGCTCGGCGGCTCGCGGGTCCAGATCGGCGGCCCCACCGGCGCGTTCGTGGTCGTCGTCTACGGGATCATCCAGCAGCACGGACTTGACGGCCTGCTGCTCGCCACGATCATGGCCGGCGTGCTGCTCATTGCGTTCGGCCTCGCCGGCCTGGGCGGCGCGATCAAGTTCATCCCCTACCCCGTCACGGTCGGGTTCACCAGCGGCATCGCGCTGATCATCTTTTCCAGCCAGGTGAAGGACTTCCTCGGCCTCGCGATGGCCGACGTCCCGGCGGAGTTCATTCCCAAGTGGCGCGCGTTCGGCGCTCACCTCGGCACCGTGAACCCGTGGGCGCTTGGCCTCGCGGTGGGATGCCTGCTGGTGATCCAGCTCTGGCCGCGGGTGAGCCGCCGGATCCCCGGGCCGTTCGTGGCGCTGATCGCGGCGACGGCCGCGACGGCGATCTTCGACCTCCCCGTCGAGACGATCGGCTCGCGCTTCGGCGCGATCCACGCCGGCTTCCCGGCGCTGCAACTGCCGCACGTCTCGTGGGAGCTGCTGCGGAAGCTCTCGGGACCGGCGTTCACCATCGCCGCGCTTGCGGCGATCGAGTCGCTGCTCTCCGCGGTGGTCGCCGACGGGATGATCGGCGGGCGACACCGCTCCAACATGGAGCTGGTGGCCCAGGGCGTCGCCAACATCGCGTCGCCGCTGTTCGGCGGGATCCCCGCCACCGGCGCGATCGCGCGCACCGCCACCAACGTCAAGAATGGCGGCCGGACGCCGGTGGCCGGTATGGTGCACGCCCTCACGCTGCTGGTGATCACGCTGTTCTTCGGGAAGTGGGCGGCGCTGATCCCGATGGCCGCGCTCGCGGCAATCCTCGTGATCGTGGCGTGGCACATGAGCGAGTGGCGCACCTTCCGGGCGATCCTCGCCTCGCCGCGGAGCGACGTGATGGTGCTGCTCGCCACCTTCGGCCTCACGGTGCTGGTGGACCTCACCGTCGCGATCCAGGTCGGGATGGTGCTGGCGGCGTTCCTGTTCATGAAGCGGATGGCCGAGGTGACCAACGTCCAGGCGATCACCCACGAATTCGCCGACGGCGACGAGAACGGCGAGGCCGCGCCCGCCGGATCGCGGGTGCCGCCGGGCGTCGAGGTCTACGAGATCAACGGGCCGTTCTTCTTCGGGGCGGCGAGCGCCTTCAGCAACGCGATGGGGTCGGTGGCCAGCGCGCCGACGTTGCTGATCCTCCGGCTCCGCCACGTGCCGGCGATGGATGCGACGGGGATCCACGCGCTCGCGCGCGTCATCGCGGAGCGCCAGCGGGCGGGGACGCGGGTGGTGCTGGCGGAGCTGCAGGAGCAACCGCGGCAGGCGCTGGAGCGGGCGGGGGTGATTGGCCGCCTCGGATCGGATGGTGTCGCCGCGTCGGTGGAGGAGGCGTTGGGGCGGACGTGAGGCGAACTCGCCTCGCGTGCCAGCACGAACGAGCGCCCGCCTCCGAAGGGAAGCGGGCGCTCAAGTGCCCCGACCAGGACTCGAACCTGGAACCTAGTGATTAAGAGTCACGTGCTCTACCAATTGAGCTATCGAGGCGTCACTCCTGCATAGCCCCAACGGGAATCGAACCCGTCTCTGCACCTTGAAAGGGTGCCGTCCTAGCCGATAGACGATGGGGCCAGGGTCCCGCCGGGACTGTCCTGCATAGCGCTAACGGGATTCGAACCCGTGTTCCAGCCTTGAGAGGGCTGTGTCCTAGGCCCCTAGACGATAGCGCCGCGTCGGACCGGCCAATATAGCGGTCGGGAGGCTCCGATCAAGTGAGGCCGACCACCTCGTCCCGAGCGCAGCGAGGGACCTCCTGATGGTCGAGCGGTGGGGCGCGGGGGGCCGGGGGCGGGGGGGGAGGGGCGGCCCGGGCGGGCGGGGGTTGGATACACCCCCCCCCCGGCGGGGGGGAGCC
>CAZKYO010000035.1:0-26303 GCA_964557115.1 uncultured Gemmatimonadaceae bacterium
CCGGGTGCGGCCACGACTCGGTGACCGCGGCGCTGATCCAGGCGGCGTGGGAACTTGCCATCCCTCCGGAGATGGCGGCGAAGATGAGCGGCATCGGGTGCTCGGCCAAGACGACCGCCTACTTCATGAGGCAGTCGCACGGCTTCAACAGCGTCCACGGCCGGATGCCGTCGGTCACCACCGGCGCGGCGGCGGCCAATCGCGAGCTGGTGTGCATCGGCATCTCGGGCGACGGCGACTCGCTCTCGATCGGCCTCGGGCAGATGTGCCACGCGATCCGCCGCAACGTCAACATGCTGTACGTGATCGACAACAACGGCGTCTACGGCCTCACCAAGGGGCAGTTCTCGGCCAGCGCCGACGTCGGCTCCAAGTCGAAGAAGGGCGAGGCGAACCAGCAGGCGCCGATCGACCCGGTGCTGCTCGCGCTGACCCTCGGCGCCACCTTCGTGGCGCGGTCGTTCTCGGGCGACAAGCGCCAGCTGGTGCCGATCCTCAAGGCGGGCATCACCCACCGCGGCCTCGCGATGGTGGACGTCATCTCCCCGTGCGTCACCTTCAACGACCACGAGGGGAGCACCAAGAGCTACGCGTACACGCGAACCCACGAGGTGGAGGCGGTCGCGACCGACTTCGTGCCGCTGCAGCGCGAGATCACGGTGCCGGAGACCGACGCGGCGGTGATCGAGGTGCCGATGCACGACGGCACCCGGGTGCGGCTCCGGCCGACCACCGCGGGCTACGACCCCACCGACCGCAACTCGGCCTACGCGCACGTGCGCGCCTGCCAGGCCCGGGGCGAGATCGCGACCGGCCTGCTCTTCGTGGACGAGGGGAGCGGCCAGGAGATGTGCGACGGCCTCCAGCTCCCCGCCGCGCCGCTGCACGACCTGCCGTACGAGACGCTGTGCCCGGGCAGCGCGGCGCTGGATCGGTTGATGGAGAAGTACCGGTAATTGGTGAATGGTGAATGGGAACTGCCCCTGGGGGCCCCCATTCACCATTCACGATTCACCAATCACCGTTCACGCCTACCGCAGCGCGTCCGCCGCCACCCCTTCGAAGGTGATCTTCACTGGCTGGATCCTGCCGTCGGCGTCGAAGTGCAGCTCGTCGATGCTCACCACCCGGTGGTTCCGGTCGGTCTCGCCGAGCGGCCGGCGGTGATAGACGATGTACCAGCGATCGCTGCCCGGCGCGTGGAGCACCGAGTGGTGCCCGGCGCCGGTCGCGACCGACGGATCCTGCTGCAGGATCTTCCCCACCCGCTTGAACGGCCCGAACGGCGAGTCGCCGATGGCGTAGGCCACGGCATAGTCCGGGCCGGTCCAGCCGCCCTCCGACCACATGAAGTAGTACTTGCCGTCCTTCAGCAGCATGAAGGCGCCCTCGACGTACCCCTCCGGGGTGATCTCCTTGAACGTCGAGCCGTCGGGGAAGGGGACGAAGCCGGTGAAGTCGGCGTTGAGGTGGGCGATGTTGCAGTGCCCCCAGCCGCCGTAGACGATGTAGTACGAGCCGTCCGCGTCCCGGAAGACCATCTGGTCGATCGGCTGGGCGCCGTTGTGGAACGCGTCGATGAGCGGGTGGCCGAGCCAGTCCTCGAACGGGCCGGCGGGCGAGCGGGAGCGCG
This sequence comes from uncultured Gemmatimonadaceae bacterium, assembly GCA_964557115.1. GTDB lineage: Bacteria > Gemmatimonadota > Gemmatimonadetes > Gemmatimonadales > GWC2-71-9 > Palsa-1233. The sequence continues at coordinate 1,634 of CAZKYO010000035.1, forward strand.
CGACGCCGATGCCGCCGCGCTCCTGGTCCGACTGGATGTCGTTGGCGCCGAAGAAGAGGTAGTACCAGCCATCCTTCTCCACGATCGACGGCGCCCACATCGCGCGGCGCGCCCAGCGCACCGCGCCGGTGTCGACGATGATCGGGTGCTTCACCCAGGTGACCAGGTCCCGCGACGAGAAGGCGTCGAGGAAGACCTGCTCGTCGTACGGCGCGGAGTAGGTCGGGTAGATCCAGTACTGTCCCTCGAAGACATGGGCCTCCGGGTCGGCGTACCAGCCCTTGAGGATCGGGTTGCCGGAGTGCGCGGCCTGGGCGCCGGCGGCGGGGGCGACGAGGATCGCCAGGGACAGCATGGCGGCGATCGGGCCCGGCCGGTGGCGGACCATCATGGGCAGGCTCCTCGAATCAGGGTGGGACGAGCCGCGGTGCGGCGGACCGGGTGTGGGCGCCCCCGACGGCGGTGATCACCTGCCGCGGACCCGACGGCTCGCGCGCCTCGGTGCGGATCTCGGCGGCGCGCGCGACCCAGCCGGATCCCGTGTCGACGACAAGGACCACGATCGAATCATACTGCACCCGGACCAGCAGCTCCCTGGCCGCCGCGAGCATCCGGTCGCCGAGCGCGAAGAAGATCGCCCCGGCGACGATCGATGCGAGGTGCCTCACGATCGACGTGGCGAGGTGGGGATAGCCGAGCGTCCCGAGGTTCCACCACGAGAGCAGCAGGCACTGGGTCAGGACGCCGAGGAGGCCGATCGTGTTGCCGAGCGCCGCTGGCTCCCAGGTGAGCAGCGTCGGTCGGTCCTCGGTGAACGCGGGTGCCGATCCACCGGCGTCCCGGCGTCCCGAGTGCGGCAGGTCGACCGACTCGAGCCGCGGCGGCGTGGCGCCGAGTTGCAGGAGCAGCAGGCCGACCCAGACGGCCGCGAGGAACGGCAGGAGGATCGCGAACCAGATCGGGAAGGCCCCGAGCAACGGCTCGCGGGTGACGAGGCGGACGGCGATCCAGGGGATGGGGAGCAGGATGGCCAGTCCCGTCGCCCAGCGCACCGCACGCGTCGCATCCTCGATCAAGGCACGACGCCAGCGCGTGAGTCGGGCGAGTTCATCGCCGGCGACGCGCTGGAGGAGGGAGGACGACGCGGCGTCGCTTGTCGCGTACGCCGGGAGCCGCCGTTCGACCAGGACCTCGACCACCTCCTGGGCGGAGAGTGCCGCCGGGCCGGTGCCGGCGGCGACGAGTCCGCGCATCCAGCGAAGGCCGCGTGCCATGGTCACGATCCCGAGCAGCAGCAGCGCCACCGCGATCGCGAGCATCAGGGTGGCACGGATCGGGGCATCGGTGGCGCCGAGGTCGCCCCGGAAGAGCCGCGCGGCCTGCTCGAGGAGGAAGCCGCGGTCGCGCCAGGTCCGCGCGGCGGACGCGACGAATCCTGCGCCGACGAGGCAGCGCGCGATGCCGAGGACGCGGAGCGGGTTGCGGACGGTGCGCCTCACTCCACCTCGTCGCTGCCCTCGTTGATCCCCTCGAAGAGGAAGGTCGAGAGATAGCGCTCGCCGGTGTCGGGCAGCATCGCCAGCAGCACGGTGCCCTCGGGCGAGCGCTCGGCGACGCGCCGCGCGGCGGCGAAGGTGCCGCCGGCCGAGACGCCGCAGAAGATCCCCTCGCGGGCGGCGAGGTCGCGGGCCGCGTCGCGCGCCTCGACATCGCTCACCTTGAGGATCTCGTCGTAGATGGTGCGGTCGAGCACGCCGGGGACGAAGTCGGGCGTCCATCCCTGGATCTTGTGGGGGTTCCACGCCTCGCCGTTCAGCAGCGAGGCGACCTCGGGCTCGGCCGCGACGATCCGCAGGCCCGGGCGGCCGGCCTTCAGCACCTCGCCCGCGCCGGTGAGCGTCCCGCCGGTGCCCCAGCCGGTCACCCAGATGTCGAGTCGCTGGCCGGCGAAGTCGCGCAGGATCTCGGGACCGGTGGTGTGGCGGTGATACTCGGGATTGGCCGGGTTCTCGAACTGGTCGGGGAGGAACCAGCCGTGCCTCGCGGCGAGCTCCTTCGCCTTCTTGACCATGCCGGATCCCCGTTCGGCGGCCGGGGTGAGCACCACCTTCGCGCCGAGCATCCGCATCAGCTTGCGACGCTCCACCGAGAACGACTCGGCCATCACCGCGACGAACGGATGTCCCTTCACGGCGCACACCATCGCCAGCGCGATGCCGGTGTTGCCGGAGGTCGGCTCGATCACCGTCTGCCCGGGCTTGAGGGTGCCCCGGCGCTCGGCGTCGTTGATCATCGCGAAGGCGAGCCGGTCCTTGACCGACGACATCGGGTTGAACGCCTCGCACTTCACGTACATCGTCACGTGGTCCGGGGCGATGTGATTGATCCGGACGATCGGCGTGTTGCCGATGGTGCCGAGGATGGAGTCGTGGATCATCGCGGTCAGCTCGTGGTTGCGGTTGGCGGCCCCGGGACGGTCCCGAATCCGGAGGGGATGCGCGGGATCTCCCGACGTGACGACAGCGGGGTCGGGTTCAAGGGAGGCGGAGGGCGTAGTGACGGTCGGCCAGGGCGCTCCACGGGATGAGCAACCAGCCGATCAGGGCGAAGAGCGCCAGTGCATGCGGGTCGGTGGGCGGGGGCGACCAGGGCCCAAGCGCCCACATTCCGGTGCACACCAGCACCAGCGACCAGAGGGCCGCGGGTCCGATCCAGCGGGTGGCGCGACGCGGGCCGACATACAGCACGATCCCGATCGCCCAGAGCGCCCCCTCGATGGCCAGGGTGGCCGGAACGGAGTTCCAGAGTCCGAGTCCGAACCGCGGTCCTCCGGGCCACAGCGGCATGTCGGGTGCATGCGTGAGCCAGTCGAGGACCCAGTGACTGGGGACCAGCACGCCGACGAGCCGCGCCGCGTCAGCCCCGACGCCGCTCCGCCGGGCGACCATGGCCAGCACCAGGCCCCACGTGATCGCCATGACGAGCGAGTGCGACCAGGGATAGCTGTCGAAGACCAGCGGGTTGAACGCCGTCGCGCCCGGCGTGATGCTCACGCGTTCCAGTCCGGCAAGCAGAAAGAGCGGCCAGAGCAGGTCGAGCGCCGTGGTGGCGGCGACATACCAGCCGAGTGACGCCCCCGGCCGTGCCCGCTTGGCGATCAGGGCGAGGCTGAGGTGGCCGACGAACATGGATGATCCCGAGTGAGCGACGCCTTGACGCTATGGTCGCACCCGTGCTCGCGCAAATGTCGCCCGAGTTTCGTCAGTGCGCGTACCGCAAGACCGCGATGTAGTGGCAGGCGGTTCCCGCCAGCACGAAAAGGTGCCAGATGAGGTGTCCGTGTCGGACACGGCGGCTGGCATAGAAGGGGACGCCAAGGGTGTAGGCGAGCCCGCCGGCCACCAGCCAGAAGACGCCCCACGCCGGCATCACGTCCCAGAGCGGCTTGGCCACCACGAGGACCAGCCAGCCCATGGCGAGGTAGAGCGCCACCGAGAGCCGCGGGTGCCCGAAGCCGTCGACCGCCTTGAAGACCACGCCGGCGGTGGCCAGGGTCCAGACCAGGCCGAACAGCGTCCAGCCGATGGCGCCGCGCAGCACGCCGAGCGTGAACGGCGTGTAGGTGCCGGCGATGAGCAGGTAGATCGCGGCGTGGTCGATCACGCGGAGGCGGGCCTTGGCAACCGGGCGCTTCGCGGCGTGGAAGAGCGTCGAGGAGAGGTAGAGCAGCGCGGCAGTGGTGCCGAAGATTCCCGCGCCGACAAGTGCTGCGGTGCCGCGCGGGGCGGCCTGGGTGAGGAGCAGCGGCAGCCCGAGCAGCACGGCGACCAGCCCGGCGGCATGGGTCGCCGCATTGGCCACCTCTTCGCGACGCGATTCGTGCTGGATCGTCCCCTGTCCCACCGTGCCACCTCCTGCTCCCGAAAGATATCCGCACTCGGAGATTGCGCGTCCAATCGTCGGTGGCCGGCTGCCGCACCCGGTCGCGAGCTTTCCCTCCGGACAATCAACGGAGGGTTCGTCGTGGGGTTTCGGGTCGTGAGTCTGGATGCCGCGCTGGCGGCGGAGGTGCGTGACACGGGGCGGTCGCCGGGCTACGGGCACCCGGTCGTGCGCGAGGTGGCGCGGGGGACCGGGCCGTGCCGGTCGTGCCTGGACACGTTCGCGGTGGGCGCGGAGGAGCGCCTCCTCTTCACCTATCGGCCGGCGAGCGGAGTTGGCGCGGTCGGCGCCCCCGGTCCGGTCTTCATCCACGCTGCATCGTGCGCGCGCTTCGACGGCGCCGGCTTTCCGGCGGGGCTTCGTGCGCTGCCGCTGTTGGCCGAGGGGCGCACCGAGGACGGCCGCGTCCTCGTGACGGAGCGGCTGTCGGGGTCGCTGGCGGAACCGGTGCTGGAGGGGCTGCTGCAGGACCCCGGCGTGGCATTCGTCTTCCTGCGCCACGCCGAGGCGGGATGTCACGTCGCCCGGGTCGAGCGACTGGAATGACCCGGCGGGCCGAGCCGTTCGGGCGGCAGCATCGTGCGCAGTTCGCCGAGCGGAATGATGCCTTCCCGGACCAGGGCGATGGCGTGGTCGCGCAGCGGCAGCATGCCGGCGACGAGCGCGTGGTCGCGCAGCTCGTCCACGGTCGCGCGGCGCGCGATCGCGATGCGCAGGTCGGCCGAGGCGGGGAGGTACTCGATCGCGGCGATCCGTCCGTAGCAGCCGGTGCCCCGGCAGTGGTCGCAGCCGGTCCCCGCGAAGAAGCGCATGTCGTCCGGGATGCCGTCGGGGAAGACCTCGGCGACGAGCGTCGGGTCGGGCTCGGCCGGCGCGCGGCAGCCCTCGCAGATCCGGCGCGCGAGTCGCTGCGAGAAGACGGCGAGGAGTTCGCTCGCGATCGAGTTCGGGTGCATGCCGAGGTCGATCAGGCGCTGCACCGCGTCGACGGTGTCGTTGCAGTGCAGCGTCGAGAGGACCAGGTGGCCCGTCTGCGAGGCGCGAAGCGCCTCGAGTGCCGTCTCGCCGTCGCGGATCTCGCCGACCAGGATCACGTCGGGATCCTCGCGCACGAACGCGCGCATCGCCGACGCGAACTCGAAGCCGATCTCGGGGCGGACCTGGGTCTGCTGGATCCCGTCGAGCGCGTACTCGATCGGGTCCTCGACGGTGATCACCTTGCGCGAGGGGTCGGCGGCGAGGACCTGGAGGCCGGCGTAGAGCGTGGTCGACTTGCCGGAGCCGGTCGGGCCGACGACGAGCACCAGGCCGCCCGGGGAATCGAGCAGCCGCCGGTAGATCCGGGCGATGTGCTCGGGGAAGCCGAGCTCGTTGATCGTGGTCAGCCGGTTGTCCTGGGGGAGCAGGCGCATCACGACGTGCTCGCCGTGCAGGCACGGCTGCGTCTGGGTGCGGATGTCGAAGACCTGCTTGCCGGCGCGGGTGACGAAGCGGCCGCCCTGCGGCAGGCGATGCTCGGCGATGTCGAGGGCGGCGCGCACCTTGATGACGTTGACGAGGCCGAGGCGCTGCAGCTCGGTGAGCTGGTAGTGTCCCAGGTCGCGGAGGTCGCCGTCGACGCGGATCCGGATCCGGGCCTTGCCGCGGTAGGTCTCGATGTGGATGTCACTCGCGCGCTCGGCGACGGCGTCGAGGAGCAGCTCGTCGAGCAGGCGCTGCGCGGACTCGGTGGCCTCGGGGTCGGCGGCGAGGAGGTCCACCGCCTGGCGCCACGGGGTGACCGGTGCCTGGGTCCTGCCCGCCTGCTCGAGGTCGAGCGCCAGGTGGAGCCGCCGCAGGTCGGTCGGCGTGACGACGACGGTGTCGAGTCCCTCGGCGTCGAGGGCCGAGGCGAGTTCCGGCACGTCCTGCAGCGGGTCGCTGCTCGCCACGAGGAGCCGGTCGCCGTGGCGGGCGATCGGCATCAGGTGGTGGAACTCCTGGAATCGCTGGGAGACCGCACGGGCGAGCGCGGGATCGAGCTCGTGGAGCAGTTCCTCGCTGGTGCGGAACGGCAGGTGATGCAGCGCCGCCAGGGTGCGGAAGACGTCGCGCTCCTCGAGGGCGCCGAGCTCCACCAGCACCTCGCCCAAGCGGCGCCCGCTGCGGCGTCCCTCGACCACGGCGCGCTCGACCGCCTCGGTGGAGACCAGCCCGGCGCGCACCAGCTCCTGACCAAGCTGGTCGGCTCGCGGGGCGGCGGGCGGCACCATGTCCTTCGACGCGACGGCCATGGATGAACGATATCGGAATCACGGGCGCCAAAAAACGGAAGTGCAACGGTTGGGATTGCTGTGCCGCCGCGATCAGGTCGGCCCGGCCGCCTTCCGGAAGGCCTCGAGGAGCGAGGCGTGCCCGACGTACTCGGGACGACGGGTGGCGACCTCGGCGTCGTAGTGCTCGCGGAACGCCGTGCGAGCGGACTTGCCCGTGGCGAGGTCGCCCTGGAAGTCGGCGATGATCGCGCGGAGGTAGCTGGCCAGCAGGTGGCGCGGCGAGGTGGCCGCCTCGATCGAGTCCACCTGCGCCGTGGCGGCGTCGAAGTGACCGACCTCCGCCTGCAGGAGTGCGAGATGGAAGCGGGCGTCGATGTCGCGCTCGTCGCCCTCGAGCAGCTGGTAGGCCTGCTCCATCATCGGGAAGAACTGCACGACCCCGCTGCTGTCGCCGCCCTGGATCGACGACTGGATGCGATCGGCGAGCCGGATGAATCGTTCATGCGGGGTGAGGTTGGAGATGTCGGGTGGCGTCCCGGCGGTGGGTGGCGCCGCGCCGCCGCCGGTCGCGACGGCGGGTGACCGACCGGCGAGGGCCGCGCCGATGACGGCGACCAGGGCGAGTCCGCCCAGGGCGGCAGGGGCGGCCCAGGATGGAGGACGGTGGCGACCCTGCTTGGCAATCGGTGACGGATCGCCTATCGTGAGGCGCGTGCCGCAATTGGCACAGAAGCCCGCGCCAGGGTCGGCGCCGGCACCGCAGGCCGGGCAGCGGCGCTCTCCCCGCGCCGCACCACACGCCGTGCAGAAGGCCCCTTCCCCGGGGGCGCCGCAACGGTGACAGGGTCTCGGTGTCAACGGATCCTCCCTCCCGGGGGGGTGTCGGCCCGCAGCGGGGCGTCTCAGGCGGCGCCGCACGCGGCCGATACTGCCTAATCAATAATCCACCATTCCACGGCAACCCCGTGCCGCCCGATTCCCCCCGGGCCGGTCCGAGGACCAGTCGGGTTGGCTGCATGACCGCATCCACGCGCGACCTTCCGGGGTCCGTCGTCTCCGCCACCCCCGCGGCATCGCGGGTCGCGCCCTCACGGCCAGCCACGGCCCGGTCGACCCCGGGGCGCGGGAAGCTGCTCGCCTGGTTCTTCGGCGTGGCGCTCCCGCTGGCGCTGCTGAACGTCATCGGCGCGCCGTACTACCTGGCCTCGATGGCGACGCGGGTTCGCCATCCATGGCACGCCTGGCTGCGGCCCTCCGGCACCATCGGCCTGTCGGCCGGGATCGTCGCGGTCCTGATCTTCATCTTCCTCTGGCTCTATCCGCTGCGCAAGAAGTATCGCCGACTCGCCTTCCTCGGTTCACTCGGCCGGTGGATGGACGTGCACATCGCGACCGCCCTCGCCCTGCCGCTGCTGCTCGCGATCCATTCGGCCTGGCGTGCCGACGGACTGATCGGCCTGGGCCTCCTTGCGATGCTGATCGTCATCGCGAGCGGGGTCGTGGGCCGCTACCTCTACGTGCGCATCCCGCGCGCGCGGAGCGGCGTCGAGCTGAGCCGCGAGGAGGTGGCGGCACGGCGGCGTGAGATGCTGGGCGAGCTGGCCGAGCGGACGGGGATGAACGTGGACGAGGTCGAGCGGATGCTCGACCTCGGCGGGGCGGGCGCCAGCGAGCGGAACCCGCTGCGGATCCTGTCGCACCTGCTCTCGGCGGACGTCCTGCGCCGACGCCGCGTGGCCGAGCTGCAGCGACGCTGGTCCGGGCGGCGGCAGGGCGACCGGAAGCTGACGCGGGCGGAGTTGCACGACGCGCTCCGACTCGCCTCCCAGGAAATGGCGCTGCAGCAGCAGACCCGGATGCTCGATGCGACGCACCGGGTATTCCGGTTCTGGCACGTGGCCCACCGTCCGTTCGCGATCACCGCGCTGATCGCCATCGTCATCCACATCGCGGTCGTGATCGCGATGGGCGTGGTGCGGTTCTAGGGTCGCCCGGTGTCCTGGACCCTGCTCGGATTCGCGCTGGTCAGCGGCGTCGCGATGTGGTGGCACCTGCGCACCACCGCGCGGCAGGGCACGCCGCGGTCCGCCTGCCCGCGCTGCGACGCGACGGTGCCGCCGGGCGCGCTCTTCTGCCGGCGCTGCCGGGCGCCGATGCAGGCCTTCGAACTGGTGCGGGCGCCGACGGCCGCCGGCGAGGTCGCGGCGGCGGGGGATCCCCGGGCGCTGGTCCGGGCGGACATGTGCGTCGGCTGCGGGACGTGCGTGGCGGCCTGTCCCGAACCGGGCGCACTCACGTTGCGGGGCAAGCTTGCCGTCGTGGACGATGCCCGGTGCCAGGGTCATGGCGAGTGCGTGGCCGCCTGCCCGGTCGGCGCGATCCTGGTGACCACGGGCGCGGCGGTCAATCGCGTGACCGTGCCCCAGGTCGACGCCAACTTCGAGACGAACCTGCCCGGGCTGTACATCGTCGGCGAGCTCGGCGGTCGCGGCCTGATCAAGAACGCGATCAACGAGGGCCGCCTCGCGATGGAGCACGTGATCGCGAACCTGCCGCCCGGGACCCCGCGGGAGGACGCTGACCGGGATCGCGTGGACGTGGTCGTCGTCGGCTCGGGGCCGGCCGGCTTGTCGGCGGCGATCGAGGCGCACCGCGCGGGGCTGGACTACGTCGTGCTCGAGCAGGGCACCCTCTCCGACAGCGTGCGCAAGTATCCGCGCCACAAGCTGCTGCTCGCCGAGCCGGTGGCGATGCCGCTCTACGGCAACCTGTGGGTCGCCGACACCTCCAAGGAAGCGCTGCTCCGTGCCTGGGAGGGGATCGTCTCGTCGACCGGCCTGCGCGTTCGCACCGGCGAGCGGGTGCAGGCGGTCACCGCCGAGGGCGCGGGCTACCGGGTCGACACCGCCGACGGCACCGTGCTCGCCAGGCGGGTGGTGCTCGCGATGGGGCGACGCGGGACGCCGCGGGCGCTCGGCGTCCCCGGCGAGGACCTCGAGAAGGTGTTCTACGACATCGTCGAGATGGAGGAGTTCGCGGGGCGGAGAGTGCTCGTGGTGGGCGGCGGCGACAGCGCGATCGAGTCCGCGGTCGGCCTCGCGAACCAGGATGGCGCGGTGGTGCACCTCTCGTATCGCGGCGAACGCTTCGCCCGGATCAAGCCGCGCAACCAGGAGAAGCTCGACCGGGTCGTGGCCGCCGGCCGCGTGGCGCTGCTGCTCGGCAGCACGGTGCGGGCGATCCGCGGCGACGAGGTCGAGCTGGAGACGGCCGGGTCGATCCACCGTCTCGCGAACGACAACGTCGTGATCCGGATCGGCGGCGACGCACCGCACGCGTTCCTCGAGCGCGCGGGGGTCCGGCTGGTGCAGAAGGACGTCCCGCTCGCGGCGCCCGAGGCGGTGGGTTGAATGCGCCGGCTCGTGCTCGCCTCCGTGCTGTTGCTGGCCTGGCCGGGCACGGTCCGCGCGCAGATCTCGCCGGGTCCGCTCTCGCGCGCCCATCAGGCGCTCGAGGGCGCCCTCAAGTGCACGCAGTGCCACGGGCCCGCCAGCGACGCCATGCCGCGACTGTGCCTCTCGTGCCATGGCGAGATCGGAGCGCTCCAGGAGCAGCGCCGGGGCCTGCACGCGCGCGCCACGATCATGGCGGGCAAGACCTGCGCGAACTGCCATCCCGAGCACGCGGGGCGCGACTTCGACCTGGTCGCCTGGCCCGGAGGGGGCGCCCGGGATCGCTTCGACCATCGTCAGGCGGGGTGGCCACTCGAGGGGAAGCACGCCGTGGCCGCCTGCGAGAAGTGCCATCGCGGGGAGTTCCGGTCGGATCCGGTCGCCCGCCGATCGCCCCGGAAGGCCGGGGCGGGGTGGACCGGCCTGCAGCAGGACTGCGCCAGCTGCCACGCCTCGGACGATCCGCACGACAAGGCCCTCGGGTCGGCGTGCGCCGAATGCCACGACGCCGGGGGCTGGTCGCCGGCCCGACGGTTCAACCACGACTCGACCGACTACCCGCTGACCGGGGAGCACGCGGATGTCCGGTGCGCGGCCTGCCATGCGACGCCGGAGGCGGGGTCCCGCCCCCGGGCCGACGGGAGCCGGCTGCCGCGATTCGCCCCCCAGCCCCACCAACAGTGTTCGGCCTGCCATGCCGATCCTCACCAGGGACGGCTCTCCGCCCGGTGCAGCGAGTGCCACGTCACCCGGGGGTTCGGCGTGCTTGATCGGCGCGAGTTCAACCACACCCTGACACGGTACCCGCTCCAGGGTCGGCACCGTTCCGTGGGATGCGATGGCTGCCACGGTCGCGACATGGCGACCCCCCGGCCGGCCTCCGCGACCTGCGCGGCCTGCCACGCCGATCGGCATGCGGGCGAGGCGCGGCGCGACGGTGCGCCGGTCGATTGCAGCGCCTGTCACGGCGTGAGCGGCTTCTCCCCGGCCACCTTCACCGTCGCCCAGCACGCCGCCACGGCCTTCCCGCTCGGCGGTCGGCACGCGACCGTCGCCTGCGCCAAGTGCCACGCCCCCCAGGGCACGACCATCCCGCTGCGACCGGCCGCCACGGGTTGCGCCAGCTGCCACGCCGATCCCCACGCCGACCAGCTGCGCGGACGCCGCTGCGAGGAGTGTCACGGCGACGGCGGGTGGTCGGAGTCGCGCTATCCGCTCTCGGCACACTCGACGACGGCGCTCCCGCTCGAGGGCCGCCACGCGGCGATCGGGTGCGGGTCGTGTCACTCGGCGCGACGGACCGGCCTGGCGCCGATCCGGTCCACGGACCTGGGCAGCGCCGGGATCCTCTTCCACCTGCCGGAGACGCGGTGCGAGGGCTGCCATCGCAACCCGCATCCGAAGGCGGCCGGCGGAACGACGACGTCCGACTGCGCGACCTGCCACCGGGCGGATCGCTTCCGGCCCGCGACCATCGACGTGGCGGCCCACGCCACCTTCCGGTTCCCGCTCGACGGCGCCCACCGGGCGGTCGCGTGCACCGATTGCCACAGCGCCATGGCGGCCGACACGCCGCCGGTCGGCGAGGGTGCCACCCTCGTCGCGGCGATCGGCACCCTCCGCGAGGTGCCGTTGGCCAGCGTCAGGGCAACCACCTGCGCGGGCTGCCACGTCACGCCGCACGGCAACCAGTTCGCGCGCGACGCGAAGGGTGACGCCTGCGAGCGTTGCCACGACAGTGACGCCTTCCGGCCCGCGGCGCACTTCGACCATGACCGGGACGCGGCATTCGCCCTCAAGGGGGCGCATGCCGACGTGCCGTGCGCCCGGTGTCACGTGAGCGAGACGATCGGCGGTGCCACCAGGGTCCGCTATCGCGGCACGCCGGCGCGCTGCGAGGCCTGCCACGGCGACGCGAAGCGTGGGGGGCCGGGATGAGCCGCATGGTGATCCGCCTGCTGGTCGCCCTCGTGTTCGGCGTCGCCAGCGCAATGCCGGTCCTGGCACAGTCGACCGACAACCCCCACGGCGAGTCGGTCGGCACCTGCTCGACCTGTCACCTCGCCACGGGGTGGAAGCCGGCCCACATCAGCGACACGTGGCGCCACGCTCCCGGATCGTTCCCGCTCGAAGGGGCGCACCAGGGGGCGAGCTGCGCCAGTTGCCATGTCTCGCTCGACTTCGCCAAGGCATCGGCGCGGTGCGCCTCCTGCCACGAGGACGTGCACCGCGGCGAGCTCGGGGTGGATTGTGCGCGCTGCCACACGCCGCGGAGCTTCGTCGACCAGGCTGGCCTGGTGCGGATGCACGAGACGACCCGATTCCCGTTGCGCGGGTCCCATCTCACGGCGCCGTGTGCCTCGTGTCACCAGGCCTCGGGCTCGGGACAGCCACAGTACGCGAACCGCCCGTCGGAGTGCGTCAGCTGTCACCAGCAGGACTACGAGCGGGCCGCGACGCCGCCCCACGCAAGCGCCGGCTTCCCGACCGCCTGCGGCGCCTGTCACGCCGAGAACGGCTGGCAGGGGGCGCCATTCGACCACGACGCGACCCGGTTCCCGCTGACCGGCGGGCACCGGGCGGCCACCTGCACCAGCTGTCACGCCGACGGCACCTTCGCGGGGAAGCCGACCGACTGCGCCTCATGCCACCAGGCGGACTACGACGCGACGGCGCAGCCGCCGCACGGCGCCGCCGGGTTCGCCACCACCTGCGCCACCTGCCACACCACGGCCTCGTGGGCGGGCGCGCCATTCGATCACGCCGCGACCCGCTTCCCGCTCACCGGCGGGCACGTGGCGGCGACCTGCGTCCAGTGCCATGCCGACGGCGTCTTCCACGGCAAGTCGACCGCGTGCGAGGCTTGCCACCAGGCCGACTTCGACGCGACGACGAATCCGCCGCACGCGGCCGCGGGCTACTCGCGCGACTGCACCACCTGCCACGTGACGACCGGATGGGCAGGCGCCACCTTCGATCACGACGCGACCCAGTTCCCGCTGACCGGGGGCCATCGCGCGGTCGCGTGCGCCCAGTGCCATGGCGACGGCGTCTTCGTCGGAAAGCCGACCGCCTGCGCCGCGTGCCACCAGGCCGACTACGCGCGCACCACCGCGCCGGCTCATGCGGCGGCCGGGTTCCCGACCACGTGCAGCACGTGCCACACGACCGGCGACTGGCACGGCGCCCCGTTCGACCACAACGCGACCCAGTTCCCGCTCACCGGGGCGCACGTGCCGACGCCATGCGCCTCGTGCCATGGCGACGGGGTCTATGCCGGCAAGCCGACGGCGTGCGTCGCGTGTCACCAGGCCGACTATGACCGAACCAGCAACCCGAATCACGCCGCCGCCGGCTATGCGACGGACTGCACCGGTTGCCACACGACGGCGGCCTGGCAGGGGGCGAACTTCGACCACGACGCGACCCAGTTCCCGCTGACGGGGGCCCACGTCGCGACCCCGTGCAGCTCGTGCCACGGGGACGGCGTCTATCACGGCAAGCCGACCGCGTGTGCCGCCTGCCACCAGGCCGACTACGACGCCACCACCACGCCCAGCCACCAGGCGGCCGGCTTCCCGACGACCTGCGCCAGCTGCCACGTGACCAGCGCCTGGCTCGGGGCGACCTTCGACCACAACGCGACCGCGTTCCCGCTGACGGGCGCGCACGTACCGACGCCGTGCGCCTCGTGCCACGGCGACGGCGTCTACCACGGCAAGCCGACGGCGTGCGCCGCCTGTCACCAGGCCGACTACGACGCCACCACCACACCAAACCATCCGGCGGCCGGCTTCCCGACGACCTGCGCGAACTGCCACGTGACCAGCGCCTGGCTCGGGGCGACCTTCGACCACAACGCGACGGCGTTCCCGCTGACGGGGGCGCACGTCGCGACCGCGTGCAGCTCCTGCCATGGCGACGGGGTCTACCACGGCAAGCCGACGGCGTGCGCCGCCTGTCATCAGGCCGACTACGACGGGACCACGACGCCCAACCACCAGGCCGCAGGCTTCCCGACGACCTGCGCCAACTGCCATGTGACCAGCGCCTGGCTCGGGGCGACCTTCGACCACAACGCGACGGCGTTCCCGCTGACCGGTGCCCATCTCGCGACGGCGTGCAACTCGTGCCACGGCGACGGCGTGTACCATGGCAAGCCGACCGCCTGCGTCGCCTGCCACCAGGCCGACTACGACGCGACCACCACGCCGAACCATCCTGCGGCCGGCTTCTCGACCAGCTGCGCGACCTGCCACACCACCGCCGCCTGGCCGGGTGCCGTCTTCAATCATGCGACCACCGCGTTCCCGCTGACCGGTGCGCACGTGGCCGCGCCCTGCGCCTCGTGCCATGGCGACAACGTCTACGCCGGGAAGTCGACGGCCTGCGCGTCGTGCCACCAGGCCGACTACGACGCCACGACCAGTCCGGCCCACGCCGGCGCGTCGTTCCCGACGACCTGCGCGTCGTGCCACACCACGACGACCTGGGCCGGCGCGACCTTCAACCACGACGGCCCGTGGTTCCCGATCTACAGCGGGGCACACCGGGGGCGGTGGTCGTCGTGCGCCGACTGCCACACGTCGGCCAGCGACTACACGGTGTTCACTTGCACCACGTGCCACACGAGGACGGAGACGGATTCGCACCACCGCGGCATGTCGGGATACGTCTATTCGTCCACCGCCTGCTACTCGTGCCACCCGCGGGGCCGTGCCGGATGAGGCGCCTGGGGATCCTCCGGCTGCCGCTCCTCGCCCTGGCGGCGCGCACGGCGACGCTGCCGGCGCAGGTGCCGACGGACTCCGCGCGCGCCGACAGCGCGCGGGCGGTGATCACCTACCTCGCGGGCGGAACCGTGTACCTCGAGGTCGGGCGACTGCAGGGGGTGACCGAGGCCACCCGGTTCACGGTGTGGCGCGAGGGGCGGGAGATCGCGGCGCTCGCGGCGACCTATGTCTCGTCGCGTCGCACGGCCAGTCGTGTCGTGACCCAGTCGCTGGCGCCGGCCGTCGGCGATTCGGTGCACTACGCACCCAGGTACGAGGCAAGCGTGGTCGCCGTCCCGAGCGGCGCCGCGGGACAGGTCGCATCCGCGACGCGACGCCCGCGCGGTCCGCGGACCTTTTGGGGACGCGTGGGCGTGCGCTACCTCGTGATCGACCAGCCGGGGGGTCGCACGATGCACCAGCCATCACTCGACCTGCGGCTGGACGGTCAGCAGCTGGGCGGCGGGGCGATGGGTCTCGCGGTCGACGTGCGGATGCAGCGCACCACCGTGGCGACGGACGACGGCTCCGAGGTGGTGCCGGCCGGCCGGACCAGGGTGTACCAGGCGGCGATCGTGCACCAGCGCACCCGGGGCGGGACGCGGTTCGCGGTGGGCCGCCAGTTCGCGACGGCGCTCTCGCCGCTCGGCATCTTCGACGGCCTTGCCGTCGACGTCCACGGCAGGCACTGGAGCGCCGGTGGGCTCGCGGGCACCCAGCCGGACCTCGCCACCTTCGCTCCGACGCTCTCCCGCGCCGAGTATGGGCTCTGGCTCCAGCGCCATTCGGTGCCGGGGGCGAAGGGCGCCTGGTCGTTCACCCTGGGCGGCGTCGGCGCGTATGATCGCGGCGAGATCGACCGCGAGTTCCTCTACCTCCGGGGCACCCTCTCCACGCGTCGCTTCTCGTTCTACGCGGCGCAGGAGGTCGACGTCAATCGCGGCTGGAAGCGGGAATTGGCGAGCGGGTTCATGTCGCCGACGTCATCGTTCGTCACCGCGCAGTTCTCGCCGGCCGACGTCGTGCAGTTCTCCGGCGGCTTCGACTCGCGCCGCAGCGTCCGGCTCTACCGCGACTTCGTGAATCCGGAGATCGCGTTCGACGACGCGCTGCGGCAGGGCGAGTGGGGCGACGTGACGGTCCGGGCCTCGCGGCACCTGCGGATGTCCGCCGGGGTCCGCAGCAGCGATGGCAGCGGCGGGACGTCGCAGTCGACCACGGCCTCGCTCGTCGCCAGCCAGCTCACGCGCCTCGGCCTCGGCATGCGGCTCCGGACGACCGGCTTCACCGGACCGTTCAGCGAGGGACGGCTTTCCTCGGCCGCGATCGAGGCGGGGCCGTCGGGCACCTGGCGCCTGTCGCTCAATGCCGGCGTGCGGACCAGCGGGATGCCCGGCGCGGGAACCACCGATCGACTGACGTGGGTCGGCGGCGACCTCGACGTCGCGATCAACCGGTCGCTCTACCTGATGCTCTCCACCTATCGCGAGAGCGGCTCGCCCACCGCCTCGATCCAGAGCTACGGCTCGCTCACCTGGCGATTCTAGCCGGGCCGCCGGGGGCCGAAGCGCTCCCGGTTCGCCCGCAGCGCCCACGCCATCAGCGCGGCCGCGATCACGACCGTCGCCTGGTGCACCCGCGGCGCACCGGCGACGACGTCGAGTGCGATGCTGAGCAGCACCACCACGCCGTAGAGCGCGATGCCCCAGCGTCGCCACCGCCAGAGCGCAACCAGCGCGACGAAGCCGAGCGCCGCGGTGGCCACGAGTCCGGCCAGGATGCCCGGTCGCGCCGCCCCGGGGAATGCGGCGAGGAAGGCCTCGCGCTGCGTCAGGCCGAACCAGGTGCCCACGGCGGTGGAGGCGGCGAGCGCCAGGATCAAGGCACGCAGCGCGAAGGCCGGGCGCACCCGCGGACGTTCGTTCACGGTGCGGCCACCGGACTGGACCAGTGGAGGTGCTGCAGGTGCCAGCCTGCGGCACTCCGGCGCGCGACCCCGGACATCGCACCGCTGTATCGGCGCACGCTGGCGTCGCGGAAGGCGATCTCCTCGCGATAGGTCGCGGCGACGCTCGCGACGCCGGGCCCGAGCGCCTCGGCCCGGATGTCGGTGAAGTCGAGGCGCATCGCCAGGACGGTCGGCGCGAAGCGGTCCAGGAACGCGACGGCCGAGTCGCGATTGACGAAGGTCATCCCTCCGTCGGCGAGCATGAAGAATTCCGGTCCGTCCTCGAAGAGGGCGAGCCACGCCCGGGGACCGCGCGCCGCCAGCGTGTCGGGGATCGACGCGACGAACGCGGCCGCGCCGTCCCGCACCGCCCGGCGCTCGACCGGCGAGAGCGGGGCACCGCCGCGGCCGCCGCAGCCACCCACCAGGGCGAGGAGGGCGATCGCGAGGCGGCGCACGCGGTGCCTAGGCGTCGCCGCGGTGCTGCAGCCAGTCGGCCGCGGCGACGAGGCCGAGGCCGGTGAAGCCACCGAGGGCAAGGAG
Organism: uncultured Gemmatimonadaceae bacterium; assembly: GCA_964557115.1. Taxonomy (GTDB): domain Bacteria; phylum Gemmatimonadota; class Gemmatimonadetes; order Gemmatimonadales; family GWC2-71-9; genus Palsa-1233. The sequence continues at coordinate 18,546 of CAZKYO010000035.1, forward strand.
ATAGAATCGCGGCGACGGGTCGAGGACGACCGTCGCGACGGCGGTGGCGATCGCGACGAAGGCCATCAGCGTCGCGAGCCGCCGGCCGTGGGATTGTTCGCGGTGCCGCCGGTCGGCGACCAGGCCGAGCCAGACACCGGCGACGAGCGGCAGCACGAAGTGGGGCAGATCCATCGCGGCACCTCCGCGGGGGGCGGCTAGTGTAGCACTCCCCCAAGGGATGCGCGAGTCCCCGCGACCGGCGCACCCGCCGGCCAGGGGGGCCGCCATCGCGACCCCCCGAACCGCCGCCCGCTCAGCGCCGGCGCGTCTCCTGGTGCGCCTCCACGAACCAGAGCCACTGGTCGATGCCGCGCGAGATCTCGGTCATCAGGTCGGCGGTGCCGTCGTCGCCGAGCTCGTCCATCTCGCTGATGCCCATCCGGGCGAGGCGGCCGAAGGCGGCGAGCGCATCGGACAATGCCGCCACGTGCTCGGCACCGGTCACGAGGCCGATCGGGTAGTCGGGCAGCGACGACCGCTCGGCGACGACGGCCACCGTCCCCTCGGGCGTGCCGCCCAGCTGGGCCGCGCGCTCCGCGAGCAGGTCGACGTACTCCTCGACCGCCTCGTTGACCTCGTCGAACAGCTTGTGGAGCGCGATGAAGTTGGCACCCCGGACGTTCCAGTGGGCCTGCTTGCACTGGGTCTGGAGGTCGATGCAGTCGGCGAGCCGCTGGTTGAGGAGCCCGACGACCTCGACGCGCACGGACTCCGGCAGGTCGTTCTTGGTGGGCCGCAGCGTCGCCCGGGCGAAGCGCGTCTCGGAGGCCTTGCGGCTGGTGGTGGCCGGGGTGGTCGCCTTGCGCGACCGGCTCGTCTTGCGTGCCATGCGGGAACTCCTGGTGCGATTGCGGGTCCTGGCCGGCGAACGCGCCGGCGCGCGCCGGGTCCATCGCCCCCGGCATCCATGGATACAATCCGCAGGCCCGCAACGTTCCCCGGCGGTGTTCGACGCCTTGCGACCGCTCCGCGCGAGACGCAAGTTCAACCCTCGTTCCGCAATCCCGAGGAAATCCCTCCCCGAGGTGCTGCCATGCGCGCTCCGCTCTCCCTCCTGGCCGTCTGCATCCTCTCCCTCCCGCTGGTGGCCCAGGATCCCGGGATGCGGGTGCCGGCCTTCGACCAGAAACGGGGCGGCTCGCCCAACGTGCACCTCGTCGCGCACGTCGTGACCCACCCGGGGAACTGGAAGGCGTCGGACATCGAGATGGAGCAGGACCCGGACCGGCCCTACGTCTACGTGAGCGGGTTCGTCAACAACGACGTGCAGATCTACGACGTCCGGAATCCCTCGGCCCCGAAGAAGCTCGTCGACTGGTCGATCGAGAACCCCGAGCTGCACCAGGGCATCGGCGCGATGGACGGCAAGTACTTCAAGATCGGGAACCGCTACTACTTCGCGCAGTCGTACCAGTTCTTCCAGGGCGGACCCGACGCCGACCTCGGCGCGGTCATCCTCGACGTCACGGGGCTGCCCGACCCGGCCAGCGTGAAGGTGGTGGCCCGGATCCGCTACCCGCAGTCGCCCGGCGGCTTCCACAACACGTTCGCCTACAAGCACTCCGATGGCCGCGCGCTCTACTTCGCCACCGTGGGCGGCGAGGCCAAGGCGCTGGTCTACGACCTCGGCCGGATCGTCTCGGGCGCGGACAGCTCGACCTGGCTGATCGGCGCGGTCCCCAATCCGACGCCGTTCCGGCAGATCGGCACCGGCGGCTACCACGACTTCTACGTCGGCTACGACGTGGCGCGGCAACGCGACGTCTTCTACGGCGCCGGCCTCGGCGGGTACTCCGCCTGGGACGTCACCCATCCGGAGGCCCCGACGGAGCTGTTCACGATCACCGGCCTCGGGATGGACATCGCCCACACCTTCACCCCGTCGCCGGACGGCAACTACGCGGTCACGGAGACCGAGTACCAGTACACGCCGCTGAGGATCTGGGACCTGCGCGAGGGCCAGGAGGGCACCCGCAAGAACCTCGACCTGCCGATCTCGGCCTGGACCGCCGACTGGCGCGACCTCTCGCACAACCACGAGGTGCGCTGGCCGCTGGTGTTCGTCTCCGCGTACGAGGACGGCTTCTTCGCGTTCGACCTCAAGGATCCGAAGAACCCGAAGACCGTCGGCTGGTACTACACCTGCGAGTGCACCCACGAGCACGGCTTCGGCGGCGGGCCGCAGGTGAAGTGGGAGAGCACCAACAGCGTCGAGCAGGGGGCGTTCGGCGTGGACGTCCGCAACCGCGACGGCCTGATCGCGCTGAGCGACATGCGCACCGGGCTGTGGCTGTTCCGCATGGACGGCTTCCGGGGCTGGAAGGGAAGCGACGCCGGGATGCCGAACATCTCCAGCGTGCAGGACTGGGATCGCGGCCCGAAGGGACAGTGACCGGGCGGTCGCCAGCGCGCTTCGCAGGGACCCTTGGCGGGCTCGCCGTGCTCGGGCTGGTGCTCGGGCATGGCGGGCCGTACGACATCGACCTGCTGCCGGGACCCGCCGTCCCCGCCGCGACCGGCGCCGCACGCCTGCAGTTCGTCGACTCGCCGTTCGGCGTGGCGGTCACCGCCGACGGGCATCACCGCTACCGCGTGCGCATCACCGCCGCCGGCCTGCCGGCGCCCGCCTCGCTCGGCGCCTACCGCGCCTACGTCGCCTGGGAAGTCAGCCCCGACCTCGCCGAGTGGAAGCGCCTCGGCGCCGTCCGCAACGGCACGGTGACGGTGGGTGAGGCCAACCGCAACAAGTTCCTGCTGGTGGTCACTGCCGAGGCCGACTCGGCGCCACCGTCGCACGTCGGGCCGACGGTGCTGCACGGCCGGAGCCCCAGCGGGCTGCTGCAGCAGTTCCTCACCCATCCGTTGTTCCGCGGCATCTCGCAGTGACACTGCGCCACCTTCTGGTCCTTGCCGCATGCGCCCTGGTCCCGGTGCGGCTCGGGGCGCAGGACCACGACATGATGGGCATGGACCACGGCGACGGGATGCCGATCCCGATGCCGAAGGGAATGGTGATGCTGCCGGGGCTGGTCGGCCTGCTGCCCCCGGTCGCGCCGTTCCTGCCGGGGCAGGGCGTTGTTCCGGCCTCGGTGCCGATGGCGGCGCCGAGCCGGATCGTGCCGCTTGCCGACGGCGACACGCTCGAGCTGACGGCCGGCCTGCTGCGCCGCACGATCCGCGGCAACACCTTCGTGATGTACGGCTTCAACGGGATGGTGCCCGGCCCGCTGATTCGGGTGGCGCAGGGGGCCACGATCACGGTGCGGTTCCACAACCGGATCGACCTGCCGAGCACGGTGCACTGGCACGGGGTGCGACTCGACAACGCCTCCGACGGCGTGCCGGGCGTCACCCAGGACGAGGTGCCTCCGGGCGGCGACTTCACCTATACCGTCCGCTTTCCCGACGCCGGGATCTACTGGTACCACCCACACGTGCGCGAGGACATCGAGCAGGCGATGGGGCTGTACGGCAACATGCTGGTGGACGCGCCGGAGCCCGACTACTACTCGCCCGTCAATCGCGAGCAGGCGCTGGTGCTCGGCGACCTGATGATCCACCACGACACGCTGATCCCGTTCGGGCGCGAGGCCCCGGACTTCGCGCTGATGGGTCGGGTCGGCAATGTCCCGCTGGTCAACGGCGAACCCGAGTACCGGCTCGCGGTGCACCGGGGCGAGGTGGTCCGGTTCTACCTGACCAACGTGTCGTCGTCGAGGACCTGGAACGTCGCGATGCCCGGCGTGCCGATGAAGGTGGTCGCCACCGACGTCGGCCGCTTCGAGCGCGAGGAGATGGTCGGCAGCGCCGTGCTCGCGCCGGCCGAGCGCTACGTGGTCGAGGCGCGATTCGGGCAAGCCGGCCGCTATCCGCTGGTGAACGCGGTCCAGGCGATCGACCACTACAAGGGCGAGTTCGAGGCCCAGGTCGACACGCTCGGCTGGGTCACGGTGGACGACACCGCGGCGACGCCCGACCACGGCGCCTCGTTCGCGATGCTGCGGCAGAACGCCGCGGTCTCGGCCGAGATCGACCGGTACCGCCCGTGGTTCGACAAGGCGCCGGACAAGCGGCTCACCCTCACCGTGGCCACGACCTCGCTGCCGCTCCTCACGGTGCAGTTCATGAGCATCGACACGGCGTACTACCACCCGGTCGAGTGGGTGGACGGGATGCCGGAGATGAACTGGCTCTCCACGGGCAAGCAGGTGCGCTGGATCCTGCGCGACCAGGAGAGCGGGCGCGAGAACGAGGCGATCGACTGGCACGTGAAGCAGGGATCGGTCGTCAAGCTGCGGATCTACAACGATCCCACCTCGTTCCACCCGATGCAGCACCCGATCCACCTGCACGGGCAGCGGATGCTGGTCGTCTCGCGCGACGGCGTGCCGACGGCGAACCTGGCCTGGAAGGACACGGTGCTGATCCCGGTCGGGGCGACGGTGGACCTGCTGATCGACGCCTCGAATCCGGGGACGTGGATGCTCCACTGCCACATCGCGGAGCACCTGGGGAGCGGGATGATGCTCTCGATGCACGTCGATCCCGGCTGAGGCCCGACGGGTTGACCGTCGCGCCCCGGGCCGGCAGGTTCCGAAGGTGATCCGCCGGTTCCTCCACCGCCTCCGCCCCGTGGCGGCCGGCATCGCGATCTCTGGCCTGGTTGCCTTGCCGCCGGCCGGGATGATCGCGATGCACCGCGGCCAGCCGTGCACCCCGGTGCACGCGTCGTCGCATGATGGGCACGGTGCGCCGGCCGGCGATCGCCAGGACGCCCCGACCCCGAGCGGCACCGACTGCTGCCTGACCTGCCTCGGGTGCGCGACGATCGCGCTCCAGCCCGAGGGTCCGCTCGCCGTGCCGATCGCGGCCACGGCCCCGACGCTGCCCGTCGCCCACGGTGCCACGGACCAGTCCCGCCGTCCGCCGGTCCCGTACGCCCTGCCGTTCTCCCTGCCGCCGCCCGCGTCGATCGCCTGACCGATCGACCGGGGGTCGTCCCCGGACCCGACAACTCAGCACTCGTTTCGAGAGGCAACGCGCCGGTCGCGAAGCCTCGAGGTGTGCATCGTGGTCCCGTTCCGTTTCCGGCCGCTCCTTGCGGCGGCAATGCTCTCCACCGGCATCGTCCCGGCGCTCCGCGCGCAGGATGCGCCCGACACCACGCGCTCGGCCCGGCTTCCGGAGCTGACGGTCAGCGCCTCGCGTCCGCGCACGGTGCCGCCGCCGGTGACGACGATCACCGTCCCGGCCATCAAGCTGCGCACCGAACAGGCCGCGAACCCCTATGCGCTGATGCGTTCGGTCACCGGCATCGAGGTGCACGAGCAGGGCCAGGGTCCGGGCTTCGCCTCCGACGTGGTCCTGCGCGGCTTCAGCTCCGACCACTCCTCGGACGTGCTGCTGGTGATCGACGGCGTGCCGATCAACCTGCCGGTGCACGGACACGTCGAGGGGTACGCCGACTGGAGCATCCTCTCGCCGCCGTCGGTCGAGTCGTTCCGGGTGATCACCGGGACCGCCAGCCCGCTCTACGGCGACTTCGCGATGGGCGGCGTCGTGGAGGTGTTCACGATGCCCGACGCCGGCGGGCTGAGCGCCGGATTCAGCGGCAGCAGCTTCGGCGACGGCGGCGGCTGGGTGCGCACCGGCCACCGTGGCGGCGATGGCGGCAGCGCCGTGGCCCTCAACGTGAACCGTCAGCAGGGCTGGCGCGACAACTCCTCGTACTGGCTCGGCAACGGCCTGCTGCGCGGCTGGCACCGGCTCGGCGCTCGCGGACGGATCGAGGGCGGGCTCGCCCTGTACGGGTCGGACTGGGACTCGCCGGGCTTTCTCTCCGTCGCGCAGTACAATGCCGGGGATCTCACCCAGGCGATCGACCCGACCGACGGCGGCACGGCGCGCCGGCTCGTCGCCCACGGCCGCGTCAGCGGACATTCGGGGCCGATGTCGCTCGAGGCGTCGGCGTGGCTGCAGCGGGTGCAGTCGACCGTCTTCCTCAACATCCCCGAGGACGGCGTGCAGCAGCAGAGCGACGAGGAGGATCGCCGCTGGGCCTTCGGCGGCCGCGCCCAGCTCGGCCGCCCGCTGGGCGTCGGCGACCTCAGCCTCGGGGTCGAGGGCCGGTTCGACGACACGCACTACGACCTCTACGACACGGCGGCGCGGGAGCGGATCGAGGCGACGAAGCAGTACGACGGCAAGTACGCGTCCGGCGGAGGTTTCGCGCGGGTCCGCCAGCTGGTGGCCGGCAAGCTCGCGCTCGACCTCGGCGCGCGGCTCGACGTGCTCCGCTACGACACGCGCGACCGCCTGGTCGCCGGCGACTGGGTCGCGAACACCGAGGCGGTGGTCGGTCCGAAACTGGGGGCGCGGTGGTTCCTGACCCCGACGCTCTCGGTGCTCGCCTCGGTGAGTCGCGGGTTCCGCGGCGCGCCGGGCGTGATCGCCGACCCGACGCTGCCGCCGATCACCGCCTGGACCAAGGAGCTCGGTCTCCACCTGCAGGATCCCTCACGGCACCTCGACGTGTCGCTCGCGGCATTCCGGCTCGACGTCTCGCACGAGCGGATCCAGGACCCCGTCACGCGGGAGATCAGCAGCGCCGGCGGCAGCGTCCGGCAGGGGCTCACCGGCGCGCTCGACTGGCTCCTGTCGCCGCGCTTCCGGGTGCTGGCGGAGGGGACGCTCAACGACGCCAACATCTCCGGCGAGCCGAACACCGAGATCCAGGCGGCGACCGATGTCGTGCCCGGCGGGGTTCCGGCGACGTTCGCTCCGCCCCGGATGCTGCTGCACCTCGAGCCATTGCAGCCGGGCGATCCGGTGCCGAACGTGGCGCGCTACACCGCCCACGTCGAGCTGGAGTCGGTGCTGTCGCATGTGCTGGTCGCGCGCGGCGCCGTGCGCTTCAATGGCCCCTACACGCCGATCGGCGAGCGGAAGGTGCGCACGCAGGCGTACGCAGTCGCCGACCTCGGTGCCTCGGTGCACCTGGGGAGCAACGGCACCACGCTCGATGTCGAGCTCCGCAACCTGTTCGACACCAAGACGCCCGAGATCCGGGCGTCGGGCTTCATCAATCCCGGAGAGCCGCGGACGCTCCGCGCCTCGATCCGGCTGGCCGACCGACCCTGACACCCTTCACCCGCTCAAGCGAGAGCCCATGCCCTCCCGACTGCATCTGCTGCGCCTCCTGTTCCCCGTCGCCGCGTTCGGTGCGCTGGTCACCGGCTGCGGCAGCACCGAGACGGCCGCCGACGATCACGATCCCGCCAGCTACAAGCTGATGGCCAACGGCACCGAGATGACCCAGCCGTACACCATCGCCTGGAACCAGACGACCCGGATCCGGGTCAAGTTCTACAACGCCGCGGGCGAGGATCTGGACGACGTCGAGAGCGAGCACTTCGGTGCGCTGGAGTTCACCCCAAGTGCGCTCGCAGCGGCGACCCGGCTGGCGGATCATCACTTCCAGTTCGACGTTGTCGCCGGCACCGAAGGCACCGGCACCGTGACGGTGCGATTCGGGCATGACGAGGAGACCGACGAGGTGGCGTTCGACCCGGTGGAGTTCCGGGTCGTCTCGCCCTGAGCGCGGGCGGGGCGGGGTGGGGGGGGGGCGGGGGGCGGCCCCCCCCCCCCCCCCGGCGGCCCCCCCCCCCCCGCGCCGGGGGTGGGGCAGCGGGGGGGCGCGGGGGGGGGCGGCGCCCC
>CAZKYO010000036.1:0-25675 GCA_964557115.1 uncultured Gemmatimonadaceae bacterium
TCCGCTGGAAGTGGCCGAGCCGCTGCTCCGCCACCGGATGGCGACCGAGCACCCGAAGAACGCCGCACTCTTCCTGCGGATGCTGTACCGACGCATCCTGGTCGAGGGCACACCCGACGCGGGAGCGCGGCTCCGCGCGCAACTCGTTGCGACCGGAATCGACCGCCGCGACCTCGCGCGGACCGAAGACGTCGCGGCGCTGCTGGTCCCGACCGGCTGGCAGCGGTACGAACGCGGCGAGTACGCGGGCGCGCTTGCAATGGCCGACCGGGCGATCGCGGGCCGCTCGCCCGCCCCGATCTGGGGACTCGCGCTCCGCGGCATGTCGCTCCTCAAGCTCGGCGAGCTCACCGAGGCCGCGCGCTGCATCGAGGAGGTGGTGCGCCGGAGCCCCGGGCTCGCCGATCCGCTGATGTACCGCGCCGAACTGGCGCTGGCTTCGGGCGACCACGCGGCCGCGGAACGAAGCGTCCACGAGGCGCTCGCGCATGCACCCGAAGATTCCGCTGGGCTGCTGCAATGGGCGGTCTCGCTGCTGCGGCAGGCCTGGGCGATCGAAGGGCCCTCGGAGCGCCACGGCGTCGTGCTGGACGAACTGCGCTGCCGGTTCGGCGATCATCCGAGCCTTCGTTCGCCTCCCAGTCCGCCGGATGCCCTGCGCCCCGAGAAGGAGGAACCGGCACCGGTGGCCACCGAGTCGACCGAGGCCGCGCAGCGCGCGACGGCGCTGGACGCGGGATGGCAGGCCTTCAATCGCGGCGAGTACGGAACCGCCGAGGGGCTCGCCCTCGAATTGGTCGACGGGATCGACCCCGGGACGCCCTGGGTGCTCGCCCTGCTCGGGATGGCGCGGCTTCGCCTCGGCGATCTCGACGGGGCCGGTCCGGTGCTGGAAGACGTCGCCGCGGCCCTGCCCGACACCGCGGACGTCTGGATGTACCTGGCCGAGCTGTCCGTGGCGAGGGGCAACATCCGGATGGCCGAGGCTCACGTGGAGCACAGCCTCGCATTGGCCGACGAGTGGTCGGACGGCATGCTGCACTGGGCCCTCTCGCTCCTCGGCCGGATCTGGTCGCTGGACGATCCACCGATCGACCACGCCGAGTCGTTGCGACGAATCGATGGGCGATTCGGCGATCGACTCCCTGCGTCCCTGCTGCACGCGCAGGTCGCGTTGCAACGCGGGCAGGGGGATGCCGCGGCGCGAATCCTGGACGGGATCCTGCGACGCGACCCCGACAACGAGCCGGCCCGCCAGCTGCTCGCCATGGCGACGGGACCGATCGTTCCCGCCGAGGGCGAATGAGCGCGTCGCAGCCCCACGAACCGGGACCGCCGGGACGCAGCAGCCGGCTCGCACTCGCGGGCGTCTGCCTCGTCGCGAGCGTGGTCGCGGCACTCTGGGTGGCTCACACGGTCGGCGCCCCTGGGGCGTTCGGCGGGGGCGGGGCGGCGCGCTACGACATCACGGCCGAACGCGGCAGCCCGGAATCTGGCGAGGTCGGCGACGGACGTCTTTCATTCTACCGACTGCTCGCCGACGGACAGATCGAGCCGCTCGACGTGCTGGCAAAGGCGCCCACCTGGCGCGCGGACACCCTGGCGGCCGGGGCGCCGGCCGGCATCCGCCTGGCCCCCGGCTCCCCGGCGGGAACCGTGTCCATCCGCGCCGAGTCGTTCCTCCTCACGACGCGCAGCGAGGCGTGGTCAGGCTGGATCACGGTGCGCCGCGACGGCGTCCCGGTGCGCCAAGTTGCGGTGGGCAGGAACGATTCCAACCTCGTGCTCGACGCGAACCCGACACCCGCGATGGCCTGGCCGATCGGGCTGGCGATCCTGCTGATGGGATTCCTCGCCGTCTCGCTCCGACCGTGGTGGGGCGGTGTCCGTGCGACGCGTTGGCTGGCGGTCGTGCTCGCGGGCGTGCACCTCTGCTACTGGTGCACGATGGCCGTCGGGACGACGAACGACACGCCGGAGTACGTGCTCGAGATCGACACGCTTCGAGCCGGCGTGCCGGGCTACTTTCCGCCGGGATACACCGCGTTCCTCGGCGTGGTGCGGTGGCTGACCGGCGCCGGCTACCCGCTCTGGGTAACCCTGCTGCAACATGCGATGCTCGTGGCCGCCGCGCTCTGGCTCCACCGATTGCTCCGCCGACTCGTGGGTGAGGCGTTCGCCCTCGGCGGCGCCTTCGTGGCGGGGACCCTGGCCGCGAGTCTCGCCCTGCCCCAGGCGATCATGTCGGAGACCCCGGCCCTGTTCGCGACGGTCGGTGCCCTCTGGTTCACGATCCGGGTCTGCGAGGACGGTCATGCGCGGCACGCGAGCGTGGCGGGAATCCTGCTCGGCTGGGCCGGCCTGCTCCGCGTCGTGCCCATGCTGGCGGTGGCACCGGTCGCGACCTACCTGCTCGTGACCGGCTCGCGACGCCGGACGCGGCAGCTCGTCGTGCTGCTGGGAGTCGCCGTCGCCATGGTCGCGGCACCGATCGGCTGGTTTGCCCTGCGTTCCGGCACCCCCGCGCTCGCGAATTCGAGCGCGCTGCACCTCTACAACCGCGTCGTGATGGAACAGCGCCTCCTCGATGCGTCCGGATCCGCGACGCGACAGTTGCTCGCATCGCTCGGTGGCGAGGATCCGCGTGGCCTCCCCTGGTGGGACGTCTGGTCGCGGCCCCGTGCGACCGGCCTCGAGGACGCCGACTTGCAGCGGGCGATGGGTGGCGCAGCGAAGGAGGGGATCCGCAGTGCACCGGTCGCCTTCGCGCTGTACACGCCTCGACTGGCATGGAGGGAGCTGTTCGCCGAGGCCTCGGGCCTGTCGCCCGACTGGTCCGAGGCGCAGGTGCACCTCGCCGAACTCGACGTGCCGCCGCTCCTCTCCCCGACTGCCGTCGGCCTCCGCTGGCGCTGGACGGTCGAGGCACTCGCGCGGCGCGCCTGGCCCGTGATCGGGGTGCTGTCGCTCCTCGGCCTCCTGGTCGCGCCGTGGCATCCCCGACGCACGCTGGTGATTGCGATCGGGAGCGTGACGATGCTCAAGCTGCTCGGTTCGGCGACGCTCGAGGCGTTCGATTCGCGATACAACTTCTCGGTCTCCGCGCTGCTGGTCGCACTCGCGATGGTCTGCCTCGACGCACTCACGCGGCTTCCCGGTGCCGCCAGGCAGGGTGAACTGCGCGCAGTCGCGCGTGCCACGCGAGGGCTCGGTTCGGCGACGATCGCTCGCATCCGTCGCCTCGCCCCCGGCGCCCCGGCCGAGGGGCTTCCCGCGGCGGCCAACCATCAACCCGACCTTCAGGTGCCGGGAGGCCCCGCGGCATGACTGCCTCACCACTCTCGCCCAGCGCCGGTGAAGGCTCGAAGATCGGCTTCGTCGTCACGGTGCTCGGCGCAGCCATCCTCGCCAGCCTCCTGGCCCTGATCCTCGCCGCCCAGGGGATCCACCCGGGGTCGCTGGCCGTGACGCTCGCCATCCTGGCGGTCGCCGGCCCAATCCTGGCCTGGCGCGCACTGGCGAGCGGCCGGCGGGGCTGGCTGCTCGGGACGCAGCTCGTCGCACTCGGACAGGCGCTGATCGTGGCGGCAAGCATCCCCGAGGCGGTCCCGCCACCCCATCGCCTGCTGCGACTCGCAATCATCCTCGCGGCACTCGCGGGCGCCGCGGTCCTTGCCCTCGGCTTCAGCCGACCGGCCGCCCTGCGGCGCGCGATCGTGCTCGGGCTCGGCCCGCCCGCCGCCCTGTTCCTCGCGGAGCTCGTGCTCCGCTATCCTGAATCCGGCCCGGTTCCGGTCCCATCCGAGTGGCGAGCGTTGCTCGGGCCCGACGCGAGCCTTGGCGCGCGCCTGCCCGCCGACACCAGCTTCGTGTCGCGCTATCCTGACGACGGCGGCGGTGATCACGACGCGGCCGACTTCCGGGACCGCCTGTGGGCGCTGAACGTGTTCGAGGGCAACGCGGCACATCTGGAATTCCCAGCCAGTGAGCCCGGCCAGGTTCGCATCACGATCGCGAAGGCCGACAGCGGGCCGACCTGGCACATCCAGCTGAACCAGTCGGGGCTCGCCGTGCACGCCCTGACCGGGTACTCGGTCCGGCTGCGGATTCGCGCCGACTCCACGCGCACCGTCGGGGTTGGGTTCCTGCAGGCCCACGAGCCGTGGACGCCTATCGGGTTCTACCGCACGATCACGGTGGACACGACATGGCTGGCGTTCAACGACTCCTTCCTTGCGGGACTGGATGACGACGACACGCGACTCGCACTCGACCTCGGCGGCAGCCCCGTCGCGGTCACTCTCGCCGACGTGCGCCTCGAGGACGAACACGGCGCGCCGCTCCTCCCGCCGCTGCCGCTCGACCGCTACGAGGTGCGCTACCGCCTGTCCGGTGCGGGGTGTCGCGGCGACGACCCCGCGCCGACCACCGACACCGCGAGCCGAGTCGTCCTCCTCGGCGACGGCGATGCCATGGGAATCGGCGTTCGCGAACGTGACACCTTCGCGCGCCGCCTCGAGGCCCCCGCGGCCCCTGACGGCGCGGGCGCCACCGAATCGTTCGCGGTCCTGAATTGCGCCCGACCCGGGGAAGCGACGTCCCGCCTGGCGGCCCGCTATCGCAAGCTCGCCGATGACTTCCACCCGGGCCGGGTGGTGCTCGCCATCGGGCCGGAGACCATTCGACGCCTGCACCGCGAGGCCACGGCCACGACGCTGCATCGGCGGCCGGCCGTCCTCCGGCTTTCGTCCGTCGCGGCGCGGCTGTTCCCGACCGACGAGGCGGACTGGGAAGCCGGCATCCGGCGCCTCGCCGGCGAGGTCGGTGACCTGGCCGCGGCCGTCCGCGCCGACGATCGCGGGCTGCTGGTTGCCGTTCTCCGCGCGGACCAGGATCCGGGCTGGCCGAGCCTGATTGCCGCGCTGCGCGAGTCACTCGGCGACCGCGCCGTCACGCTCGATGTCGGCACGCACCTGGCCGACAGCCTGCCCGCCACTGCGCTCCTCGGCAGCGACCCCGGCCGTCCCAATGCCACGGCGCATGGGATCATCGCCGACGCCGTGCGCGCGGCACTGGTGGCCCTCGTGCCGACCGGCGGGAGCGGACGGTGACCACCGGCGCGGTGCCCGGGCTCGTGAGCACGATCGTTCCGGTCTACAACCGGCCGTTCATGCTCCGCGAGGCGGTGGCAAGTGTCCTCGCCCAGACGTGGCCGACGATCGAGGTGATCATCGTCGACGACGGCTCGACCGACGAGACCGGCGCGGAGTGCGACCGGCTCGCGAGCGAGCATGCGACGGTGCGAGTGATCCACCAGGCCCACGCCGGCCGGATCGGGCTGGCGCGGGAGGCCGGTCGGCTCGCGGCACGGGGCGAGTTCCTCCAGTACCTCGACAGCGATGATCTGCTGGCCCCGACCAAGTTCGCTATGATGGTGCAGGCGCTGCGGGATCGGCCCGAATGCGACATCGCGTACTGCTTCACGCGCCGCTATCGCCGCGGCGAGGCACCGGTGGACGTGCCCACCGAGCAGACCGGCGTGACGTTCGACCGGATGCTCCCGGGCCTGCTGGAGCGCCGGGCCTGGCACACGTCGACGCCGCTCTATCGACGGACCCTGACCGATCGGGTCGGCCCATGGACCGACCTCGATTTCTGGGAAGACATCGAATACGACGTCCGCGTCGCCACCCGCGACCCGCGACTGCACCACTGCCGCGAATTCCTGACGGACTATCGCGACCACGGGTCGATGCGCGCCTCGGAACTGGACGTGTACGGCGATCCGCGACGACTCGCCGACGCCGGACGCGCGATCACGATGATCCACGGACACCTGATCGACCACGGCCTGGCCGAGGACGATCCCGACCTCGGCTTCGCGCTCGACGATGCCGCCATGATCGGCCAGATGTGCCGGGACATCGGGTTCGATGCGTCCGCCGACCGGTGCGAGGCGCTGCTCCGGAGCGCCCGCGGCCTCGCCGCCGACGCCCCGGTGCCGCCGCCCGTCCTCGCCGCGGAGCTCCGCAGCGACCTCGCCCGGCTCGCAACCCATCCGGGCGAGGTCGTCTCCCTGCCGATCCACGTCCGCAACTGCTCGACCGTCGCCTTCCGCGCCAACGACTTCGGCTTCGAGCTCGGGGCGCGGATCCTCGATGCGGAAGGCAATCACCTCGACAGCCTCTACCGATCGACCTCGTTCAGCCCGACGCTCCATCCCGGCGAGCTGCAGACGGTGACCCTTGACGTGCGGTCGCCGCGGACACCCGGGGAATACACGATCCTCATCGACGTGCTGTGGAACAGTGCCGTCTGGCTGGGCGAGCGCGGAGGCGAGGCGATCACGGTGTCCCTGGCGTGTGGCGTGGAACCGGTGACGCGGCGCTGGTCGCTGGCGGTGCACCCCCCGGCCCGGGCGGCCCTCGAGTCTGCCGAGGGCACGGCCGACCGGCTGGCAGTCTCGATCGAGGAGATCGCCGGCGGCAGTCCCTGGCACGTGCAGGCCAACACGACCCTCGGCCCGGTCCGGGCTGGCGAGACCTATGCGGTCCGCTTCCGTGCCCGCGCCGGCACCGATCGCGCGATCGGCGTCGGCCTGGCGATGGCGCACGCCCCGTGGGACAACCTCGGTGGCTACCACGACCTTGCCGTGAGTGCCGAGTGGCGGGAATTCGCGCTGCACTTCGAGGCTGACACGACCGATCGGCTCGCACGCCTGCACTTCGACCTCGGGGCGCACGCCGACCTGGTCGAGATCGCGGCGTTCAGCGTGACCGGGCCGCACCCGGTCGCCGGGGACGACCACGCCCCGGCGCCGGCACTCCCCGCCGCGGTCGCGGGATCGCGCAAGCGGCCGCGCGAGCGGGTTCTCGGCATCCTGATGTATCACGCGGTCATCGACGAACCGCTGCCGATCGCCGACTGGTGCTTCCTCCGGGGGAGCACGTTCCGCCGGCAGCTCGAGCTGCTCCGCCAGCAGGTCGACCTCGTGCCGCTGGAGGGAGCGCAGCAGGCGCTGCGCGAACCGGGCTCCGGGCGCCCGCTCGTCGCGATCACGCTGGACGACGGCTTCCTCAACAACCGGACCGTCGCGCTGCCGCACCTGCAGGCCCTCGGCGTGCCGGCCACCGTCTTCGTCACCTCCGGCCTGCTCGACGGCACCGATACCGTCTGGTTCTGCCGGCTCCACCAGGCGCTGACGCGCACCCGGCTCGAGCGCGTCACCTGGAATGGCCAGCGCTTCGAGCTCACCACGCCGGCCGCACGGGGGACCGCGTCGCGGATCCTGCAGGAACGGCTGAAGTCGTACCCGGGCGAGGCGCTGCTCGAGGAGATGCGGGCCCTCGTCGCCGCGCTGGGCGAGGACCCGGATGCCCCGATTCCGCCGGAGTCGCCCTATCGCATGCTCGATCGGGCCGCGATCGCCGACTTGCTGCGCTCGGGGCTGGTCTCGCTCGGGGGACACACGGCATCCCATGCGATCCTCGCCCCGTTGGCCCGTGACGTGCAGCGACACGAGATCGCGGCCTCGCTGGGCGCGGTCCGCGAGTTGACCGGTGCGCCGGCCCGGCTCTTCGCCTACCCGAACGGAAGGCAGCGGGACTACAACCGGATCACCACGGACCTTCTCATGGAGCTCGGCGTGGAAACCTGCGTCACCGCCGTCCAGGGACTCAACCGGATCGACACGCCGCCGCTGGAGTTGCAGCGACACCTGATCGGTGCCCGGTCGCCCGACGACGATCTCGCCCGTTTCCTCGAGGCCCTGGAGGAGGCGAGCTGATGCGTGTCCTCTTCGTCTGGCGGTTCTGTGGCCTCGGTGGTGTGGAGACCGCCCTGCTCCAGCGCATCACCGCCCTCGCCCGGGTGGGAATCGAGGCCGAGGTCCTCTTCAACGAGCAGTTCAACAAGGGCGGCCGCTTCATCGCGAACGACCCGAGAGTGCACGTCGGACTCTCGAGGAACGCCACGCTCGAGCTGTTGCGTCGCGACTGGGACCTGATCGCCGTGCCGGATTTTCCAGCCTTCATGGACGTGATCCAGCAGGCGCACATCGGCACGCCCGTGGTGCTCGAGACCCACGATTCGAAGCCGACACTGCCCGCCCAGTACGCCCACTTCGAGTCGCCCCGGGTGGCGGCGATCGTCGTGCCCTCCGAGTTCAATCGCCGATTGATCGCCGAGGCCGGTGTCCACCCGGCCGACGTGCGGGTGATCCCCAATGCGCTCGATACGGACGCCTTCCGGCCGCGGACGCTGGATGAGATCGCTCCGGCCTACCGGGAGTGGGCCGAGGGCCCGATCGTGCTGTGGATCGGCCGGATGGAGGGCGAGAAGAACCCGGCCGAATTCGTCGCCGCGGCCGAGCTGGTGTGCCGCGCGATCCCGTCTGCGCGATTCGTGATGGTGGGCGACACCTGGGACTCCTCGGAATACGAGGAGATCCGCGCCAGCCTCGAGGCGGAGATGTCGCCGGCGCTGGCCGCGCGGCTCCGGTGGCAGCGCCACGTCCCGCCGGCCGAGATGCCGCAGGTGGTCGCGCTTGCCGGTGCCTCGGGTGGCTGCCTCGTCTCGACCTCGAGGAACGAATCCCAGCCGATGATCTTCCTCGAGGCGATGGCGTCCGGGTGCCCGATCGTCAGCAGCGACGTTGACGGGCCGCGCGAGCTGCTCGAGGGCCGGGGCATCGGTCGGCTCTACCCCCTCGGCGCTCCCCAGGCGGCGGCAGCAGCGGTCATCGCCCTGCTTGCCCCCGAGGCGGGTCCGGCACGGGCAGAGATGACGGAGCGCGGTCGCGCGATCGCGGTCGCGGAGCATTCGCTCGATGCCATGGGGGCGGCCTTCGCACGGCTCCTCGACGACGTCGCCATCCGGGCGAGCGGCGGCGAGGACGGCCCCCTGGTCAGTGCGGTGATCATCTTCCTCGATGGCGAGAACTTCCTCGCCGAGGCGATCGAGAGCGTCCTCGCCCAGACCTACCGGCACTGGGAGCTGATCCTGGTCGACGACGGCTCCACCGACGGCAGCACGGCGATCGCGAAGGGCTACGCGGAGCGCGATCCCCGCATCCGGTATGTCGAGCATGCCGGCCACGCGAACCGGGGCAAGAGCGTCTCGCGCAACCGGGGCCTGCAGGAGGCACGGGGCCGCTACGTGGCCCTCCTCGACCATGATGACGCGTGGCTGCCGAACAAGCTCGCCGATCAGGTCGCGGCGCTCGAGGCGCGCCCCGAGGTCGGCGCCATCTTCGGCCGCACCCGCTACTGGTACAGCTGGAGCGGGCGTCCGGCCGACCGCGCGCGCGACGGAACAACGATCCTCGTCGCCCCGCCCGACGCTGTCTGCCAGCCGCCCGACCTCGTGACCCGGCTGCTGGCGGACGAACGCGGTCTCCCCACGCCGTGCAGCCTGCTGGTGCGCCGCGAACTTGCCCTCAGCGTGGGCGGGTTCGACGAGGCATTCCCCAACATCTACGACGACGTCGTGTTCTTCTACAAGCTGTTCCTCGAGGCGCCGGTCTACGTGGCCGACGCCTGCTGGGACTCGTACCGACAGCACGGCGAGAACAGCGTGGCCGGCGCGCGGCTCGCCGGCGAGTGGCATCCCCGCCGCCCGAACCCGCGACGGTTCGACCTGCTGTCTTGGCTCGAGCAACATCTCGCCGCGCGCGGCACCGTGGACCAGGCCCTCGCCGCGGAGCTCGCGACCCAGCTCCGGCCGTATCGCGAGGCGGCGCGTCGCACGCTCGCGGAGCGCTACTACGACGCCTGCTTCGACGGCGGCCTGGCGGTCCTCCGCGGCGAGGACCCCCGGCCCGTGCTGGAGGAGTTCGCCGACCAGCCCGAACCGGGACTGGACCCGCTGCTGGCGGCGGAGGGATTCTTCGACGCGCTCGACCCGACCACGGACATCGCGGCCAGCCAGTGGCTCGACGTCTGGCACGATTGCCACGAGGGCGTCGAGACCTTCTTCGAGGCCCTGGAGGCGCGCTCAGGCACCATCGGCATCGCGCGGCAGGGCGCAACACTGCTTCGCCGGCTGATCGAGGGAGAATGGTGGCTGCGGGATACCGCCCCGTGCGCCGCGCGCCTCAGGCTGCAGCCGGCCGCCGCCGACGCGGTGCGTGTCGAGATCGCCGCTGCCGACAGCCCGAATGGCTGGGATATCCAGCTCAACCGGCCGGCCGGCGCGATGCACGAGGGCCAGGCGCTCTCGCTCGCCTTCCGCGCACGGGCGGATGCGCCCCGTGCATTTGGGCTCGGCGTCGCGCGCAACGAGCCCGGCTGGGACAACCTCGGGTTGTACGACCGAGTCGCAGTCGGTCCTGAATGGACAACCGTGGAGCGGCACTTCACCGTGACCGCCGATGCGGAGCGCACAAGGGTGCATTTCGACCTCGCGGGCGACGACGCGTCCGTCGAGGTACGCGAGCTGGTGGTCCGTGACCTTGCCGACGGACGGGTGCTGCGGCACGACGGCCCGCGACTTCGGGAGGCCGGCGCGCCCGGAGGGGCATCGGGCGGCGCCGGGGAGGAGCCGGTCGAGTTCGGCTCCTTTCGGCGGCTCGACCCGATCGCCCCGGATTTCGGCATCCGCCGGGGGCAGCCGATCGACCGCGTCTACATCGAGCAATTCATCGGCGAGCATGCCGAGGACATCTCCGGCCGAGTGCTCGAGCTCGAGGACCCCAACTACACCCGACGCTTCGGGCGACACCGGGTCACGGCCAGCGACGTGCTCCACGTGGTGGAGGGCAATCCCCGGGCGACGATCGTCGCGGACCTCACCCAGGCGAATCCGCTCCCCGATCGGCACTACGACTGCGTCATCCTCACGCAGGCGCTGCAGTTCATCTATGACGTGCCGGCGGCGATCCGCACCGTCCGTCGCATCCTCAAGCCCGGCGGCGTCGTGCTCGCCACCGTGCCGGGGATCAGCCAGGTGCCGGAAGTGGAAGAGGGGTGCAACTGGTGCTGGACCTTCACCGCGCACTCGGCGGGCCGGCTGTTCGGCGATGTCTTCGGGGCGGCCAACGTCACGACCGCCTCCGCGGGCAACGTTCTCACGGCCGTTTCCCTCCTGCACGGGATCACGGCTGGAGAATTGACCCCCGGGGAGTTCGCGCACGCCGATCCCAACTACCCGGTCATCGTCTTCATCCGGGCCGTCAAGGCCTGACGCGAGGTGCCGCCAAGGCGATGGCCGTGGCGCCGCCTGCCGCGTCGCGCGGGCGCACCACGAACGTGGCGAGTTCGTTCCAGCCGGTCCCCAGGTCGAAGACTCCGACGCCGGCGGTGTCGGTCGAGTTGAGCGGCAGCGCATAGTCGGGATCGCCCCGCAGCGTGCTTGCCGGGTCCGGGAACGCGATCGCGAGCGAGACGGCTCCGCCCGGGAGCGTGTCCGGCAGCGTCACGCTGAACGGCACCACGCTCGCGCTGCTCGCCATCGGGCCGAGCGCGCGCAGGTCGAGCGTCGCCAGCGGGAGCGGGACCTCACCCCACACCGTGCCCTCGCGATGGATGACCAGCGTGGCGGGCCTGGCCCGGATCACCCGACCATACCCGCCGTTCCGGAGCGACAGCGTGCCGGTCAGCGTCGCGCCGGCGACCGCCGGACCGTCGAGGGTCACGCGGTCGAGCTCGATGCGCGTGCCGACCCGGTTGAGGAAGTCGAGCAGGCATCCCTGCCCCGCGATCGCGGTCGCGATCTCCGGCGGGTAGATCCCCAGCGAGAGCGACTGGATCGGGATCTGGCGCGCGTATGCGTCAAGTGCCGCGCAGGTCTGCTGCGACGGTGACAGCGCCCCGAACTCGGCCACGAACATCGTGCTGCGCGCCACCGCCTCGGCATAGTCCTGCAGCGCCGCGGCACCAAAGCCGTCGCGCGGGAACCAGGTGCCGCCGTCGTGCGAGTCCGATGCCCAGTAGTCGTCGTGCAGGCCGAGGCCCGGCGTGGGCACGGTGGTGCCGGTGTAGCGGAGCAGGTCGGCCGGATAGCGCACCAGGATCGGGAACGCGCCCTGCACCCAGCCGGTCAGGGCATCCAGCAACCGGGCCTCCTCCGCCGGGAAGGTGTTGCCGC
Organism: uncultured Gemmatimonadaceae bacterium; assembly: GCA_964557115.1. Lineage (GTDB taxonomy): Bacteria > Gemmatimonadota > Gemmatimonadetes > Gemmatimonadales > GWC2-71-9 > Palsa-1233. The sequence continues at coordinate 12,085 of CAZKYO010000036.1, forward strand.
TGGTCGACGTGTGCCATTCACCCCAGGTGCCGATGAAGCCGGCCTCCAGGGCGAAGATCAGGTCGCGATGACGGAGCAGGACCGGCATGAGCTGGTCGACGTGCGCGAGGATGACGTCCATCGGCGCATCGAGCGCACCGGCGGGCCCGAAATTGTAGACGAAGCGGACCAGCAGTCGCACCCCCGACCCCTCGTAGGCTGACAGGCCGGCGTCGATGCCGCGGACCATGTCCGACGAGAGCGAGAACGCCGGCGGGGCGTGCAGCGAGCACTCGCCGAGGGAGACCATTGCATTGAGGCAGATGTAGGTGCGGACCACTCGCGTCGGCCCGTACCCGAGCCAGGACTGCTCGAGTTCCGGCCCGAACCAGAAGTCGGCGTCGCCGTAGGGCGCACCCTCGCCGCTGGAGATCGTCGCGCCGGCGGGTGCGAAGGAGCGCGCCAGCGCGATCTGTCGGGTGACGGCGAGCACCGGGATCGTCTCGGTGAACGGGGTGCCGCCGCCGGTGCAGCTCAGGGTGAGTGACAGCTCGCCGGGCGCCTCGGCCACGAACGGTTCCGACCCCTGCGTCGGCCTGACCCCCTGCCACGCGCCGCTTGCACTGCAGGCAACGGCATCATCGACCTGCCAGGCGAGGAGCAGCGGCTCGCCCACGAAGGCGATGCTGTCGGCGGCCGTGAAGTCGCGAACCGGGATCGGCGGCGGTGGGGGTGGTGGGGCGTCGGGCGTGACGACCTCGAGCATCGCCGTGGCCGCCGCGCTGCCGCCCCCGCCGCCGCGGCAGCTCAGGCGGTAGGTGTAGTGCCCCACCGCGGCGGGCTCCACCACCCGACTGCCGGCGGCCGCGACCGCGAGCGGACCGTCGAAATCGCCGCCCCCCGTGGGCTGGACCCCGCCACTGCACTGCTCCGCGTCCGTGACGTCCCAGCTCAGCGTGACCGACTCGCCGATCGTGATCCGCGCGGTCGAGAGCTGCAGGCTCACCGTCGGGTCGGCGGGAGTGCCGGGCGTGGCGTCGCAGCCCGCGAGCGCGAGGGACGCGACGGCGATCACGAGACGGCGCGGCATGCAGGAATCTACCGTCCGCCGGCGCGCCGGTTCCACCACGCGACGAAGGCCCCCCGAACCTCGGGGGGCCTTCGCGCCATGCGTCACCGACGGGCCGCCGGTCAGATGTCGTCGTCCGCGGCGCCGACCAGCGACACCTCGGGCAGCGCCTCCACCGGCTCGGGCGGCGGCGGCGGCTCGAAGCCCTCGGGGACCTCGATCTCCAGGTCCACGTACCGGTAGTGGCCGGTGCCCGCCGGGATCAGGTGCCCGATGATGATGTTCTCCTTGAGGCCGACCAGCTCGTCCCGCGCGCCGCGGATCGCGGCGTCGGTGAGGATGCGGGTCGTCTCCTGGAACGACGCGGCCGAGAAGAACGACCGGGTCGACAGCGACGCCTTGGTGATGCCGAGGAGCACCGGCTCGGCGGTGGCCGGCGCCGCCTTGCGGCGCAGCACCCGCTCGTTCTCCTCGCGGAACGACAGCCGGTCGACGGTCTCGCCGTCGAGGAACGTCGTCTCGCCCGGATCGGTCACGCGGACCTTCTGCAGCATCTGGCGCACGATCACGCCGATGTGCTTGTCGTTGATCCGCACGCCCTGGAGGCGGTAGACCTCCTGCACCTCATTGAGCAGGTACTCCTGCACCGCGCGCGGACCCTTGATCTGCAGGATCTCGTGCGGCGACACCGGACCCTCGGTGAGCCGGTCGCCGGCGCGGACCCGGTCGCCCTCGTGGACCCGCAGGTGCTTCCCGGCGGGGACCTCGTAGACGCGGGCCTCGGCCGCCTCGACGGCGGTGCCGTCGGGGGCGGTCGGGAAGACGAAGATCTCGCGCTTGCCGCGCTTGATCTCGCCGAACTTCACGATGCCGTCGACCTCGGACATCGTCGCCGGATCCTTCGGCCGGCGCGCCTCGAACAGCTCCGCCACCCGCGGCAGGCCGCCGGTGATGTCACGGGTCTTGTACGCCTGCCGCGGGATCTTGGTGATCGTGACGCCCTTGACGACCTTCACCGGCGGCGAGAGGAAGACGGTCTTGTCCTTCGCCTCGCGCTTCGACTTGCCCGGCCACGCCTCGAGCACCGACACCTCGGCGACCTTGAACTTCTCCGACCACGGGTTGGCCTGGTCGGGGATGTCCATCGCGCGGGAGACCGGGTCGGTCGGCGAGCCCAGGATGATCCGGGAGCCCTCGGCCAGCGTGTACTCCTGCGGGTCCTTGCGCGACTTCTGGTACACCAGCACCGACGGGTGCAGCTCGCGGTCCGGGTCCTGCTGGACCACCAGCGACCGCAGGCCGGTACCCTCGTCGAGCTCCTCGCGGAGCGTGACGCCCGGGACGAGGTCCTTCCAGCGCAGCTCGCCGTCGGTCTTGATGATCGACGGGTCGTTGTACGGGTCCCAGGTGTAGAGGATCGTCGCCCGCTTCTCGCTGTCGCCCTTGGTCGCGGCCTCCTGCTCCTTGGCCTGGATCAGGGCGCCCTCGGGCACCGGGTAGCGGTTGAGCGCGCGCGACGGGTCGGCCGCGTCGACCAGCACGATGCCGGCGCGGGTCTCCTCGGCGATCGACTCCGCCTCGCGGGTCAGCGCGACGCGGATCGAGCCCTTCATGCCGTCCTCGTACTCGACGTCGACGTCGGCCCACTCGAGGTCGCCGGTGTAGGTGACCACGCCATCGGTCCGCGCCCGCCGCTCCGCCTCCTCGGCGATGCGGCTCGAGGTGCCGCCGATGTGGAAGGTCCGCAGCGTCAGCTGGGTCCCCGGCTCGCCGATCGACTGCGCCGCCAGGATGCCGACCGCCTCGCCCAGGTCCACCATCTCCATGGTGGCCAGGTTGCGGCCGTAGCACATGCGGCAGACGCCCCGCTTGCTCTCGCAGGTGAGGACCGAGCGGATCGTGACGTGCTCGATGCCGGCGTCGTCGATCTTGCTGGCGACCTCCTCGTCGATCATCTGGCCGGCCTGCACCAGGAGGCGCGGGTCGCCGAACTCGTCGAGCTCGTGCGGATCGACCACGTCCTCGGCCGCGACGGTCCCGAGGATCCGGTCGCGCAGCGGCTCGATGATGTCCTCGCCCTCCTTGAGCGGGCTCATCTCCAGCCCGAGGACCGTGCCGCAGTCCTCCTCGGTGATCGTGACGTCCTGCGCCACGTCGCAGAGGCGGCGGGTGAGGTAGCCGGCGTCGGCGGTCTTGAGCGCCGTGTCGGCCAGGCCCTTCCGGGCGCCGTGCGTCGAGATGAAGTACTCGAGCACGGTGAGGCCCTCGCGGAAGTTCGACTTGATCGGCGACTCGATGATCTCGCCGATGCCGCCGGTCAGCTTCTTCTGCGGCTTGGCCATCAGGCCGCGCATGCCGGCCAGCTGGCGGATCTGGTCGCGCGAGCCGCGCGAGCCGGAGTCGTACATCATGTACACCGGGTTGTACCCGCCGCGCGACTTCCGCATCGACGCGAGCATCGCCTCGGCCACGTCGTTGTTGGCGTGGGTCCAGGCGTCGATCACCTTGTTGTAGCGCTCGCCGAAGGTGATCTGGCCGGTGTTGTAGGCGCGCTGGAACCGCTCGACGCGCTTCTGCGCCTCGGCCAGCAGCTCCGGCTTCTCGGCCGGGATCTCCAGGTCCTCGATGCCGATCGACACGCCGCCCATGGTGGCGAAGTCGAACCCGAACCGCTTGAGGCGGTCGAGGAACTCGACCGTCTCGCGCAGCCCGGCGCGGCGGTAGCTCTGCAGCACCGTCTCCGAGAGCTGGCGCTTCTTCATCAGCTCGTCGCGGAAGCCGTGCTCGGCCACCACCGCCCGCGGCAGGATGTTGTTGAACAGCACCCGGCCCACCGTGGTCCGGATCCAGCGCGGCCGCGGGTCGGCGGCCTCGGCCGGCGGGATGAACCAGAAGCGGATCGCCCCCTGGTGGCTCACCACCTTGTGGGCGAGCGCCATCTCCAGCTCGGCGATCGAGCCGTAGGCGGGCGCGTCCTTCCAGAGCTTCTCGCGGGCGGCCTCGAGCGCCTTGCCCGAGCCGGCGGCGCGGAGCGCCTCCTCGAAGCCGGCGGGGAGCTTGGTGAGGACGTAGGAGCCCAGCACCATGTCCTGCGACGGCTCGGCGATCGGCCGGCCGTCGGACGGCTTGAGGATGTTGTTCGAGGACACCATCAGCACCCGTGCCTCGAGCTGCGCCTCGAACGAGAGCGGCACGTGCACGGCCATCTGGTCGCCGTCGAAGTCGGCGTTGAACGCGGCGCACACCAGCGGGTGGATCCGGATCGCCTTGCCCTCGACCAGCTTGGGCTCGAACGCCTGGATGCCGAGGCGGTGCAGCGTCGGCGCGCGGTTGAGCAGCACCGGGTGGTCCTGGATGATCTCCTCCAGGATCTCGTACACCTCGGGGCTCTCGCGCTCGACGATCTTCTTGGCGCGCTTGACGGTCTCGGCGATCCCCTTCTCCACCAGCTTGTGGATGATGAACGGCTTGAAGAGCTCCACCGCCATCGCCTTGGGGAGGCCGCACTGGTGCAGCCGCAGCTCCGGGCCCACCACGATCACCGAGCGGCCCGAGTAGTCCACGCGCTTGCCGAGCAGGTTCTGCCGGAAGCGGCCCTGCTTGCCCTTCAGCATGTCCGACAGCGACTTGAGCGGCCGCTTGCCGCGGCCGCGGATCGCCTTGCTCCGGCGGCCGTTGTCGAACAGCGCGTCGACGGCCTCCTGCAGCATCCGCTTCTCGTTCCGGAGGATGACCTCCGGCGCGCGGTGCTGGATCAGCTTCTGGAGCCGGTTGTTCCGGTTGATCACCCGGCGGTACAGGTCGTTGAGGTCGGACGTGGCGAAGCGCCCGCCGTCGAGCGGCACCAGCGGCCGCAGGTCGGGCGGGATCACCGGGATCACGTCCATGATCATCCACGCCGGGTCGTTCGGCGTGTCGCCGCTCTCGCCGGAGGAGAGGAACGCGTCGACGATCTTGAGCCGCTTCAGCATCTGCTTCTTGCGGTGCTGGCTGGTCTCGACCGCCACGCCGGCGCGGAGCTCCTCGGCCAGCGCCTTCACGTCGAGGCGCCGCAGGAGCTCGCGCACCGCCGGCGCGCCGATGTCGGCGCGGAAGCCGGTGTCGCCCTCGTCGCGCGCCTTCATCCGCAGCGTGAGGTACTCGTCCTCGTCGAGCAGCTGGTTGGGCTCCACCTCCTGGTTGCCCACCTCGAGCACGACGTAGCTCGAGTAGTAGAGCACCCGCTCCAGCTCCTTGAGCGTGATGTTCAGCAGGTTCCCCATCGGCGACGGCAGCGTCTTGAAGAACCAGATGTGCGCGACCGGCACCGACAGCTCGATGTGGCCCATCCGCTCGCGGCGGACCTTCGAGAGGGTGACCTCCACGCCGCAGCGGTCGCAGATCACGCCGCGGTAGCGGATCCGCTTGTACTTGCCGCAGTGGCACTCCCAGTCCTTGACCGGGCCGAAGATGCGCTCGCAGAACAGGCCGTCCTTCTCCGGCTTGAACGAGCGGTAGTTGATCGTCTCGGGCTTGGTGACCTCGCCCCACGACCACCAGTAGCGCTGGCCCTGGACCTCGAGGCGCTCGCGCTCCTTGGTGTCCCGCGGGCCCCGGATCTCCTCGGGCGAGGCGATCCGGATGGTGATGTGGTCGAAGCTCGAGCTCTTGGGCTCGCGTCCGCTGCGGAAGTCGATCATCGCCTCACTCCTCCCCTTCGGCGGTGGTGCCGAGGGTCACCTTGAGCCCGAGCGCCTGCAGTTCCTTCACGAGCACGTTGAACGACTCCGGAATCCCCGGTTCGGGGAGGTTCTGGCCCTTCACGATCGCCTCGTACACGCGGCTCCGGCCGTTCACGTCGTCCGACTTGACGGTGAGCATCTCCTGGAGCACGTGCGCCGCGCCGTAGGCCTCGAGCGCCCAGACCTCCATCTCGCCGAAGCGCTGGCCGCCGAACTGGGCCTTGCCGGCGAGCGGCTGCTGGGTCACCAGCGAGTACGGCCCGATCGAGCGGGCGTGGATCTTGTCGTCGACCAGGTGGCTCAGCTTGAGCATGTAGATCGTCCCGACGGTGACGTCGCCGGCGAACTCCTGGCCGGTGCGCCCGTCGCGGAGCCGCGCCTTGCCGGCCGGCGTGAGGCCCGCGCGCCGGAGCAGCGCGTCGGCCGCGGCGCCGATCGACGCCGCGTCATCCGCGCCGCCCAGCACCGCCGCGAGCGGCGCCAGCCCGGCCGCCTCGAGGACCCCCTTGTCGTCGGCCTTGAGCGCCTTGTCGAGCGCCTTCTTGCCGGCGTCGATCCCCGGCTGCAGCCGGCTCCCCTTCACCTCGGCATGGAACGCCGCGTGGGTCTGGTCGGCCACCGCGAGCTCGGCCCGGATCCGGCCCGCCAGCTCGCCGGCCGCCGCCTTGACGTACCCGGCGACGCCCTTGGCCAGCGCCTGCGTCTCCCTGCTGGCGCCCTTCATCCACAGCGCCTCGACGCCGGTGCCGTCGAGCGTGGCCCCCGGCGCGTGGTGCGCCTTGAGGTCGCGCACCACCGCCTCGACCGTCGCGGTCGGGGTCTCGGGCGCGGCGGCCTCCAGCCGCAGCGACTGCGCCGCCCAGCGGAGCCCCGCCAGCCGCAGCAGCACGCCGATCTCGCTCTCCTCCGCCCCGCGGAAGACCGGCGTCTTGGCCTTGAAGCCGAGGAGCCGGGCGCACCAGCCGAGGTGGGTCTCGAGGATCTGGCCCACGTTCATGCGGCTCGGCACGCCGAGCGGGTTGAGGACGATGTCGACCGAGGTGCCGTCGGGGAGGAACGGCATGTCCTCCTCCGGCACCACCCGCGCGACGATGCCCTTGTTGCCGTGGCGGCCGGCCATCTTGTCGCCGACGGAGATCTTCCGCTTCTCGGCGATGTAGACCTTCACCAGCTGGATCACCCCCGGCGGGAGCTCGTCCGGCTGGAGGATCTTGTCGATCTGGTCCTCGGCCTTCTCCTCGACCTTGGCGCGCTCGGCGGCGGCCGCGTCCAGGGTGGCGCGGATCCGCTCGTTGGACGCCTTGTCGGCGACCCGGAGCGTCTTGAGGTCGACGTCGGCGAGGTCGATCCCCTTCATCTCCGCCTTGGTGAGCTTGGTGCCGGCGGCGCGGAGCTCCTCCACGGTGCCGGCCTTCAGCATCAGCCCGACCTCCTCGCCCTCCAGCAGCTCGTGCAGCTCGTCGAGCATCGCCTGGGTGATGCGGGCCTTCTCCTCGGCCTCGCGGCGGCGCACCTCGCCGATCCGCTCGCCGCGGTCCTTGTCGACCACCGGCCCCTCGACGCGCGAGAAGATCTTCACGTCGATCACGGTGCCCTTCATCCCCGGCGGCACCTTGAGCGAGGAGTCCTTCACGTCCTTCGCCTTCTCGCCGAAGATCGCCGTCAGCAGCTTCTCCTCGGGGGAGAGCTCGGTCTCGCCCTTCGGCGTGATCTTGCCGACGAGGATGTCGCCGGGGTTGACCGCGGCGCCGATCCGCACGATGCCGCGCTCGTCGAGGTCGACCAGCGACTCGTCGGAGACGTTCGGGATCTCGCGGGTGATCTCCTCCTGGCCGCGCTTGGTGTCGCGGACGTGGAGCTCGAGCTCCTGGATGTGGATCGACGAGTAGACGTCGTCCTTCACCAGCCGCTCGGAGAGGACGATGGCGTCCTCGAAGTTGTGGCCGTACCACGGCATGAACGCCACCAGCACGTTGCTGCCGAGCGCCAGCTCGCCGTCCTCGGTCGCGGCGCCGTCGGCGATCACCTGCCCGGCCTCGACCTTCTGGCCCTGCTGGACCAGCGGCCGCTGGTTGATGGCGGTGTCCTGGTTGGTCCGCCAGAACTTCTTGACCCGGTAGCGGTCGATCCGCGCGAGGCGGCCGAGGGGCTGCTTCCCCTCGGCGGCGGCGCGGCCGGCGTCGACGATGATCTCGTCGGCGGTGACCCGGGTGACGGTGCCGGCGCGGCGCGCCGTGATCACCGCGCCGGAGTCGGTCGCGACGGTCGCCTCGAGGCCGGTGCCGACCAGCGGCGCCTGCGGGAACACCAGCGGCACCGACTGCCGCTGCATGTTGGAGCCCATCAGCGCGCGGTTGGCGTCGTCGTGCTCGAGGAACGGGATCAGCGCCGCGGCGATCGAGACCAGCTGCTCGGGCGCCACGTCCATGTAGTCGATCCGGGTCGGCTGCAGCAGCGGGTAGTCGTCGCCCTTGCGGGTGAGGACCAGCGGCTCGCTGAAGGTGCCGTCCGCGGCGAGGGGCGCGTTGGCCTGCGCCACCGCGTAGTCCTCCTCCTCGCTGGCCGAGAGCCAGTGGATCTCGCCGGTCACCTTGCCCTGCTTGACCACCCGGTACGGCGTCTCGATGAAGCCGAGCTCGTTGATGCGCGCGTAGGTCGAGAGCGACGTGATCAGGCCGATGTTCGGGCCTTCCGGCGTCTCGATCGGGCACATCCGGCCGTACTGCGAGTAGTGGACGTCGCGGACTTCGAAGCCGGCGCGCTCGCGCGTGAGGCCGCCGGGGCCCAGCGCCGAGAGCCGCCGCTTGTTGGTCAGCTCGGCCAGCGGGTTGGTCTGGTCCATGAACTGCGACAGCTGGCTCGACCCGAAGAACGCCTGGATCACGGCCGAGACGGTCCGCGCGTTGACGAGGTCGTCGAGCGAGATCTTCTCCGGGTCGGAGTTGATGCTCATCCGCTCCTTGACGAGGCGCGCCATGCGCGAGAGGCCGACCGAGAACTGGTTGGCGATCAGCTCGCCCACCGACCGGATCCGGCGGTTGCCGAGGTGGTCGATGTCGTCGGTGTTGCCGCGGCCGTCGTGCAGGTCGATCAGGTACTTCACGATGGCGACGAAGTCCTCCTCCGTCAGCACCGTGTGGTTGGCGTCGATCCTGAGCCGCAGCCGCTGGTTGATCTTGTAGCGGCCCACCCGCCCGAGGTCGTAGCGCTTCGGGTTGAAGAACAGCTTCTGGATCTGCTGCCGCGCGGTCTCGAGGTTCGGGGCGTCGCCCGGCCGGAGCAGCGCGTAGATCTGCTCGAGCGCCTCCTGCTCCGAGTGGGTCGGGTCCTTGGCGAGGGTGTTCCGGATCAGCGGCGACTCGCCGCGACCGGCCGGCAGCAGCACCTCGACCTTGTGGATCCCCGCCTTCTCGAGCTTCGAGCGCACCTTGTCGGTCAGCTCGGTGCCGGCGTCGGCCACCACCTCGCCGGTCTCCGGGTCGCCGGCCGCGAAGGCCAGCACGTGGTTGCTCCGGTCGCGGGTGCTGACCGGCTGCTCCTCGTCGCGGAGGTCGATCGTGGTGTAGCCCGCGAACACCCGGACGCTGCCGACGCCGACGTGGCGCATGTCGGCCAGCCGGTCGGCGGTGAGCTCCTCGCCGGTGCGGCCGAGCGGCTCGCCCTCGGGGTCCTCGGGGTTCGGCACGTCGGCGGCCAGCATCGAGCCGACGACCTCGCGGCGCTCCTGGCGCGAGTCGGCGCGCTCGGTGAGGTCGAGGTCCTTCTCGGCGAAGAAGAGCCGCAGGATGTCGGCGTTCTGGCCGTGGCCGAAGGCCCGGAGCAGCGCCGTCGCCGGGAACTTCTTCTTCTTGTCGATGTGGACGTAGATCACGTCGTGGATGTCGATCGTGAACTCGACCCACGAGCCCCGGAACGGGATGATCCGCGCGCTGAAGAGCCGCTGGCCGTTGGGGTGGGTGTCCTCCTCGAACACGACGCCCGGCGACCGGTGCAGCTGCGAGACCACGACGCGCTCGGCGCCGTTGATCACGAAGGTGCCGAGCGGGGTCATGATCGGCAGCTCGCCGAGGTAGACCTCCTTCTCGATCGCGTTCTTCAGCCGGCGCTGCCCGTCGACCTCCTCGAACACGTCGAGGCGGAGCTTGGTGCGGAGCGGCGCCGCGTACGTCATGTCGCGCTCGATGCACTCCTCGACGGTGTACTTGGGCTCCCCGAGCCCGTACCCGACGAACTCCAGCGAGTACTTCCCGTTCACGTCGCTGATCGGGAAGAGGTCGCGGAACACGCGCTCCAGCGAGACGTCCTGGCGGTCGCCGTCGACGTCGTCCGGGAGCAGGAGCGAGTCGAAGGCGCGCGTCTGGATGTCGAGCAGGTGGGGCATGCGCATCCCCGCCTGGGCGTTGGAGAACGAGATCACCGGCAGCGTGTCAGGCATCTGCTACTTCCCGGGACAGGGGAATACGGCGACGCCCCGCCCCCCGCACGTGGCGGGGGCGGGCGTCGTACGACTCAGGTTGTGGAGCTCGCGACCGTTCATGGCGCCGTCTCGCTGAAGGTGACCGGACGAGGCGGGAGACCCCGCCGCCGGCCTCGCGGCCGGGGCGGGGTGACCCGCTCCGCGGGTCACTTCAGCTCGACGCTGGCGCCCTGATCCTCGAGTCGCTTCTTCATCTCCTCGGCCTCGGCCTTGGACACGCCCTCCTTGACGTTGCTCGGGGCGTTGTCGACCAGGTCCTTGGCTTCCTTCAGGCCGAGCGAGGTGATCTCGCGGACGACCTTGATCACGTTGATCTTCTTGTCGCCGCCGGCCTTGAGGACGACCGTGAACTCCGTCTGCTCCTCGACCGCCGCGGCGGCGCCGGCCCCGCCACCCGCCGGGGCGGCGGCGGCGACGACGGACACGTTGAACTTCTCCTTGAAGGCCTCGATCAGGTCGGCCAGCTCGAGCACGGTCTTGCTGCCGATCGCGTCGAGGATCTCATCATTCGTCATGGTAGCCATGGTGTGTCGTTCTCCGGGTTGCTTACGCGGCCGAGTCGGCCTGACGCTGTTCGCGGAGCGCCTCGAGCGCGCCGACCATCTGGTAGAGGATGCCGTTGAGTCCGCCCACGAACTGGCCCAGCAGGACCTCGCGGGACGGGATCTCGCCCAGCCGCTTGACGTACGCCGGCTCGACGGCCTTGCCGTCCAGCCAGCCGCCCTTCACCGTCGGGCGCTCGTGCTCCTTGGCGAAGTCGCCCAGGACCTTGGCGGCGGCCATCGGGTCCTGGCCGGCGAAGACGAAGCCGGTGGTGCCGGTGAGCTGCGCCTCGAGCTCGGCGATGTTGTTCGCCGCGAGCGCCCGCTGGGCCAGGGTGTTCTTGACCACCACGTAGCGCGCGCCGGCCGCCCGCAGGCGGCGACGGAACTCCGTCATCTTCAGCACGTTGAGGCCGCTGAAGTCGGTGACGAAGAGGTTGGGCGACGCCTTGATCTGCTCGGTCAGGGTCTCGACCGTGCCCTGTCGCTGAGTCTTGCTCATCGGTACCCCGCCAGTTCGAGCTTGACGCCGGGGCCCATCGTGCTCGACAGCGTCGCGGACCGCAGGTAGGTCCCCTTCGCCGCCGACGGGCGGGCCTTGACGATCGTGTCGAGGAAGGCGTGGAGGTTCTCCGCCAGCTGCTCGGGCGAGAACGACACCTTGCCGATCGGCACGTGGACGTTGCCGGTCTTGTCGACCCGGAACTCGATCTTGCCGGCCTTGATCTCCTTGACCGCCCGGGCCACGTCCATCGTGACCGTGCCGGCCTTCGGGTTCGGCATCAGGCCGCGGGGGCCGAGCACGCGGCCGAGGGCGCCCAGCTGCCCCATGACGTCGGGCGTGGCGACGATCACGTCGCACTCCAGCCAGCCGTCCTTGAGCTTCGGGAGGTACTCGAGCCCGACGAAGTCGGCACCCGCCGCCTCCGCCTCCTTGGCCCGGTCACCCTGGGCGATCACCAGCACCCGCACGCTCTTGCCGGTGCCGTGCGGCAGCACCACCGTGCCACGGACGACCTGGTCGGCGTGCCGGGGATCGACCCCGAGCCGCACCGCCACGTCCACCGTCGCGTCGAACTTCACGTAGGAGGTCTGCTTGACCAGCTCCACCGCCTCGGGAGCCCCGTACAGGCGGTCGGCCTCGACCTTCGCGGCCGCGGCGCGGTACTTCTTGCCGAGGGTCGCCATCAGTCGATCACCTCCAGCCCCATCGACCGCGCGGTGCCGGCGATCATCCGCATCGCCGACTCGACGTCGGAGGCATTGAGGTCGGCCATCTTCAGCTCGGCGATCTTGCGGAGCTGCGCGCTGGTGACCTTGCCGACCTTGGTCCGGTTCGGCTGGCCGCTCCCCTTCTCCACGCCCGCTTCCTTGAGCAGGAGATTGGGCGCCGGCGGGGTCTTGGTGATGAAGGTGAAGGTGCGATCGGCGAAGATCGTCACCACCACCGGGATCACCATCCCCGACTGCGCCTGGGTCCGCGCGTTGAACTGCTTGCAGAACTCCATGATGTTGACCCCGTGGGGGCCGAGCGCGGTGCCCACCGGCGGCGCGGGATTGGCCGCCCCGGCCGGGCACTGCAGCTTCACCATGGCCACGATCTTCTTCGCCATGTCGCTCCTTTCACGACGGCCGCTGGCGAGGCGGGACGCCGAATGACGGAGGGGCGGTCATCGCCCGTCCTGCCGCCAGTTGACCCGGGGCGGTCGCCGGGGGGAGCGGGGCTCCCAGGGACTGCAACCTGCCGAGGCGCGAGATTCGCGAATCGCGATTGGAGATTCGAGGGGACACCCTCGAGTCACGAATCTCGAATCGCCAGTCTCGTCAGTGCCCCCGGAGCTGGAGATAATCCAGCTCCACGGTCGTCGGCCGCCCGAAGAGCGACACCGAGACCTTCACCTTCCCCTTCTCGGGGACCACTTCCTCGACGGTGCCGTTGAAGTCGCTGAACGGCCCCTCGATGATCTCCACCGCCTGGCCGACGAGGAACGGGATCTCCTCCTTCGGCCCGGTGTCGGCCTCCGCCTCCTCGACGCCGAGGAGCCGGTTGACCTCGTCGTCGCGCAGCGCCATCGGCGCCCGGCCGGTCCCGACGAACTTGATCACGCCCTGGATGGAGTTGACCAGGTGCTGCGCCTCCTGGCTCATCCCCATCTGCACGATCACGTAGCCGGGGTAGAGCTTGCGCTCCACCGTGACCTTCTTGCCGTTCTTGATCTCGACCACGTCCTGGGTCGGGACCAGCGCGGTGGCGACCAGCTTCTCCCCCTCGGGGCGCGGGTCGTCCTGGATCCGCCGCTCCAGCAGCGACCGGACCTTGTTCTCGTGGCCGGCCGTGGTCTGGATCGCGTACCAGCGATAGTCCGCCATCGTCGTCACCGCGACAGCAGGGCCACGCCGTTGACCAGCACGAGCTGCAGCACCTTGTCGACCAGGCCGATCGAGGCGCCCAGCAGCAGCGAGCCGATGATGACCGCGCGGGTCTGCGCGATCAGCTCGGGCTTCGCCGGCCAGCTCACCTTGTCCATCTCCGCCCGGGTGTCGACCAGGAAGTCGCGCACGGCGCCGACCTTGCTCGTGGTCACCTCGGTCTGGATCTGCTCGGCCATTTCGTCTCCGGCTGCCGCCTCGCTGGCGAAGCGGCGATCTCGTTTCCGTCCCAGGGACCCCGCCGCCCTGCGGGGGCGGGGTGATCGCGCGCTAGCGCGCGATCACTTGAGAATCTTGGTCACGACGCCGGCGCCGACCGTGCGGCCGCCCTCGCGGATCGCGAAGCGCAGCCCCTCGTCCATCGCCACCGGCG